>JAPLOI010000043.1 GCA_026400815.1 Alphaproteobacteria bacterium
GATCGAACGGTTCTTCAATCGGCTCAAGGAAAGCAGGCGCGTCGCTACAAGATACGACCACACAGCTGAAAGCTTCCTCGGCTTCGCCAAACTCGCCGCAATCAAGATTTGGATACGCTTTGTCCACGCGGCCTAGTGAACGCGCCAGCAGCCCCGGGGTTCCCACGCCATGTGGCGGCCTGCCCCCCCCTTTGGTAAGGCTGACCACGCCGGGGGACCCGCGGCTGTCACAGGGGAGCCTCATGAACATTGTTTCTTCCATTGCCTCACATATTCCGTATTTGCGCCGCTTCGCCCGCGCCCTCACCGGCAGCCAGGCCAGCGGCGATGCCTATGTCGCCGCCACGCTGGAAGCCGTGGTGGAAGGCACCGGCGCCGGCGACCCGGCCCCCACGCGCCTCTCGCTGTTCCGTGCCTTCCTGCGCATCTGGGGCTCCATCCCGGTCAACCAGGACGGCACCGCCGACCCCGAGAACCGGATGATGCAAACCACCCATAGCCGGCTGGAGGCGATCACCCCTCTCCCCCGCGTCGCCTTCCTGCTGAACGCGCTGGAAGGCTTCAGCACGGAGGAGATGGCCGAGGTCATGGGCCGCCCGCGGGCCGATATCCAGGCGCTGCTCGGCATGGCCAGCAGCGAGATCGCCGCCCATCTTTCCACCGACATGCTGATCATCGAGGACGAGCCGATCATCGCCATGGACCTCGAAGCCGTCGTCACCAGCCTCGGCCACCGCGTGCTGCAGGTGGCGCGCACCCGCACCGAAGCCGTGGCCGCGCTGGCCGACCATCGCCCCGGCCTGGTGCTGGCCGATATCCAACTGGCCGATGGCAGCAACGGCCTGGATGCGGTGAAGGAGATCCTGGCCGTGTGCAGCGTGCCCGTGGTGTTCATCACCGCCTATCCCGAACGCCTGCTCACCGGCAGCCGGCCGGAACCTACCTTCCTCATCACCAAGCCGTTCCGCACCGATGCGGTGAAGGCGATCATCACCCAGGCGCTGTTCTTCGACCGGCGCGCCACGCTGGCGGCCACACCCTCCGCCACCGCCTGACCCACCCCACCAAGCGCGGCCACCAGGCCGCGATGCCCGGCAGCAAAGGTGGGGTCATGCAAGCCGAAGGCGAAACCCAGCCCGGCACCGAAAGCCCGCGGCCGAACCTGCCCGGCCTCCTGCCCGTGCTGCGCCAGCGCCGGCGCTCACTGCTCGCCGCGGCGGGCGGCTTCCTGCTGCTGGCGCTGGCCTGCGTGCTGGCCGCCTACCTCGCCTGGCGCACCATCCGCTCCAGCGACGCCGTGCTGGCCACCGCCGAGGCACGGCGCACAACTGTTGCTGTTGTGGAAGGGTTGATGGCGGTGGAATCCGCCCAGCGCGCCTTGCTCCTCACCCACGAGCCACCGGAGCGGGCTGCCTTGCAGGCCGCCGCCGCGCGGCTCGATACCCTGCTTGCACCACTCCCGGGCCCCGAAGGCAGCGCCCTGCGCGATGCCGTGCGCCAGGCCCAGGCACAACTGCAGGCCGCGGCCGACCGCACCGCCACGCCCGCGGCCGCATCCCTGCGCGACCCCGCCGCCCGCCAGGCCATGGCAGAGGCACAAGCCACCGCGGCCCGGATGGTCGCCACCACCAACATCGCGCTCGACCGGCTGGCCCTGCAGCAGCGCCGCCTCGGCACCCAGGTGGTGTTCGCCATCGTCGCCTGCCTGCTCCTGGCCACCGCCTTGGCCGTGCTGCTGCTGTGCGACACGCGCCGCCATGTGCGCCAGCTCGCCCTGCGGGAGACCCGGCTGCACGACCTCTCCGCCACGCTCGACCAGCGCGTGGCCGAACGCACCCACGCCCTCACCGAAGTGAGCCTGCGCTTCGAGATCGCGCTCAGCGCCACCGGCGTCACCGTCGCATTGCAAGACCGCGCGCTGCGCTTCACCTGGATCAGCAAGGGTGAATACAACCATACCGCAGACGAAATGGTGGGCCGCACCGACGAAGAGGTGAACCCCGATCCCTCCATGGCCTCCGTCACCGCGCTGAAGCGCGCCGTGGTGGACAGCGGCGAGCCCGCCCGGCGCGAGATCCGCGTGGCGCATGGCGGCGCGGAACGCTGGCTCGATCTTTCCGTGCAGCCCATGCGCAACGACAGCGGCGCGATCATCGGCATCATCGCCGCGGCGATCGATGTCACGCACTACAAGGACCAGGAAACCCGCATCCGCCTGCTGATGCGCGAGGTCACCCACCGCTCGCTCAACCTGCTCGCGGTGATCGCGGCGATCACCCGCCAGACCGCCAACAACGCCACCTCGGTGGCCGATTTCGAAACCCGCTTCTCCTCCCGCCTGCAATCGCTCGCCGGCTCGCATGATCTGCTGGTGCAGGAAGACTGGTCCGGCGCCTCGCTGCGCGCCCTGGTGCGCTCCCAGCTCGGCCACTTCGCCGACATCACGGATTCGCAAACCGAAATCACCGGCCCGCCGCTGCACCTGCAGCCCGATGCCGCGCAGCACATCGGCATGGCGCTGCATGAACTAGCCGCCAACGCCGCGCGCTACGGCGCATTGTCGGCCCCCGGCGGCCGCGTCGTCATCGCCTGGCGCCTGCTGCCCGGCAGCGGCGAGAGCGGGGAGAAGGTGGAGATCATCTGGCATGAGGTCGGCGGCCCACCCGTCGCCCCGCCCTCCCGCCGCGGCTTCGGCCGGCTGGTCATCGAGCGCACCGTGGCCCGTGGCGTGCAGGGCGAGGTGAAGGCCGAGTACCTGCCGGCAGGCCTGCACTGGACCCTGACCTTCCCGGCCAGCTTCGTCGTTCGGACCTGATCCGCCTCCGCAACACTTTCGGAACCCCCCACCGGCACCAGAGTTGCCCTGCGGTCCACACACCCAGGAGAACCCCATGCCCAACGTTCGCAACCGCATGCAGTCCATGGCCACAGAAGCCCGCCACGGGCTGGACGATGCCATCACCCTGGCCAGCGACCAGGGCCGCCGCGCCATGCACGCCGCGGGCGACTACGGCGGCGCCGTGCAGCACACCGGGGAAATGATGGCGGAAGAAGCCGCGCGCCGCATCCGCGACTATCCCGTCACCACCGTGCTCGCCGCCGCCGCCCTCGGCCTTTTCACCGGCTTCCTGCTCTCGCGTCGCTGAACGGCACACGACGGAACCCCTCGCCGTCGCGTGCATTGAGAGACCGTGCGGTTCTCGGCTTCCCGCCCCGCACCACCGGACGACCACCGCCGCCACCCCCACGGTGCGTGGTCGTCCGGTGCCAATGCGGCAAGCTGCATCCACCGGCATGGCGAGATCACGCCGGTGGACATCCCCATCAAAAGCGACATCCACGACAACACCGCCAGCTTCTGGGCCCCGCGCGACGGCGTGCGCGCCCTCACCCGCCTGGTCTGGGGGGAAGCCATGCGCTTCGCGGCGCCGCATGTCGTGCTAGGCTTGTTGCTGTTCGCGCTGGCCCTCGCCGTCGCCCCGCTGCTCGCCGCCTGGATGGCCCCGGTCCTCGCCGGCCTCATCCTTGCCCCCGCCCTGGTGGCACTCACCTCCAGCACCGCCGCCGGCGCCCGTCTGCGCCGCCACTTCCTGCTGCGCGTCTGGGCCGCCACGGCCTGCTCCGCGCCGCCGCCGCAGCGCCGCCGCCCGACAGGAGCCTCCCCCATGCCCGAGCTGCGGATCACCCATGCCACACGCTACCGCTACCGCACCCCCGTGGCCCTCGGCCCGCACCGCCTGATGGTCCGCCCGCAGGACAGCCACGACCTGCGCCTGCACGCGGCCACCCTCACGATCGACCCGCCCCCGGCGACCACACGCTGGGCGCATGACGTCTTCGGCAACTCCATCTGCATCCTCGAATGGCCGGAGGAGGCGCGAACCGACCACCTCTCCATCACCTCCCGCCTGGACCTCACCCACTACCCCGCCGGCCCCGCCTTGCCGCGCGCCACGCTGGACCCGGCCGCGGAGTTCTTCCCCTTCTCCTACGCGTCCGACGAAATGCCCGATCTCGCCCGCCTCGCCGAGCGCCAGGTGCCCGATCCCGCGCGCCTGGTGGATGGCTGGGCGCGCCGCTTCTCCAACGGCCGCATGCGCACGCTGGGCCTGCTGGAAACCATGACCCAGGCGATCCGCAACGGCTTCACCTACGCCGCCCGTGCGGAGGAAGGCACCCAGCCCCCCACGCAAACCCTGGAAACCGGCACCGGCAGTTGCCGCGATTTCGCCCTGCTGATGATGGAGGCCGCCCGCTCCCTCGGCCTCGCCGCCCGCTTCGTCACCGGCTACCTGTACGACACCGGCACGCAGGGCATGGTCGGCGGCGGCGCCACCCACGCCTGGTGCAGCATTTACCTGCCCGGCGCCGGCTGGGTGGAATACGACCCCACCAACGGCCTGCTCGCCGGCACCCATCTCGTGCGCGTCGCCAGCACCCGCACCCCGGAACAGGCCATCCCGATGGCCGGCAGCTTCACCGGCACGCCCTCCGACGCCATGCCGATGGAAATCGACGTCACGACAGAGATGCACCCGGAGCGCCCTGCGCCCTCTCTCCGTCCGGCAACGGTCTGAGCACCGCCTCCGCCGCATCGGGCGGCGCGAACAGCCGCACCATGCCGGCCGGCGGAACGGAGCCATCGCGGGATCCTTCCCGGAATCATTCAGGTCGGAATGCAACGCGCCACGGTCCGGCGCGTTGCGCCTTCGTGCGGGTCGCAGGCGAATGCGCACCGCGAACCGAATGCAAGCGGCGCTGACAGCGCCCCGCTTTTCCAGGAGACATCGATGTCCAGCTCATCCTCATCCACCCCCTACAGCACCGACGCCCATGCCGAAATCGCCGCCCTGCGCGAGAAGGTGGACATGCTGCTGCATAACCGCGTCGCCCCCGCCGTCAGCGCGCTCGCCGACCAGGCCGAGGCCGCCGCGCTGGCCGCCAGCGACACGGTGCGCCACCAGGTCAACCGCCTCTCCGGCACGGTGCGCGAACAGCCGCTCACCGCCATCGGCGTCGCCGCCCTCGCCGGCTTCGTGTTCGCCGCGCTGATGCGGCGCTGAACCGTGCTGGCCAGCGCAAAGCTGCTGGAGGTCGCCGCCCAGGCGGAGCTGCTGCGCCTGAAGCAGGAAGGCAGGCGGATCGCGCGCAACACGGCGATGATGGCCGCGGCCACGCTGTTCGTCCTGTTCGCCCTCGCAATGCTCCATGTCGCAGCCGTGGCGTGGATCGCCACTCGAACCGGCACTCCCGCAGCCGTGCTCTGGGTGGCGCTGGGCGATGCGATCCTCGCCGCGATCCTGTTCGCCCTCGGCCGCCGCAAGACAGACAAGGTCGCGCTGGAAGCCCTGAACATCCGCCGCCGCGCCCTGCACGAAATCGGCACCGCCACGATGGTGGGGGACATGCTGCGCATCTTCCACCGCGACCGCCCCGCCCGAACGCTCTGCGGCAGCATCGTGCAGTCGCTCATCCGCAGCGTCACGGGGCGCTGACCGGCCCTGCGCGGCCGGGCCTTTCGTGTACGCGCGGGAAGCGGTGCGGATGCAACCCCACCCCGGTGCGTGCGTTTGCCATCCACGCAGCCCCTGTGCCCACCGCGGCGCCCGGGCGCGCCGGGCTGCCGAACTCCAGAGAGGATTCCACCATGAAGCGCAAGGACACGTTCCTTCTGCAACTCCTTCCCGTCGCCCTCGCCGCCGCCCTCGCCGCGGGCCCCGCACTGGCCCAGGCCCCCGGCGGCACCACGGGCACCACCATGCCCGGCACCACCATGCCAGGCACCACCATGCCAGGCACCGGCATGCCAGGCACCGGCATAGGCGCCATGATGGGCACAGTGCCGGCAGACGCGATCGTCAGGCACCGCCCGCGCCTGTCCCAGCTGATCGGCGCCAACGTCTACAACGACCGCAGCGAAAGCATCGGCGAAGTGGACGACATCATCCTCGCCACGCCCACCGCCATGGGTGCAACCAGCCCCGCCCCGGGTATCACCATGCCCCCCGGCGCCATGCAGGGCCCGGTCGCCGTCATCCAGGTCGGCGGCTTCCTCGGCATGGGCGGCCGCCTCGTCGCCATCCCGCTGAGCGAGCTGCACTGGAACACCGAACGCGAGCGCATCATCATGCCCAACGCCAGCAAGGAAACGCTGCAGGGCCGCCCGGCCTTCAGCTACGACACGCTGCGCCGCGGCTGATCCAGCCCGGCACGGAAAGGGCGGTGCGGGGTTCCCCAAGGGGTTCCCCAAGGGGTTCCCCTGCACCGCCCTTCTTCGTGTCCGCTACAGCACCCCGAACAGGTACAGCAGGATGATGATCGGGATCGGGATCCCGAGCAGCCACAACAACCCGCCGCGCATCGCAACCTCCCATCTGTCTTGCCCAGGGCCAACGCCGCACCCCCCGCCGCGGTTGCGCTGCAACCTCTGCCCTCGCGCCGCGTTGCACCCCCTGGCCGCACGCGCGCCACCCGCGAAAGCGATCCGGCCGCGCAACAGAGACCCGTCGCGGCCGAACCACGAAGGAACCATCACCATGAACCCCATGCGTCTCACCGCCTGCGCCCTGGTTGTCGCTGGCCTCGCCGCCTGTGCGCCCCAGGGCACCAATCCGCCCGGCACCGCCAGCGGCCGCGCGATGGACCGCGCCGCGGGCACCAACGTCTCCGGCGCCTACCCCGCCCAGTCCGACGGCACCCGCGTGAACCCGCCAGGCACCGAAGCCAGCCGCGCGGTAGACCGCGCCTCCGGCACCAACGTCTCCGGCGCCTACCCCTCGCAGTCCGACGGGATGCCCGGCAACCCGCCCGGCACCGCCGCCGGCCGCACGATCGACCGCACGATGGATTCCGGCCGCCCGACCGCCGTCACCCGCCCCGTTCCCACCCGCTGAGTGTGCCGGCGGCCGGTACCCCGGCCGCCGCGTCAGCACCCCCGGACCACCAGGGCTTGCATCAAACCCACCGCGGCGTCTTGCGCGTCAGTCGCGCGCCGCCCTCCGCCCGCAGCAACTGCAGCGTGCGGGTATGCAACGCCTCCGGCCCAGGCCGATGCCCGTCCTGGTCCGCCTCATCCAGCGCGGCCGTCGCCTCATCCATGAAGATCCAGCGCGGCCGGTGCAGCAACAGGCGCACGAACGCCAGGCGCTGCTGCTCGCCCAGGCTCAGGATGCGGTCCCACCGCTCCTCCTTGTCCAGCTGCCTCGCCAGCCGGTCCGGTACCCATTCCGTAATCGCAAGGGTCAGCTGGGAGGCATTGGCGATCAGCGCATCCAGCTCCCCGATCACGTCGCGGAACACCACCACGCGAGCCACCGCGATGCGCCGTTCCGCGATGCGCGGGAACGTCTCCACGAACCCGTTGAGCGAAAGCTGAACCTGCCCGATCGCCGCCCCGATCTGCATCAGCCGCCCAGCGTGATCGCCCCGCTGAAAAACGCTTCGGGCTGCGTTCTTCCAGCAGCCTCGCGTCGGCCGCCTCGCCTGGCGCCATTGCGCCCTCAGCGCAGGGCCGCGTCCACCATCTCCAACGCCTGTGCCGGCTGGCGGGAATCCAGCGCCTGGCGCGCCCGGCGGATCAGCATCACCAACGGCTCGCCGCTGGGCGCGATCACCTCGCTCGGCTGCACCCGGCTCAGCAGCCGCGTCTCCGCCATCTCCAGCGATTCCTGGGCCAGCCCCGTCCGCCCACCGGCCAACGCCTCGCGCGCCGCCCGCAGGTAGTCGCGGGCCTCACCGGCATCCCCCACCGCGGGCTGCGGCAGGCTCGGGGCAATGCCCTGCACCGTTCCGGGCCCGATATTGCTGGCCCGGTCAGACCGCGGCAGCGATTCGCCCACCCCTGGCACATGCCCCGGCCGCGCTCCCGTCACCGGGTCCGTCTGCGCCGCCGCTGGCAGGGCCATCAGCAGGGCGGCAACCGCCATCGAAATGGATCGCATGGCACTCTCCCAAGCTGTGCCGGCGGAAACGCTCCCGCCTGGCCTGGCGTTCCCGCCGCGCGGCACCGGCACACCCGGCGCCGCGCAAGGCACGGTGGCTGCTACATGCGCCCCATCAGGATCAGCACCACGATCACGATCAACACGGTGCCCAACACGCCGCTCGGGTAGTAGCCCCAGCCCGTGCTGTACTGCCAATTCGGCAACGCACCGATCAGCGCCAGCAGCAGCACAACAATCAGAATGGTTCCAAGGTTCATGGTCGCATCTCCCCAAAAAGGGCCGAAGCGGGCACACGGCCCGCGGGATAACGCCGGGCAGGGTCGTGTCCCCGGGCGTGGTGTAGGAGCGGTGGGTAAGTCGCCCGCCGTAGCGACCGCCGAGAGTCTGGCGGAGGCGGGCGACTTATCCACGGCGGTGGTCACCGTGGCAGTGCTGGGTAGGGTTGGGTTGCGAGACA
>JAPLOI010000042.1 GCA_026400815.1 Alphaproteobacteria bacterium
GCGGCAGCGCCACCTGTCAGCGTGTCGTTGCCCGTGCCGCCGGTGAGCGTGTCGCTCCCGTCGCCGCCGGCCAACGTGTCGTTGCCGGCGCCGCCGGCCAGCGAGTCGGTTCCGTCGCCGCCGGTCAGGCTGTCGGCGCGCGCCGAGCCCGTCAGGGTGACGGCGGTGGTGCTGCCGGCGTTGCTGACCGTCCAGCCATTTACCCCGGCCGCCGATGCCAGGTTCACCCCGAACCCGTTGGCCAGAAGGGTGGCCGATCCCGCGTTGGTGGTGGCGGAGGTTGCCGTCCAGCTTTCCGCGAGCGTGGCGTTCGCAGTTGTGCCTGTGGCCACCACCAGCACATCGGCGCCACCCAGGCCGAGATCGGCGACTGTGTCGGTGCCCGCATCCACCACGAAGCGGTCGGCGGCGGCACCACCCGTTAGCATGTCGTTGCCGGCGCCGCCTGTCAGCGTGTCGGTGCCGCCGCCGCCGACCAGCGTGTCATTGGCGGTGCCGCCGGTCAGGGTGTCGGCGCGGGCTGAGCCGGTGAGGATGACGGCGGTGTTGCCGCCAACGTTGCTGACCGTCCAACCCACATCACCGGTGGCCGATGCCAGGTTCACCGTGTAGCCGTTGGCCAGCAGCGCGATGGTTCCGGCGTTGCTGGTGGCGGCGGTGGCGGTCCAGTCCGCCGCCAGGGTGGCATTCGCCAGGGCGGCTGCGGCGACCTGCAGCACGTCCGCGCCGCCAATGCCGAGATCGGCCACCGTGTCGGTGCCCGCATCCACCACGAAGCGATCAGCGGCGGCGCCACCTGTCAGCATGTCATTGCCGGCGCCACCAGTAAGCGTATCGCTCCCCTCGCCGCCGGCCAGCGTGTCGTTGCCGGCACCGCCGCTGAGCGTGTCATCGCCGGTTCCGCCGGTCAGGGTGTCGACGCGCGCCGAGCCGGTCAGGGTAACGGCAGTTGAACTGCCGGCATTGCTGACGGTCCAGCCGGTACCGCCTGCGGTCGCTGCGAGATTCACCGCGAAGCCGCTGGCCAGCAGGCTTGCAGTACCGCCGTTGCTGCTGGCCGAGGTTGCAGTCCAGTCAGCCGCGAGCGTGGCGTTCGCCGCGGCGCCGGCGGAAACCTGGAGCACATCCGCACCGCCCAAGCCGAGATCGACCACCGTATCGGTGCCGGCATCCACCACAAGCCGATCGGCGCCTGCGCCGCCAGCCAGCGTATCGTTGCCGGCGCCGCCCGTCAGCACGTCGCTACCATCACCTCCGGTGATGAGATCGGCGCGTGCCGAGCCGGTCAGGGTGACGGCGGTGGTGCTGCCGGCGTTGCTCACCGTCCAGCCATTTACCCCGGCCGCCGATGCCAGGTTCACCCCGAACCCGTTGGCCAGGAGGGTGGCCGATCCCGCGTTGGTGGTGGCGGAGGTTGCCGTCCAGCTTGCCCCGAGGGTGGCGCTCGCACTCGTTCCTGTCGCGACCTGCAGCATGTCGGCGCCGCCCAGGCCGAGATCGGATACTGTGTCGGTGCCCGCATCCACCACGAAGCGGTCGATGGCGGCACCACCTGTCAGCGTGTCGTTGCCGGCGCCGCCGGTCAGCGTGTCGGTGCCGTCGCCGCCGGCGAGCGTGTCGTTGGCGGTGCCGCCGGTCAGGATGTCC
>JAPLOI010000045.1 GCA_026400815.1 Alphaproteobacteria bacterium
CAGTTCCTGGGCAATGCCTTCGGCTTGCCGAGCGATCCCACCAACCATCCAGAACCCGCTCCGAATAAGGGCGGACTCCTTGAATCACGCGCCGATTCGGGGCGTCAATCCGCAGTTACAAAAAACTGATGGGTGCTGAGCTGCGGGTCACTCGGCGGCGGTGCTGTCGGCGAGAGAAACAATAGCAACATTGTTGCGTCGATAACGACCATTAGCACTGCACCTCTTCGTCGGCACGAAGTTCCTGCAAAACGAGCCATGGATCAGCGATCTGATTCCAGTCATTATTGGGAACGTTCCGCAAAAAAGACACGCTCTCCTGAAGTGTTTCATCATCGAGAATTATAAAACGTTGAATCAGAAAGCGCGAAAGAACCCAAGTGCCATGCGGATTCATGGTCCAGTTTGCTAAACCGAAAAACCGGAGTTCTGCGCCAAAAAGGTGTGGCGCTAGTGTTCTAGCAACAGAACGACTCGAAGTTCCGCTGAAAGTGCGACCTTCACGATTTTCAAAATGAATAGGTACGTCTTCTTTTTTTCCTCCAAGCCTCACTAGGAACCCGTCTAAGGAATCCATCTGTATCGCATGACCCTCGAACGCGGCAGGTTCTTCGCGCTTCCCGGGGAACTCGATTATTTCGGCGCCACCTTTCTCGATAATCCTTCCATCCCCGCCATCGTCGGCGAGCTTTCGGTTTATCCGAGAGATTGCGCTAATTGCCTCCTTTGGTCCCTGTCCAATTCTCGCGTTGTGCACCCGGTCAGTGACCTTGGGGATGGCTTCAGCATCCACGATGTAAGCTAGGCGGGCGCTTCCCGCGGTTAGTTCAACAAAATGAACGTTATGATCGCTCCCGAGCAGTTGTGCCAAATCGGCCATGTACTCGGCCAGACGGCTCATCGGCATCGTGTCCGGCGCGAAGGGCGTAATCTCGAAAACATAGCTCTTTCCGTTGTCCATTACGCCCTCCCTCGCGCACACAAATCCTATAACAAACCCCGACAACTGAGCACTCTATCCAACTTGCCACCAAGAGCGCCCCTGGTACGGTGCATATCGGCAAATTCCAGATGCGCGCAGTTGTGTTGGCGGATGTCCAGCTCGACGATGTAGCGGTTCAGACCGCGTCGCCTATCCTCATAAAACGTGATCAGCTCGTTGCCATTGACAGTGGCGGGAAATCGGGTCGTGCACCAGCGGGATCACCGTCGTGTGCACTGCCATCCTATCGACAACGGAAGAGAATGAGAGGCCGGGCATCGACGCAGCTCCAGATGATGGGCAGCCTGATCTGCCCCTGCCGCGATTGTTATATGTTTATTGACCAAGCGAAAGGGGTCTGTGCCCTTAGGCCCCGATGGGCCCACGGCAGAGCCCTGGCCTTGCGTCAGCCCGGCGTCTCCCGGTTCAGCAGCATCACCTGCCCCAGCGTGTCGCGCCTTGCCTCGCGGCTGGCACGCTCCGCATCCTGCCGCTCCATCAGCAGGTCGAATCCCTTGGCGGTGCGCGCCGTCTCGGCCAGCACGTCCCGCGCCAGGTCGCAGGCGCCCTCGGCCCGCAGCGTCTCGCGCCGTGCCGCTTCCTTGCGCATGGCCGCCGCCTCGCGCCAGGCCGCGTCCAGTGTCCCGAACAACGCCGTATCGTCGCGGCGCGCGGCGGTGAATGCCCGCTCGCGCACCATCTCCTCGGCCAGAAGCAGCTCGGCCGCCTCGCGCTCCGCCCGCATCTGGTCTGCCGCGGCCACGCCCGCGCGCCCCACCGCCTCGCGCTGCTTCAGCGCCCGCGCAATCAGGGCCCGTGTCGCCGGTGCCATCGCCATCCCGCATCCCTCCGCCACACCCAGGCAGCCTGCCCCGGCAAGCCTGAACACCGGATGAATCCCGCCGCCCGGCAAGGCCGCTCACATTTTCTGCGACTCAAAGATATTTTTCCTTGCCATCCATCGACGTCAGTTATAAAAACAACCCATGCAGAGAACCCCGGTCACCGCAGCGCCTGCCAAACCCGCCCGAAAGGCGGCTGGAAACGCGCGCCCGGATTCTGCCGCCATCGATGCCTTCCTTGCCGCCCTGGCCTTCCTCCTCGCCGCCCTGCTGCGCGCCTGGGCCCGGCCGCGCGCCGGCGCCGCCACCCCCGCCCAGCACCGCCGCGCCCTGCGGGACCTCCGCGCCCTGCGCCCGGTCCACGCCCTCCCCCCGCGCCAGAACCCCTTCCGCCCCTCCCGTCAGGCCCGTCGCCGTGCGGCCGAATGCTGGCGCATGCTCACGGCCCCTCCGCGCCGCCGCGCCACCCATCCCCGCCCCACCTCCACGCGCCGCCCCATTGCCGCGCACCCGCGCCGGTTCCGCCAGCCCCCCCATGCCCGCGCCGGCCCACGCGCCCCGCCAATTTCAACCCTCCCGCCCGCATCGCCTCCGCACGCCCTATTTGTTCCGATATCAAAATAACAATCACGCCACCCCGCCTTGCACCCCACCGCCCGCACCGCCAAATCCAACAGCCTCGCCCAACCAGGAGAGAAGACCTGCGCCCCCGTCGCACCATCCTGCTCGGCCTCGCCACCGCCCTCGCCACCCGCCCCGCCCACGCCGCCGACCGGCTGGAAACCTGGACCGACCCAGCCCGCCGCCGCGCCTTGCCCATCCGCCTGCGCCTGCCCCATGCCGACAGCGCCCGCGCCCCCCTCGTCATCCTCTCCCACGGCCTCGGCGGCTCGCGCGACGGCTTGGCCTATCTCGGCATCGCCCTGGCCGAAGCAGGCTTCGCCGCCCTGCACCTCCAGCACCCGGGCACCGACAGCACGGTCTGGCGCAACATGGCCGACCCCTCCATCGGCATGGCCGCCGCCGTGCTCGATCTCCGCCGCGCCATCGACCGCCTGCAGGATATCGCCTTCGCGCTGGACCAACTGCCCCGCCAACCCGGGCTGCAGGGCCGTATCGACCCCGCCCGCATCGCCATCGCCGGCCATTCCTTCGGCGCCTGGACCGTCACCCACATGCTCGGCCAGCGCCTCCCCGGCGGCATCTTCGTGGAACAGCAACTCGGCATCACCCTGCCAGACCCCCGCCTGCGCGCCGGCATCGCCCTCTCCCCGGTCCCGCCCATGGGCATCGCGGCGATGGAAGCCTACGACCGCATCCGCACCCCCATCCTGCACATCACCGGCACCCAGGATCGCGGCACCATAGAGGCCGCCACGCCGCAGGATCGCGAAACCCCGTTCCGCGCCATCGCCGCCCCCGGCGTGCTCGCCGTGCTGAACGGCGCCACCCACGCCGCCTTCGCCGGCGAACCCGGCGCCGGCCCGCGCTGGAACGATCCGCAATTCCACGGCCGCACCGCCCGCCTCGCCGTGCTGTTCCTGCGCGCCACCCTCCAGGGCGATGCCGCCGCCGCCGCCCTGCTCCTGCGCGGCGCCGGCCTCAGCCCCGGGGACCGGCTGGAACACAAGGGCAGCCTGGCCTGACATCCGTTCCTTGCGCACATGGCGCCGGGCCCGTCTCCCTGATAAGGTCGCCGCCATGCACCCGACCCGCCCTCTCCGGCGTTCGCTCCTGCTGCTGCTGTCCCTGCTGACAGCGTGCGGCGCGGCCCAATCGCCCCCGGCCGCCGCCACCGGCAGCGATGCCACGGTGTCCACCGCGCAGGCCGCCCCGCCGCCCGCGCCGCGCCGCCGCGCACCGATCCCGCCCGGCTCCGCCGCCATGCTCACCGGCCGCTTCGCCAGCAGCCAGGGCGACCTAGATACCGCCGCCCTGGCCTTCCAGCGTGCCCTGGCCGCCGACATGGACAATGAGGAACTGCGCCAGAAGGCCTTCCTCACCAGCCTCATGGCCGGCCGCCCGGAAGCCGAACGCCTCGCCGGCCTGCTCGGCCGCAACCAGGCCGCCCAGCTCCTCCTCGCCGGGCGCGACGCCAAGGCCGGCGCCTGGGCCCAGGCCGAAGCCCGCTTCGCCTCCCTCCCGCGCGAGGGTGCTGCCGAAATCATGCGGCCCATGCTCATCGCCTGGGCCCAGCTCGGCCGCGGCCAGCCCGATGCCGCCCTGGCCACGCTGCAACCGCTGATCGACAACCGCGCCTTCCGCGCCTTCTACGCCCTGCACGGCGCCCTGATCGCCGACCTGTCAGACCGCAAGGGCCTCGCCGCCCGCCTCTACCGCACCGCCCAGACCGAGTTCGGCGGCACCGCCCACCTCCAGCTCGGCCGCGCCATCGCCAGCTGGGAAGCCCGCCAGGGCAACGCCGCGGAAGCCGAAGCCGCCCTGCGCGCGGTGGCGGAGGGCAACGACGACATCATGATGGCGCTGCCCCGCCTGCAGGCCGATGCCGCCACCCTGCCCGTGCGCAACGCGCTCGATGGCCTGGCCGAAACCTATGTCGTCCTCGCCAGCATGCTCCGCGGGCAGGATACCAGCGACTTCGCCCTGGCCCTGGTCCGCCTCGCCTTGCAGCTGCGCCCAGACCACGCCACCGCCCGCCTCATCGCCTCCGACATCCTGGGGGCGGGCAAGCGCCCGGAACTGGCGCTGGACCTGCTCGCCGGCATCCGCGCCGACGATCCGCTGCACGCCACCGTGCAGATGCGCCGCGCCCGCATGCTGCAGCGCCTGGAACGCAGCGACGAAGCGCTCTCCCTGCTGGAGGAGATCGCGCGCGACTACCCCTCCCGCCCGGAGCCGCTCGGCCTCACCGGCGACATCCTGCGCATCAAGCGCCGCTTTGCGGAGGCCGTCGTGGCCTACGATCGCGCCATCGCCCTGGCCGGCCCGCCGCACCCCGGCCACTGGCCGCTCTACTACGACCGCGGCATCGCCCTGGAACGCTCCCACCAATGGGAAAAGGCGGAGGCTGATTTCCTCCAGGCCCTGCGCTTCGCGCCCGACCAGCCGCATGTGCTGAACTATCTCGGCTATTCCTGGACCGAGCAGGGCCGCAACCTGCAGCAGGCCAAGGAGATGATCGAAAAGGCCGTCCAGCAGCGCCCCAACGACGGCGCCATGGTCGATAGCCTCGGCTGGGTCGCCATGCGCATGGGCAATATCCCCGAAGCCGTGCGCCTGCTGGAACGCGCCGTGGAACTGGAACCCGGCGACGCCACCATCAACGGCCATCTCGGCCATGCCTACTGGGAAGCCGGGCGCCGCCTGGAAGCCATCTACCAGTGGCGCCGCGCGCTGAACCTCAAGCCCGAAGCCGATGAGAAGGAACGCCTCGAAAACCGGCTGCGCCCCGCCGAGCAGCAACTCGGCATCACGCCCTGACGCCTCCCCGATGAGTGCCGCGCCGGCCGAGACCGCCCACGCCAAGGTCAACCTTCACCTCCACGTCACCGGCCGCCGCGCCGACGGCTACCACCTGCTGGACAGCCTCGTCGTGTTCCCCGCGGTGGCGGACCGCCTCTCTGCCACCCCAGCCGAAACCCTCTCCCTGTCTGTCGAAGGCCCCTTCGCCGCCGCCCTGGCCGGGGAACAGGACAACCTCGTCCTGCGCGCCGCCCACCGCCTGGCCGAAGCCCACGGCCTGCGCGCCGGCGCCCGCCTCGTGCTGCACAAGGTGCTGCCGATCGCCAGCGGCATCGGTGGCGGCAGTGCCGATGCCGCCGCCGCCCTGCGCCTGCTCGCCCGCCTCTGGAACGTACCCATCCCCGAAGGCCTCGCCCTCGCCCTGGGTGCGGACGTGCCGGTCTGCCTCGCCCAATCCCCCGCCCGCATGCAGGGTGTGGGCGAGATCCTGGTGCCCGCCCCGCGCCTGCCCGGTTTCGGCATGGTACTCGCCAATCCCGGCCTTGCCGTGCCCACCCCCGCCGTCTTCCGCCAGCGCGCCGCCACCGGCGCCGGCTTCACGCCCCCTGCCATCTTTCCTGATGCCTGGCCGACCGCCGCCGCCATGGCCACCGACCTCGCCGCCACCACCAACGACCTCGCCGAGCCCGCCATCGCCCTCTGCCCCGTGATCGCCGAGGTGCTCGCCGCCCTGGCCGCCCTGCCGGGCTGCCGCCTCGCCCGCATGAGCGGCAGCGGCGCCACCTGCTTCGCCTTGTTCGACACCCCGGCCACCGCCACCGAAGCCGCCGCCCGCCTCAATCAACCGGGTTGGTGGATATGGGGCGGCGCCGGCCACGAAGGGTGATTTCCTTGCCGGCCGCTTTGCTCTAATACCGCGCCGGATTGGGGCGTCGCCAAGCGGTAAGGCAGCGGATTTTGATTCCGCCATGCGGAGGTTCGATCCCTCCCGCCCCAGCCAATACCTCAGGATCGCCGCCGATCCCTCATACCAGCATGCCCAACCCCGCAGCGATCAGCAGGATGTTCACGGCCTGCCCGAACTGGTGGTCGGTCAAGCCCCGGAACAGGCGCAGCCCGCACGCAGCCCCGATCAACGCGGCCGGAACATAGGCCAGCTGGGCCAGGTCAGGCAGTGAACCCAGGGCACCGCCGGGCGCCATGGCGGCGATCACGCCGAGCAGCGCGATCTGCATGACAAGGATGTAGGCCTGGGTCACCGCGCGCTGCCGTTCCTTGGGCCAATCGCGCAAGCCGCACCACGCGGCGACGACCGCCCCCGGAAACGCCGCCAGGCCCCCGGTCATGCCCCCCGTGGCACCGATCAGCACGGTGGCCCAACACCCCGGGCGCGGCCTGCGCGGGATGGTCGGGCGGAGCAGCGCCCATGCGCCGTAGCCTGCGACCAGAACCCCCACGGGGGCGCCATATCCGCCGCTCGGCAGCTGCGTCAGCACGGCAACGCCGGCCGGAAGCGCGCAGAGCCCACCGGCCAGCAACGGTGCCAGCGCGGCAAGGTCGATGTCCCGCCGCGCCATCCACACGCTCCAGCCCTGGATCGCGATGCTGCACAGCGCCATGGTCTGAACCATCCTGACCGGCGCCATGTCCAGCTGCGCCAGAAGCGGCGCGCACAGCGCCGAGAAGGCGAAGCCGCCGATGCTGGAAAGGGTCGCCGCGGCGAAAACGCTCATCGCACCGAGCGCCGAGACGTCGAGCGCCCGCGCCGCCAAGGCGGCATAGCTCGTCACTGCCAATGCGGCCACGAGGGCCATGACGGCTACGCGGACGGCCTGTCGCCTCGGCCGTGGGCGCATGACGCCGGCTGCCATGGCCGTCACGGCACCCGCCACGGCAGGCGCGGTGCGATAAGCCGCACGAGGCCGCCAGCCCTGATCGCGAAGCCGCGGCCTACGACCGGTGCGCGCGTGAGATGACCCAGCACCGCGATGGTTCCAGTGTTCTGTGAACCGCAACCCTGCCCCGCACGGGGTGCGCGTGCCTGAAGCCGAGGTGAAATCGAGATGATGCCGCGGTGAAATTCACAGCCGCGACAGGTCGTCCACAACCTCCTGCGGCCAGTGCCGGTCGTGCTATGAACCAGGCAGCAGAGAGCCTTTGCATCGGAAGGGCGGCGCGTGAGGGGTTCGGGCTACGCCATCGGGGAGTGGAGTTTCGAACCGCGCAGCGGCGTCCTGCGCGGGCCGGGCGGGGCGGAGGTGGAGCTTCGCCCGAAGGCGGCGCAGGTGTTGTCGCACCTGGCCGAGCGGGGCGGGCAGGTGGTTGCGCGCGAGGAACTGATCGAGGCCGTCTGGCCCGGCGTCTACGTCACCGAGAACGGCCTGACGCAATGCGTGGCGGAGATCCGCCGTGCCCTCGGCCCGGACGAGGCGCTGCTTCGCACCCTGCCGCGCCGTGGCTACCTGCTCGACATCGCGCCGCCCGATGCCGCCGCGCTGCCCGCCGAGCTGCCTGCCGCCCCTGGGGCCCAGCGCGGCACCCCGGTGCTCGCCATGATGCCGCTCCGGCTGCCGCACGGCGATGACCGCGCCTTGGGCGAATTCGCCGATATCCTGCTCGATGCGGTGGTCGGCGCCCTGGCCGGGCTGCGCGAGCCCATCGTGATCTCCGCCAACTCCACCCGGAACCTGGCCGGTTCGGCCGAGCCGGTGCCGGCGCTCGCCCGCCGGGTGGGCGCGGACTACCTTGCCTCCGGCAGCATGCGGCGCCTTGGCCCGCACGTGCGCCTGTCGCTCGAAGTGGCGGAAGCGTCACAGGGCGCCGTGATCTGGCACCGTGGCTTCGACCTCGCGGTGGATGGCTTGCTGGGGGCGCCGGACGAACTGGCGACGACCATCGCCTATGCCGTGTTGCCGCGGCTGCGCGATGCGGAACTGCGCACCGCGCTCCGTCGGCAGCACGATCTCGGCGCCTATCACCTGATGCTGGAAGGCCAGCGCTGGATGTACCGGCTCGAACGCGCCAGCTTCGACCGGGCGGGCGACATGCTGCGCCAGGCCGCGGCGCTGGACCCAGGCTTCGCCGCGCCGCATGCGGCCTTGGCCAACTGGCACAGCCTGCGCATCGGCCAACGCTGGTCAGACGATCCGGCCGCAGAGGCGCGGGCCCTGGAGGCCGCGGTGCGCCGTGCGCTGGAACTGGATGGCAACCATGCCCGCGCCCTGGCGCTGCTCGGCCACAACTGCGCCATCCTGCACCGGGACTATGCGCGGGCGCAGGACCTGCTGGACCGCGCCCAGGACATGGCGCCGAACGACGCCGAGACCAGCCTCTGGGCCAGCCCGACCCTGGCCTATACCGGCCGGGCAGAGGAGGCGGTGCGCGGCGCCGAGCGGGCCATCCGCCTTTCGCCCGAGGACCCGCTGCTGTTCCGCTACCAGCATTTCCTGGGTATCGCGCACTACGCACGCGGCGCCTGGGATGAGGCGGCCGAGTGGGGCATGCGGTCGATGCGGAGCAACGGCGACTACACGTCGAACCTCGTAATGACGGCCGCCGCGCTGGCGGCGGCGGGCCGCACGGAGGAGGCGCGGTTGGCCGTGTCGCGCCTGGTGGCGTTGGTGCCAAGCTTCCGCGTCGGCGTCACCGTAACGCGCGTGGCCTTCCGCGATGAGGGAATGCGGGCCCAGTACGGGCGCCACCTGATCGCGGCCGGTTCCCCCCCGTGATGCCCCGGCGTAAGCTGCGGCAAGGTCAATTTTCGCCCGGGTCCGAGTGGAGACTATCCCGCCCGAACCCCCTCACCCCAGCCACCGCCTTGGGAGGGCACCATGAACACGCGCTACTGGACCCTCGCCAAACGGCCCCCTCCGCCCTGGCCCGATGACGGCACCTTCGCGCTGAAGGAAGCCCCGCTCCCGTCCCCCGGCCCCGGCCAGGCGCTGACCCGCACGATCTACGTCTCGCTCGACCCCTACCAGTGGGGCTACAAGCGCCGCGGGGTGGAGCCGGAGGGGGTGCCCTGCCACGCCCGCACGGTGGCGCAGGTGGTGGAAAGCCGGATCGACGGCATCGTGCCCGGCGATTTTGTGTTCTGCACCAATGGCTGGGCCGAATACGGCCTGATGGGCGAAGGCGTCGCCCGGCCGTCCTACATGATCCCGCGCAAGCTCGACCCGGCGCAGGGCCGGATCAGCCACGCCGTGGGCGTGCTCGGCATGCTCGGCCTCACCGCCTATGCCGGGCTGGTCCTGCAATGCGAGCCGAAACCCGGTGACACCGCCGTGGTCTCCGCTGCCTCCGGCGGTGTTGGCCAGATTGCCGGCCAGATCGCGCGGCTGAAGGGCTGCCGCGTGGTGGGCATCGCCGGGCACGAGGAGAAGTGCCGCTACGTGGTGGAGCAGCTCGGCTTCGACGCCTGCATCTCCCGCACCTCCCCCACCTTCGCCGAGGAGCTGAAGGCTGCCTGCCCGAACGGGATCGACGTCTATTTCGAGAATGTCGGCGGGCCCGTGTTCGACACCGTGCTGCCGCTGTTCAACCAAGGCGCGCGCATGACGATCTGCGGCCTGATCGCCCATTACGGCGATGATCCCGCCGAGGATGCCCGGGCCGTGGTGCGTGCCCGCGCCGAAGCCCGCGGCGTGACCGTGCGCAACCTCTCCGTGGGCGAATACGTGGCCGAGTGGCACGACGCCTTCCTGGCCGAGATGGCCCCCTGGGTCGCCTCCGGCGAGGTCCGCTACCGCGAATACATCCGCGAGGGCTTCGAGAACATTCCCGCCGCCTTCAGCGAGATGCTGACCGGCGAGAATTTCGGCAAGACCCTGGTCCGCGTGGCCCCGGACCCGACGCTACCGGCCTGACGCGGCTACATCGGCCGCCGGCCGCGGCGCGCCAGAAGGCGAAACGCGGCCGGCACGCGTGCGTCCAGCACCACCTTGCCGGTCGCCGCCAGCACCAGGGCGCAGAACACCGCTTTCGAGACCGGTTCCATCGTGCCGTCGATCAGCAGCGCATGAACGATGGTGGCCACCGCAATCACCACGGCCAGCCCGACATGGCCCAGTCGCCAGAGGCGCTGCCACCGGCGCAGGGCGGCGAGCAGCGCCGTTGCGAACACCGCCCACATTGCCACCACGCCCCAGACCGAAAACGGCGTCGGCGATCGGAACAGCAAGGCATCGATCACGTCGGGCGGGCTGGTCATCCAGAGTGCCGCGACATGCACCACCACAGCGACCACGAGCGCGCCCCCGACCCAGCCATGCACCCGCCGCCCCAGCCTCAGCCGCAGCCCCGGCAGATATCCACCGGCCAGCAGGGGTTGCACGAGCAGGAACGCCAGCGCGGCAACGCCGGCGAAGCAGCCGATGATGTAGATCGGATCGCGCCAGGCCAGCAGCGGGCTCGTCGCCGCCTCCAGCCCCGGGATGGCGATGGCGGCGACGACAGCCGCCCAGACCAGGGCAGGGCGCGCTCGCCCCAGGCCGGTCACGCCTTCTGCAGCACGAAATCCGCGCTCAGGCTCTTGTCTCGCGCGCTGCGCAGCAAGGGGCGGAGAAAGACCGTCTCGAAGCCGTTGCCATCGTGCTCCGGGTCATAGGCCAGATGCGCGTGCGCCTGCCCGAAGGCCGGCACGATCTGGGGCATGTCCATGCGGAACACACCGTTCGCGTCCGTCAGCGTGGCGCCGTGGCTGTGGGGATCGCGCTCGTGCCCCTCTGTCGTATGCGCCCACATCTGGATGCGGATGCCGGGCAGCGGCGCGCCATCGCCGGCGCGGCGCACCGTGCCGGTGAGCCAGAACCCGCCACCGCCGATGCGCGGCACAATCGTGGCACCCGGCAGATAGTTGTTGGCGCCGCCGCGCGTCGTCGGCGTCGCGGCGAGGCCTTGGGCTTGCACGGGTGCGAGCAGACCGAAGGCACGGGTTGCGAGTGCGACGGCGGCCGTTGCGGCACCGGCGGTGAGAAGGGAGCGGCGAGCCTGAAGCGCTGGGGTCATCGTGGTCTCTCCTCTCATGCACATGCACCGCATGGGTGATGTGGTGCGGGCAAGCGCCCAGCCAAGTCGGGCCGGGCGTGCCGTTCAGGCGCGGCGCACGTTCCAGAACGCCACCTGGTTCGGCACCATGCCGACGAGGTCGGAGCGGTGGGCGGTGGAGGAGATCATCTGGCCCAGGGGAATGTAGGGGATCTCCTCGAAGGCCAGCGCCTGCATCTCTCGGGCGATGGCGAGCTGGCTCTCCTGGCTCGGTGCCGCGAGCCAGGTGTTCCTCAGTTCTTCCATGCGGGGGATGTCGGGCCAGCCCGGCGACGCCGCCTTGCCGTTGCCGCGCAGGAAGACATGGGTGGCCGGGGTGCCCTGGTCTGCGCCGGTCCAGTTGGTGTGGAAGACCGACCAGCCGCCCTTCTCCAGCGGGTCCTGCTTGGCACGGCGTTGCACCAGCGTGCCCCAGTCCATCGCCTGCAAGTCCACGTTGAAGCCGGTCCGCTTCAGCAGGTCGGCCGTCACCTCGGCGAGGATCTTGGCATAGGGCACGTCGCCTGGCGCCAGCAGCACCACGCGCTCGCCCTTGTAGCCGGCGGCCGCCAGATTGCGCCGGGCCGCCTCCAGGGAGCGCGGGCCGGTGAGCGCTTCGAGCCCGGCATCGTTGGCCATCGGCATGCCCGGGCAGAAATAGCCGACATTGTCGCGCCAGCGGGTGCGGTCGTCGCCGTTCATCGCTGTCATGTAGTCTGCCTGGATGATCGCCGGCAGCACGGCGCGGCGGATCTCGGCCCGGTCGAACGGCGGTTGCAGCCAGTTGAAGCGCAGGCAGGAGACGGAGCCGAGCGGGAATGCGACGCGCACCGTAACGCCGGGGGATTTGCGCAGGGAATCCACCAGGTCGGCATTCGGTGTCAGCAGCCAGTCGATCTCGCCGCGCTGCAGGGCGGCCACCGCGGTGGTGGGATCGGGCAGGATGTTCCACTCCACCCGTTCGAAATGCGCCACCTTGGGCCCCGCGGTGCCGCCGAGCGGGCCATCCTTGCGCGGCACGTAGCGCGGGTTACGGGCATAGACCACCCGCGCGCCGGCGATGCGCTCATCGGCCTTGTAGATGTAGGGGCCGGAGCCCGTGGTGTCTGTCACCTGCGTGAACGGGTCGGTCTTGGCCAGGCGCTCCGGCATGATCACGCAGGGCACGCCGGAATTGCGCGCGAGCGCAGCCAGGACCGGGAAGCGGGATTTCAGGCGCAGCACGATCGTGCGGTCATCGGGCGCGGCCAGATCATCCGTGGCCGCGGCGAGGGCCTGGCCGAACGGGTCGCGCGCCATCCAGCGGCGCAAGGAGGCCACGCAATCCCGCGCCAGCACGCGCTCGCCATCGTGGAAGGCCAGGCCCTCGCGCAGCTGCATCACCCAGCGGCGGCCATCCTCCTCCACGGTGTAGCCTTCCAGCATTTGCAGCTGTGGCTTGTACTCGGCGTCCTGGCCGAACAGCGTGTCGTAGACCAGGGCGGCGTGCTGCGCGGATTGGGAGGCGGTGGTCCAGACGGGATCGAGCACCGCGAGGTCGGCTTCCGGCGTGAAGCGGATGGTGGTGGTGCTGGCGGCCCGCGCAAGGCTGGGCGCGGCGGCGATGGCGGCGGCACTGGCGAGGAAGGATCGGCGGCGCATGGCGTGGCTCCCGGTGCTGCGGCACTCAACGCCGCCACTGTCGGCAAGCCGGGCTGCTTGTGCAAGCGAAGCCGAAGCTGGTCAGGCGGCGGGCGGGGCGATCGCCCAGGGTTCGGCCTGCGCGCGCGCGGTGCGGAAGCTGGCGATGGCGGCGGCGCGTTCGCGGGTGAGGTCGATATCGTCCCAGCCGTTGAGCAGCTGGGTGCGGCGGACCGGGTCGATGCTGAACGGGATGGTCTGGCCGCCGGCGGTGATGGTGCAGGCTTCGAGATCCACCTGGAGCTGCGTGTCGTTGGCGGAGTCCAGCCAGGCCAGCAGCGTGGCGGCATCCTCCTCGCTGACGCGGGCGGGAAGCAGGCCGTTCTTGACGGCGTTGGAGGCGAAGATGTCGCCGAAGCTGGGAGCGATCACGCAGCGTATGCCGTAATCCCACAGCGCATACACGGCGGCTTCGCGGGAGGAGCCGGAGCCGAAGTTGCGGCCGCCCACCAGCACCTTTGCGCCGGCATGGCGCGGGGTGTTGAGGACGAAATCCGGGCGTGGGGCGCCGGCCTCGTCGAAGCGCAGATCGTGCAGCAGTACCGGCCCGTAGCCCTCGGCGCGCGAGCGCTTCATGAAGCGGGCGGGGATGATCTGGTCGGTATCAACATTGTCGAGCGCCAGCGGGGCGGCGGGGGCGGAGAGGGTGGTGAAGCGGTCCATGGCTCAGCGCTCCAGCGGGGGGTAGTCGCGCACATCGGCGAGATGGCCGGCGATGGCGGCGGCGGCGGCCATGGCGGGGGACATGAGATGGGTGCGCGCGCCCTGGCCCTGCCGGCCGCGGAAGTTGCGGTTGGTGGTGGAGGCGCAGCGCTGGCCGGAGGCGATGAGGTCGCCGTTCATGCCCACGCACATGGAGCAGCCGGAATCCGCCCATTCCAGGCCCGCATCGAGAAAGACAGTGTGCAGGCCTTCGGCTTCGGCGGCCTGCTTGATCAGGGTGGAGCCCGGCGAGACCAGGCCCGGCACGGCGGCGCGGCGGCCGCGCAGCACGGCGGCGGCGGCGCGCAGATCCTCCAGCCTTCCGTTGGTGCAGGAGCCGATGAAGACGCGATCCACGGGAATGCCGACCAGGCGCTGGCCCGGCGCGAGGCCCATATAGGCGAGCGCGTCGGCCAAAGCGGGTGCGTCCGGCACGCGGGCGGTGATCGGCAGGGCGTCTTCCGGGCTGGTGCCGAAGGTGACGGTGGGGGCGATGGCGGCAGCGTCGATCGCCACCTCGCGGTCGAAGCTGGCACCTTCGTCCGTGGCCAGGCTGCGCCACAGGGCGATGGCGCGGTCGAGATCGGCGCCGCTTGGGGCGTGGGGCCGGCCGGCGAGATAGGCGAAGGTGGTGTCGTCTGGCGCCACCAGCGCGCTGCGGGCGCCGGCCTCGATCGACATGTTGCAGAGCGTGAGCCGGGATTCCATCGATAGCGTGCGGATCGCCTCGCCCTGGTATTCCACGGCATGGCCATGCGCGCCGTTGGCGCCGACGGTGGCGATCACGTGCAGTGCGAGATCCTTGGCGGTGACATGCGGGCCGAGCGGGCCGCGCACGGCGATGCGCATGCGCTTCGGCTTCTTCTGCCACAGCGTCTGCGTCATCAGCACATGGGCCACCTCGGAGGCGCCGATACCGAAGGCCAGCGCGCCGAAGGCGCCATGGGTGGAGGTGTGGCTGTCGCCGCAGACCACGGACAGGCCCGGCAGGGTGAGGCCCTGTTCCGGCCCCACCACGTGCACGATGCCCTGGGCGGGATCATCGAGCCCGTAGAGGCGGAAGCCGTGGCGGGCGGTGTTGTCCGACAATTGCGTGACCATGCCTGCAATACCGGCATCGGCGATGGCGGGGCGGCCGCGCGTGGGCACGTAGTGGTCGGCCACGCCGAAGGTGAGGCCGGGTTCGGCGAGCCCTGCGTTGCGGGCGGCCACGGCGCGGAAGGCGTGGTGGGAGCCCTCATGCACGAAGTGGCGGTCGATCCAGAGCAATGCCTCGCCATCCTCGCGCTCGGCGACGACGTGGCTGTCCCACAGCTTGTCGAACAGGGTGCGTGGCGTGCTCATGCCGCGTTCACCTCCGCCAGCATTTCCGCCACGGTGGCGACGCGGCCGACGGGGCGCAGCGCGTCGATGGCGGTGCGATGCACCTCCGGCGTGAAGGCGGCGCAGCCATCCTCCAGCACGATGGCATCGATGTCGCGCACATGGGCGTCGCGCACGGTGGAGGCAACGCCGCCATTGGTGACGATGCCGGCGACCAGAAGCCGGGTGATGCCGAGCTTGCGCAGCACCCATTCCAGCCGGCTCATGTAGAACGCCGAGTAGGCGACCTTTTCCACCATCACATCGATCGGCTGCAGCGCGTCCACCGTGGCCTGGCCCCAGCTGCCGGGCGCGAAATCGCCGCTTGTGAGGAAGGGGCGGATGGCCTTGAGGTGCGGCGAGATGATGGGCTCGCCGCCGCGGCCCGGCACCAGGGTGAAGTGGGAGGCGACGACCGGCATGCCGCGGGCGCGCGCGGCCTGGGCGAGCGGGGCCAGCCGGGCGGGCAGGGCGGCGATTTCCGGCGTGCCGAGGCCGGCGCGGCCATAGGCGCCATCGGGGTGGATGAAGTCGTTCTGCAGGTCCGCCAGCAGCAGGGCGGTGGTGCCGAGGTCGAGTTTCGCTTGTGCCATCACGCGCGCTCCACGATCAGGTTGCCGAGGGGATCGACGCGGCCGATGAGGCCCGGGTCGATGACGGTGGTGGCATCCGGCTGTTCCAGCACGGCGGGGCCGGGGATGGCGGCGCCGACGGGCAGCAGCAGGCGGTCGTAGATTGCGCTGTCGTGCCAGGCGCCGTCGAAATACACCGGCCGGGTGCCGCGATGCGCAGCGGCGAGCGAGGCTTCCGGCCCCGGAGCGAGGGCGGCGAGATCGAAATGCGGGCGGCGGCCGATCGCTGCGGTGCGCAGGTTGACGATGCGCACGGGGATGCCGGGGAGCAGGCGGGAGAAGCTCTGGCGGTAGGCGGCCTCGAAGGCGGTGCGCACGGTGGGTGCGTCGATGCCGATGGTGCCGCCCTGCAGCGTGACCGGCAATGGCACCGAAACGGTGTGAGTCTGGCCCTCGTAGTGCATGTCCAGCTCGTAGGCGATCTCGATGCCATCGACCTGCAGGCCGGAGGCGGCGACGACGGCATGGGCGGCCTGGCCGGACTGGGCCATGCGGGCATCCAGGGCGGCGGCGTCCAGCCGGTCCAGCGAGAGGTTCACGGTGGCGACTTCGTCGTGGCGGATATCGGCGATGATGCAGCCGAGGGCGGAGGTGATGCCGGGGTAGCGCGGCACCAAAGCGGCGCGCAGGCCGACATCGCGCAGCAGGGCGCCCACGTGCAGCGCACCGCCGCCGCCGAAGGGCACGGCGGTGAAGCGGGCCGGGTCGTGGCCGCGCTCGATCGACACCAGGCGGATGGCGCCGGCCATGCGGGCATTGGCCACGCGCACGATGGCCTCCGCGGCGGCTTCCGGGGAAAGGCCGAGGGGTTTGCCGATGCGTTCGGCGATGGCCGTGCGGGCGGCCGCGATGTCCAGCCGTGCCAGCTTGCCGCCGATCGGGCGTTCCGCGTTGATGCGGCCGAGGACGAGGTTGGCATCTGTCAGCGTCGGGCGGTCATTGCCCTGGGCGTAGCAGACCGGGCCAGGGCGAGAGCCGGCGCTTTCGGGGCCCACGGCCAGCAGCCCGCCGGGGTCGACATGGGCGATGGAGCCGCCGCCGGCGCCGATGGTGGTGATCTCGATCATCGGCGTGCGCACGACCAGGCCGAAATCGATGGTGGTTTGCGCGGCCAACGCCGCCTTGCCGCCGGCCACCAGCGAGACATCGAAGGAGGTGCCGCCGAGATCGGCGGTGACGATATCGGCATAGCCCGCGGCGGATGCGATGGCCGCGGCGGCGATCACGCCCGCGGCGGGGCCGGAAAGCGCGGTGCGCACTGGCAGGCGGGCGGCGGTTTGCGTGCTCATCACGCCGCCATTGGATTGCACGATGTGGAAGGAGCCGACGAAACCGTGCTGCGCCAGGCCCGCTTCCAGCTTGCCGAGATAGCTGGCGACAACGGGCTGCAGATAGGCGTTGAGCACGGTGGTGCAGGTGCGCTCGAACTCACGGATTTCCGGCAGCACCTGGGCGGAATGGCCGAGATGGGCGTTGGGCCAGATTTCGCGCGCGGCCTCATGGGCGGCGCGTTCGTTGGTGGGGTTGGCGTAGGCGTTGATGAACACGATGGCCAGCGCCTCGCAGCCCATGTGCAGCAGGCGGGTGGCGGCTTCGCGCACCGCGGCGAGGTCCACCGCGGTGCGGATGATGCCGTCGGCCAGGGTTCGCTCCGGCACTTCCAGGCGCAGCTCGCGCGGGATGACGGGTTCGAAATCGCCCCACAGGCCCCAGGTATGCGGCCGGTCGCGGCGGCGCATCTCCAGCGCGTCGCGGAAGCCGGGGGTGGTGATGAGGCCGACGCGCGCGCCCTTGCGTTCCAGCAGCGCATTGGTGCCGACGGTGGTGCCATGGACGATGGCGCCCAGGGTGGCGATGGGGCCGAGGCGGGACAGGCCCTCGATGAAGCCCAGCGCCTCGTCGCCGCGGTTGGAGGGCGCCTTGGCGATGCGGAATTCGCGCGTGGCTTCGTCGAAGCAGGCGAGGTCGGTGAAGGTGCCGCCGACATCAACGCCCACCAGGATGCGGGCGGCGCTCATGCCGTTGCTCCCGCGCGCAGGGCGGCGGTGGCGGCTGCGTCGATGGTGCCGTCGGTGGAGACCGCAACGGCGTAGTCGCGGGCGGCGGAGGCTGGTGAGACGAAGCCGCGCAGCACGTCGCGCGCCACCTGTGCGGGCGGGCGGGTGCGCGGGTTGCCATGGCCGCCGCCGCCGGGGGATTCCAGGCGCAGGCGCTCACCCTGGCGCAGGCGAACGCCGGTGATCTTGCTGGCCATGGGCGGGGAGGCAGGGCCCTCAGGCGTGTCGTAGATGAAACGGTTGAGCGCCGCGGGGCCGCCGCCATCCACGCCGAACGGGGCGTAGCGGCCGCGTTCGCCCAGCAGGGACACGTCGGCGCCGCCGGGGGCGAGCACCTCCACCTCATACACCGCGCCGACGCCACCGCGGTGGCGGCCGGGGCCGGCGCTGTCTGGCCGCAGGGCCCATTGGGTGAACATGACGGGGTAGGAGGCTTCCAGGATTTCCGCCGGCGGAATGGTGGCGGTGGAGATAGGGTTGTTGGCGTGATTGAGGCCATCGGACTCCGGGCTCGCGCCCAGGCCGCCGCCGAAGAAGCAGAACATCACGAAGCGGTCGCCACTGGCGCGATGGCCCGCCACCGAAAGCGCGTTGATGGTGCCGAAGGGGGCGGCGGTGGCGCGGGCCGGGTCCGCCTGGGCGATGGCGCCGAAGACCACGCCGATCATGCGCAGGATGGTCTCGGTATAGCCCGCCACCGGGCGCGGGGCGCTGACGCCGAGGAAGGTGGTGCCGGAGATGACGAATTCGATCGGCGCCAGGCACCCGGCATTGGCCGGAACTTCGCTGAACACATGCTTCAGCGCCACGTAGCAGCAGGCCACCGCGGTGGCGTGGGAGATGTTGACCGGGCCGAGGCAGGGTGGGGAGGTGCGGGAGAAATCCAGCACCATGCGGTCGCCTGCGATGATCATGTCGAGCGCGATGGTCAGGCGCTCATCCACGATGCCGTCATTGTCCAGGTAGTCCTCGAAGGAATAGGTGCCGTCTGGCAACTTGGCGATGTTGGCGCGCATCAGCGCCTCGGCGCGGGCGGAGGCGGCCTGCAGGGCGGCGGCCACCACATCGTCACCGTATTCGTCGATCAGGGCGTGGAAGCGCCGCTCGCCTAGATCGAGCGCGTTGAGCTGGCCGTTGAGGTCGCCCCAGTTGCTGCGCGGCAGGCGGGAATTGGCGGCCAGGATATCCACTACATCCTGCTGCAGCACCCCGGCGCGCAGCAGCTTCACCGGCGGGATCAGCACGCCTTCCTGGAAGCTTTCGGTGGCGCGCGGGTTGTAGCCGCCCGGCACGTTGCCGCCGATATCCAGCCAGTGGCCCACCGAGGCGAGCCAGGCATAGACCCTTCCGCCGCGCATCAGCGGGCGCACCAGGCGGAAATCGTTCAGATGCGTGCCGCCGGCATAGGGATCGTTGAAGATGAAGGTGTCGCCTTCATCGATGCCATTGGCGCCCACCTTGTCGATCACCGCCTTCACCGCGAAGGCCATGGCGCCGACGAAGATCGGCAGGCCCTTGGAGCCCTGCACCAGCGTGGCCCCGGTGGTGGCGTGGTACAGGCCGTGGCAGGCGTCCCGCGCCTCCGCGATGATCGGGTTGAAGGCGGAACGGTAGAGCGTGGCGTCCATCTCGTCGGCGATCTGCTCCAGGCGGCCGGTGAGGATGGCGAAGGTGACGGGATCGAGCGCGCTCATTCGCTGCCCTCGTAGGATTTGCCGAGGGCGAGCATCTCGGGCGTACCGATCACCTCGTTCAGCGCATCGAAATCGAACATGCGGTTGCGGAAGGCGGCGGTGGAGCCATCCTGCACCAGGGTGGCGTAGAAATCCCGTGCGGCATGGGCGATGGCCCGGGCGATGCCGCCGGGGAAGATCACCAGGGCGTATCCGAGGGCCTCCAACTCCGGGGCGGAGAACACCGGCGTCTTGCCGCCCTCCACCATGTTGGCCATCAGCGGCAGCTTGCCGCCGAGGGCCGTGGCGACGGCCGAAAGTTGATCGCGCGAGCCCGGCGCCTCCACGAACAGGACATCTGCACCAGCCTCGGCGTAGAGGTTGGCACGATCGAGCGCGGCGGCGAGGCCTTCCACCGCGATGGCATCGGTGCGGGCGATGATGAGGGTATCCTGGCTGGCGCGCGCATCGGTGGCGGCACGGATCTTGCCGGCCATCTCCGCTGCCGGGATCAGGCGCTTTTCCGACAAGTGGCCGCAGCGCTTGGGGTAGGACTGGTCTTCCACCTGCAGCGCGCCGGCGCCGGCGCGTTCGAACAGCCGCACGGTACGCTGCATGTTGAGCGCGTTGCCGTGGCCGTTATCGGCATCCACCACCAGCGGCAGCGCCACGCGATCGTGGATCAGCGCGATGGTCTCGGCCATCTCGGTCATCGAAACCAGGCCGATATCGGGCCGGCCCAGGCGGGTGTAGGCCACCGCGGCACCGGAGACATACAGCGCCTCCGCCCCAGCACCCTCGGCCAGGCGCGCGGTGAGCGGATCATACACGCCCGGGGCCAGCAGGATCGGCCGGCGGTGCAGCCGTGCCTTCAGCGTCTCGTTCTCTTGCATGGCCACGCCACTCACAATCCCAGGTAGGTCGTCATCAAGGTCGGGTCGCGCCGCAGCGCCTCGGCGGGGCCGCTCATTGCCACCGCGCCGTTCTCCAGCACATAGGCACGGCCGGCGAGATCCAGCGACTGCACCACGTTCTGCTCCACCAGCATCACGGCCAGGCCCTCCGCGGCGATGCGGGCGATGAGGGTGAACATCTCCTCCACCAGCAAGGGGGAGAGGCCGAGCGACGGCTCGTCCATGATCAGCAGGCGGGGCTCCGCCATCAGGCCGCGGCCGATTGCCAGCATCTGCTGCTCCCCGCCGGAGAGGGTGCCGGCGAACTGGCGCTTGCGTTCGGCCAGGCGCGGAAAGATGGCGAACACACGGGCCAGGTTGGCGGCGCGGCGAGCCCGGGCGCGGCGATAGCTGCCCAGCTCCAGGTTCTCCTGCACGCTCATGTTGGGGAAGATGCGCCGGCCTTCCGGCACATGGATCAGGCCGGCAGCGACGATATCGGCGGCGTCGCGCCCCACAAGCTCGGTGCCCTCGAAGCGGATGGAGCCGGCGCCGGGGCGGATCAGGCCGGAGAGGCAACGGTTGAGCGTGGTCTTGCCGACGCCGTTGGCGCCAAGAACCGCCACCACCTCGCCGGCGGCGACATCCAGCGAGACGCCGCGCAGCACCGGCACGCCGCCATAGCCGGCCACGAGATCCCTTACCTCAAGCATGGGCACCTCAAGCATCGGCCCCTCCGGCAAGGCGGCGCGCGGCGCCGTGGCCGAGATAGGCTTCCACCACCTTCGGATCGCGCGCGATCTCGGCGGGCGTGCCGTGGGCGATCATGCGGCCCTGGGCGATGACGTGCACGGTGTCGCACAGGCTCATCACCGCCTGCATCACGTGCTCCACCATCAGGATGGTGACGCCGTCGTCGCGGATGCGGCGCACCACCGGCAGCATGTCGCGGATCTCCGACGGGTTCAGGCCGGCGAGCACCTCGTCCAGCAACAGAAGGCGCGGTTCCGTGGCCAGGGCGCGGGCCATTTCCAGCCGCTTGCGGCCCGCCACGGTCAGCGCGCCGGCCGGGCGATCGAGCAGCGGGCCGAGGCCCACCGCCTCCCCCACCGCAGTGGCGCGGGCCATGGCCTCGCCGCGGCTGGGGTGGCGCAGGAAGGCGCCGACGGCGATGTTCTCGCGCACGGAAAGGCCGGCGAAGGGTTGCACGATCTGGAAGGTGCGCGCGATGCCGCGCAGGGCGCGCGTGTGGGCGGGCAGGGCGGTGACGTCCTCGCCGGCGAACGCAACGCTGCCGGCATTGGCGGTCTGGAATCCGGCGATCACGGTGAAGAGCGTGGTCTTGCCGGCGCCGTTCGGGCCGATCAGGCCGGTGATGGTGCCCGGCGCCACATCCAGCGCAGCGTCGTCCACGGCCACCAGGCCACCGAAGCGCATGGTCACGCCGCGCACCTGCAGCAGCGCGCTCATACCGGCCGCCGCAGCAGGCGGCGCACATTCGCGCCCAGGCCCAGCAGGCCGCGCGGCGCGAAGGCAACGCAGAGGATCAGCAGCACGCCGAACACCACGAGGTCCACGCCCGGCACCGCGCCGCCGAGTGCGTGGCCCAGGGCGATCTTGGTGGCCTCGCCCAGACCGAGCAGCACCAGCGCGCCCACCAGCGGGCCGAACACCGTGCCGAGCCCGCCGATGATCGGGGCCAGCAGCGCCTCCACCGAGATCCAGGAGCCATAGGCGATGCCGGCATCGAGATAGAGAAACTTCTGCGCGTAGAGCCCGCCGGCCAGGGCGGTGATGCCGCTGGAGAGCGTGATGGCGCGCAGCTTCACCGCCAGGCTGTCCACGCCCAGCGCGCGCGCGGCCTCCTCGTTCTCGCGCACCGCCACCAGCCAGGCGCCGAAGCGGGCGCGCGCCATGGCCTGGGTGAGCACCAGCCCGGCGGCTACGCAGGCGAGCACCAGCCAGTAGAAGGTGGCGCGGTCGGCAAACTGCATGTTTGCGGCCTCGATGCGCAGCGGCACCAGCACGCCGGCCGCACCCCCGGTAAAGCCCCAGGCATTGGCCAGGATGCGGAACACCTCGGCAAAGGCCAGTGTTACGAGCGCGAAATAGGACCCGCGCAGCCGGGCGCGGAAGCTCAACGCGCCGATTGCCGCACCCACCGCGGCGCCCATCAGCGTGGCCAGCGGCAGCGCCAGCCAGGGGTTGATCCCGAAGCGCACCTGCAGCAGCGCCATGCCATAGGCGCCGGTGCCGAAGAACGCGGCATGCCCGAAGGAGAACTGCCCGCCATAGCCGCCCAGGATGTTCCACCCCTGCGCCGCCAGCGCCACGATCAGCGCGAAGCTGAGGAAGTTGAGCGTGGTGTTGGAGGAGGTGCCGAGCGGCAGCACCGCCAGCACGGCGACCGCAATGGCGATGGGGAGATAGCTGCTTCTCATGCGCGGGCCCCGAACAGGCCGGTGGGCCGGGCCAGCAGCACCAGGATGAAGATCAGGAAGATGCCGATCTGGCCGAGGCTTTCGCCGAGATACAGGCCGGAAAGGCTCTCCACCACGCCCACGAACAGCCCCCCGATCAACGCGCCAGGGATGGAGCCCATGCCGCCGAGCACCACGATGGTGAAGGCCACGAGCACGAAGGCGTTGCCGATGCGGGGGTTGACCAGGAAGGTGGGCATCAGCAGGCAGGCCGCCACGGCCAGGCACGCGGCGCCAAGGCCGAAGGTGACGGCGTAGATGTGCTCCACCCGCACGCCCACCAGCGCCGCGCCGGTCTTCTCCTTCGCCACCGCGCGGATGGCCCGCCCGGTATCGGTGCGGGCCAGCAGCAGCCACAGCAGGGCTGCCACCACGAAGCTGCCGGCGAAGGCCACGAGCTTCGGCGTGGAGAGGAACAGGTTGCCGACTTCCACCACGGAGAAGCCGTAGGGCACGTCGATGGAGCGGGTGTCGGACCGGAAGCCGGCGAGCAGGGCGTTCTCCATGATGATGGAAAGCCCCAGCGTGACGAGCAGGATGTTGGAATCGTCGCCATGGCTGGCCGGGCCGATCACCCAGCGCTGCACCATGTAGCCCAGCGCGAAGAAGATCGCGGCGAGCCCCGGCAGGGCCAGGTAGGGATCGACCCCCAGCGCGGCGTGGGCCACGTACACGGCATACATTGCCGCCGTCAGCGTGGCGCCATGGGCGAAGTTGATGATGTGCAGCACGCCGTACACCAGCGTCAGCCCCAGCGCGACGAGGGCGTACACGGCGCCCATCATCAGGCCGTTGGCCATCGCCGAGAGGAAGATGTCGAGTGGCAGCATGATGCTTGCCCCGGGCCAGGGTGGCCCGGGGCGGATCCGATCAGGTGGCCGGGAAGACGGGCTTGGCGTCGGCGAAGGCGTCGGGGAAGATCACCTTGATGTCGCCGCCCTGCACCTGGGTGTTCACCGGGGCTGCGCCCATGTTCTGGCCCTTCTCGAACCTGGTTGGCCCATACGGCATGATGTGCCCGGCGAAGCTGGAGCTGGCCAGCGCGGCGGTGATCTTGTCGCGGTCGGTGGAACCGGCGCGCTCGATCGCATCGGCGAGCAAGGCGACGCAGGAGTAGTTGAGCGGGGTGTTGTAGAGCCAGAAGCGCCCACCGGCCTCGGCCTTGGCGCGCACCGCGGCGGTCTTGGGCTTGCGCGGGTCGGCCCAGTGGTTGCAGTCCATCACCAAATTGGCCGCATCCGCGAATTCCTTCACGAAGCGGAAGTTGGAGGCGGCGCCGTTCAGGATGGCATACACGCCCTTTGGCCGGATGCGCTGCTGCTGCATGGTGCGGGCGAGCAATACGAATTCGGAATAGTAGCTGGAGGGGATCACCAGGTCTGGGTTCAGCGCGCGGATGCGCAGCGCCACGTTGGACATGTCACGCGAGGGCGTGGGGTGCGCGATGGTTTCCAGCACCTGGAAGCCGCGCGGCGGCAGCTGGTCGTTCAGCAGCTTGGCCATGCCGGAGCCGAACAGCCCATCTTCATGCACGATCACCACGGTTTTCGCCGGCTTGCCCGCCGCGTCGTTCAGCTTCACCAGGTTTTCCAGCGCGGTGGAGGTGACGATGCCGAAGCCCGGCCCGAAGCGGAAGGTGTTGGCAAGGCCACGCCCCACGATCGCGTCGGAAACGCCGACGTCGCAGATATACGGAATGTCGTAGCGCGACGCGGCCTGCGAGGCGGCGAGCACGATGGGCGAGGCGAAGCCGCCGACGATGGCGGCCACCTTTTCGCCCTGCATGCGCTCCACTTCCTGCGTGCCGCCCTCTGGCGTGGAGCGGGCGTCGCCGAACACCATCTCCAGCTTGGCGCCGCCGAGGGACTTGATGCCGCCGGCCGCGTTGATCTCATCCAGCGCGATCTGCGCGCCGAGGCGGCCATATTCGCCATCCTGGGCCAGCGCGCCGGTGACGGGCTGCAGGATGCCGATCTTCACGGCGGCGGGCTGGGCGCGCAGGATCGCGGGCATGGCGAGCACGCCACCCGCGGCGGCAGCGCCGCCCAGGAGGGTGCGGCGGGTCGACTGGCTCATGGCTGTCTCCTTCGGGGTTTGGCCGGTGCGCCGGCCGCTTTCGGGGGTGGGATGGGCGCGGGCGAGCTCGGCTCCCACCGGCGGGCACTGCCACCGCCGGTGCGGGTGAGTTCCATGTGGAAGGCGTGCTTGTCGGGCCGGTACAGCGCGGCCAGGTGCTCGATGCCGCGGCCTTCCGCATCCAGCACCACGCGGGTCATGGACAGCAGGGCGGAGCCCACCTCCACGCCCAGCGCCTCGGCTGCCTCTGGCCCGGCCAGCGTGGCGCTGATGGTCTGGTCGGCCTTGTCCGCCGCCACGCCGGATTGCTCCAGCAGGGCCAGCAGCGGCCTTGTGGCCAGATCGGCCTCCGAATAGGTGACGCCGATGCGCTCCGGCACGTGTGTTGAGAGAAACGAGAACGGAACATCGTCCAGATAGCGCACGCGCAGCGAATGCTGCGTGCGTTCGCCCGGCGCCAGGCGCAGCGCGCGGGCCACCGGCGCGGGCGGCACGCCGTAGGAGAAGGCGAGCAGCCGCACCCGCGTATCGCGCCCCATCTGCACCAGATGCGCCAGAACGTTGGACAGGTCGGCCACCATCGGCGCCTGGGCGGCCACGGGAGCCACGAAAGTGCCGGCGCCGGCGGCGCGGGTGATCAACCCTTCCTGCGCCAGGCCATCCAGCGCCCGGCGTACCGTTACGCGCGAAAGCCCATACTGCGCGGCCAAAGCCGGTTCGCTCGGCAGCCTCTGGTCCGGCGCCACCGCCCCGCTGGTGATCCGTTCCTTCAGCAGCAGATACAGCAGATGGGTCTTGGAGGTTTCCGCCGCGTGCAAAGGCGCCTTCCCGGATTCGGTCCGGGGCGCGATTGCCCCACCCGACGATGCTGTATTAAATGTATGCAGAATTCCGATCGTCAAGAACATACAGGTGGGCCCATGCCACGCGTCGAGCCGGCCGAGGGGATCTCCTTCGAGGCCCATGCGCCCGTGCTGGTGATCGGCGCCGGCGCGGCCGGGTTGGTGGCGGCGCTGCGGGTGCGCGCGCTGGGGGCGGAGGTGCTGGTGCTGGAGCGCGATGCGGTGCCGCGCGGCTCCACGGCGCTGTCGGCCGGATTGATCCCTGCCGGCGGCACGCGGTTCCAGCGCACGGCCGGGATCGAAGACAGCCCCGCCCTGTTCGCCGCCGACATCATGGCCAAGGCGCATGGCGAGCCCGCCCCCGCCGCGGTGGCACGCGTGGCCGAGACGATCGGCCCGGCCCTGGAATGGCTGGCAGACACCCACGGCCTGCCATTCTCGGTGGTGGAGAACTTCACCTATCCCGGCCATTCCGCGCGGCGCATGCACGGCCTGCCGACCCGCTCCGGCGCGGAGCTGATCGACCGGTTGCGCCAGGCTGCCGAGGCCGCCGGGGTTGCGATCATCACCGAGGCGACCGCAACCACCCTGTTCGCCGCGGCAGATGGCCGCATCGCCGGCGTCGGCATCACCCGGCCGGATGGTTCGACAGACCGCATCGGCTGCGACGCGCTCGTGCTGGCCTGCAACGGCTATGGCGGCAACAAGGCGCTGGTGGCGCAACACATCCCCGGCCTGGCCGATGCGCTGTATTTCGGCCATGCCGGCAACCAGGGCGAGGCCCTGCTCTGGGGCGAGGCGCTGGGTGCGGCCGCGCGCGATCTGCCGGGGCACCAGGGGCATGGCTCCGTGGCGCACCCGCACGGCATCCTCATCACCTGGGCCACGATCACCGAAGGCGGCATCCAGGTGGATACCCAGGGCCGCCGCTTCCACAACGAAGCCCGCGGCTATTCCGAAGCCGCGGCAGAGGTGATCGCGGCGCCGGGCGGCATCGCCTGGACCATCTTCGATGCCCGGATTGCCGGGATCGCCCGCCAGTTCGAGGATTTCCGCGCCGCCGAGGCCGCCGGTGCGATCCTGGCCGCCGACACGGTCGAAGACCTCGCCACCCGCACGCGGCTGCCGGTGGAAGCCCTCGCCGCGTCGCTGGCCGAGGCCGATGCGCTGCGGGCCCATGCCGGGCGCGACCGTTTCGGCCGGGATTTCGCGGGGCTGCCGCCCTTGGCCCCGCCCTATGCCGCGGTGAAGGTCACCGGCGCGCTATTCCATACCCAGGGCGGCCTGGTTGTGGACGGGCAGGCGCGGGTGCTGCGGTGCGGCGGCACCGCCTTTCCCAACCTGCTGGCGGCGGGCGGGGCAGCCTGCGGCCTGTCGGGCGCGCGGGCGGAGGGCTACCTGTCCGGCAACGGGCTCCTTAACGCGGTGGCCTACGGGTTCCTGGCAGGCGCAGTCGCGGCGGAACTGGCGGCAGAGCGGGCTTCGGCAGGGGAATCACCACGGCCAGCGTGACTGCCCCTGGCAATTGCTGCCTTGATCCCTCGGGCTGAGGCGCCTTCAGGCAGCGCTGTTCACGCTCCGCTAACCCTTTGTTGCCTCCATCGCATGATGGGGCTGCGCATCCGGCAACGCCCATTCACGGTGGTGGAGACGAACACTGGCGCTCTTTCCGGCACCGCATCCGGGGATCACCATCATCCTGGGCATGGAGGGCAGCGGTACTGCGCTGTGCTCGCAGTTGCTCGCCCGCCTGGGCGTGGACATGACGGATGCCGCCCCAGGCAGCGTGGCGCGTGCGCCGATCGTGGCGCTGCACGATCGCGCCCTGCGGCAGCTCGGGCGGGATCCGCTGAACCCCGCCCCCCTGCCGTTGCCACCGGGCTGGTGGACCGGGCCGGCGCTCCGCGCGATCCGCGATGAGATCACCCACTGGGTCTGGCAGCGCCTGGCCGCGCCGCACCCCTTTGGGATCAACGATCCGAGAGCCGGCCAGTTGCTGCCGCTCTGGCGCGAAGCCCTGGCCCCGCTCGGCCTACGGGCCCGCTTCATCCTGTGTCTGCGCGACCCCGCGGCGGTGGTGCCCTTGCTGGAGCAGCACACCGCGCCAGGCGAGGCCGCCCAACGCTGGATTGCCACCCACAGCGACCTGGTGGAAGGGCTTGGAGCAGGCGAGGTGGTGCTGTTGCCGTACGAGGCGTGGCTGACCGATCCCACCGCGAACCTGGCGCGGCTCTCCGGGGCGAGCGATCCCGCCGACCCCAGGGTTCGGGACCTGCTGGGGGGCGCCTTGGCCGCCTCGCCGCCCGCCAATGCGTCCGCCAGCCCCCTGCCGCCGCTGGTCCGCGAGTTCCATGCGATGCGGATGCGCTGCCTGCCCCATGGTGGGTTCGACGCCATCACCCGCCACACCGCCCGCACGATCGCCGCCGCCGCGGCGCTGTTCCAGCCCCCCCTCGCGGAACCGGCCGCCGAGCTCGAAACCGTGCAGGCCGAGGCACAACAGGCCAAGGCCGAGTTGCTCGCCGTTCGGGAGGCCGAGCGCCGCGGACGATGGGATGCTGCCGCCGCCCTGGCCCGCGCGCTGGCGGAAAGGGACCACGCGCGCTCGGCGCTGGCCGCTCCATTGCCGGGCGCCCGGCCCACGCGCGGCCGCATCGCGTTCTCCTGTGTGCTGGATGACGCGCCAGCCCTTTCGGTGCAATGCGCGCTGTGGCTGAACTGCCTGCTGCGGCTGCACGGCATTCCACCCTCGGATGTGTTCATCCACGCGCCGGTGGGCTGCGCGGCGGATCTGCTGCCCAGGGCGGCGGCGCTGGGCGTCACCATCGTGCCGATCGTGCCGCCCGACCCACGCAACCCCCATTGCAACAAGATCGCCCAGCTTCAAACCTTCATGGGCGGCGGCTTCGACCACGTGGTGCTGATGGATTGCGACACCGCCTGGGTCGGCCCGATGGAATTGCCGCCCGCCGCCGCCGATCGCAGCGCCCTGGCCATGGCCAAGGTGGTTGACCATCCCAACCCGCCCGAGCCCGCCCTCGCCGCGCTGTTCGAAGCGGCCGGGCTGGGGGAGCCGGACTGGGTCACGGTGAGCTGCCCGCCCGGCGGCGAGCGCCGGACCGATCGCAACAACTGCAATGGCGGGCTGTACATCCTGGATTGCACCATCCTTCCGGACCTGGCGCCGCGCTGGCGCAAATGGGCCCTGTGGTGCCTGGACCAGGGGGAGATCCTGGGCCGGCATGTGCGCAATGCCGATCAGCTGGGCTTTGCCCTGGCGCTGCGGGAGATGGGCCAGTCGGCCGCGTCGCTGCCGATCGAATGGAACTATCCCACGCACCTGCAAGCGGCCGAACTGTTGGATGTGGCGCCGCGCATCCTGCACTACCACAAGGCTATTGGCCCGGATCACCGGCTGCTGGAAACCGGCATCGCCATGCCCGACGCGGCGATCCGCACGCTCAACGGCCAAATGGCGGCATTCAGCCGCCTCGCACCGCCGGACGGGCTCCGCGCAGCCGGATAGCGCCGCCCGCCGTCAGCCGCCGAGGCGGCGGCTGCGCATCGTCAGGGCGGTTTCGTAGAGGCGCATGTCGGCTGCGTGAAACGCCTCGACGTCTCGCCGGAGCCCGCTATCCAGCGCCGCGGGGCGTTCGCGCTGCGGCGCGACGTTCAGCGTTTTCGGCGCAACGCTGGCGCCGAGACGGTCCTCCACGAAGAAGGCGTGGTCTTCCTCATAGTGCTCGACAATGCCGATGAAGGAGAAATACTCCAGCGGGAACGCCCACAGGAACTGGGCATAGACGTCGCGCAGCTCCTCGCTCAGGCAGAACCGCTCCAGCGACCAATCCTGCGTGACAACGGTGCGATGCAACGGGCCGGCGGTGGCGGGATCGTATTGGCGTTTCCAGAATTCGTAGTGGGAGACCAGCCTGTCGACGGGATGGCGCAGCCAGGTGACGAATTCCAGGTTCAGCCGGTCCCGCAGCAGGAGGTATTTCATCGGCAGGAAATGCCCGTGGATGCAGGCGACACCATCGAAGTTGCCGAGGAAGTTCGACACGGCGCCTTCGAGGCTGGCCAGGTTGCGCTCCGCGCCGCCCTTGTGCAGCGGCATGTCGTCGTAGTCGCTCTGCAGGGCGGCACCGAAATGGCCTTCGAGCGTGGCACGGAAGCTGGTGCCGGCGGTTTTCGGCAGATGGAGGGAGACCATCAGGGGTGCCGGTGCCTGCCGTTGCGCAGGCCGGTGGCGGGCGGGCTCGGGGGTGACGGCCGCCTCGAAGAACGCCAGTGGCTGGTTGAGGCAACTGCCCACCAGCAGGCGGCCGGAGGGGTGGATGTCCAGCCCCTTCAGCCCACCGACGAGGCCGCGGAGTTCCTCCGGCACGGACAGCTTGGTTTTCCAGAACGGCTCGTCGCCGATGCCCGGCAGGCAGAAGGCGCTGCTGTCCATGGCGGCATCCCAGCGCACGTCCGGCCGTGTGAACACATGGACCAGCTGCTCGCCGGCGTCGCTGACATAGAGCTTGCGCCCGGTGGGGTCGAAGCACAGGCCGTGCGGGGAGTGCAGGCGCGGATCTGTCAGCACCGATGCCTCCGCGCCGGTCTCGGCGTGGCACACCACGACCCGGTTGTTGCCGGCATCCGCCAGCGCGATCCAGTTGCCGTCGGCGCTGATGGCAAGACCGTCCAGGATGTGCAGGCCGCCCTGCGCCAGCAGCGATGCTTCGCCGGTGGTGATCACGCCGTCGCGCAGCGTGAAGGGATGGCGGGTGAGCGTGTTGGTGTGGTTGGCGCAGATGAACAGGTGGTCGCCGTGCCGGCGGACCGAGCCCGGGCCGCAGCGGACTGTCCGCCCGGTCTCGATGACCCGGGTGGCGCCCCTCGGCCCGAACCAGCGGCATCCCAGCTCGTGCATGGGCTCGATGGTCATCAGCGCCTGCCAGGTGTCGGCGGCGGGCAGGCGGAAGAACGTGACCCATGCCTCACGGTTGGCGACCACGATGACGTCTTCCGCCAGGAACTCGACCCCATGCGGGAAGGCGAGGCCCGGTGAGCGCAGCTCCGTCTGCCGGATCACGCGGACGGGCGTTTCGTGGGGCGCGATCTCGACGAGGTGGATGGCGTTCTGCACCGCCACCGCCAGCAGCCTTCCGGATGGCGAGAAGCGCACGTCCTCGCTGCGAAGATAGGCGTTGGGCGGAACCCTGAAGCCGGTGTGGGGGCGGGAGGTGAGCATGCGCACCATGTGCGCAACCACGCGTTAAGCGCCGGTTGCTGTGATGCGAGCGGGGCATCCAGGCAGGGAAATACCATTCGCGTGATCCCGGACTACCCTATGTTGAGAGCAGTAGTATTTCGTGTTATTATTTGACGAAAGAACAAATTATTAACATCACCTTAAAGGTATCCTGATGCCGCTTGCATTTGTGAATGGGGCACTACTGTATTTCGCTCATGTTCCCCGTGCCGCGGGAACCTCGATCGAACAGTATCTCGTTCAGCGCTTCGGCCCGCTGGCGTTCCTGGACCCTGCGTTCCTGGCCGTGCCCGAGGCGGAGCGCTGGTCCAGAACCTCGCCGCAGCACCTGACCGCGGCGGCGATGGCGCGGCTGGTTCCGGAAAGCTGGATCCGGCATCGCTTCGCGGTGGTGCGGCACCCCGAGGATCGCATCGTGTCGGTGTTCCGCTTCCAGCGCGATATCGAGGGGAACATCCCGCAGGGGGTTTCGCTGGAGAACTGGCTCTGGTCGTTGCGGGCGCCGGTGATCCCGCATCAACTGGACAACCATGCCTGCGCCGCGACCCTGCTGGTGCCGGAGGGCGCCACGATCTTCCGCCTGGAAGACGGCATCGATCGCCTGGTCACCTGGCTCGACGGGATCGAAGGCATCGCACGCGGGCCGCGGCAGATCGTGATGGAGAACGGGTACCAGCAACGCCTGCAGGGCACCCGCATCCCGCCCGGCCCCGCGCCGGTGGTGACCCGCACCGCGCGCACATTAATCCTGGAGCTGTTCTGGAAGGATTTCGAACGCTTCGGCTATGAGCCGCGCTCCGGCAATGCGGACAATGCGCCGGCCGCCCAATGGCCCGCCGTGCGCGCGACCGAAATCGCCTGAACCCCGCACGGGGCTGCGCCAGGCCCGACGGACGTTCCAGTACCCCACTCCGCCAGATCGGCAGCCGGCATAAGCAGCCAGTCAATCTCGATGGGCTGACGTGCGGCCACCGCGGTGATGCGAGCGGGCAGGATGTTCCGCGCGAACCCTTTGCAACACAGCGTGGACCGCGCCGTTCCCGGCAGCGGGCTTCCGGGACCCGCCGGCTTCATGCGAGGGTGGCGGCAGGAGAAACGCAACGTGACACGACGAGACGCCGCGGCGCTGCCGTTGGGCCTGCTGGCGGTGGGTGGCGCCGGGATGTTCATGTCCAGCTCCATCGGCACCGGCCGGGCCCCCTTCCTGCTGCAGATGGCGGGCGACCTGAACGTGGACATCGTCGTGCTCTCGCACATGCTCGCCGGCTCCTCGGTGGCGGTGGGGGTGTCCTCGTTCTTCACCGGGCCGCTGGCCGGGCGGCTGGGGCGGCGCGGCCTGCTGGTGGGGGCGCTGGCCGTGATGGCGGCAATGATGGCGGGCTCGGCGGCGGCCTGGGCCTATTGGCAGGTGCTGCTGGCCGCCGTGCTGGGTGGGCTCGCCAGCGGCATCTACATGGGCAGCATCTACGGCGAGGTCGGCGACAGGGTGGCCGACAGCCAGCGTGGCCGTGCGATGGGCTGGCTGATTGGCGGGCAATCGCTGGCGCTGCTGGTGGGCGTGCCGGTAGCGAGCTGGATCGGCGCCTATATCGGCTGGCGCGGGGTGAGCCTTGGGATCGGCGCCTGCACGGCGTTGGTGGGTGCTGCAACCGCGATTCTGGTGCAGGGCGGCGGCAAGGCGGCAGCCACCGGCGCCGCGCGGGGCGGCATGCGCGCAGCACTGGGCCCGCACACCCTCGCCCTGCTCGGCGCGAGCATCACGGAGCGCATCTGCTTCGGCACGCTGGCCACCTATTTCGCCACCTACCTGCAGATCGCGCATCACCTGACCCTGGTGCAGCTGCCCGTGCCGTTGATGCTGGTGGCCGGGTGCAACTTCCTGGGCAATCTGCTGGGCGGGCGCGTGACCGACCGGGTGGCCAACCGGCCGTTGCTCTACGCCCTGGCAGCATTGGCCACCGGGGCCGCAGCGGTAGCACTGTTCGTGCCGGCCTGGAGCCTTACCGGCGCTGTCGCCGTAGCCTGTGCCTTCATGCTGGTGAACGGGGCCAGCCGGCCGCCGCTGTTCGCCCTGCTGGGGGGCGTGCCGCCGCAGGTGCGTGCGACCGTGCTCGGCATCAACATCTCCTGCGCCTCCGTGGGCTGGATGGCCTCCGCGCTGCTGGGTGGCCTTCTGGTGGCCGCGGAGGCCTGGGCCGCCATGGGGTGGGTGGCGGCCGGGCTCAGCCTGACAGGGGCTGCGCTTGTCTGGTTGGGCCGAATCCGCCCAGGGGGGATAATCCCGGGCTGAGCTACGTGCGTTTGCGCAGCGGGCGGATGAAGCGTTCGCCCGCGGGCTCGAACCCGGTGGCGGCACAGAAGGCGTGCAGCGACGCATCACCCGGCGCCGCCATGATTTCCATGTCGCCGCACCCGGCCGTGCGGGCGGCCTGGGCGGCGGCCTTGAGCAGCATGCGGCCGATGCCGCGGCGCCGGTCCTCGGCGGCCACCAGCAACAGGCTGACCTGGGCCACGGGCCGCGGCGCGACCAGCGTTCGATACCAGTGGAGGATGACCAGCCCGCTGGGTGGCCCCCATTGCAGGGCCGCCAAAGCAACACCGCTGCCGCCTTGAAGGGCTGCCAGGCGTTCCGCGATGGCCGCGGCATCGATGGTGTGGCCGGCCTCGGCCAGCAGCGTTGCCAGGCCCGGCGCCTCGAACGCCGTCGCCGCACGGATTTCCAGCGCATAGCGCGACGCCATCACCGCATTCCCCCAAGCTGCCGGCCCAACTGGCGGTGATGGCCCCGCCGGGTCAAGGCATCCGCTTCACACCGGGCGGGATTGGCGCGATCCTGGCCGGAGCCGACCCCGACAAGGATTTCCTGCATGGCGCTCTACGGCGACGACCCCACCGTCACCCCGCAAAGCCGGATGAATGTCGGCGCGAAAACCATCTACCCCACGCCCGGGGACCATAGCTGGCAGGAGCTGCGCCCCTACGAGGCGCCGCGCGAAGACCCCGCCTGGCCGGAAATCCACCTGTATTCCGATGCCATCTCCTATGCCCCCGGCGAGACGGTGCGGTTCCACGCCAGCACCAACGCGCCGCACTTCACGCTGACGGTGACCCGCGAGGGGGTGAAGCCTGAAACGATCCACAGCGCCGACGCCATTCCCGGTCGCTTCACGCCGATGCCGAAGGGGGCCTACCAAACCGGCTGCAACTGGCCGGCACTGCACAGCTTCACCCTGCCGACGGACCTGCGCTCCGGCTACTACCTGGTCGAATCCAGCGTGGCCCGCGCGGATGGCGGCCGCTTCGTGCAGCACCATTTCTTCGTCGTCCGCCCCACCGCCGCCACGAAGCGCGGCCGCATCCTGCACCTGCTGCCCACCTGCACCTGGACCGCCTACAACGATTTCGGCGGCGCCAATTCCTACTTTGGCACCCACGGCCCCAACAGCAACGAGATGGGCCCCGTCCTCTCCCTCCAGCGCCCCTGGACCCGCGGCCTGGTGAAGCTGCCCGAAGGCGCGCCGCGCATCACCGCCCCGATCCGCGAGCCAATGGCCGCCCCGCGCTACGAGTTCAAGGAATGGGCGGTGGCCAATGGCTACAGCTTCTTTTACGCCGCCGCCGGCTGGGCCCAATACGACCGCCACTTCGCCCACTGGGCCGAGCGCGAGGGCTACGCCTTCGACACCATCACCCAGCACGACCTGCATCTGCGCCCGGAGATCCTGGATGGCTACGCCTGCGTTGTGGTCGTCGGCCATGACGAGTACTGGACGCGGGAAATGCGCCTGGCCATCGAGGCCTTCGTGCAGCGCGGCGGCAACCTCGCCCGCTTCGGTGCCAACTACACCTGGCAGGTGCGGCTGGAACAGGAAGGCCAGGTCCAGGTCTGCTACAAAAGCAACGCGCCGGACCGCGACCCGGTGCGCGAGGACGGCGACCTGCGCACGCTCACCACCGCCTGGGAAGACCGCCACGTGCGCTGGCCCGGCGCCACCACCGTCGGCGTGAACGGGTTGCAGGGCGTCTATGCCAATTGGGGCCGCTTCACCCCGCGCGGCAGCCGCGGCTTCACCGTGTACCGGCCAGACCACTGGGCCTTCGCCAACACCGACCTCACCTATGGCGACATCTTCGGCGCCGAAGCTGGCATCTTCGGCTATGAGGTGGATGGCGTGGACTACACCTTCCGCCACGGCCTGCCCTACCCCACCGGGGCGGACGGCACGCCGGAGGATATCGAAATCCTCGCCATGACCCCGGCGGTGATGACCGAAACCGCCTTCGACACCTACGGCTACCGCACCTACGTGGGCGCGCATGACTGGATCGAGAAGGCCAGGATGATCCACGGCGCCACCGATCCGGAAACGCTGGAGAAGACCCGCCTCGGCTCCGGCATGATCGTCTCCTTCCGCCGCGGCGCGGGCGAGGTTCTCACGGCGGCAAGCTGCGAATGGGTGATGGGCCTGAAGCGCGGCTGCTTCCACACCCAGGAAATCACCCGCACCGTGCTGAACCGCTTCTCGGGTGATACCAAGTAGCATCACCAAAGGCCCATCGAAGGCAAGTGCGAGGCTCTGCCTCGCGCTCCGCCAGGGGCCGAGCCCCTGGACCTCAACCCTTCATAAGGTATGGGCCCCAGACGCCGATTTATCTTCAATATGTTGAGGTCCAGGGGCTCGGCCCCTGGTGGGTCTGGGCAGAGCCCAGCCTTAGAGCCCATCCGGAAAGAAGTTGAATCGCCTGAATCGGATGTGATTCCCTGCCCGTTGGGACGATTCGTGGGGGTGAGGGATGGCATGGACAGCGGAACATCGACGCACGGCGGATCGGCGTGGGCTGCGCTACCCGTCTGACCTGACGGATGCCGAATGGGCGCTTGTGGCGCCACTGATCCGTCCGGCAAAGCGCGGTGGCCGGCGACGCAGCGTGGACGTGCGCGAGGTGCTGAACGCCGTGTTC
>JAPLOI010000035.1 GCA_026400815.1 Alphaproteobacteria bacterium
CTGGATCGGACGCAACCGCCGCTTCGCCCGCGATGTCGAACGCTTGGTCGCGTCCGTCGAGGCATTCATCTACGCCGCCGCAAGCGTCATACTGCTACGCCGACTGGCGCGTTGCTGAGGCGATTCGAAATGGCCTCTTAGCAATCGCCCACGGGGCCGCATTGCGATCATGTATCAGAACGACGACCTCGGTAAGGACTACGTCGCTGGGGTTCGGGATGTGCTGGGCACTGATTATGACACTCGCGTGGTGCGATCCGCCTCCTATGAGGTGACCGACGCGACGATTGATAGCCAGGTCGCCATGTTGAAAGACAGCGGCGCCGACTGCCTGATCAGCGCATGCACACCGAAGTTCGGCGCCCAGCTTATCCGGCGCGCGTTCGACATCGGCTGGCAGCCGCTGCACTGCATGACCAACGTCACATCATCAGTGTCGTCGGTGATGAAGCCCGCGAGCGCCGAGAAGGGTATCGGCATCGTCACCTCCACCTACATTAAAGACCCGAATGATCCATCCTGGGCCAATGACAAGGGCCTCAGCGAGTATCGCGAGTTCATGACCAAGTTTGCGCCGGAACTCGATATGAACGACGTGAATACGGTTCTCGGCACGGGTTACGCCAAGACCCTGGTGCAATGCCTGACGCAATGCGGCGACAACTTGTCGCGCGAGAACATCATGCGCCAGGCGGCCAACCTGAAGGACCTCGACATTGGCATCCTTTTCCCGGGGATTTTGATCAATACCAGCCCGACCAATTTTCGGCCGATCCGGCAGATGCAACTGACGCGCTAGACCGGCGAATTCTGGCAGGTCTTCGGTGACCTGATTGAAGCGGCCTGAGGGAGGCATACCGCCGCGCGAGATCAGGCCCTGACACGAGAATAAGCGCAGTACGAGGCTGCTGCGCCCTCACCGCCGACAGGTCTCTCCTTGCGGGCTACAGCCCGGCCATTGCCTTCAGCATGGCGTCACGCGCCGCACAATCGCCGTTCGCGTGTACCGGACGAATGCAGACATGCGTCGCACCGGCTTCGAAGTGCGCCAGGATCTGGCGTTTCACCTCATCCACCGTTCCCCAGTTGATCATCGCGTCAACGAGGCGGTCGGACCCGCCATTCTCCAGGTCGGTAGGCGTAAAGCCGATGCGCAGCCAGTGGTTGATGTAATTCGGCATGGCAAGATACATCGCGATCTCTGCCCGCCCGATGGCCCGAGCGCGGACGGGATCGGTCTCGATGACGAATTTCTGTGCCACCGCGAGATGCTTTCCCGCCGGCATCGCCGCCGCCGCCCGCCGCGTATGCTCCGGCGTTGCGTTTACCGGAAGCGCGCCCATCGTGCGCTCGAACGCCAGCTTCATCATCACCGGTCCAAGGGCTGCCAGCATGACAGGCCAGTCGGCTGCTTCCGCCTCGCCATCCTGCAGGAGATCGAGATAGGCCCGCATCGCCGGAACCGGCTTGGCATAACCGTGCCCGCGCGCCTCCACCATCGGTGCATGGCTCACACCCAGCCCGAGGATGAAGCGGTCGCCATACATTCGGTTCATCCCGATCATGCCCCGCCGCGCCGTGAAGGCATCACGGGCATAGGTGCTGGCGATCGAGCTGCCGATGGTGAGCGACTTCGAATGCGCCAGCATGAAGCTTGCGCTGGAGAAGGCCTCGTAGCCGACGGCCTCGGGATACCACAGCGCGCAATACCCCAGGTCTTCCGCGGTATGCAGCAGCCGAACGATCTCCGGCGGCGTCAGCCGGTCATTCGGGTTCCAAACCCCCAGGCGCCCCAGTTTCATCGCCTGCGCTCCTTGTTGTGCATCAGCTTACCCGCCGGCGGAGCGTGGCAACAGGGCCGCCGGTTCAGTTCGCGACGAGGCTCCGCCGCAGCCGCGCAATGGCACCTGGCAAGCCGCGCACGTTCAGCACGCGGCCTTCTTCGTTGTAGTCCTCGGAAAGAACCCGGGCGCTTTCATAGACCTCGCCGATCAGGCCCTGCTTTGCGTAGGGCAGCACCAACACGTCATCCACCATCATTCCTTCGAAGAACCCAATGATGGTGTCTCGCAATGCGCTCACATCCTCTGGCGCATGGGCCGAGAGCAGGATTGCGTCTGGGTGCTTTTCCATCAGGGCAGCTCGCCCCACCGCATCCACCCGGTCCAGCTTGTTCAGCACTAGGCGAGACGGCACCACGTCCGCCCCGATCTCCCGCAGGACGCTGCGGCTTACCTCCAACTGGGCTTCGTAGGTCGGGTCCGAGCCATCGACCACGTACAACAGCAGCGAGGCTTCGAGTGCCTCCGCCAGGGTGGAGCGAAAGGATGCCACCAGGTCGTGCGGCAATTGCTTGATGAAGCCCACAGTGTCGGAGACGAGCACGCGCGGCTTGGTCTCCGGCTGCAGGGCCCGCACGGTGGTATCAAGCGTGGCGAACAGCTTGTCCTCCACCAGCACCTGGCTGCCGGTCAGGGCCCGCATCAACGAAGACTTGCCCGCATTGGTGTAGCCGACCAGTGCCACCCGCAGTTGGTCGCGCCGGCCGGCCCGGCGCTGCTCGCTGTCGCGCTGAACCGCCTCAAGCTGGTCCTTCAGCTCCGAGATCCTGTCCCGGATCTTGCGGCGATCGAGGTCCAGGGAGGTTTCGCCGGCACCGGGCCCCTGCTGGCGGCCGCCGCCGCCCGAGGACTCCCGCAGGCGGGGGGCCACGTATTTCAGGCGCGCCATTTCCACCTGCAGCTTCGCCTCGCGGGTGTTCGCGTGCCGATGGAAGATCTCCACGATGACACCGGTGCGGTCCAGCACCTGGGTCGTGTCCCCGGGCGTGGTGTAGGAGCGGTGGGTAAGTCGCCCGCCGTAGCGACCGCCGAGAGTCTGGCGGAGGCGGGCGACTTATCCACGGCGGTGGTCACCGTGGCAGTGCTGGGTAGGGTTGGGTTGCGAGACA
>JAPLOI010000068.1 GCA_026400815.1 Alphaproteobacteria bacterium
CAGTTCCTGGGCAATGCCTTCGGCTTGCCGAGCGATCCCACCAACCATCCAGAACCCGCTCCGAATAAGGGCGGACTCCTTGAATCACGCGCCGATTCGGGGCGTCAATCCGCAGTTACAAAAAACTGATGGGTGCTGAGCACAGAGACACAGAGACACAGAGGCACAGAGGAGCAAGGCAAGGGAGGAGGAAGCAAGGAAGGTGGCGGGCCCGCTTCGCGACCGGCCCTACGGGTGGTGGAGTGCGTTTGATGAAAGTCTTTTTGCTTCTTTTTCTTCAGAAAAAGAAGGTGCTTTCTACCTGACGGTGCTGAAGAAGGTTTGGATGTCTTGGGCCAGGAGGGTGGGTTGTTCCATGGCGGCGAAGTGGCCGCCTTTCGGCATTTCGGTCCAGTGGGTGACGTTGTAGAGGCGTTCGGCCCATTCGCGGGGGGGGAGGAAGATCTCCTTGGGGAAGCGGGCGTGGCCCATGGGGGTGGCCAGGCGTTCGCCAGGGGCGAATTGGGGGGTGGAGAGGGCGCGTTCCTTGTAGATGCGCAGGGATGAGGTGATGGCGCCGGTGAACCAGTAGAGGCTGATGTTGGTGAGCAGCTCGTCCATGGTGACGACGTTCAGCGGGTCGCCGTTGCAGTCGGTCCAGACGCGGAATTTCTCGGCGATCCAGGCGGCGAGGCCGGTGGGGGAATCCGTGAGGGCGTAGCCGAGGGTTTGCGGGCGGGTGCCCTGGATGTGGCTGTAGCCGCCTTCCGCGGCGGTCCAGGCTTCCAGGTCCTTGAGGTATCGCTGCTCGGCTTCGCTGAGGCCGTTCGTCGGCGGGGCGGCGAGAAGACGGATGATGAGGTTGAGGTGGATGCCGGCGACGTTGGCCGGGGCGGCCTGGGCGACCGCGGTGGCGATGGCGGAGCCCCAGTCGCCGCCCTGGGCGCCATAGCGCTCGTAGCCAAGGCCGGCCATGAGCTTGGCGAAGAGCTTTCCGATGGCGACCGGGGTCATGCCGCGCTGGGTGGGGCGGGCGGAGAAGCCGAAGCCGGGCAAGGAGGGGATGACGAGGCTGAAGGCGTTCGGGCCGTGGGTGAGCTGGGGGATGAGTTTCTCGAACTCCACCACGCTGCCGGGCCAGCCATGGATCAGCAGGAGGGGGAAGGGGTTCTCGCCTTCGCCCTTGATGTGGATGAAGTGGATGTCCTGGCCGTCGATCGTGGCCATGAACTGGGGCAGGGCGTTCAGCCGGGCTTCGTGGATTCGCCAGTCATAGGTGTGGCGCCAGTGATGGACGAGCGTCTGGAGCCAGGGGAGCGGGGTGCCCCAGCCCCAGGACCCGTCGTTGATCTCATCGGGCCAGCGGGTGCGGTCGAGCCTGTGGTGCAGGTCGGCGATGTCGCCTTGCGGGATGGCGATGCGGAAGGGGCGGAGGTTCATCGTGGCGCTCCCGGGTTGGGGGCGGCATCAGGCCGGGGCGCGCGGGGGATGGCAAGGGGTGGCTTGTTTAGCGCCCCATGTCCCTCAGGAAATCGAGCTGCCAGCGCATTTCGTCGACGGCCAGCGGGAAGCCGCCGCCGGGGGCGGGGCGGAGGATGGCGCCGGGGTTGAGGCGGGCGAGCAGGGTTTGCAGCGGGACGGCGACCTGCATCGAGAAGCCGGCCTTCCAGACCAGGCTGATGAGGCCCTTGGCGCTGCGCAGGGTGGCGGCGCGATCGACGACGGAGGCGGGGAAATCGGCGGCCAGGGCCAGGATGGCGGTGGCCATGCGGGCTTCGCCGCGCTGGATGGCGCCGAGCAGGGCGGCTTCGTCCAGCTTGCCTTCGGCGCGGAGGCGGTGGGCTTCCTGCATCGCCTCGTCGATATCGGGATCGCGGCGGGTGGGGTTGGGGGCGGGGTTGAGGCGGGCTTCCAGGCGGTGGCGGAGATCGCGTGTGACGGCGGGGGGGAGGTCGGCGCGGCCGGAGAGGGTTTGCAGCAGGTGGGTGGCGACGTAGTCCGACATGGCGCGGGCGGCGCGGGCGGAGAGGCGGGGGCGGGCGACGAGGGGCTCGTGCCAGGCTTCGTGCGGGGCGCCGGCGGCGGCGAGGCGATCCAGCGTGGCTTCGCGGATCGCGGCGGTGCTGTTGGCGAGCAGGGCGGCGATGGCGCGGGTGTTGCTGGTGGCGGCCACCGCATCGGCGACCTGTTCGGCCAGGCCCGCGCGGGAGGCGACGGCGGTGGCGATGGTGCCCCCGTCGGCATGGATGGGGGCGGCGGCGAGGAGGGCCAGCAGGTCGTCGGATGTGAGGAGGGGGGAGAGGCGGATGACGGGGTCGTGGACCTCGGCGGCGGCATCCTGGGCGAGCTGGAGGACGAGGCTGCGCGGGGCGTCTGGCATGTCTTTCAGGACATCGGCGATGGTTTCGCGGACGCGCACGGCTTCGTCGCTGACGAGGCGGTGGAGGGTTTCCATGACCTGGCTGCGCAGCGTGTCGCGCTCGGCGGCGGCGATGTTGGGGACGAGGGTGGCGAGCTTGCGGGCCAGGAGGGTGCGGATGCGCTCGTCCTGGTCCTGGGCGAGGAGGTGGTCGGCATCCCCGGCGGCGGGGTTCATGGCGACGGCGGCGCGGACGGTGACGGAGGGGTCGCGCGCGAGGGTGCGCAGGACATCCGGCGCGGTATCGGGGGCGGCGCCGAGGCGGACGCGGACGGCCTCTGAGGTGCCGGCGGGGGCGAGGAGATCGGCGACGGGTGCGTTCATGCTGCCTCCGGCTTTTGGGGAGCGTTCATGCTGCCTCGGCCCGCCAGGCGCGCCACTGGCCGCGGCCGGCGCGCTTGGCCTGGTACATGGCCTGGTCTGCGCGCTGGAGGATTTCCTCCATGCCCTCGCGCGCGGAGGGCCAGCGTGTGGCGATGCCGATGGACATGCCCAGCGTGATGGGCAGGCCGGTGGCGAGTTCGCGCAGCAGGCGGGGGGTGGCGATGGTGAGGTGCTCGGCGCGTTCGGCGGCGGTGAGGTCGTCGGCCCCGTCCATCCAGATGGCGAATTCGTCGCCACCGAGGCGGGCGACGAGATCCGACGGGCGGACGGTGTCGCGCAGGAGATCGGCGACGAGGCAGAGGGCTTCGTCGCCCACGTCGTGGCCGCGCTGGTCGTTGAGCTGCTTGAAGCCGTCGAGATCCACGTAGAGCACGGTGCCGGGCTGGCCTTCGCGGGTGAGGCGGTCGATGCGGCGGGTCATTTCGTCGAGGAAGGCGCGGCGGTTGAGCAGGCCGGTGAGGGAATCGGTGCGGGCCTGCTCGGTGATGTCGCGCTGCATCGCCTCGTGCTGGAGGATGACGCGGATGATGCTGTTGACGGAGCCGGCGAGCATCCGGTCGTCCTGGTCCCAGGGGCGGCTGCCGAGGGGGCGCCAGAGGGCGAGTGCCGCGGCCTGGGTGCCGCTGGCCTGGGCGGGGCAGACGAGGGTCCATCGGCCGTCGTTGGCCATGGCGTCTCCGACCTGTTCGGGGTTGGATTCGAGCAGGGTCATGGCGGTGTGCAGGACGGCGGGCGGGGGGGTGTTGACCTGGTGGAGATGGGCGGCGCTGACACCATCGCCCAGCAGGTCGATGACGACGCAGCCTTCGGCGCCGATGGCGGTGACCAGGGCGCCGAGGGCGGCGCGCATCATGCGGGTGGCCTGCACCTCCTGGCGCATGCAGGCGAGGATGTGTTCCACGAGCTGGGAGCGGCGCAGGGAGGCGGCGAGCCGGGCCTCATGCACGTCTTGTTCGGTGATGTCCTGGGCGACGCCGCGGGCGCCGATGATCTGGCCCTGGGCATCGAGGATGGGGGCGGTGCTGAAGATGAGGCAGGCGGCGCTGCCATCCGGGCGCTTGAGCCAGGCGCGGCGGCCGCGGGTGCGGGTGGTGGGGTGGAATGGGTCGAACCCGGTGAGCCCCGCGGAATCGGCGAGCAGGAGGGTGGAGGGCTGGCCGACGAGGAGGCTGGCGGACCAGCCGAGGGCGGTTTCCGGCGACACGAAGGCGAAGCGACCCTGGGCGTCGGTTTCGAAGGCGAGGTCGGCGCTGAGGGAGACGAGCTCGCGCCAGCGCTGCCGGCTTTCGACGAGGGCGGCGTGCAGGGCGGCCTCTGCCCCCGGCGGCGGCAGGTTGGGGAGGTTGCCGGAGGACTCCGATGCGGGGTGATCGGCGAGGGACATGAGCGCGGTTCCTGGTGTGCGCCCAAGAAGAGGGAGAGAGGTAAAGATGAGGTTAGCAAAGGCGAATGAGGTGGTGATTGCGGCGCGATGGACAGAGCCGGCGGGGGTGAATTGACAGGTTCGGCGGTGCCTGCGCATGGTCCGCGCGATTGGCGAGGAGGCCTGCCCCGATGAGCGATCTTTCCCTGCAATCAACGGTCGAGGCGCTCTGGGAGCGCCGCGATGGCCTGAACGCGCAGACGAAGGGCGCGGACCGGGATGCGGTGTTGACCGCGCTGGAAGGGCTGGAGGCCGGGACCTACCGGACCGCCGAGAAGATCGGTGGCGAGTGGGTGGTGAATGAGTGGCTGAAGAAGGCGGTGCTGCTTTCGTTCCGGCTGTTCGATTCGCAGATCATGGAAGGCAATGGCGGCGCCCCGGTGTGGGACAAGGTGGCGATGAAGTTCGCCGGCTGGGATGCCGAGCGCTTCAAGGCCGGCGGGTTCCGCGCGGTGCCGGGGGCGATCGTGCGGCGCAGTGCCTATATCGCGCCGGATGTGGTGCTGATGCCGAGCTTCGTGAACGTGGGCGCGCATGTGGGCTCGCGCACCATGGTGGATACCTGGGCGACGGTGGGGAGCTGCGCGCAGATTGGCGCCAACTGCCATCTTTCGGGCGGCGTGGGGATCGGCGGCGTGCTGGAGCCGCTGCAGGCGACGCCGGTGATCATCGAGGACGATTGCTTCATCGGGGCGCGTTCCGAGGTGGTGGAAGGCGTGATCGTGGAGCAGGGCGCGGTGCTGGCGATGGGGGTGTTCCTTTCCGCCACGACCAAGATCATCAACCGCGAGACTGGCGAAGTGCATGTGGGGCGGGTGCCGCCCTATTCCGTGGTGGTGCCGGGCGCGATGCCGGGGCCGGTGGGGACGCCTTCGCTCTACTGTGCGGTGATCGTGAAGCAGGTAGACGCGCGGACGCGGGCCAAGACCGCGATCAACGAGCTGCTGCGCTACTGAACCACCCATGAGCGGCAACCAGGCGACCGATCCGCTGGGGCTGGCGCAGGCGCTGATCCGCTGCGCTTCCGTGACGCCGGCCGATGCCGGGGCGCAGGGGGTGCTGGCGGAGGCGCTGGAGGCGTTGGGCTTCACGGTGACGAAGCTGCGCTACGGCGAGATCGAGAACCTGTTCGCGCGCATCGGGACGGGTGGGCCGCATATCTGTTTTGCCGGGCATACCGATGTGGTGCCGGAGGGCAATGGCAGCTGGAGTGCCGGGCCATTCGGCGGCGAGGTGCGCGACGGGGTGCTGTTCGGGCGCGGGGCCTGCGACATGAAGGGGGCGATTGCGTCCTTCGTGGCGGCGGCGGCGGATCATCTGAAAGGTGGGGCACCGAAGGGCTCCATTTCCCTGCTGATCACCGGGGATGAGGAAGGCCCGGCGGTGGATGGCACCGTGAAGGTGCTGGAGTGGATGCAGGCGAACGGCCAGGTGCCGGATTTCTGCATCGTGGGTGAGCCGACCAATCCGACCCAGCTGGGCGACATGATCAAGGTGGGACGGCGCGGCAGCGTGAACATGACGCTGACGGTGCATGGCATTCAGGGGCACGTGGCCTATCCGCACCGGGTGGACAACCCGGTGCATCGGCTGGTGCGGATCGCCGCCGCGCTGACGGCAGCCCCGATCGATGCCGGGAGCGAATTCTTCGAGCCGACCAGCATCCAGGTGACCAGCATCGATGTGGGCAACGCGGCGACCAATGTGGTGCCGGCGAGTGCGAAGCTGATGCTGAACATCCGGTTCAATGAGCGGCATAGCGGTGCCTCGCTCGCGTCCTGGGTGCGAGCGACGGCGGAGCGGTATGCGGAGCGGTTCGAGCTGGATGTTTCCATCAGTGGCGAGAGCTTCCTGACGCCGGTGGGGCCGGAGATCGAAGCGCTGGTGGGCGCGGTGGCCGCGGCGACCGGGCGGACGCCGAAGCTGGATACCGGGGGTGGGACATCGGACGCTCGGTTCATCGCGCAGTACTGCCCGGTGGCGGAGTTCGGGCTGGTGGGGCAGACGATGCACCAGGTGGATGAGCGCGTGCCGGTGGATGATCTGCGCGAGCTGGCGCGGATCTACCGCGAAGTGCTCGACCGGCTGCTGGCATGAGCGAGGCGCCGCCGCGCCGCAGCGTGATCCGCGGAATCTATCGGCTGGCGCGGTTGCGGCCGGAGGGGTTTGCCGAGTTCGAGGGGACAAGGCAGGGGTTTCTCAATTCGCTCGCGCCGCCCTTGGGGCTGATGCTGGTGGCCTGCGCGTTGCTGACGGTGCAGTACGGCCTGCTGGGCGGGCTGCAGATGATGCTGATGTTCGTGGTGGCGCTGCTGGGCCCGCTGGTGGTGGGCGAGGCGGTGGCGACGCGGATGGGGCGCGGCGAGTATTGGCTGCGCTATGTGACGGCGTTCAACTGGTGCCAGTGGGCCATCCCGGTGGTGGGGCTGCTGGCGGTGCTGGGTGCCGGGATGATGGCGGTGGGCGGGGCGCCGGAGGGCTTCGTGCGGCAGGTGTTGCGCGTGGCGATCCTGGGCTACGTGCTGGTGCTATACGTGTTCCTGGCCCGGCATGGGCTGGGGTTGGGCTGGGGGCCGGCGCTGGCCTTCGTGGTGGCGATGCATCTGGGTGGCGGGTTGCTGCTGGTGGTGCCGGACCTGCTGGTGCAGGTACTCTCATGATGCTGCCGCCGCGCGCGGCATGTCCTTAACGCTGGGGTTGCGGGCCGCGCTGCTGCTGGCGCGCGGGCGCGTGGACGGGCTGAACCTTGTCGCCGAGGGTGGGCCAGAGGAACAGTTGCAGCGGGCGCGGCAGAGTTTTGTGGCGCTGCTGCTGTGCCTGCCGATTTTCCTGGTGGTGCAGGAACTCGGCCGGGCGCCGGAGGGGACTTCGCTGCTGCGCGAGCTGGCGGGGCTTCTGCTGAGCTGGCTGGGCTATGCCGTGCTCTCCCACCGCTTGGCGGCCCAGATGGGACGGGGCGTGCTGTGGCCGCGGTTCATCGCGCTATGGAACTGGTGCAACCTGGTGCAGTACCTGCTGCTGGCCGCTGCCCTGGTGCCGCCACTGCTGGGGGCGCCGGCGCTGGTGGCGCAGACGGTGTGGGTGGTGGCGATGGGCTGGGCGCTGTGGCTGCAATGGTCGGCGACGCGGCTGGGGCTGGGGCTCTCTGGTGGCCGGGCGGCGCTGATGGTGGCGGTGGATATGGGGCTTGGCCTGGTGGTGCTGCGGTTGGTGGGGGCTTGAAGGATTCTTCTTTTTCTGAAGAAAAAGAAGCAAAAAGACTTTTCTGAGCTTGATGCGGAGGGCGTACATATTCCCCTGCGCCTTATGTATAAAAGTTTTTTGGTTCTTTTTTTCAAAAAAGAACCGCTTCCTTCCTAAATGGGTCGTCGGGATAGCGTACCCCGATCAGCGTGAGCCCTTCCGGCGGTGCCGTTGGCCCCGCAGCGGTGCGGTGGCGTGCGGCGAGGGCTTCGGCGACGCGGGTGGGGGGCCAGGTGCCGTCGCCGACCAGCTTGAGGGTGCCGGCGATGTTGCGGACCATGTGGTGCAGGAAGCTGCGGGCGGCGGTTTCGATCACGATGAGGTCGCCGTCGCGGCGGACGTCCAGCCGGTCCAGTGTTCGCACCGGGGATTTGGCCTGGCAGGCGGTGGCGCGGAAGGAGGTGAAATCGTGCCGGCCGAGGAGGAAGTGCGCGCCGTGCTGCATGGCTTCGGCATCGAGCGGGTTTTGGACGTGCCAGACGCGGCCTTCGTCTAGCGCGGGGCGGACGCGGCGGTTGAGGATGACGTAGCGGTAGGCGCGGCCGATGGCGGAGAAGCGGGGGTTCCAGCCCTCCGGGGCGAGGGCGGCGCGCAGCACGGCGATGCGGTGGGGGCGCATGTGGAAGTTCAGCGCGTCGCGCAGCTTGTCGGGCGTGATGTCCCGATCGAGGTCGATGCTGGCGACCTGGCCGGAGGCGTGGACGCCGGCATCGGTGCGGCCGGCGGTGATGCTGGGGACGTGGGCGCCGCCGACGAGATGGCTGGCTGCTTCCTCCAGGATCTGTTGCACGGAGAGGCCGACGGCCTGGCGTTGCCAGCCGACGAAGGCGCCGCCGTGGTATTCGAGCGCCAGGGCGTAGCGCGGCATCAGCCGAGGTGGGTGCCGGGGGGGATGGGGCGGCCGCGCAGGAAGGCCTCGGCTTGCATGGCGGCGCGGCCGGGGGCCTGGATGCGGGTGAGGCGGAGCGCGCCGTCCCCGGTGGCGACGAGGAGGTTCGCGTCCAGCACCGTTCCGGGGGTGCCCGACCCGGATTCGGGGGTGGCGGCGAGGATCTTGAGGGTTTCGCCTTCCAGCGTGGTGAAGGTGCCGGGCCAGGGGTTCAGGGCGCGCACCTGGCGGTCGAGGGCGGCGGCGGTGTTGGACCAGTCGAGACTGCCGTCGTCGCGGGTGAGCTTGGGAGCGTAGGTGGCGCCCTCCTCCGGCTGCGGGGTGGCGGGCGGGGCTTCGGCCAGGGCGCGCAGGGCGAGGCGGGCGCCGATGGCGGACAGCGCGTCGTGCAGGGTGCTGGCGGTGGTGGTGGGGGTGAGGGCGATGGCTTCGCGCAGGAGCATGGCGCCGGTGTCGAGGCCGGCATCCATCTGCATCAGGGTGATGCCGGTTTCGGCGTCGCCGGCGAGGATGGCGGCCTGGATGGGGGCGGCGCCGCGCCAGCGTGGCAGCAGGCTGGCGTGGATGTTGAGGCAGCCGCGGCGGGGGGCATCGAGCATCACCTGGGGCACGATGAGGCCGTAGGCGGCGACGATGGCGGCATCCAGATCCAGCGCGCGGAAGGCTTCGTGCTCGGCCGTGTCCTTGCGGAGGCGGGCGGGGGTGCGGACTGGCAGGCCGAGCGCCTCCGCGGCCACGTGGACGGGGCAGGGGCGCACGGCCTGGCCGCGGCCCGCGGGGCGCGGCGGCTGGCAGTAGACGGCGGCGATGTCGTGGCCGGCCTGGTGCAGGGCGTGCAGGGCGGGGACGGAGAAATCCGGGCTGCCCATGAAGGCGAGGCGAAGGCCCGGCATCAGCGCTCCTTGTTCTTCTGTTCCTTGGCCAGCTTGCGCATGATCATGTTGCGCTTGAGCGCCGAGAGGTGGTCGACGAAGAGCACGCCGTTGAGGTGGTCCAGCTCGTGCTGCAGGCAGGCGGCGAGCAGGCCGTCGCCCTCGATCTCCTTCTTGGCGCCGGTGAGGTCGTGGTAGCGGACCTTCACGCGGGCGGGGCGGGTGACCTCCGCGAACATCTGGGGCAGGGAGAGGCAGCCTTCCTCCCGCGTGGCCAGTTCCGTGCTGGCGGCGACGATCTCCGGGTTCACCAGGACATGCGGCGTGCGCTTGTCGTTGGGGGCGAGGTCGACGATGGCGAGGCGCAGCGCGGTGCCAACCTGGGGGGCGGCGAGGCCAATGCCCGGGGCGTGGTACATGGCGGCGAACATGCGCGGCACCAGGTCGCGCACGGCATCGGCGTCGGCCGGGCCGATCGGGCGGCAGCGCAGCTTCAGCGTGGGGTGCGGCGCAACCAGGATGGGCAGCAGGGCGGCCAACTCGGCTTCGGTGAGGGGGGCGGCCTCGTCGGCCGCGGGGTTCTCGGCGTTCATGGCAGGGATGTAGCGGTGCGGCCCGCCGCGATCAACGGCGCGCGGTCTTGCAACGGGGTGCGGGGGTGCCCAATTATGCGGCTGTCGGGCTGCTTTCGGGGGCCTGGCATTCGCTTCGCTCGTAGGAGGAGGCCTTCTTGAACACCCGCGTTTTCACGTCGCCGCTGTTTCTGGGCTTTGACCATCTTGAGCAGATGCTCGAGCGGGCCGCGAAGAATTCGGATGGCTACCCCCCTTACAATATCGAGCAGATCGGGCCGACCGGGCTGCGCATCACGCTCGCGGTGGCCGGGTTCACCATGGATGACCTGCAGATCACGCAGGAGGACAACCAACTGGTGATCCGGGGCCGGCAGGCCGATGACGGGCAGGGGCGGGTGTTCCTGCATCGCGGGATCGCCGCCCGGCAGTTCCAGCGTGCCTTCGTGATGGCCGAGGGGATCGAGGTGGGGGGCGCGTGGCTCGATAACGGGCTGCTGCATATCGACCTGGCGCGGCCGCAGCCGGAGGCGCGGGTGAAGACGATCCGCATCAGCAAGAAAACCACGGGCGCGGTCGGAACCGCCCCGGTGGTGGATGGTTCGACCGACTGAGCGGGCTTTCAGCGCGCGCAGCGGGAACGGAACGGCCGGGGGCCATGGCGGCACCGGCACAGGCAAGGAGATCTGCCATGCCCAGCAAGACCCAGGATGAGACCAGGACCGTGGTTCTGGATGTGCGTAACCTGTCCCCGGCGGATCTCGGCCGGCTGGGGGTGCAGCAATTGGCCTATGTGAAGCCGGTGATGGTGAACGGCGCGCATGCCTTTGCCATCCATGCCGCCGACGGCACGCCGATGGCGGTGGCGCAGGACCGTAGCCTGGCGATCGCGGCGATCCACCAGCATGAAATGGTGGCGGCGCAGGTGCATTGAGGAAGGAAGCGGTTCTTTTTTGAAAAAAAGAACCAAAAAACTTTTATAATTTTGGTGCGGAGAGGATGGGCCTCTCCGCACCAAGCTTACAAAAGTCTTTTTGCTTCTTTTTCTTCAGAAAAAGAAGAGTCCTTAGCTTACTCAGTTCGGATCGATCCAGCCGATGTTGC
>JAPLOI010000066.1 GCA_026400815.1 Alphaproteobacteria bacterium
GCCGGCGTTCTGGGCCGGGCCACGGGCGGCCGAGGCGGCCCAGATGGCAACCACGACGAGAAGCCCCAGGCTCCAGCCCGCCACGGCCAGCGCGGCGCACCAATCGGGGGACAGGTCGAGCAGGCCGCAGGCGCCGCCGAGGGCGGCGGTCATCAGCCCGACAATCAGAATGGTTACTGCAAGACGCATGCAGCCCAACGGCAATGTTAAAATTTACTACAGCGGAAGATGCCCCGGCCGCCCGCGCGTTGCCCCCTCGTAGTATTACGTAGCCGATGGCGATCGGGAACCCCTGCGGCCTGGCGGCGTTTGGTGCCGTTTGGTGTTGCGGGAGGTGGGCGATGGCCCTGCGGAAGACAGAGGTGCTGGTGGACGCACTGGGGGCCTGTGCGGATGCGCTGGAACGCCATGCGGGGGGCACTGGCGCGCTCGAGGGTGGCAGCCTGCCACGGCTGCGGCCGCCGAGCTTCGGGGCGGCTGTGGGGCGGATGGCGCCGCATTGGCCCGGGGAGGACATGCCGCCCAACAGCGCGGCGCTGGCGCTGGATGCGCTGGAGCTGGCGGCCGAGTTCCGCGACGTGGCGCTGGAAGTGCAGCGCGGCAATGCCGGGCGTGGGTGGGTCAATTCCCTGCTGGGCCGGGCCAGCCGGCACCTGGCCGACGCGCCGCTGGAACATGTTCGGATGGCTGCACTGGAGGTGCTTTAGGGGGAGAACGACACTGGCGGGGCCCTGCCCAAGATGTAAATGACAAGTTAATGAGAAATTGTTAACAAAAATGAATTTTAGAATTTGAGATAATAAATCTCCAAAAAAGGCATCTTTCTTACTTGTCAGCGCTCAATATATGCTGAAAACTCCCTGCAAGACGCTCGCTCTGCGCACCTGCTCGGGAGATATGCCCTGCACACTAATGGTGGCCTTACGCTATGTGGACGATCCACATAGCTCCTCTTCACGTGAAAAATGTTGTGTCATTTTTCTATGCAATAAAACACATATATAATATTCTATTATTTATATATTGAAACATTTCGTATTTTATATTTGAATAAAGATGTACAAAACCTAATCTCTGGTGGCCAACAACAATGCTCGTGCGGACAACTACTGACGGAAACTATCAAAATACTCATCTCTCCAACCCGGAGATTGATGAAAGGTTTACTTCCATCGTGGCACGCCGGGAGGAGCGCCAGCTGCGGCAGGACATCATCTCCGGCCTGTCCGCGCAGGATTTCGCGTTGTCCTACCATCTGCGGTTCGGCATCGCCTCCCCGCGGATCTGTGCCCTGGAGGGCGTGGTGCGGTGGCAACATCGCCGGCGCGGTGCGATTTCCGAAGTGGCGCTGATGGCGTTGGCCGAGAAGGCGGGCGCGACTCGCGAGTTGCAGCACTGGGCGCTTTCCAGCGGATGTGCCGCCCTGGCAGTGTTGCCGGACGGAACGCGGCTTTCGCTGAACCTCACGCCATGGCAGGTGCGCAACCAGGGATTGTACGACAGCATCCACGCTGCAACGGAAGAGCATCGCGTGCGCCCAGACCAGCTGGAACTGGCGCTGAGCGAGATGGCGCTGGAAAGCCTGGATGACGAGGCGCAATTGGCACTGGCCGGCCTGTTCGATGACGGAGTGTCCCTTGCGGTCAGCCAGTTCGGCGCGCTGACGGGTAGCCTGACGCTGCTGGGGCGGTTTCCGCTGGACCGCGTGCGGCTGGATGCCACGCTGGTGCGGCGGGTTCTGCTGGAGCCGGATGCGCGGGCGATGGTGGGCGCGGTGGTAACGGTGGCGCATGCCATGGCGGCGCGGGTGGTGGCATCCGGGGTGGAGACCGAAGCGCAACGGAAATGCCTGGCCGAACTGGGGTGCGACGAGGCGCAGGGACCGTTCTATGGCGGCGGCGTGCAAGCCGGAATGCTGGTGAACGTCGTTGTGTAGCGTGGCGCCGGTGGCCCACCCGGCCGCAGGGACGGGCCGCTAGAAAATTCCAAGTTTCGTGCCCGCCGCCAGCGCGGCGCCGAGCTCGTGGCAGCGGGCGAGATCGGCGGGCGGGATGGTTTTGGGGACCAGGATGGCTTCCGGCGTTTGGGCGCGGGTGCAGATGATCAGCGGTTCCGCCACCGGGCGCAGGCGCCAGCCAGTGGCGATGCGGGCAATCTGGCGGGCCGCGCCCTGCCCGTCGCTGCCGGCGCAGATCATCGCGGCGTAGGCGCGGCCGTTCAGGCGATCGAGCACCGGGTAGTAGGTGCGGTCGAAGAAATCCTTCATCACGCCAGCGAGGCTGGCGAGGTTCTCGGGCGCCGCGAACAGATAGGCGGCGGCATCCAGCACATCCTGTGGCCCGGCTTCGGCGGCGTGCAGCAAGCGGGCCTCGCCTTCAGCGCGCGCGCCGGCCAGCGCGGCCTCGGCCATCGCGCGGGTGCCGCCTGTGGCGGAGTGGAAAACGATCAGCAGCATGGCGGTTCCGGGCTGGCGCGGTAGCGCGGGATGAGGGCAGGATAGCAGCAACAAGACCGCGGGAGAGACGCCATGGATGTTGGTATCCAGATGATCTTCGCCACCTATGGCTGGCAGGACATGCCGGACCACCAGGCCTGGGACGAGGAAATCAAGCTGGCGCGGCTGGCCGCCGATCTGGGCTTCGATTGCCTGTGGGCGGTGGAGCACCATTTCGCCGACTACTCCTTCTGCCCGGACAATTTCCAGGCGCTGACCCATCTGGCGGCGCTGTGCCCGAACATCGATATTGGCACCGCGGCGGTGATCCTGCCGTGGAACAACCCGCTGCGCGTGGCGGAAAAGGCGATCGTGCTGGACATGATCTCCGGCGGGCGGCTGCGGCTGGGCATGGGGCGTGGGCTGGCGCGGCGCGAGTTCGCGGCGTTCAACCAGACCATGGACCAGAGCCGCGAGCGCTTCGACGAGGCCTCGGCGATGATCGTGCAGGCGGTGAAGACCGGCTGGATCGAGGGCGACGGCAAATACTATCCGCAGCCCAGGGTGGAACTGCGGCCGCGGCCGAAATACGACCTGTCGGACCGCATCTACGCGGTGGCCTCCAGCGACGATTCGCTGGCCTCGGCCGCGCGGCTGGGCGCGCGGATGGTGATGTTCGCCGACCGGCCCTGGCATCTGCGGCTGCCGGCGATCCACAAGTATCGCGCGCTGTTCCAGGAGGCGCACCACCGCGTGGCCCCGCCGGAGCTGATCGCGGATTTCTGCGTGTGCACCGCGACCGATGATGAGGAAGTGGCGCGCCGCCACCTGGGCAGCTTCGTGGAGAGCAACATCCACCACTACGAGCTGATGGGCGAGCATTTCTCCCAGGTGAAGGGCTACAACGCCTATGCCGAGAAGAGCGCCATCGTGCGCGGGGCCGGCGTGGACGGGATGATCGACGGGTTCATGAAGGCCGCCGTCTGGGGCTCGCCGGACCGCATCCTGCGCGCGCTGGAGGACCGGCGGGCGACGATGGGGCAGCTGGAGCTGGCCACCAGCTTCCGCTTCGGCGGCATCCCCTACGAGGTGGCCGAGCGCTCCATGCGGCTGTTCGCCAAGGAGGTGCTGCCCGTGCTGAAATCCTGGGAGGCGATTCCGGCGGCAGCCGAGTAGGAGACGACGACATGGTAGGGCCCGACTGGCTGTTCGAGCGCCCGATCGCGCGCGGCACCGTGCGCCTCGGCATCCAGGGCACGCGGTTCCAGGCGGAGCTGAACGGGCGGATGCTGAAGCTGGCGAACAACGACATCCTCAAGCTGGAGGATCTCGCCGCCAGCCGGCACACCGCGCATCTGGTGAAGCCGCTGCGCGATGGTGGCTACACGCATCTGCTGGGCGGCTCCGTCGGCCTGCTGCCGGAGGAGGCGCGGATGCTGCGCGAGGTGGTAATGGGCTCCCGCGAGGGGCTGCATTTCCATCGCGCCAAGCTGGTGGAGGCGCTTGAGGCGGAACGCGCGCAGCGGGCGATCGATGGGGCGCGCGAGGAACGGGTGGATAGCGGCATCATTCACCACGACGAGGCCAACGACGCGCAGATCACCCCGGCGCGGCAGCGGCTGATGGATTTCGACGAGCGCTACCCGAAGATCCTGGCAGAGTTGCAGGCGAAGGGCGCCTGATCCCGGCGGTTCCGCCGCGGGCGCCGATGCGCTAATCCCGGGGCGCCGTTCAGGGAGTTTGCCCCATGCCCGTTGCCGCCCCGCCCGCCGAGACCGCCTGGTTGCTGCGCCATGTCGTGGGCTTCGCCGACATGGAAGAAGCCGACGTCGCCGCGATCCTGGAGGAATCCACCCGCACCGCCGAGGGCGTGCTGGCACCGCTGGATGCGCCGGGGGATCGCGCCGGGGCGAAACTGGTGGATGGCCGCGTGGTGATGCCGGGCGGGTTCGCCGAGGCGTTCCATGCCTATGCCGAAGCGGGCTGGATCGGCATTGGCGCCGACCCCGCGCATGGCGGACAGGGCCTGCCGGAGGTGCTGGCGCTGGCGGCGTTCGAGCCGGTGTCCTCGGCCAACATGGCGTTCGGCCTGTGCCCGATGCTGACCCAGGATGCGATCAAGGTGCTGAGCGTGCACGGCACGGCGGAGCAGCAGGCGCGGCTGATGCAGCCAATGATCGCCGGGCGCTGGACCGGCACGATGTGCCTGACGGAGCCGCAATCGGGCTCCGACCTCGGCGGCATCCGCACCAAGGCGGAACCGGCGGCGGATGGCACGTTCCGCATCACCGGGCAGAAGATCTACATCACCTATGGCGAGCACCCGTACACCGAGAACATCCTGCATCTGGTGCTGGCGCGGCTGCCGGATGCGCCCGCCGGCAGCGCCGGCATTTCGTTGTTCGCGGTGCCGAAGATGAATGAAGATGGCAGCCGCAATGCCGTCGCGTGCCTTTCCCTGGAGCACAAGCTGGGCATCCATGCCTCGCCCACCTGCGTGATGGGGTTCGAGGGCGCGGTGGGCGAGATGGTCGGCGCGCCGAATCGCGGCCTGCCGGCGATGTTCGCGATGATGAACGCGGCGCGGCTGGGGGTTGCGATGCAGGGCGTGGCGGTGGCCGAGCGCGCCTTCCGCCGCGCGGTGGATTTCGCCAGGCAGCGGGCGCAGGGCGGGGCGACGATCGACCGGCACCCCGATGTGCGGCGCATGCTGCTGACGATGCGGGCACTGGCCCTCGGCGGGCGCCTGCTGACGCTCTATGCCGCCACGGTGGGTGGCGCGCGCGCCGAACTGCTGATCACGGTGGCGAAGGCCTGGTGCACCGATGCCGGGGTGGAGGCGGCCTCCACCGGCGTGCAGGTGCATGGCGGGATGGGCTTCATCGAGGACACCGGTGCCGCGCAGCATCTGCGCGATGCCCGGATCACGCCGATCTATGAGGGGACCAACGGCATCCAGGCGATCACCCTGCTGAAGCGCGGCCTGCTGCGCGACCAGGGCGTGGCGGTAAAGGCGCTGCTGGACGAGATCGCCGATACCCCTGCCCTCGCGCCGTCGGCCGGGCTGGCCAGCGAGGCCGCCGCATGGCTGCGCCAGGCCGAACCGCGCGCGGCGGAAGCCGGGGCGGCGGCGTTCCTGTCGGTGATCGGCACGCTCACGGCCGGCTGGCTGTGCGCGAAGCTGCTGGCGCAAGATGACGCGCCGGCCGATGCCGCCCGCGCAGCGCGGGTGTTCCTGGACCAGGTGCTGCCGCGCATCGATGCGGCCGCCGCCACCATCCTGCGCCCGAGTGCCGCCGTGGTGGACGAGGCGGCGATCGCCTAGACTGTGCTTGCTGTGCCGAAGGTGACCCGCATGACATTCCGACGCTTCCTTCCCGACGCGACGATGCTGTTGGGCCTTGTGCTGCTCGCCGGCTGCGAGACGGTGAAGGAGAACACCACCTGCCCCACCATCCCCGCCTTGCGCGGGGAGGTGCGGCCGAAGCCGCCGGTGATGGAGGAAGAGCAGATCTGGCAGCCCGGGCATTGGGAATGGACCGGCACCAACTACCTCTGGCGCGACGGGCGGTGGATCAAGCGCGAGGGGCGGAGCAATCTGTGGCAGTTCGGCAACTGGGTGCGCGACCGCACGGTGGGGCCGTGCCGGTGGGAGCCGGCGCACTGGGTGAACTAGGAATACACGCCTCCTAGGCCCCCTGCTCCAGCGCCCGGATCATATGCGCCCGTAGCCTGTCCGCCGGTGCCGAGAGCGGCTCGGCGGCCAGCAGCGCGATCTCGGTATCCGACAGGGCCGGCATGCTTCCGCCATCCAGCGCCACCAGGCCCGGCGGCACCATGACCTTCGGCAGCACCGTCATGCCCAGCCCCGCCCGCACCGCGGCGAGCGAACCGGCGAGCGAGCCGCAGGTATAGGCCACGCGCCAGCGCCGCCCGGCGCGGTCCAGGGCATCCACGGCGCGCTTGCGATAGACGCAGGGCGGCGGGGAGACGACGAGCGGCAGGGCGCGGCCATCCTGCGGCGGGCCGGCGGGGCCGGCGACCCAGACCAGCGGCTCCCGCCACACGCGCACGCCACCGGCCAGGCGGGCATCGGCGGCGGGTTCGCGCTTCACCAGCACGATGTCGAAGCGGTTGTCGCGGAAGGCATCCAGCAGGTTCAGCGTCAGGTCGCAGGTGACTTCCAGCACCACCTCCGGATAGGCCTTCGCAAAGCGGGCGAGCACGCCGGGCAGGTGGGAGGTGGCGAAATCCTCCGGCGTGCCGAGGCGGACGAGGCCGGCGAGGTGCGGTTCGGCGACCTTGGCGACCATTTCATCGTTCAGCGCCAGCATGCGGGTGGCGTAGCCCAGCAGGGTCTCGCCGCGGGCGGTGAGCTTCACGCTTTTGGTGGTGCGGTCCAGCAGGCGCTGGCCAATGCCGTCTTCCAGGCGTTTGATCTGCAAGGAAATAGTGGATTGCGTGCGCAGCAGGCGCTCGGCGGCGCGCGAGAAGCTGCCGGTTTCCGCCACGGTGGCGAAGGCGCGCAGCAGGTCCAGGTCGAGTTGCGGCGTGGCGGGCATTCATTGTCCCAGTCAATGAGTGAAGTTTGAACTATCAATTTCAGATATTGACCGCTACTCCCTAGATGCAAGGCACCGCAACGAACGGAGCCGGTGCCATGACGCTGATGACCCCTCTCTCCACCCCCCTGGCCCATGCCGAACACGACGCACAAAGCTTCCGACCGGTGCCGGTGGCCGTGGCCATGGGCGACGGCATCGGCCCCGAGATCATGCGCGCCAGCCTCGCCGTGCTGCAGGCCGCCGGCGCCGCGCTGGAGATCCGCGAGATCGCGCTGGGCGAGGCGGTGTACAAATCCGGCCACAGCAGCGGCATCGCGCCCGGGACCTGGGACGTGCTGCGGGCGACGAAGCTGCTCTACAAGGCACCGATCACCACCCCACAGGGCGGCGGCTACAAAAGCCTCAACGTGACGCTGCGCAAGTCCTTGGGCCTGTTCGCCAATGTGCGGCCCACCGGCGCCTATGCCCCCTTCGTCGCCACCAAGCATCCCGGCATGGACGTGGTGATCGTGCGCGAGAACGAGGAGGATCTCTACGCCGGGATCGAGCACCGGCAGACCGACGAGGTGTACCAGTGCCTCAAGCTCGTCTCCCGGCCCGGCACGGAGAAGATCGTGCGCTTTGCCTTCGAATACGCCCGGCGCAATGGCCGGCGGAAGGTGTCCTGCTTCTCCAAGGACAACATCATGAAGCTGACGGACGGTCTGTTCCACAAGACCTTCGATGCGATCGCCAAGGAATACAAGGAGATCGAGACCGATCACTGGATCATCGACATCGGCGCGGCGCGGCTGGCGAACAATCCCGGGCAGTTCGACGTGATCGTCACCGGCAATCTCTACGGCGACATCATCAGCGATATCGCCGCCGAGATCGCGGGATCGGTGGGCCTCGCCCCCTCGGCGAATATCGGCGCGCACGGGGCGATGTTCGAAGCGATCCACGGCTCCGCGCCGCCGCTCGCGGGCAAGGACGTGGCCAATCCCTCCGGCCTGCTGCTGGCCGGCGTGATGATGCTGGTGCATGCGGGCCAGCCCCGGGTGGCGGAACGGGTGCACAATGCCTGGCTGCGCACGATCGAAGACGGGGTGCACACCGCCGACATCCCGCAGGATACGCCCGGCGCACAGCGCGTGGGCACCAAGGGCTTCGCCCAGGCAGTGATCGCCCGGCTGGGGCTGGAGCCGCGCCACCTCGCCCCGGTGCGCTACGGCGAGGCCGGCCCCGCGATCGCTGTGCCAGAGGCGGCGCCGACCGTACCGGCGGAAAAGCGCACCGTGGGGGTGGATGTGTTCCTGCACTGGTCCGGCGGCACGCCCGACAACCTCGCCACCCGGCTGCTGCCGGTGGCGGGCGGCATGGAACTGGCGATGATCACCAACCGTGGCGTGAAGGTATGGCCGCAGGGCCTGGCGGAAACCTTCTGCACCGACCATTGGCGCTGCCGCTTCCTGGCGCCCACGGGCGGCGATTTGGGCCATGTGGACATCGTCGCCCTGCTGGCGCGGCTCGCGGGCGCGGGGCTGGACTTCATCAAGACCGAGCATTTGTGCAGCTTCGGCGGCGTGGCAGGCTACTCCCTGGGCCAGGGCCAGTAGCCACGGGTTGACGCACGGCCGCGCCCGGCGTGCAGTCCCACCTTCAAGCGGGAGAGACTGGCATGTCGAGCGCGGCTGAATCCTTGGAAATCGGGCACGATGCCCATCGCTACAGCTTCCAGCGCCAATGGGCGAAGCTGCCGCGGCACTGGAGCTTCGGCAGCGCCAACCCCACCGACCGGCCTCCGCGCACGGCGCTGAAGGGCGCGGTGGCGGGCAATGGCGAGGTGTACGTGCTGTCCCGCAGCGCCCATCCTGTGATGCTGTTCACGCCGCAGGGTGAGTTCATCACCTCCTGGGGTGAGGGGCTGTATTCCAACTTCGTCCATTCCATCTCGATCGCGCCCAACGGCGACGTGTATGTGATCGATTCCGGCCTGCACGCCATCTTCCACCATAAGCCCGATGGCACGCTGGTGCGCACGCTGGGCACGCCGGGGATGCCCTCGCCCACCTGGCAGGGCAATCCATTCAACATGCCCACCCACATCGTGTTTCACCCCAATGGCGACGCCTACGTGTCGGACGGTTACGGCAACAAGCGCGTGCACCGCTTCGCCATGGACGGCACGCACAAATTCTCCTGGGGCGGGCATGGCGAGGGGCCGGGCCAGTTCTCCCTGGTGCATTTCATCGCGCTCGATGCCCAGGGCCGCATCTACATCACCGATCGCGAGATCGACCGCATCCAGATCTTCGACGAGGCCGGCACCTGGCTGGCCGACTGGCGCGGCACCTTCGACATGCCGAGCGACATCGCGATCGGCAAGGACGCGATGTATGTCGGCGGGCGCGACGGGCTTTCGATCTGGAGCCACGACCGCCAGGAGATCATCCGCTGGAAGGCGGATGAGCCCTATGCCGGCGCGTTCAACATCCACGGCGTGTGGCTGGACGCGCAGGAAAACATCTACCTCGCCCATTTCGACAAGGCGGTGAGCAAGCTCACGCGCATCTAGGAGCCGGATGACGATACTGGACCTCGCGGCGGCGAACCTGCTTTCGCCGCTGCTGCTCTGCTTTGCCCTGGGCGCGCTTGCGGTGCTGCTGCGCAGCGATCTGCGCGTGCCGGAGCCGGTGTTCAACGCGCTGTCGATCTACCTGATGCTTGCCATCGGGCTGAAGGGCGGGGTGGAACTGTCGCGCCTGCCGCCCTCGGCCTTCGTGCTGCCGGGGCTGGCCGCACTCGGGCTGGGCATGGCGATCCCGCTGTGGTGCTACGCGCTGCTGCGCCGGGTTGGCCGGTTCGGGGTGGCGGATGCCGCGGCGATTGCGGCGCATTACGGATCGGTCTCCGCCGTTACCTTCGTGGCCGCCATCGCCTACCTGGATGCAACGCGCACGCCATACGAGGGCTACGCCCCTGCCCTGCTGGCGATCATGGAGGTGCCGGGCATCGTGGTGGCCTTCGCGCTGGCCCGTGCCGGTGGCGCGCTTGGTGGTAGGGGCACGGCAGGCGAGGCGGTGCGGGAGATCCTGTCCGGCAAGAGCGTGCTGCTGCTGGCCGGCGGGCTGCTGATCGGCGCGGTGGTGGGCGAGGGCGGCTATGCCCGCGTGAAGCCGCTGTTCTCCGACCTGTTCCAGGGCGCGCTGTGCCTGTTCCTGCTGGAACTCGGCATCCTGGCCGCCGGGCGGCTGGGGGATTTCCGGCGGGTGGGCCCGTTCCTGGCCGTATTCGCCGTGGCGATGCCGGTGCTGCACGGAGTGCTCGGCGTGGCGGTGGGCCATGCGATCGGGCTTTCCGTGGGCGGGATGACGGTGCTGGGCACGCTCGCCGCATCGGCCAGCTACATCGCCGCCCCGGCCGCGGTGCGCCTGGCTTTGCCCCAGGCCAATCCGGGCTATTACCTCACGGCCTCGCTCGCCATCACCTTCCCGTTCAACCTCACGCTCGGCCTGCCGCTCTACAACGCGCTGGCACGCTGGATCGCCGGAGGACCGTGATGCAAACCGTGCCCGTCTCGCTGGTAACGATCGTGGCCGAAAAGGTGCTGGCCGCCCGCCTCACCCACGCCATCCTGGCCGCCGGCGCCACCGGCTACACCATCACCGAGGCGCACGGCGTCGGCTCGCGCGACATGCGCGCCTCCACGCTGGATGGCGAGAATATCCGCATCGAGGTGCTGGCCGGAGAGGGCGTGGCCGATGCGCTGCTGGAGATGCTGGCGCGCGACTGGTTTCCGCATTACGCCGTGGTCGCCTGGGCGGCCGAGGTGCGCGTTGTCCGGGGCGAGAAATACGCCGGGCGTGGTTAATCTGCGTGGCCTGCTGATCCGCTACGCCCGTCCGAAGCAGGACGGGCTTCGCGGGCAGGACACGAAAGCGGAGTTCCTGAATGGATGGATTGCTGAACGGCTACGCCCGGTTTCGCGCCGGCGCCTGGCCGGAGCGCAAGCGGATGTTCGAACGCCTGGCGGAACGTGGCCAGGCGCCGCGCGCCATGGTGATCGCCTGCGCCGACAGCCGGGTGGACCCTGGCATGATCTTCGATGCCGGGCCGGGCGAGCTGTTCGTGGTGCGCAACGTGGCCAACCTGGTGCCGCCCTATGCGCCCGATGGCGCGCACCACGCCACCAGTGCGGCGCTGGAATTCGGCGTGCGGGTGCTGCGCGTGGGCCATCTGATCGTGATGGGCCACGGCATGTGCGGCGGCATCACCGCCCTCATCCATGGCGGCCCGGAGCAGGCCACCGACTTCCTGATGCCTTGGATCAACATCGCCGCCAAGGCCCGCGACCGCGTGCTCGCCTGCGACGACGGCGGCGACCCGCAATTGGCGCTGGAACAGGCGGCGGTGGCCCTGTCGCTGGAGAATCTGCGCGGCTACCCATGGATCGCGGAACGGCTGGCCGACGGCTCCATGGAACTGCACGGCGGGCATTTCGACGTGCGGCACGGCATCCTGAACCTGCTGGACCCCGACGGAACCTTCCGGCCGGCTTGAGACGGCAGCGCAAGGTAAGGAAAGGGAACCGCCAAGACGCCAAGGACGCAAAGAAGGCGCCAAGGGGGCCTTGGCGTTTCCTTGGCGCTCTTTTGGCGCCTTGGCGGTTACCCGTCCTTCAAACCACCCAACTGCGCCACGAACCCCGCCTCGTCCTCCAGGCAGCGCAGATCGAGCAGGACCGCGCCCTGGGTGATGCGGCCGATCACCGGGGTGGGCAGCGCCCGCAATGCCGCCAGTAGTCGCTCCGGTGCACGCCCGTCGCCATCGGCGGGCGTGAGCGACAGCCCGGCGCTCGGCAGGCTTTCCAGCGGCAACGCACCGGAGCCGATCTGGCTGGCGCACTCCGCCACGGCCACCTGCCACCCCTGCCCCAGCCGCGCCGCCACCGCCGGCTGCAGCCGCTCCGCCAGTGCCCGCAGCTCGTCCGGCTTGCGCGTCAGCAGCCGCAGCGTGGGCAGGCGCTGGGCCAGCCGGTCGGGATCACGATACAGGCGCAGTGTAGCCTCCAACGCGGCCAGCCGAATCTTGTCCAGCCGCATGGCGCGCTTGATCGGGTTCTTCGCACAGGCCCGCACCAGATCCGCACGCCCCACGATGAACCCCGCTTGAGGCCCGCCGAGCAGCTTGTCGCCGGAAAAGGCCACCAGGTCCGCCCCATCCCCCAGCGCATCGCGCACCGTACGCTCCCGCCGCAGCCCGTAGTGGGAGAGGTCCACCAGCGTGCCGGAGCCGAGATCGTCCAGTACCGGCACGCCATGCGCGCGGCCGATGCGCGACAGCTCGGCCGGTGCCACCTCCGCCGTGAAGCCCTGGATCAGATAATTGCTGGTGTGCACCTTCATCAGCAGCGCCGTGCGCTCGGTGATCGCGCTTTCATAGTCGCGCGCATGGGTGCGGTTGGTGGTGCCGACCTCGCGCAGCACCACGCCGGCTCGCGCCATGATATCCGGCATGCGGAAGGCGCCGCCGATCTCGATCAGCTCGCCGCGCGACACGATCGCCTCGCGCCCTGCCCCCACCGTGTTCAGCATCAGAAACACCGCGGCGGCGGCGTTGTTCACCAGGATGCAGTCCTCGGCCCCGGTCAGCTCGCGCACCAGGCCGCGCACCGCGTCATCCCGCTCGCCACGGCCGCCGGTTTTCAGGTCGAACTCCAACGCGGCGGGCTGGCGCATCACGCGGGTGGCGGCCTCGATCGCCTCTTCCGAGAGCACGGCACGGCCGAGATTAGTGTGAAGCACGGTGCCGGTGAGGTTGAAAACAGGGCGCAGGCGGGGGGTTTCGGACTCGGCCAGTGCCGCGAGGGCATGTCGGGCGGCGGCTTCGGTGAGGGTGGCGCGGTCCGGGGGCGGGTCGGGGAAGTCGGCGCGCAGGGCGGCGAGGGCCGTGCGGATGGCGGCGACGGTGGCAGTGCGGCCGTGCTGGGCGGCGGCGACCTGTGCCTGGGGGGAACGTAGAATTTCGTCGACGGAGGGGAGTGGGCCGCGCATCATTCTGTTGCCTTGCAAAGCTGGCTTCCTCCGATGCTGCTGATGCCTCAGGGAACGTATATGCAGAAACTCCAGGTGAGCATATTGCTGATCGATCCCTGGGATCTTGTCACTGAAAATGGCTCCCATCACTCAGGGATCATGACAGTGATAGATCGGAGTGGGTCACTACAAGGTCGATCTTTGCGGGTTCAATTCGACAGACCGCTCTCAATCAATCAAGACGACCTCGTCAACCTGACAGTTGCCGACTTTCTTGCCCAACCTCGACATCGGAACGAAAGAGAGAGCTTCTTCGGCGGTCATCCTGTGGTTTTCAGTCTTGCAGTTGAAATGGCACACGGGCAGCCGAGAGACGGAGGGGAGCCGCACCTCGTCAGTATTGCCGTGATGAAAGCCATAGAGCCTGACGTCTAGCATTCGATGAGCTGGGCTTAGCCCAGGCCGCCAGCGGCCGAGCCCTTGACCTCAATGGATGGGGGTCTGGGGCCTCAGGCCCCAGCGGGTCGAGGGCAGAGCCCTCGCCTTCCTTCCTTTGGTCCGTCAGGCGTTCGCGGCCCACACCTGCCGGTAGAGCGAGACGATCTCCTCCTTCGTCGGCACGCGCGGATTGTTGGCCGGCGAGCCGGAGGCCAGGGCCTGGTCGGCCATCAGCTCCAGCTTGCCGTCCCACACCGCGGGGGTGATGCCGAAGCCGGCCGGGGTGGGCACGGAAAGCACGCTGTTCCAGCGCACCAGCCCATCGGCGAGCTTGCCGGCCGCCACCTCGTCGCTATCCCCGGCAGCCGCAAAACCCACCCGCCGCCCGGCCTCCGCGTAGCGCGCCAGCGCCGATTGCAGGCCGAACCGCGTCACGGCCGGCAGCAGCATGGCGTTGGAAAGCCCGTGCGGCACGTGGAAATGCGCCCCGATCGGACGGCTCATGCCGTGCACCAGCGCCACGGAGGCGTTGGAGAAGGCGATGCCGGCCTGCATGGAGCCCAGCATCATCGCCTCGCGCGCCGCGGCGTTGTCCGGTTGGTGGTAGGCGGTCTCCAGGTTCGCGCCGATCAGGGACATCGCCGAGACGGCCAGTGGATCGCTGAACGCATTGGCACGCTTGGAGACATACGCCTCCAGCGCGTGGCTGAACGCGTCCACCCCGGTATCCGCCGTGGTGCGCTTGGGCACGGAGAAGGTGAGCTCGTAATCCACGATGGCCGCCAGCGGCAGCGCGCCCAGCCCGGCGATCAGCATCTTCTCGTCGCGCACCGCATCGGTGATCACGGTGAAGCGCGTCGCCTCGCTGCCGGTACCGGCGGTGGTGGGGATGGCGATGATCGGCAGCTTGGCGATATCGGCCGCGAACGGCACCTTATAGGCGGACATCGGCTTGTCCCCCATCGCCAGGATCGACATCGCCTTGGCCGTGTCGATCGGCGAGCCGCCGCCGAAGCCGATCAGGCAATCATAGTCACCCGCCCGCAGCGCGGCCACGCCGGCCACCACCACGGTATCGGTCGGCTCCGGAATGGTATCGGAGAACACGGCCACCTTGATGCCCGCCTTGGCCAGCGGATCCAGGCATTTGTTCACCAGGCCGGATTTCACCATGAACGGATCGGTGACCACGAGCGGCTTGGAAAGCCCGAACTTGGCCAGCACCTCGGCAATCTCAGCGGTGGCGCCACCGCCAACCAGCATGAAGCGGGGGGATACGAGCTGGAACGACATGGGCGCCTCCTGAACCTTTCCCGCTGCTTGCGGCGGCAGAGGCGCGCCGTCAAGCCGGCGGTGCGAAGCCTTCCACCATCACCACGTCGCCGCTGCTCGCTCTTTGCCGCAGGGCGATCAGCGGGGCGTATTCCGGGCTGTGGTAGAACGTCTTCAGCCCCGCCATGGTCGGGAATTCCAGCACCACCAGCCGCTTGAAGGGCGAGGTGCCCTCCACCGTCTCCATCGCGCCGCCACGCACGCGATAGGTGCCGCCATATTGCGCGATCACGGCTGGCACCTGCGCGCGATATTCCTCGAACATCGCCGGGTCGGTCACGTCGATGTTCGCGATCAGAAATGCGGGCATGGCGCCTACCCCGCCTCCACCTTCGCCTGCGCCCGCTTTTCGGCATACAGCGCGAGGCGCTTGGCTGCGTTGGGAGCCGTGGCACTCACGCCGATCGCCTCGCTGGCCGGCGGCAGGCTCTCGATGTTGTGGCACGCGGTCATGTGCCCGGCGGTGATGCCGCCCACCGATGGGTTGCGCAGCACCGGATCCTCCACCTTGCAGATATCGGTGGCCCAGGCGCAGCGTGTGTGGAAGCGGCAGCCGCTGGGCGGGTTCATCGGGCTCGGCACGTCGCCGCCCGGGATCTGCCGGGCGGTCTTGCGGTGCGGATCGGGCCGCGGGATCGCCGAGAGCAGCGTGCGCGTGTACGGATGCAGCGGGGCGAGGAACAGCTCGTCCTTCGGCGCCAACTCCACGATCTTGCCGAGGTACATCACCGCCACCCGGTCCGCCATGTGCTTCACCACGGCGAGGTCATGGGCGATGAACAGGTACGAAAGCCCCAGCCGTTCCTGCAAATCCTTCAGCAGGTTCACCACCTGCGCCTGGATAGACACGTCCAGCGCCGAGACCGGCTCGTCGCACACCACCAGCGCCGGCTCCACCGCCAATGCGCGGGCGATGCCGATGCGCTGGCGCTGGCCGCCGGAGAATTCATGCGGGTAGCGCTGGGCGTGATAGGGGGCGAGGCCCACCAGCCCCAGCAACTCGTTCACCCGCGCCTTGCGCTCCGTGGCGTTGCCGATCTCATGAACCAGCAGCGGCTCCTCCAGGATATCCCCCACCGTCATGCGCGGGTTCAAGGAGGCGAACGGGTCCTGGAACACGATCTGCATACGCCGGCGCAGCGCACGCAGCGGCGCGCCATCCATGGCGGTGATGTCCTGGCCCTCGAACCACACCTGGCCCGTGGTCGGCTCGATCAGCCGCAGCACCAGGCGCGCGGTGGTGGACTTGCCGCAGCCGGATTCGCCCACCAGCGCCAGCGTCTCGCCGCGCGCCAGCTTGAACGACACGCCGTCCACGGCGCGCACCGTGCCGACGGTCTTGGCCATCACCAGGCCCTTCTTGACCGGGTAATGCTTGGCGAGGTCCTGGACCTCCAGCAGCGTCACAGGCGTGCTCATGCGAGTACCTCTTCGCCGACAAGCCGTTCGACAGGCGCGCGCAGGCAGGCGGCCATGTGGCCCGGCGCCACTTCGCGCAGCGTCGGCGGTCGCTGGCGGCATTCCTCCACGGCGAACACGCAGCGCGGGTTGAAGCGGCAGCCCTTCGGCAGCGCGAAGGGCGGCGGCACCGCGCCTTCGATCGCCAGCAGGCGGTCGTGCTGCTCCTCCAGCTTCGGGATGCTGCCGAGCAGGCCGAGCGTGTAGGGGTGCTGCGGGTCATCGAAGATCGCCGTGCCGGTGGCGCGCTCGGCCACTTTGCCGGCGTACATCACCGCCACCTCGTCCGCCATTTCCGCCACCACGCCGAGGTCGTGGGTGATTAGGATGATGGCCATGCCGGTCTGCGCCTGCAGGTCGCGCAGCAGGTCCAGGATCTGCGCCTGCACGGTCACGTCCAGCGCCGTGGTCGGCTCGTCGGCGATCAGCAGGTCGGGCTCGCAGGCCAGCGCCATCGCGATCATCACGCGCTGGCGCATGCCGCCGGACATCTGGTGCGGATACTCGTCGAACCGACGATCCGGCGCCGGGATACGCACGCGATCCAGGGCCGCGATCGCCTTGCTACGCAGCGCCTTCTCGCTCGCCGTGCGGTCATGCGCGCGCATCGCTTCGGTGATCTGGTTGCCCACGGTGAACACGGGGTTCAGCGAGGTCATCGGCTCCTGGAAGATCATCGCGATGCGGTTGCCGCGAATGTCGCGCATGGCCGCCGGCGAGAGATCGAGCAGGTTCTGCCCATCGAACATCACCCGCCCAGAGGTATTGCGCCCCGGCGGTGGCACCAGCCGCATCACCGACAGCGACAGCACGGACTTGCCGCAGCCGCTCTCGCCCACGATGCCCAGGGTGCGCCCGCGCGCCACACCCAGCGAAACGCCATCCACTGCCGCCACTTCGCCCATCGGCGTGCGGAAGACGGTACGCAGGTCCTCGATTTCCAGAAGATTCGTCATGCTGACCTGAACAATGGGGGGGAGACTTCGTCCACATGGCGGCGGCCCCAATCCAGGTTGGGCACCTTCGCCATCACTTCCTTCTGCGCCTCGTTGAGGTGCTCCGCCGCGGCGGCGTAATCCATCGTCAGCAGTTCGCCGCCGCGCACCACCACGGTGCCGTCGACGATCACGGTGTGCACCGCGCGGTCGCCGGCCGAGTAGATCAGGCTGCGCAGCGGGTCGCGCGCCGGGCGCATGCGCGGGTGGGTGATGTCCACCAGCACGATATCCGCGCGGCACAGCGGCGCCAGCCGCCCGATATCCTCGCGGCCCAGCGCCTTGGCGCCATTCACCGTCGCCGCCTCGAACAAATCGCTGCCCGACAGCGTGCGCACGTCGCTCGCCTGGGTGCGGGCGAGGTAGGCGGCCAGGCGCATCTCATCCAGCATGTTGTGCGGGAAGGTGTCGGTGCCGATGCCCACATTCACCCCGGCGCGCCGATAGCGGCCAATATCCTTCAGCGTGATGCCGCGCCGCGCGAACACCGTGGGGCAATGCGCCACCGTGGTGCCGGTCTCGGCCATGCGGATCACGTCGGTTTTCGTGTGCCAGGGCGTCTGCGGATGGTCATCCAGGAAAATGCCGTGGCCGATGATGGTGCGCTCGCCCAGCAGGCCAAGCTCGTCCATCCAGCCGATCGGCGTAAAGCCGTGGCGGCGGGTGATCTCGTGGAACTCGCTGACCGACTGCGCCGCATGGATCTGCCAGGAAAGCCCACGCTTGCGGGCCTCCTGCGCGGATTCGCGCAGCAGCGTCTCGGTGCAGGTATCGATCTGCGCCGGCACCACCATGCCGAACAACCGGCCGGAAGGGTGCTGCTCCGCGCGTTCGATCAGGGTGAACGCCTCCGACATCATCTTCTCGCCGGCGGCTTCGTTCCACTCGTAATCCACCTGGTGGCCGTTCTTGGTGTACCAGCGGCCGGAGCGGAACATCGGCGCCACGCACACGCGCATGCCGGATTCGGCGAGCAGGTCCAGCCAGCCCGGATGCGCCATGCTGAGATCGGCGACGGTGGTCACGCCCGAGAGCAGCAACTCAGACAGCGCCACGCGCACGCAATCCGCCACCGCCGAGGAATCCGGCCGGAAGATCGGCAGGTACTCGTACAGCGAGGAGTTGTAGAGCCGCGGCGAGCCAACCTCGTCCGTCAGCCCCTTGTTCATCGGCTCGGAAGACGGGTGGGTGTGGATGTTCACCAGGCCGGGCATCACCATGAAGCCGCGGCCATCCACCACCTCGTCTGCCGGGCCTTCATAGCCCCGCCCGACGAAACGGATCACGCCGCCTTCATAGGCAACGTCCGCATCCTGCATGTAGGTGTGGCTCTTCGTGCCCGCGTCCCAGGCCACAACGTAAGACGCGTTGCGGATCACCGTCGTCGCCATGGTCCCCCTCGCGGCATTCAGCCATTCACATCGTCATACTCCCCCAGAGGCGCGCAAGGGTCCAGTGGTCTTCTGCGGTGCAGCAAGAAAGGCAGGGCCCAACCGCCAAGGCGCCTGGGACGCCCAGCGTTCGCCACGTCGAGCATGGCGGGTTGGGATCAAAGGGCGAGTTCGTCTGCCGGCCAGGAGTGCAAGGGACCGAAGCGGGGCGATTTCTTGCTGGTGTGCCGATCCATGCGGTGGAGCACATCGGCAAGGAAACGCAGCCCTTCCACCACATACGGCCCCTTGTTCAGCATCACGCACTCCGCGCGCTGCGACATTGCGGCATCGGTGGCCTCGGCGCGCGTCGGCAGCCCGTCGCTCACCAGCGACTCCAGCACCTGCGTGGCCCACACCACCGGCACATGCGCTGCCTCGCAGAGCCACATCATCTCCTCCTGGATTTCCGAAAGCCGCCCAAAGCCAAGTTCAACCGCCAGGTCGCCGCGGGCGATCATGACCGCAACCGGCCCGCGCGCGCCGGCCCGCACGATCAGCCGCGGCAGATTGCGCACGGCCAGCTGCGTTTCGATCTTGAGCACGAACGGCAACGGCGCATGTCCCAGCCGGCGGCGGGCAAGTTCGTCGTGCAGCAACTGCACATCCTCCGGCCTCTGCACGAACGAGAAGCCAACCAGGTCCGCCAGTGCCGCAACAATGTCGAGGTCGGCCAGATCCTTGGCGGTCAGTGGCGCCAGGCCCAACTCGGTGCCCGGGAAGTTCACGCCCTTCTCGGGTTTCAGGCGCTCGCCCTTGCTCCGGGCACTGAACACCTCCAGCACCACGCGGCGGGAATCGCCCGCGAGAACGCGCGTCCCGATGCGACCATCGTTGATCCACACTTCGGCACCGGGCACCAACTTTGCGAGAATGTCCGGAAAGGTGATGGTTGCCGTCACCGTATCCTTCACCTCCGCGTCCTCAACGGCGCGCACCAGCGCGATCCGGTCGCCGCGAAACAATCGCACGCGATCTGCGGCATGCACGGTCTCGATGCGGCATTTCGGCCCACCGATATCCATCAGGATCCGGCATTCGCGTTTCGCCTCGGCTGCGATTGTGCGCACCAGCCCGGCCATCGCCTGCCAGGTCGCGGCATCATCATGGGCGCAGTTGATCCTGGCGCAGGTCATCCCCGCGTCGACCAACCCGCGCACCAGTGCCGCATCGCTGGCCGCCTCCGTCGGCAGGGTCACCATGATGCGCGTCTTCGGCCCGCCGGGATTTGTGCCGAACAGGTCGTGCTGGGCCTGATCCAGGGTACGACGGCCCGCCGTGAAGATGCCGGTCGGCGGAAAAGGTGGTGTACCGGCACCGGCAAGCCGCGACAGCGTGGCGCACAGCGCATCGAGCGTGGCCCGCACATGCGCCTCGCTGCGCCCCAGGGAGGAGAGACCGAGCATGGCCAGCGTGGATTGCAGGTCGCTGAGGTCCAGCCGGTGAAGCGCCAGGTAGTCGGCGAGGTTGCGCGAAGCTGGCAGGAAGGCGCGTTCGGTGATGCCGGCGTGCCATTGGCCAAAGATCGCCTGTGCCGTTTCGTGCACCGTCGTGCGGATCGCCTCGACTTCAGCCAGCAGCGCTCCGGATTCCAGCCTCGCTGCCGGGCCGCGTCGGCCGGTCGGGCCGCCTGCAGGGCGATTGGCGTTCATTGCAACATCGGCTCCTCTCCTCAGTGCCGTCCGGCGATACGGCAGTCCGCCACCGGCCCGCGCAACAAAGACCAGGACCAGCCGCCACGGACCGATGCGCCATCGGCCAACACGTCAGGCGCTTGGCACGACGCATCAGGCATGGCTGCTTTCGAACACGCAGAATAATACCGGCTTGGGCAAATCCCGTTCCATGAAGGATCGATGACGGCCAAATTGCCGCGGCGAATTCGCGTTATGGAGGGAGCGTCGTGCCGTACGTCACGGCCCGCAGCCTGCTGGGCGATGGCCCATCTGCTCCCGCGGCGATTGTGAACAGCGCTGCAACAGCGGCATTCTACCAAGCTGGCTTTGGGGTTGCGCTGCCTGCACAGACGCTATTCTGGTTCTCCGCCCCCGCGTCGTTCGCGGCGGCTTGGATCCCGGCTTCGTCGGTCGTGGCCGGAGGCCTGGCGCGTTGGCAATCGCCTTTCTTCTACCCGTGCCGGTCGTACACCACCGCCCCGCCACGGATCGTCAGGTCCGCCCGCACGCCGATCAGCTCCGACGGGTCGAGCGCGAAGATGTCACGCGACAGCACCGCTACATCGGCAAGCTGGCCCGGCACCAGCCGGCCGCGCACGCCTTCCGCGAACTGAGTATAGGCCCCGGCCCAGCTATAGGCATGCACCGCTTCGGCCAGGCTGATCGCCTGGTCGGCCCCCAGCACCGTGCCGTGGCGCGTGCTGCGCGTGACCATGGCGTGGATGTTCGGCATCGCATCGGTCTCCGACACCGGGGCATCCGATCCCGCCGCAGGATGCATCCCGGCCTCGATCCAGGCCCGCATAGGGTTGCCCGCCTCGGCCCGCGCCCGGCCGACATTCTGCACATACATGTCGCCGAATTCGTGCACGAAGATCATCTGCGGCACCGCCTCGATCCCGCGCGCCGCCATGCGGGCGATCTGGTCCGGCCGCACGAACTCGCAATGCTCGATGCGGTGGCGCCGCCCGGCCACCGGGTGCGCCGCGCTGTCCATCGCCTCGAACCCCGCCAGCGTCACCTCGATCCCGGCATCGCCGATGGCATGGATGGCAAGCTGCCAGCCCAGGCGGTGATACTTGTCCAGTAGCCCGTGGAACTGCTCCTGCGGGAAGATGAACATGCCGGTCCCCGGCGTCTCGTTGCCCTGGGGCTCATACGGCAGGCTCATCGCCGCGGTGCGCCCGCCGGCCGAGCCATCGGCGAACACCTTCATCGCCCCCCAGCGCAGCATGTCGTCGCCATCCATCGGCCGCATCCCGCGCGCCCATACCTCGTCGGCGATCCCATCCGGATTGCCCGCCAGGCAGCCCCACACGCGCACCGGCAGCCGCCCGGCTTCATGGGCCGCGTGATAGGCATCCACCTCCCGAATGCCGGCCACCATGCCGACATTGGCGTCCATCACGCTGGCAAAGCCCTGGGAGAGCATGTGCCGCCCTGCCCGCTCGATCGCGTCCACCAGCTGTGCATCGCTCGGCTTGGCGATATGGGCGCGCACCATGCGGATCGCACTTTCATGCAGCACCCCATTCGGCCGCCCCTCGCGCCGTTCGATCGCGCCCCCGGCGGGATCGGGCGTGGTGTCGTCAATCCCCGCCAGCGCCAGCGCTGTCCGGCTGGCGACCGCCGCATGCCCACAGGTCCGCACCGCCAGCACGGGATGGCCGGGGGCCGCCGCCTCCAGCTCATCCGCTGTCGGATAGCGGTTCTCGCGCAGCTCCGTGTCGTCCCAGCCGCGGCCCACGATCCAGCCGCCCTTCGGCGCCGCCTTCGCGGCCTCGCGGATTCGGGTCAGCAGCGCATCCAGGCTGTTCACCGCCGGCGCGCGCAGGTTCACCTGGCCCATCCCCAGCCCCATCGGCAGCAGATGCTGGTGGCTGTCATTGAACGCCGGCAGCGCCAGCCGCCCGCCGAGGTCGATCCGCTTCGTGCCAGGCCCGGCCAGCGCCGCCACGGCATCGCGCGCGCCCACCGCCACCACGCGGCCATTGTGGATCGCCAGCGCCTCGGCGAAGCCCTCGCGCAGCCCGCGCCAGATGCGGCCACCGGTGATCAGGATATCGGCATAGCTCATCGGTTGTTCCCTCCGCAGGCGCCGCGATGTGCGGCGGCATGGCCCTGTCGTCAACCCACTGCCTTGGCGCTATCCTGCGGCCCATGGACCGCATGATCGAATCCCTGCTGCTCGGCACGCGCTGGCTGCTGTTGCCGCTCTACGTGGCACTGATCGCCTCGGTGATCGCCATCTACGTGATGGTGGGCCGCGAACTGGTGCACCTGTTCGGCGGCATCCTCACCCTGCCGGAATCGGAGATGGTGCTGATCCTGCTGGCCATCCTCGATCTCTGCCTGGTCGCCAACCTGATGGTGATGGTGGCGATCTCCTCCTACGAGAGCTTCATCTCCCGCATCGACGTCGCCGACGAAACCGCCAAGCCGGAATGGCTCGGCAAGATGGACAGCGGCAACGTGAAGCTGAAGGTCTCGCTGTCGATCGTGATGATCTCCGCCATCCACCTGCTGCGCGGCTTCATGATGAACACGGAGACAGAGAAGCTGGTGGTGATGTCGGGCGTGCACATGGTCTTCGTGCTCTCCGCCGTGCTGCTGGCCGTGGTGGACCGGCTGGGCCGCAAAAGCCACTGAGCCCTCAGTACCCCCGGCCCGCCTGGTACAGGTTGGGCAGCGCCTCCCCGCGCCCATGCGCCAGGATGGCGCCTGCCACGTAGCGTGCCCGCTCCCGCCGCGTGTCGAAGGCGGCGTTGTGCGGGGTCATGATGATGCGCTTGTGGCCCCACACGGGATGATCGGCCGGCGGCGGCTCGGGCGCGAACACGTCCAGGAAGGCGCCGTGCAGGCGGCCGGAATCCAGCGCCGCCATCAAATCCGCCAGCACCAGCTGCGGCCCGCGCCCGGCATTCACCACGCCCGCACCCTTCGGCATCATCGCGAAGCGTTCGGCATTCATCAGCCCCTTGGTCGCCGCGGTATCCGGCAGCACCATCACCAGCATGTCCGTCTGCGCCAGGAAGGCCGGCAGCTCCTCCATCCCCGCGAAGCTCGTGATCCCCGGGATATCCTTGCGGCTTGCCGACCAGCCGGACACCGGGAAGCCAAACGCCTGCATCATCTTCGCGGTGGCACTGCCGAGATTGCCCATGCCCATCACGCCCACCCGCACCTCCGGCGCGATCGGCTCGGGGTCGAACTGGTCCCAGTGGCGCGCCTGCTGGCCGGCGATGTTGCGCGGCAAATCCTTCATCAGCGCCAGCGCGCCCAGGATCGCATACTCCCCCATGCGCCGCGCGAACCCGTCGCTGTACATCCGCACCAGCGGCACGTGCTGCGGCCAGGTGGGATCGTTGACGATGTGCTCCACCCCGGCGCCAGGGCTGAAGATCGCCTTCAGGTTCACCATCCCCGCCAGCCGCTCGGGGTCCTTCCCCCACATCAGCACGTAATCCACCGCGGCGAGATCGAGCGCCGGGTCATCCCACAGCCGCAGCTCCACATGCGGGGCGAATTCGGCGAAGTGCGGGCCGTAATCGGCGAGCGCGTTGGCGCCGCCATGGCGGATGGCAAGGATGGTCACGTCAGCCCCCTGTCTTGCTACTGCTTCACCGAGCGCATGATCGCGGTCGCGTCGCGCACGTCGGGGTAGGTGATGGCGCCGTTGCGCGGCACCACTTCGGCGATCAGCGGCCGGCTGATGCTCATCCAATCCTTCGAGACGGAGATGTCTGCGTCGCCATCGAAAATGATGATCACCTGCTTCACCTTGATGCCGGAGGGGATCGCCTCCATCCCGCCGGCGCCGCGGCGGAACCCCGCAGGCAGCTCGCGCTCATAGCCGCCGGCCACCTGCCCCGGCGCCGCCGGCAGCAGGATCTCCTTGCCACGGCCGCGATAGAACGCATGCACCTTCTCGAAGCTGTCCGACGAGACGGCGATGGTGGAGCTCATGCCCATGCCCATGTTGGCCTCCTTCGCCTGTTCCGCCGCCTTGGCTTCCAACGCAGCATCGCGCACCGCGCCGGGATAGGCGGCCCATTGCGCCGCCGCCACGCCCGGCACTGCCGGTGCGGCCAGAAGCGCAGCCAGAAGCATCGCGGCCCATCGCGACATGTGCAGCCTCTCCCTGATCTGCCGCCACACTGCCGTTCCGCCCCTCAGCCCACAAGCCACCCTCAGGCCAGAACCAGTGCGGACTGGCGGGTGTGAAGATGGAACCGCGCCGAGAGCATCACGGCCGCACAGGTGAGCCCGGCGATCAGCCCCACCCACATGCCGCCAATCCCCATGCCGCCGTGGAAGCACAGCAGCCAGCCGGCCGGCATGCCCACGCCCCAGTAGGAGAAGGCGGCAATGAACATCGGCACCCGCGTGTCCCTCAACCCGCGCAGCGCGCCCATCGCCGCCACCTGCACCCCATCCGACAGCTGGAACAGTGCTGCCAACGACAACAGCGCACCGGCGCCGGCGATCAGCGCGGGATCGCTGGTGTACAGCGCCGCGATCGGCACCGGCAGCAACCACATCAGCGCCGCTGGCACGCTCTGCGTTCCCAGTGCCGCGAAGATGCCCACCAGCCCGGCCCGGCGCACACCCGCGGTATCGCCACGGCCCACCGCATTGCCCACCCGCACCGTCACGGCCATGGAAAGCCCCAGCGGGATCATGAAGCTCAGCGCCGCCACGTTCAGCGCAATCTGGTGGCTGCCCGCCGCCACCTCGCCGAAGCTGGCCACCACCAGCGCGGCGGCGGCGAACACCCCGGCCTCCAGCATCACGCTGGCCGACATCGGCGCGCCGACGCGCAACAGCGCCATGATCGCGGCCGGGCGCGGGGCAATGCCGCCCACCTCCCAGCCCAACCCCTGCGTCACCTGGCTGAAGCGCACATAGGCCAGGTACGACAGCGCCGAGACCCACATCGCCGTCACGTTGGCCCAGGCGCAGCCCATCGCGCTCAACGCCGGCACGCCGAACTTGCCATACATCATCACCCAGCCCAGCGGCGCCAGGATCGCCAGGCCCAGCAGCCCAAAGCACAGGCTGACGCGCGGGCGGGAGATGCCGTCGGTCAGGCCGCGGCAGGCGCAGAACACCGCCGTGGCCGGCGCCGTCAGGCTCAGCACGCGCAGGAACGCCACCGTCTCCGCGCTCAATGCGGGATCGATGCCGAGCAGGCCCACCACGTAGGGCGCGACCAGCCACGCCAGCCCGATCACCGCAATGCCGACAAACAAGGCCAGCCACAGCGCCTGGCGGAACAGCGGGATCACCTCGCCGCGCCGCCCTGCCCCGTCCAACTGCGCCACGCCGGGCGGTAGCGCCATCATCAGGCCGACAATGCCCATCAGCGCCACGCCCCAGGCATTGGTGCCGATGGCAACAATGCCCAGCACCCGCGCGCCGAGATGGCCTGCCAGCAGCACATCCACCGTATGCTGCGCGAACAGCGCCACCTGGGCGGCGATCAGGGGCAGCGCGAGGGTGAGGGTCTCGCGCAGGTCCCGCCAGGGGAACCCGCGTTTGGTCAGGTAGGAAACCATGGGAGTCCGGGCCCGCAGGCCCGCCTTTGCATCCGAAGGAAAGAGAAGGGCCCGGGGGCCCTGGGGTTCAGCCGCGGCGCGCGGACAGCCGCGCGGCGCAATCTGCGTCGGGGCGGCGATCTGTGGCACTCATGCAGGCATTCCCTTCGTCAGCGGCGCGCACCATGGCGAAACCACGCCGCCGGCACAACCGTTGCATGGCTGATCTGCCGGCGGAGCAAGGAAGCAAGCGTCTTCTTTTTTCTGAAGAAACAAAGAAGCAAAAAAGACTTTGTTCGTTTGCGCCCACTGCGGCCCGTGGGCGCAAACGAAATTGAGTGGTTGCTTAGCGAGTTTTTTCCAGGAAGGCGCCGACGATCCGGTTGAACTCGGCCGGGCGCTCGAAATAGCCGGAATGGCCGGCATCGCCGATATGCGCCACCTCCGCGCCAGGCACCACGGCGGCGATCGCGTCCGCCGCGAAGGGGGGCATCACCACGTCCTCGTCGTTCGGCACGAACAGGATCGGGCAGGCCACCTTGCGCAGATCCTCCGGCGGGCGGGTGCGGCTTTCCATCAGGCGCTTGCGCAATGCCTCCTTGTCCCAACGGGCGTTCATGCCGTCGATCTGGCGATACAGCAGATGAAGCGCCGGCTGCTCCGCGGCCATCCGCGCGCCGCAGGCCGGGTGCATGCCGGCCTCCCAGAGCTTCGGCACCAGCGCCTCCCCGAACGCCGACCAGTCCTTCAGCATCGAAAGCTCGGGCTCGCGGATCTTCTTCACGTCGATCGGCCCCGTGGTGGCGGCGAGCACGATGCCCTTCAGCGCCGGCGGGCGGCGCAGCGCATATTCGATCGCGGTCCAGCCACCCATGGACTGGCCCACGATGCGCAAATCCGGCAGGTCCAGATGGCTCACCAGGGCGGCAAGGTCGTCGGCATAGTCCGCCGGGTTCGGCCCGCCCTCGATGGCGGTGGAGGGCGCGAAGCCGCGATGCGCGAAGGTGACGCAGGTATAGCGCGGCGCGAAATGTGCAACCTGCTGCCACCAGCTCATGTGATTGCCGCCGAGCCCATGGGCGAACACCACCGCCGGGCCGCTGCCGGTGACCTCGTAGTAGAGCGTGGAGCCAGGGCGGGCGAGCGTGCCGGTGCGGCGCGGCGGCAGGGCGGGTAGGTCCATGTCAGGCTCCTAGCGGAAGCGGGCGGGCGAATAAGGTGCGGGGTCGATCACCGGCGGTGTGCCGGAAACAATATCGGCGACAAGGCGCCCGGTGGTGGCGCCGGCGGCCAGGCCGATATGCCCGTGGCCGAAGGCATGCACCACGTCCGCACAACCGCTGGCCGGGCCGATCACCGGCAGGCTGTCCGGCATGGAGGGCCGATGCCCCATCCACACCTTGACCTGCTCCGGCTTGAGATCGCGTGGCAGGGATGGCCAGGTGGCGAGCGCATAGTCTCGCAGCACCTCGGCGCGTTTCCAGTTGGGTGCCGCTTCCAGGCCGGCGATCTCCACCTGCCCGGCGATGCGCAGGCCCTGCGGGGTGCGGACGTTGGACATCTTGCCATCCGAGGGGATCATCGGCGTGCGCGGGCCGGTCTCTGCGCCCAGGATCAGCGCGTGGTAGCCGCGCTCGGTCTCCAGCGGCACGTCGTCGCCGGCTTGGGCAGCCAGCACTTTCGACCACGCGCCGGCGGCGATCACGGCGCGCTCGCAGGGCACCGGGCCGGCGCTGGTTTGCACGCCGTGCAACGTGCCGTCTTCGATCTCCAGCGATTCCACCTTGGCCCGCACCAGCGTGCCGCCGCGGGCGATGACGAGGTTCACCAGGGCGGCGACATAGGCGCCGGGATCGATGCAGTGGCCGCCTTCATGCACATGCACGGCGAAGCGGTAGCGCCGGTCCAGCTCCGGCTCGCGCTGGCGCAGCTCGTTCTCGTCAAGCTCGGTCCAGGCGATGCCCTGCTCGCGGCGGATCGCCCAGGTTTCCTGCTCCGCCTCGAAATCGGCGCGGCTGGGATAGGGGTAGAGCAAGCCGCCGCGCTGGATAAGGTGGGCGACGCCGGCTTCCTCGGCCAAAGCGAGGTGTTTCTCTGGGCAGCCGACCACCAGGGCGCGCATGGCCGGGGCGGTGCGGCGCACCTTGTCCCAGGTGGAGCCGGCCCGCAGGAAACGCAGCAGCCAGGGCAGCGCGCGCGGGAAGTAGGACCAGCGGATGGCCAGCGGCCCCAGCGGATCGGCGAGCCAGCCGGGCACTTTCCGCCACAGGCCGGGGCCGGACATTGGGATGACGGAGCTGGGGCTGAGCCAGCAGCCATTGCCATAGCTCGCCGCCTGCTCGCCGCCGGGTTCGCCGGGTTCGATGATGGTCACGTCGTGCCCGTCGCGCTGCAGCTCCACCGCGCTGACCGCCCCCACGATCCCTGCCCCGATCACCGCCACATGCATCGCACTTCGCCCCGTTGCGTCGCTTCTGCGCGCCGCGCACGATAGCCGGGGTGCGGGCGCTGCACAGCCCGTTCGTTCCAAGGGAGGAAACCGATGATCTACGAACTTCGCGTCTATCGCACGATTCCGGGCCGGCTGCCGGCGCTGCTGTCGCGCTTCCAGAACCACACGCTGAAGCTGTGGGAGAAGCACGGCATCCGCCAGGCCGGGTTCTGGACCACGCTGGTGGGCGAATCGAACAATGACCTGACCTACCTGCTCGCCTGGGAATCGCTGGCCGAGCGCGAGCAGAAGTGGAACGCGTTCGCCACCGATCCCGATTGGCTGAAGGTGCGGGCCGAGACGGAGGCCGATGGCGCGATCAACCAGAACGTGATGAACGCGTTCCTGTCGCCGACTGCCTTCTCGTCTGTGAAGTAGGCTGGAGCTTCTGCTTGTTGGCCTCGGCGCTGCGGCGGCGGGGTTTGTCCAGGGGTTGAGCGGCTTCGCCTTTGCCATGGTGTCGCTCGCCTTCTGGGCCTGGGTGCTGCCGCCCGACAGCGCGGGGCCGCTGGTGGTGGCGTGTTCGCTGCTCGGCCAGTTGCTGAACGGGCGCACCACCTGGCAGGGCCTGCGGCTGCAGGCGGCGTGGCCGTTCATCGCCGGCGGGGTGCTGGGCGTGCCGGTGGGCGCCTGGGTGCTGCCGCTGATCGATGCCGCGCTGTTCCGGCTGGGATTCGGGATTTTCCTGGTTGGTTGGTGCAGCGCGATGCTGCTGCTGCGGACGCTGCCGCGGTTCGAGTGGGGCGGCATGGCGGGCGATACCGCGGTGGGGTGGATCGGCGGCGTGCTCGGCGGGATCGGCGGGCTGACCGGGCCGGTGCCCACGTTGTGGATGACGCTGCGTGGCTGGGAGAAGGCGCGGCAGCGGGCGCTGGTGCAGGCCTTCAATACCGCGATGCATGCGTTGGCGCTTTCGGCGTTTGTGGCGAAGGGGTTGGTGGGGGCGGAGGAGATCCGGCTGTTCGCCCTGGCCGCGCCCTGCATGCTGTTGCCGCTGTGGGCGGGCACGCTGCTTTTTGCGCGGCTGGGGGACCAGGATTACCGCCAGTTGGTGATGGTGCTGTTGCTGGCGGCAGGCGCCTTGATGATCGCGAACGGGATTCCGAAACCCGGCTGAAACGTGGCTCGGGCTTCATGGCATCGTCATAACCGGATGCCGCCATGCCCCCTTCGCCCCGCCCACGCTTGGCCGTGCTGATCGATGCCGAAGGCATTCCGGCCCGCCTGTCTGACGAGATCTTCGAGGCGGTGGGCACGCATGGCGAGCCGATCGTGCGGCGGATCTACGGCGACTTTTCCAGCCCGCGGCTTTCCGGCTGGCAGCGGGCCTTGGCGCGGCATGCGCTGACGGCGCAGCAGCAGTTTACCATCGCATCCAATGGCGGGGCGGCGGGGATCGCGCTGGCGATCGATGCGATGGATTTGCTGCATGCCCGATCGGTGGACGGGTTCTGCCTGGCGAGTGCCGGGACGGATTTCACCCGGCTGGCCACCCGCATCCGCGAGCAGGGGCTGGACGTGCTGGGCTTTGGCGGGCCGGCGGCGCCGGAGAGATTTCGCGAGGCGTGCCGCGCGTTCTCCATGCTGGAGGTGGCGGTGGGCGAGGTGCTGCTGCCGGTGGTGGCCGATCCCGCGCCGCTGCGGCAGGCGGCGACGCAGTTGTTGCGGCGGGCGATCCTGAAGGTGCCGGCGCGGGATGGCTGGCGGCATTTGTCGCCGCTGGGCAAGGCGTTGCGGGACATCTCGCCCAGTTTCGACGTGAAGCATTTCGGCCACGGCAAGCTGCTCGACCTTGTCGCCGATACCGGGGCGTTCGAGCTGAGCAAGCGCGAGGGCCGCGTGGTGGTGCGGCCCCGCGAAAGCTAGGTTTTCTTCTGCGTTTCGTCGGCGCTGGCCAGCAGCGAGACATGGGCGCTGACGACGTGCCAGCCATCGGGGAAGCGGGCCATGATCTTGGTTTCGCGGCCGATGGCGCCGGTGTTCACGCGTTCGTAGATCAGGTGGGTGGCAGCGAAGTCCTGGCCGAAGGTGACGATCTCGATGCGCTTCTGCACGCGCGGGGCGTATTTGACCACGGCGGCGCGGTGGGCACGGATGGCGTCGTGGCCGAAGCCGATCTCGGTGACGCCGAAGCGGACGGTGCGCGGGTCGGCCCAGAAGATTTCGTTCAGGACCGGGGTGTCGTTGGCCATCAGGGCCTTTTCGTAGCGGTCGAAGGTGGCGCGCACCTCCGCGATCACGGCGGGGTCGTTGATCTGCATGCGGGTGGGTCCGATTGAGGGTTGCGGGGTGGCAGCCTACCCTGCCCTTCGGAATCGTCCACCGAGGAACTGCCATGAAGCTCTATCGCCTGAACCAGCCTGGGAGAGGAGGTGCCGCGGCCGGGGCCTGGCCAGGCGCTGGTGCGGGTGCGGGCGACCTCGCTCAACTATCGCGACCTGATGACGGTTTCCGGCCGGTATGCGCGCGGGGCACCGATGGCCGGGCTGGTGCCGCTGTCGGATGGGGCGGGCGAGGTGGTGGAGGTTGGTGCCGGCGTGACCCGGGTGAAGGCCGGGGACCGGGTGGCGGGGATCTTCATGCAGCGCTGGGTGGCCGGGCGGATCACGCCGGAGGCGAGTGCATCGGCGCTGGGGGGCGCGGTGCATGGGATGATGGCGGAGTATGTGGTGCTGGACCAGGACGGGTTGGTGCATGTGCCGGCGCATCTGAGCTTCGAGGAGGCGGCGTGCCTGCCGTGTGCGGCGGTGACGGCGTGGCATGCGGTGGTGGAGCATGCGCGGTTGCGGGCGGGCGAGACGGTGCTGGTGCAGGGCACCGGCGGGGTTTCGATCTTTGCCTTGCAGTTCGCGCGGCTGCTGGGGGCGCGCGTGATCGCGACTTCCTCCAGCGATGACAAGCTGTTGCGGGCGTTTTCGCTGGGGGCTTCGGACGGGATCAATTATCGCGCGGCGCCGGAGTGGCAGGCGGAGGCGGTGCGGTTGACCGGGGGCGCGGGGGTGGATGAGATCGTGGAGGTTGGCGGGGCCGGGACGTTTGCGCGGTCCCTGGATGCGGTGCGGCTGGGTGGGTGCATCAGCATGATCGGGGTGCTGACCGGGGCGGCGGAGGTGAACCCGGTGGGGATCATGCGCAAGTCGCTGTCGGTGCGCGGGATCTATGTGGGGTCGCGGGAGATGTTCGAGGATATGAACCGGGCGATCGGGCTGCATGGGCTGCGGCCGGTGATCGACCGGGTGTTTCCGTTCGCGGACGCGCGCGAGGCGTTGAAGCACATGCAGGGAGCTTCGCATTTCGGGAAGATCGTGATCCGGCACGATTGAGGCGGAACTTTCCGATAGTGGAATAAAAAAGTCCGGCTGGGCGTGCTCAGTCGCGGCCATATTTTTTGCGGAAGTGGCGCGCGGCGGCGAGGACGTAGGGGCGGAAGGGTGGGTCGCCGGGCGGGAGGATGGGATTGCGCAGGCTCGGGGCGCGCGGGGTGGCCGGGAGTGGCGTGCGCTTGGGGCGCGGGCGCGGCGGGAGGGCGAGGAAGGTGGGCTGGGGTACGGCCAGCAGGCGGCAGAGGGGGCGCAGGTAGCGCCCTGCCGTGGGGGCGGTGGCGAGGAAGGCCGGGAGGTCCGGGCGTTCCAGGAACGCGACCAGCTGGGCGTGGGCGAGGCCGGCGTGGTGCCGGCCGGCATTGACGAACCAGGATTTGGCGCGGGGGATGCGCGGATTCTGGGCGTGGGAGGGCGCCGGCGTGGCCTGGGGGGGCCGCCTGGTGCCGCGCGGGCGCGGGGTGGGGAGGCGGTTGGCCTGCCAGAGAGCGTAGAGGCGCGCGAACAGGCGCGCGGCGCGGCCGACGCGGTTGAACAGCAGCTGCAGCATCAGGGCGTGCGACTCCCGCGCCGCGACGGGCGGGGTGAGGAGACCGATGACGGCGCGGATGGTCGCGACGATGTGGATGAGGTGGCCGGGAAGAGATAACACGTTAGTTAGATACGTCAGCGAGAGAGGCGGCGCAAGGGGATCCTGAACATTTTTTCCTGGAGCCCGATTGATCCTTCGCTTTGGGCGGACAGCCGGCGGCGATCAAAGGTGCTCCTGTGCCCCAACATCAACGCCGGGCGGCGGCCAAGCGGGCGCCCTTGGCCCGGCAGCGGGCGCTTTCAACCGGGCCCCCAGGGGGCGTTTCCCGTTACCTGGAAGATGCATACCGCTTTTATTGTATTAAAACTCCTGAAATTCACTTATTATAATATATAATGTCGCTCAATTTGATTATTATATCAACCCTATCAAATGCCGGATGCGTCCGCGGGGAGTTCGTTTTAAAATACTCCTATCGCATTCGTCGGGTTCTTCTTGAGTAGCCCGTTGCATGTGCGCGCGATTGGGAGGCTCAAGATGGCTGTCAGCGCATTTCTGGCTATCGCTAACTATACTTTCAACCGAAATGTGGCGTCCCAAATCGTAGAAGATGGATCAGCCAACCTGATCACCTACCTCACAGGGTTGGGGACACTCCAGACCGCCGGAAAACTGGCGTCTGTGACGCTCACCGGCACCAACAACTCGGTGACCGCAGCCCAGGCAACGTCCATTGCAGGTTTGACGAATTTTGCCGTGGGTTCGGGGGCAACGCTGGTGGTGGCGGACGCGGCGGCCAACCTGCTGCTGGCTGGCAATGGGCCTGGTCTTGCCAAGGCGACCTCGGTGCAGCTCACCGGCGGCACCATTGCCACTGCCGCACAAGCGACTTTGTTGGCTGCGTTGCGGAATTTCTCGCTGGCCACCGGCACCATCCTGGTGGTGCAAGGCAGATCGGGTGACCTGCTGAACAGTGAATATGCCGCAGGGATCGCCAAGGCGAGCTTGGTGCAGCTTACCGGCAGCAACACGGTGACTGTCGCACAAGCGGCCGCGTTGGCTGCATTGACGAATTTCTCACTGTCAACGGGCGCCACCCTGGTGGCGCAAGGCAGATCAAACGATTTGTTGAACAGTGCCTATGCCAATGGTCTGGCCAGGGCAAGTTCGGTGGTGCTCAGCGGCAGCAACACGGTCACGGCCGTACAAGCAAATTATTTGGCTTCATTGAAAAATCTCTCTCTGTTTACGGGTGCCACCCTGGTGGTACAAGACGGATCGAGTGATTTGCTGAGCAGTTCCTATGCCACTGGCCTGGCCAAGGCGACCTCGGTGGTGCTCAGCGGCAGCAACACGGTCACTGCCGCACAAGCGGCCAGGTTGGCGGCGTTGACGAATTTCTCGCTGGCCACAGGCGCCACCTTGGTGGTGCAAGGCGGAGTGAGTGACCTGTTGAGCAGTGAATATGCCGCAGGTCTGGCCAAGGCGACCTCGTTGCAGCTTACCGGCAGCAACACGGCTACGCTCTCTCAGGCGAATGCGTTGGCTGCGTTGCGGAACGTCTCGCTGGCCGCAGGTGCGACCTTGGTGGTGCAAGGCACATTGTTTGGTTTGCAGGACAAGTTCTATGCCGCAGGTCTCGCGAAGGCGACCTCGGTGCAGTTCATCGGCAGCGCCACGGTCACTGTCTCTCAGGCGAATACGTTGGCTGCGTTGCGGAACTTCTCGGTGGCCACAGGTGCCACCCTGGTGGTGCAGGCCGGGCTGAGCGACCTGGTGAACAGAGCTGGCTCGGTTTCTCGCTACAGCGTTTCAGTTCCGATAAGTGGATCGCCTGCCGGTTGATACGCACGTTGTGCCGCTGCCGTGGAGCCACGCAGGGTGGGCGTCGCCCGACCGGAGCGGCTCCACGGCAGCGGCGGCGCTATCATGCTGCCACCCGGGATGGCAGGTGGTCGAGATAGGCCCGCTCAGGCGTCCGTGCCCCCAGGCT
>JAPLOI010000008.1 GCA_026400815.1 Alphaproteobacteria bacterium
CGTGAGCGTTTGGGGGTGAGGCGGTGAAGGAGCGGCAGCCCGTCGTTTACATGATGGCGAGTGGGCGGAACGGGACGATTTATGTTGGGGTGACGTCAGACCTGGTGCGTCGGGCCTGGGAGCATCGGACGGGGGCGGTGCCTGGGTTTACGGCGCGGTATGGGTGCGTGTTGCTGGTGTGGTTTGAGGTGGCGGGGTCGATGGAGGGGGCGATCCTGCGGGAGAAGCAGATCAAGGCTGGGAGTCGGGTGCGGAAGTTGGCGTTGATTGAGGCTGGGAATCCGGGGTGGCGGGATTTGTATCCGGGGCTTGTTTAGGTGGGGTGTGTGGGGTTTTAGTTGACGGAGACTGGTGTTGCGGAGAGGAAGGACTGGATTGCTTCGCTTCGCTCGCAATGACGGGATGGGTTGACGGGGATTATTGCGGGCGCCGTGAATGAAGTTTTTTTGCTTCTTTTTGTTCACAAAAAGAAGATGCTTGCTGCTCTTGCCTACATGTCTTCGACGCGTTCCACGCCGGGGAGGATTTTGAGGGCCTGGGCGAGGCGGGGGGTGACGTTGAAGGTGCCGGGGAGGGTGATTTCGACGTCTTGGGCGTCTTCCAGGCGGGGGATGAGGATGACGCGGCCCCGGCCTTGGCCTTCGCGGGTGAGCAGGGTTTGGATGTGAGGGACGGCGGCGGTTTCCTGGAGCCAGATGCGCATGCCGCCGCCAGCTTTTTCGGCGGCGCCGTCCAGCGACTGGATGTCGGTGGCGGTGATCCGGAGGCTTTCGCCTTCCATCTTGATGTCGGCGGTGACGACGACGGAGTTGCCGGCGACGAGGAGGTCGCGGGCGCGGCCGAGGGTTTCGCTGAAGAAGGTGACTTCGTAGCTGCCGCCGGCATCGGACAGGCGCACCCAGGCCATGCGGCTGCCGGAGCGGGTGATGCGTTCCTTGATGTTCACCACGGAGCCGGCGAGCTTGACGCGGGCGCTGCCGCGGGCGGCGGTGGTTTCCAATTGGGTGCTGGGGACGACGCGCAGGCGTTTCAGCGTGGCTTCGTAGGCATCGAGCGGGTGGGAGGTGAGGTGGAAGCCGATCGCTTCCGCCTCGAAGCCGAGGCGGTCCATGTGGTCCCAATCGGGGATTTCGGGGATGCGCAGGGGTTCGGGCCGGTTGCCGCCGGAGAACATGGTGATCTGGCCGCTGCCTTTTTCCTCCGCCTGGGCCTGGGCGCGGCGGAGGATGGTTTCTCCGGCGGCGAAGACGCGGGCGCGGACGGGTTCTATGCCGTCGAAGGCGCCGGCGCGGGCGAGGTTTTCGAGCTGCATGCGGTTGAGCTGCTTGGGGTCGACGCGGCTGGCGAAATCCGCGAGGTCTTCGAAGGTGGCCATGCCGCGGGCGGCGACGACGGCGCGCATGGCGGCTTCGCCGACCTTCTTCACGGCGGCCAGGGCGTAGCGGATCGCGAACTTGCCGCCCCCCTTTCCATCATTGGGTTGGCGTTCCAGCGTGAAATCGGCTTCGGAGCGGTTGATGTCGGGCGGGAGGAGCTTGATGCCCATGCGGCTGGCTTCCTGGCGCAGGGCCGAGAGGCGATCGGTGTTGGAGATGGCGAGCGACATGCAGGCGGCGATGAAGGCTTCCGGGTGGTTGGCCTTCATGTAGGCGGTTTGGTAGGCGACGAGCGCGTAGGCCGCGGCGTGGGATTTGTTGAAGCCGTAATCGGCGAACTTGGCCATGAGGTCGAACACCTCCTCGGCCTTGGGGCCGGGGATGCCGCGGCCGGTGGCGCCGGTGACGAAGATCTCGCGCTGGGCGTCCATCTCGGCGCGGACTTTCTTGCCCATGGCGCGGCGCAGGAGGTCGGCGCCGCCGAGGGAGTAGCCGGCCATGGTCTGGGCGATCTGCATCACCTGTTCCTGGTAGACCATGATGCCGTAGGTCTCGGCCAGGACGCTGTGGATCTCGGGGTGCGGGGCTTCCCATTTCTCGCCGTGCTTGCGCTGGCAGTAGGCGGGGATGTTGGCCATGGGGCCCGGGCGGTAGAGGGCGACGGCGGCGATGAGATCCTCGAAGCGGTCCGGGCGCATCTGGCGCAGGACGTCGCGCATGCCTTGGCCTTCGAACTGGAAGACGCCGCCGGCATCGCCGCGCTGGAGCATTTCGTAGGTTTTGGTGTCGTTCAGCGGGAGGCTGTCGATGTCGACGTGGATGCGTTCCTTTTTGAGGAAGGCGACGGCGCGCTGGAGGATGGTGAGGGTGGTGAGGCCGAGGAAGTCGAACTTCACCAGGCCGGCCTGCTCCACGTATTTCATGGAGTATTGGGTGACGAGGGAATCGGATTTCGGGTCGCGGTAGATCGGGACCATTTCGGTGAGGGTGCGGTCGCCGATGACGATGCCGGCGGCGTGGGTGCTGGCGTGGCGGTAGAGGCCTTCGAGCTGGAGGGCGATTTCGATCAGGCGGCGGATGGATTCGTCTTCGACGCGGAGCTGTTGGAGCTTGGGCTCGCCGTCGATGGCCTGTTGCAGGGTGACGGGCTTGGCGGGGTTGTTGGGGATGAGCTCGGCGACCTTGTTGACCTGGCCGTAGGGGAGGCCGAGGACCCGCCCTGTGTCGCGCACGGCGGCGCGGGCTTGCAGTTTGCCGAAGGTGATGATGCCGGCCACGCGGTCGGCGCCGTATTCGCGGCGGACATAGGCGATAACTTCGTCGCGCCTATCCTGGCAGAAATCGATGTCGAAATCGGGCATCGAGACGCGGTCGGGGTTGAGGAAGCGTTCGAAGAGCAGGTTGAACTGGAGCGGGTCGAGATCCGTGATGGTGAGCGCCCAGGCGGCGACGGAGCCGGCGCCGGAGCCGCGGCCGGGGCCGACGGGGATGCCCTGCCCTTTCGCCCACTGGATGAAGTCCGCCACGATCAGGAAGTAGCCGGGGAAGCCCATGCGGGCGATGACATCCAGCTCGAATTCCAGGCGGTCCTGGTAGATTTTCTGGCGGTCGGGGGCGGCGCCGATCTGGGACATGCGGTGGGCGAGGCCTTCGCGGGCCATCTGGCGCAGGGTTTCCTCCTCGGTCGCGCCTTCGCGGACCTTGGGGCAGACGGGGAGCATGGGCTTGCGGGGCTCGGCCATGATGGCGCAGCGCTGGGCGATGGCGAGCGTGTTGTCGCAGGCTTCCGGGAGGTCGGCGAAGAGGGCGCGCATGACCTTGGCGGGCTTGAACCATTGCTCCGGGGAGACGCGGCGGCGGTCGCGTTCGGCAAGGGTGCGGCCTTCGGCGATGCAGAGCAGGGCGTCGTGCGCCTCGTGCATCTCGGGCTTGGCGAAGTAGCAGTGGTTGGTGGCGACCAGCGGGATGCCGGCTTCGTCGGCGAGGCGGATGAGGCCGGGTTCGACGGCGCGCTCGTGGGGGAGGCCGAGGCGGTTGAGCTCCATGGCGATGCGGCCGGGGAAGGCTTCGGCGAGGCGGGCGAGGAGGTGTTCGGCGGCCGGCATCTGGCCTTCGGCGAGAAGGCGGGAGAGCGGGCCGGAGCTGCCGCCGGTGAGGAGCAGGAGGCCGGCGGAGGCGCCGCAGAGGCGTTCCAGCAGGAGCTGCGGGGGAAGGTGCGCCTCGGTCTCCAGGAAGCCGGCGGAGGAAAGGCGCTGGAGGTTGGCCAGGCCCTCGGCGTTCTGGGCGAGGAGGACGAGCTTGTCTGGCGTAAGGCGGGGGTTGTCTTCGCGGGCGAGGGCGACCTGGCAGCCGATGATGGGCTGGACGCCCTTGCCGGCGCAGGCCTGGCTGAATTCCATGGCGCCGAAGAGGTTGGCGGTGTCGGCGATGGCGACGGCGGGCATGCGGGCATCTGCCGCCAGGGACGCGATCTTGTCGGCCTTGATGGCGCCTTCGCTCAGCGAATAGGCGGAGTGGACGCGCAGGTGGACGAAATCGGCGTGCGGCATTGGGAGGCCCCGGAGAATCGGGGCCAGTGTAGCAGGCTACGCCGGGGAAGAATGGTGGCGCGTGCGCAGGAGAGCCAGCGCGGCCAGGGCGAAGGGGGCGGCGGGGGCGGGAACCGGCGTTTCGGGCGCGTTGTAGGTGAAGTTGAAGCCCGGGTAGTTGGCATCGCCGGGGTAGCTGACGACGGTATCCTGCTGGAGCGAGGCGAGGTTGAGCGTTGGCTTGCCGGTGCCAGGGTCGGTCACAAGCAGGGTTGCGATGTCTACGACGGCGACGGCGCCGGTTTGCTCGTCCGTCAGGAAGACGAAGCCGGCGGGCGATACGTCTGGTTCGGTGCCGGGGAGAGGATCGAGCGGCTTGGGCCGGCGGGGCGGGTTGAGGTTGAACTGGAAGGGTTGGACCAGGAACGAGAAGGTGGAGATGACGGGGGGGTTATAGCTGTCGCCGGCGTAGGTGGCGGCGAACTCGTGCAGGCCATCCTGCAAACCCGGCACCTCCATGCTCCAGGCCAGGGGTACCGCCCAGGGGTCGTATCCGGACTGCAACGCGGTGAGTTCCGCCATCGTGCTTGTGAAGATGATCCGGCCATCGAGGCTGACGTTGAAGGTGGCGATCACAGGGTTATCCCGATCGCCGTTCGCGATTGCCTGGGTGGTCAGCCCCGAGCGGATCCAGTCGCCGGTTCGTTGTATTCCGACACTGAATGGCCGACCGAGTGTTGGTGTGGTGGTGGGCATGGTGAACGCGTATCCCGGAGGCTCGTGGGTGGGAGCCTGGGCGTGCGCGGCGGGGATGGGGGCGGCCACGAGGGTGGCGAGCAGGAGGAGCAGACGGCGCATCGGAACTCCGCGGGTGAGCGGGTGGCACAGTAGCGGATGGTGCCGGGATGCCACTTGCCGCTGCGTCCCGTTTTCTTGGCGCTGCGTGCCGTGGTTGCGGGCGGCACTGGTGGCGCTTGCTTCGGTGTCTCGCAGTCTTGACGATCTGTTTCGTTGTTTCGGGGTGTTGCCGAAGGTAGCCTGCCGGCGATGTCCGACCCCGCCGTGACGCCCCGCCCCCGCGTGCCGCATCTGCGCTTCGACACGGCCCGCCATGCGCGGCGCCGGCAGTTCGAGGCGTGGCGCGAGGCGGTGGGGGTGACGCATGACATCACCGCGCCGGGGATGGCGGAGCATGAGGGACTGATTGCGTCATCGGACGTGTGGCGGATGGGGCAGGCGGTGGTGAGCCACCGGCGGTTCCCGACGCTGCATTTCGCGCGGCCGGTGCGGCGGGCGCGGGTGGATGGGCTGGACCAGTATTCGCTGCTGCTGATGCGCGAAGGGATGTGGCAGGGGGCGGCCGGCGACTCTGAGCTGACCTTGCGGCCCGGGGAGGTCGGCCTGTTCGACATGGCGCGGCCGGTGGCCAACCTGGTGACCGACAGTTCCAGCCTGCGGGTGATGCTGCCGCGGGATGCGGTGGATGCGCTGGTGCCCGGGGGTGCGCTGGCGGCGCACGGGGCACAGCTTTCGGGCGCGGCAGCCTCGGTGCTGGCGACGTTCATGGAGGCGCTGCTGCAGAACCTGCCGGCGCTGGAGTTGGAGCAGGCGGGCGGCATGGAGCGGGCGCTGGTGGAGCTGGCGGCGGCCTGCCTGGCACCCTCCCGCGAGCGGCGGGAGCGGGCGGCGGGGTCGATCGATGCCTCCCTGCTGTTGCGGGCGCGGGCGCATATCGAGGCGCGGCTGGGGGATGAGGGGTTGTCGCCGGACAGCGTGGCGCTGGGGCTGGGGCTTTCGCGCTCGGCGCTGTACCGGCTGTTCGGCAACCTCGGCGGCGTGGCGGGGTATATCCAGGCGCGGCGGCTGGGGCGGATCAAGGCGCTGCTGGCGGATCCGCGGGAAGGTCGGCGAATTTCGGAGCTGGCCTACGCGCACGGGTTTGCCGACGAGGCGCATTTCAGCCGGGCGTTCCGGCGGGCGTTCGGCGTTTCGGCGCGGGAGTGGCGGGCAGAGCGGGGTGGTACGCGGCGGTCTGACGGCGAGGCGCCGATGTATCAGGCCTGGGTGCGCGGCGTGATGGGGTAGGCTCAGGCCTCGTGCAGCGTTCCGTCGCGTAGCCTGACCGTGCGGTCCATACGGGCGGCGAGGTCCGGGTTGTGGGTGGCGATGAGGGCGGCGACGTTGTGGGTGCGGACCATGGCGAGCAGCTCGTCGAAGACCACGGTGGAGGTGGCGACGTCGAGGTTCCCCGTGGGTTCGTCGGCCAGGAGGATGCGCGGGGCGTTGGCGAGGGCGCGGGCGATGGCGACGCGTTGCTGCTCGCCGCCGGAGAGCTTGCCGGGGAAATGGGCGGTGCGGGCGGCGAGGCCGAAATCGGCCAGCAGGGCGCGGGCGCGTTCGGCGGCTTTGGGGCGCGGGATGCCGGCGATCATCTGCGGCAGCATGACGTTCTCCAGGGCGGTGAATTCGCCCAGGAGATGGTGGAATTGGTAGACGAAGCCGATGGAATCGCGGCGGATGGCGGTGCGGCCGGCATCGTCCAGCGCGCCGGCTTCCTTTCCGGCGATCAGCACCTGGCCGGCATCGGGGCGTTCCAGCAGGCCGGCGGCGTGCAGCAGGGTGGATTTGCCGGTGCCGGAGGGGGCGACGAGGGCGACGATCTCGCCGGGGTTCAGCACGAGATCAACGCCGCGCAGCACGTGCAGGTCCGTCTCGCCGCTGCGGTAGGTGCGGACGACGCCGCGCAGTTCGAGCGCCGGGCTATTCATTGCGCAGCACCTCCACCGGGTCGGTGCTGGCGGCCTTCCAGGCGGGGTAGAGGGTGGCGAGCAGGGAGAGCACCAGGGCGAGGCCGACGACCTGGGCGACGCTGGGCCAATGGACGTTGTTCGGCAGGGCGGTGAGGAGGAAGACCGAGGAATCGAAGACGTTGCCGCCGGTGAGGTCTTCGATCAGGTGCTGGATCTCGACCAGGTTCCAGCAGACCGTGACGCCGAGAACGGTGCCCAGCACGGTGCCGGCGACGCCGACGAAGGCGCCGCACATGATGAAGATGCGCAGCATGGACCCGGCACTGGCGCCCAGGGTGCGCAGCACGGCGATGTCCCGTCGCTTGTCCTTCACCAGCATGATCAGCGACGAGATCACGTTGAAGGCCGCGACCAGGATGATCATGCCCAGCACGATGAACATCGTGTTCTTCTGGATCTGCAGCACGGCGACGATCTGGTCGTTGGCGCGGGTCCAATCCCGCATCAGGAGCTGGCGGTTGCCCAGCAGGGGGCGGATGCGTTCCACCATGGCGCGGGCGCGGGACGGATCTGCCACGCGCAGCTCAATGCCGGAGACGGCATCCCCGGTGTTCAGGAAGAGCTGGGCGGCTTGCATGGGGAGGAAGACGACGTTGTTGTTGAAATCCGCCAGGCCGGCATCGAACACGGCGGCGACGCGGTAGGCGCGCACGCGCGGAATGGTGCCGAAGGCGGTGGCCACGCCCTGGGGTGAGACCAGGGTGATGCGGGCGCCGGGGGCGAGGCGGAAGCTGGCGGCCATGCCGGCGCCGACCACGACCGCGTCTTCGCCCTGGAAGGCCTCCAGCGTGCCGGCGACGATGCGCAGCTGGGACATGGCGCGGAGGTCGGCCTCCGCGATGCCGCGCATCAGGGCGCCGGTGCCGCCGCCGCGCTCGCCGGTGACCAGGACCTGGCCATCCAGCACCGCCGTTGCGGCGGTGACGCCGGGAAGGGCGGCGATGTCGGATGTGAGCTTGCGGTAGCCCTCGATCTTCTCGCCGGCGAAGGCCTGCAGCACCACGTGGCCGCGGGCGGCGAGGACGCGGGAGACGACTTCGGACTGGAAGCCGGTCATCACGCTGGCGACCACGATGAGGGTGGCGACGCCAAGGGCGATGCCGACCAGGGAGAAGATGGCGATGATCGAGACGAAGCGCTCACCCTTGCGGGCGCGGAGGTAGCGGCCGGCGACGGCGCGTTCGAAGGCGTTGAACATCAAAGGATTCTTCTTTTTCTGTAGAAAAAAAAGCAAAAAGACTTTTCGGACTTGGCGCCCGGTGCCCCTGATCGGACAGAAGTGGCCGGCAAACGAATGAAGTTTTTTTGCTTCTTTTTGTTCACAAAAAGAAGGCCCTTACTTCAGCACACGGGCAAGCGCATCTTCGACCGAGACTTCCTCGCGCTCCCCGGTCATGCGGCGCTTCAGCTCTACGCGCCGGTTGGCCGCCGAGCGGGGCCCGACGATGATCTGCCAGGGATGGCCCATGAGGTCGGCATCCGCGAACTTGGCGCCGGCGCGGTCTGGCCGGTCATCGTAGAGGGCGTTGCCGGCGAGGCCCGTGTAGGCTTCCTCGCAGATGGTGTCGCAGGCGGTGTCGCCAGGCTTGAGGTTGAGGATGGCGGCGCGCCAGGGGGCGACGGAATCGGGCCACTTGATGCCGGCCTCGTCGTGATGCGCCTCGATGATGGCGCCGGCGAGGCGGGAGACGCCGATGCCGTAGCTGCCCATGTGCGGCACGATCATCTGGCCATCGGGGCCGGCGACCTTGAGGCCCATCGGCTCGCTGTACTTGGTGCCGAAGTAGAAGATGTGGCCGACTTCGATGCCGCGGCCTTCGCGCTTGTCCGCCACCTGGGCCCAGGCGGCTTCGTCGTGCTTTTCGTCGGTGGCGGCGTAGGGCGTGGTCATGGTGGTGTAGAAATCGGCGAGGTCCTGGTCGCTGCCAAAGCCGTAGCGAGCCGTGGAGACGTCGATCTTCTCGAAGGCGGCGTCGAAATAGACCTGCGATTCGCCGGTGGGGGCGAGGATGATGAATTCGTGGCTGAGGTCGCCGCCGATCGGGCCGGTATCGGCAGCCATCGGGATGGCCTGCACGCCCAGGCGCTGGAAGGTGCGCATGTAGGCCAGCATCATCTTGCGGTAGGCGACGACGGCGCCGGCATGGTCGAGATCGAAGGAATAGGCGTCCTTCATCAGGAACTCACGGCCGCGCATGACGCCGAAGCGGGGGCGAACCTCATCGCGGAACTTCCACTGGATGTGGTACAGGTTCTGCGGGAAATCGCGGTAGCTTTTCACGCCGGTGCGGAAGATGTCGGTGATCATCTCCTCGTTGGTGGGCCCGTAGAGCATTTCGCGGTCGTGGCGATCCTTGAAGCGCAACATTTCCTGGCCGTAGCCGTCGTAGCGGCCGGACTGGCGCCAGAGATCGGCGGATTGCAGCGTGGGCATCAGCACTTCCTGCGCGCCGGAGGCGTCCTGCTCCTCGCGCACGATCTGCTCGATATTGCGCAGAACGCGCAGGCCGGCGGGCAGCCAGGCGTAGATGCCGGCGGCGGTCTGGCGAACGAGGCCCGCGCGCAGCATCAGCCGGTGGGAGGCGATCTGCGCCTCGGACGGCGTTTCCTTGAGCGTGGGGATGAAGCTGCGTGAAAGGCGCATCGCGGGGGCACATCCGGGAACGGTGGGGCGCGCACCCTACCCCGCGCGCGGCTGGGAGGCCAGAAGGCAGCGGGTCGCGCAATATTGTGCAACGCACAACGTAGATGACGTAAAAAAATGTCGCGCTTGCGCTGCCGCAAGCACGAAAACACGTGACAGCTAGATGTCATTCCCCTAAAAAAAAGATGGCCCGCGCGCATGGCAGCGCAGCGGGCCAAGTTTGGGGAGGAAACGCCAGTCACACGGCAGGAAGAGGCAACGCCTCGTCCTCGCCGTGATGATGGCTTCAGGCCCCCACCCCGTCCATGAAAAATTTGCGCTGAAACGACTGTTTTTTCGCCATTCAGGTGCGGTTTGCCGCATTTTCGGGCGAACGCTGCCTTCCGTGCCTATTTTTAGGGCATCGCCAGTACGCCGTTGCGGAAGCTGAGCATTTCGCTGGTGATGGCGAAGAACAGCAGCAGCCAGATCACACCCGTGACGAGGGTGGTGGCGATCACTTTGCGCCACATGCTTGGCCGCTCCGGCGCGCCGCGCCAGCCAGTTTCCGAATCGGGATTGGCCACGGGGCGGGTGCCCCATGGCAGAACCGCGAACAGGACGATCCACCAGAGTACGAAATAGATCGCGACCCCTGTGACCGGATGCATGGTTCAGACCCTCAGGAGATGGACGTCCACCAGCGGACGCTTCTGCAGGCGGCGGCCCAGTGCCTTGCGCAGGGCCGATTTGGCGGCCTCGATGAGCGATTCGTCGTCCCGGCGCAGGTTGGACGGAAGGTCGGCGATCGAATCCGCGAAGTCGCGCAGGATTCGGTCGGTCTCGGGATCTTCGGGGTCGAACAGGCCGGGGGCGGAAAGGCGCGGGGCGCCGCGCAGGCGGCCGGCCTCGTCCACGGCGAGGGAGGCGATGACGACGCCGTTGAACAGCATGCGGCGGCGCGCGCCCATCACACTGCCCTGCAGCGGCACAAGGCGGTTGCCATCCACCACCAGGCGGCCGACGGGGGCGGAATCCACCACTTCCGGGCGGCCAGGGGCCAGCGAGAGGATGTCGCCATCCTCCACCAGGATCGGGGTGATGCCGAGTTCCTGCGCCAGGGCGGCATGGGCCGAGAGGTGGCGCCACTCGCCATGCACCGGCACGGAGATGCGCGGGCGCACCAGGGCGTAAAGGCGCTTCAGCTCATCGCGCGCGGGGTGGCCGGAGACGTGGACGAAGTGGTCGTTGTCCGTCAGCACCGTGACGCCGCGGCGCACCAGGTTGTCTTGCACGGTGCCGATGGCGCGTTCGTTGCCGGGGATCATCCGGCTGGAGAACACCACCGTGTCCCCTTCGCCGAGTTCCACGCGCGGATGGGTATCCTGCGCCACGCGGGACAGCGCGCTGCGCGGCTCGCCCTGGCTGCCGGTGATGAGGATGACCAGGTTGTCGTCTGGAATATCGGCGACGTCGTCCTCGGTGAGGAAGGGGGGGATGCCCTTGAGGTAGCCGCACTCGCGGGCCGCTGCCTCCAGGTTGCGCAGCGGGCGGCCTACGATGGCCACGGAGCGGCCGGCGGCGCGGGCGGCGAGGGCCACGGATTCGACGCGAGCGACATTGCTGGCGAAGCAGGTGACGGCCACGCGGCCGCGGAGCGAGGCGATCAGCTCGGCGAGGCTGGTGCGGACCTCCCCTTCCGAGCCGGACTCACCTTCCACCATGGCGTTGGTGGAGTCGCAGACCATGGCGAGCACACCTTCGTCGCCCAGGGCGCGCAGGGCGGCTTCATCGGTGCGGGGGCCGACGAGGGGGGATTCGTCCAGCTTCCAGTCGCCGGTGTGCAGCACGATGCCGGCCTGGGTGCGGATGACCAGGGCCTGCGATTCCGGGATGGAATGGGCCATGCGGATGAAGGTGAGGTCGAACGGGCCGAGGCGGAAGCTGCCGCCGGGCTGGATGATGGTGATCTTGGCCTGGTTGACCAGCTGCGCTTCGCCCAGCTTGCGGCGCAGCACCGCGGCGGCGAAGGGCGTGGCGTAGATCGGGCAGCGCAGTTGCGGCCAGAGCCAGGCGACGGCGCCGATATGGTCTTCATGCGCGTGCGTGATCACGAGGCCGGCCAGCCGGTCCCGCCGCTCGGCGATATAGGCCGGGTCGGGGACCATGATGTCCACTTCCGGGTTTTCCGCGCCGCCGAACCCCATGCCGCAATCCACCGCGAGCCAAGTGTTGGCACAGCGGTAGAGGTTGAGGTTCATGCCGATCTCGCCGGTGCCGCCCAGGGGCAGAAAGGCCAGATCCGGAGTCGCTGCGTCCATGCTTCGCCTTCAATTCATGCGCCACGGGCCCAGTAGGGCCGGACCCGGGGACGACAGCGCCTGAGCCCATCGCCGGGACAGCCGGGCGATCGACACAGGCGGTTCATATACGTGCCGGCCGGGAGCCCGCCGGCAAGGGGTTAGGCACCGTGCGGCAGGGAAATGTCAACGCCCGCTGGGGGGTTAGTCCCGTTCGATCAGGCGTGACCGGTCCCGGTTCAATATGGGGGCCGGGTTGCGCCCTGCCAACAGGCGCAGGCCTTCCAGCGTAAGGTCGGGGTCGATTGTCTCGATCACGGTGGTGCCTTCGGCCAGGAGCGGGGCGAGGCCGCCAGTGGCGAGCACCTTCAGCCCACCGCCATACTCGGCCTGGATGCGGGTAACGAGGCCCTCGATCATGCCGACATAGCCCCAATAGATGCCGGATTGCATGGCGGGCACGGTGGAACGGCCGATGACGGATTGCGGGCGGCCGATGCCGATGCGCGGCAGGCGGGCGGCGGCGCGGTGCAGGGCCTCGATGGAAAGGTTGATGCCGGGGGCGATGACGCCGCCGAGATAGGCGCCGTCCTTGTCCATCACATCAAAGGTGGTGGCGGTGCCGAAATCGATCACCACGGCAGGGCCGCCATACTGCTTATGGCCGGCCAGGGTGTTGAGCAGGCGGTCGGCACCGACCTCATTCGGGTTGTCCACCTTGATGTCGAAGCCCCAGTTCAGCGTGGCGGTGGCCACCAGGGGTTCCACGTCCAGCCAGTCGCGGCAGAGGCGACGCATGTCGTAGAGGGCGGCGGGAACGACGGTGCCGATGACGGCGGCGGTGATCGCCTCGCGCTTGATGCCGGCCTGGTTCAGCAGCGTGAGCAGCCAGACGGCGTATTCGTCGGACGTGCGCTGGGCGTTGGTGGAGATGCGCCAGCGGCCGACCCAGTGGTGGCCGTCATGCACCGCCATGACGGTGTTGGTGTTGCCGGCATCGACGACGAGCAGCATCGCGAGTCTCCGTATTCCTAGCCGTCGCCGGGGAGCAGGACTTCGCCGGTGGTAAAGCGCCGGACAGTGCCCTCGGCGGACATCAGCAGGCTGCCATCGGCATCGAGCCCCGCAAAGGTGCCTTGCAGCACGTCTGATCCCAGCTTGAGGCTCATCGGGCTGCCGGGGGGCTGTGCGTGGGCGAGCCAGGCTTGCAACACGGGGGCGAAGCCTTCTTCGTGCAGCACGCCGTACCAATGGGCGAGGCGGGCGAGCAGCAGGGGGGCGAAGGCTTCGGGATCGGGCGCGGGCATGTGGTCGGCGAGGCAGGCAGCAATGCGGTCAGGCAGGATGGGGGCGTGCGCGAGATTGACACCGATGCCGGGGATGACCCAGGCGATGTTGCCGTTTCCGTCGCCCTGGCTTTCCAGCAGGATGCCCGACAGCTTGTGGCCGTTCAGCATGAGGTCGTTGGGCCATTTCAGCGCGAGGCGCGGGCCGGCCGGCAGGATGGATGCCACAGCTTCGGCCAGCGCGGCGCCGCAGAGCAGGGACAGGCGGGCGGCCTCCCGCAACGGCAGGCGCGGGCGCAGCAGCACGGAGAGGGCGAGGTTGCCGGTGGGGGTGGACCATGCCCGGCCGCGGGTGCCACGGGCGTTGGATTGGCGCCGGGCCAGAACGGCGAGGCCCTCCGGCTCGCCCGCCTCGGCGCGGGTGCGCACGAGATCGGAGGTGGAGGGCAGCTCCTCGTGCACGTCCAGCCGCCAGGCGAGGCGGCTGGAGGCTGGGTTCACCGGAACAGCACCTTCGCCGCTGCCTCCGCCGCCGCCACCACGGGGGCGGGGAAGAGGAAGAAGAAGGTGGTGAACAACCCGCTGGCGCCGACGACAAAGGAGAGCGAGGCCGGGCGCGGATCGAAGGCAGGCGCGGGTTCGTCGAAGTACATCACCTTGATGATGCGGATGTAATAGAACGCGCCGATCACGCTGGTGAGCACGCCGATCACGGCCAGCAGCCACATGCCCTGCTGCACGGCGGCGGTGAAGATGAAGTACTTGCCCCAGAAGCCGGAGAAGGGCGGGATCCCTGCCATCGAGAACATGAAGATGGCGATGGCCAGGGCCATGGCGGGATCGGTGCGGCCGAGGCCGGAGAGGTCGCTGACGCCTTCCACGTTCCGGCCCTGGCGGCGCATGGCGATGATGCAGGCGAAGGTGCCGGCGTTCATGAACACGTAGGTGAGCATGTAGATCAGCACGCCGCGCACGCCGGCGCCGGTGCCGGCGGCGAGGCCGATCAGCGCGTAGCCCATGTGGCCGATGGAGGAATAGGCCATCAGGCGCTTGATGTTGCGCTGCCCGATGGCCGCCAACGACCCCAGTGCCATGGAGGCGATCGAGACCAGCACGATCAGCTGTTGCCACTGGCCCAGCAGCGCGCCGAAGGGATCGGACAGCAGGCGCACCAGCAGCACGATGGCGGCCACCTTGGGGGCGGTGCCCATGAAGGCGGTGACCGGGGTGGGGGCGCCTTCGTACACATCCGGCGTCCACATGTGGAACGGCACGGCGGAGACCTTGAAGGCCAGGCCCGCGACGATGAAGACGATGCCGACGGTGAGGCCCGGGGAGGCGGTTTTCGGATCGGCCATGGCGCGGCCGATCTCGGCGAAGGACATGCTGCCGGAGAAGCCATAGACCAGCGACACGCCATAGAGCAGCAGGCCGGAGGCGAGCGCGCCGAGCACGAAATACTTCAGGCCCGCCTCGGCCGAACGTCGCTCATCGCGCGCGAAGGCGGCGAGCACGTAGATCGAGAGGCTCATCAGCTCCAGGCCGAGATACAGCGTCATCAGGCTGGTGGCGGAGACCATCAGCATCATGCCGACGGCGGCGAGCAGCATCAGGATGGGGAATTCGAAGCGCTGCATGTTGGCATGCTCGGCATAGTCGAGCGACATGACCACGCCGAGGCCGACGGCAACCAGGATGAGCAGCTTGGCGAAGTGACTGTAGGCATCCACGGTGAACAGGCCATTGTAGCCCACGCCAGGGGTTCCGCTGAGCACCAGCATGGCGGTGAGCAGCAGGGCGCCGACCGCCAGCATGGAGGACATCACGAAGCTGCGCTCAGGGCGCGCGAACACGCCGTACATCAGGATCGCCATGGCAGAGCAGGAGAGGAAGATCTCCGGGAGGGCAAGTTGCCAGTTCACGGTGCGATCACTCCGGCAAGCTTGGAGGTACTGGCGAGCGCGGCGATGTGCTTTTCCACCATCGCGTGCACGGAGGCATCCCAGAACACGGTGAAGCTGGAGGGGTAAATGCCCATCCACAGCGTGAGCACCACGAGCGGCGCGAACACGGCGATCTCGCGCGGCGACAGGTCCATGATGGACTTGAGGTCGTCGCGGGTGATGCTGCCGAAGATCACGCGGCGGTAGAGGTATAGCATGTAGGCGGCGCCCAGGATCATGCCCATGCTGCCCAAGGCGGCGAGCCAGAAGTTCACCTTGAAGGCGCCGACCAGCACCAGGAACTCGCCCACGAAGCCGGCCGTGCCGGGCAGGCCGACAGAGGCCATGGAGAACAGCATGAAGGCGAGCGCGTATTTCGGCATCCGGTCCGCCAGGCCGCCGTAGCGCGCGATCTCACGCGAGTGAATCCGGTCGTACACCACGCCGACGCAGAGGAAGAGCGCGCCGGAGACGACGCCGTGGCTGAGCATCTGGAACAGCGCGCCGGAGATGCCCTGCTCGTTCACCGTGAAGATGCCGATCGTGACCACGCCCATATGGGCGACGGAGGAATAGGCGATCAGCTTCTTCATGTCGGTCTGCGCCAGCGCCACCAGCGAGGTGTAGATCACGGCGACGACCGAGAGCGCGAAGATCATCGGCGCGAAATACGCGGTGGCATCCGGCAGCATGGGCACGGAGAAGCGCAGAAACCCATAGGCGCCCATCTTCAGCAGCACGCCGGCCAGGATGACGGAGCCGGCGGTCGGCGCTTCCACGTGGGCATCTGGCAGCCAGGTGTGCACCGGCCACATCGGCACCTTCACCGCGAAGCTGGCGAAGAAGGCCAGGAACAGCCAGGTCTGCACCGCCGGCTTGAACTGGGTGGCCATCAGCGTGGGGATGTCGGTGGTGCCGGCGGCGTACCACATGGCCAGCAGGGCCAGCAGCATCAGCACCGAGCCGGCGAGCGTGTAGAGGAAGAACTTGATCGCGGCATACACGCGCCGTGGGCCGCCCCATACCCCGATGAGCAGGTACATCGGGATCAGCACGCCCTCGAAGAACATGTAGAACACGACGAAATCGAGCGCTGCGAACATGCCGACCATCATGGTTTCCAGCACCAGGAAGGCGAACATGAACTCGCGCACGCGGGTTTCGATGCTGTCCCAGCTGGCCAGGATGCAGATGGGCACCAGGGCGGTGGCGAGCAGCACGAACAGCACCGAGATGCCGTCCACGCCCATCTTGTAGGTGATGCCCCATTGCGGCAGCCAGGCCACCTCTTCCACGAACTGGAATCCGGCGCTGGAGGTGTCGAACTTGAACCACAGCACCAGCGACAGGGCGAAGACGATCAGGCTGGTCCAGAGAGCGGCCCAGCGGGCATTGGCGGCCACGGCCGCCTCTGGCCCACGGATCATCATGATCACCGCGCCGCCGACGAGCGGCAGGAAGGTGAGAAGGGAAAGCAGGGGAAAGCCTGCCGCGTTGAGCGCGTTCATGGCTGCGTCACCGGATGATCAGGTAGAGGCTGACGAGCACGACAACGCCGATCAGCATGGCAAAGGCATAGTGGGCGATCGATCCGGTTTGCACCTTCACCACCCGCCCGGCGCCCTGGGCGGTGAGCGAGGCCACACCGTTCGGGATGCCGTCGATGATCGTGGCGTCGCCGACCTGCCAGAGGCCGCGGGCGAGCGCCATGGTGGGGCGCACGAAGATGCGGTCGTACAGCTCGTCGAAATACCACTTGTTGAGCAGGAAGCGGTACACCCCGCCGAAGCGTTCGGCCAACTGCGCCGGGAGCGCCGGCATGCCCATGTAGATGATATAGGCCAGCGCGATGCCGGAGAGGCCCACCACGGCCGGCAGTGCAACCACCCAGCCCGGCACCTCGTGCATGTCGTGCATCACGTGGTTGTTCGGGCCGTTGTGGATCGCCGCGCCCCAGAAATGCTGCCAGTGCTCGCCCAGAAGCTGGGGCGCGAAGGTGAAGCCCGTGAGCACCGCGCCGGCGGCGAGCAGCATCAGCGGCACCGTCATCACCAGCGGGCTTTCGTGCACGTGGTCCATCGTGTGCTTGTCGGCCCGCGGCGCGCCGTGGAAGGTGAGGATCAGCAGGCGCCAGGAATAGAAGGCGGTGAGGAAGGCGGCCAGGATGCCGCACCAGAAACCGTATTGCGCGAAGCCGCCATGGGAGGCGAAGGCTGCCTCCAGCACCGCGTCCTTCGAGAAGAACCCGGCAAAGGGGAACACGCCGGCCAGGGCCAGGCTGCCGATCCACATCATGGTGTAGGTGAGCGGGATCTTCTTCCAGATGCCGCCCATCTTGCGGATGTCCTGCTCATCGGACATCGCGTGGATCACGCTGCCGGCGCCCAGGAACAGCAGCGCCTTGAAGAAGGCGTGGGTCAGCAGGTGGAACACCGAGGCCTGGTAGGCGCCCACGCCGGCGGCGACGAACATGTAGCCGAGCTGCGAGCAGGTGGAATAGGCGATGATCCGCTTGATGTCGTTCTGCACAACGCCAACGGTGGCGGCAAACAGCGCGGTGCTGGCGCCCACGAAGGTGACGAAGGCCATCGCGTGCGGGGCGTATTCCAGCACCGGCGACATGCGCGCCATCAGGAACACGCCGGCCGTCACCATGGTGGCGGCATGGATGAGCGCGGAGACCGGGGTCGGGCCTTCCATCGCATCCGGCAGCCAGACGTGCAGGCCAAGCTGGGCCGACTTGCCCATGGCGCCGATGAACAGCAGCACGCCGATCACCTCATAGGCGCGGAAGGTGCCGCCCAGCACGCTGTAGCTGTCATTCTGGTGCTGGCTGACACCAGCGAAAATGGCGTCGAAGGTGATGCTGCCGAACACCACGAAGATCAGCGCGATGCCGAGCGCGAAGCCGAGATCGCCGATGCGGTTGACCACGAAGGCCTTGATCGCGGCGGCGCAGGCGCTGGGCTTGTGGTACCAGTAGCCGATCAGCAGGTAGCTCGCGAGGCCCACGCCCTCCCAGCCGAAGAAGAGCTGCAGCAGGTTGTCCGCCGTCACCAGCATCAGCATGGCGAAGGTGAACAGGCTGAGATAGCTGAAGAAGCGCCACACGCTGCCATGCGGCTCATGCCCCATGTAGCCCACGGAGTAGATGTGGATCAGGGTCGCGATGAAGGTGATCATCGCCACCATCACGGCCGAAAGCGTGTCGTAGCGCAGCGCCCAGGTGACGCTGAAGTCGCCGGAGGACACCCAGGTGGCCAGCGTGACCACGCCCGGCGCGCCGCCGCCATAGACCAGCGAAACGAAGGCCGAGGTGCCGCAGATGGCGGCCAGGATCATGCAGATGATGGTGACTGCCTGGGCCGCACGGTCGCCGATCTGCTTGCCGAACAGCAGGGCGACCAGGGAGCCGAGCAGCGGTGCGAAGACCGCGGTTGCGAACAGCATCGGAGGGTCAGCCCTTCATCAGAGTCACGTCCTCGACCTCGATCGAGCCGCGGTTGCGGAAGTAGATCACCAGGATCGCGAGGCCGATCGCCGCTTCGGCGGCAGCCACGGTGAGGACGAACATCGTCAGCACCTGGCCCGCGAGGTCGCCGAGGGCGGCGGAGAAGGCGACGAGGTTGAGGTTCACCGCGAGCAGGATCAGCTCGATCGACATCAGGATGATGATGACGTTCTTGCGGTTGAGGAAGATGCCGAAAATCCCCATCACCAGCAGGATGGCGCTGACGGCGAGGTAGTGGCTGAGCGGAACCGGCAACATCATGTCAGTGGTGCCCCCCATGGTTGTCGTGGCCAATGTGGCCGTGATTGTCCTGGGCCACCTTGGCCGGCTCCTTCACCTTCGGGCGCAGGAAACCGATTCCCTTGGTGCCGACGCCGGAGGGCACGTCCAGCAGTTCCATCGTGTCGGCCGGCGTGCGCGCCAGCTGGGCGGCGATGCTCTGGTGGCGCGAGGAGGTGCGGTCACGCAGCGTCAGCACGATGGCGCCGATCATGGCCACCAGCAGCACGAGGCCGGAGGCCTGGAACAGCAGGATATAGTCTGTGTACAGAACCCGGCCGATCTGGACCGTATTCGTCACGTTCGGGTCGATCGGCACCGCGCGCAGCCCGGCGGATTGCGGCGCCAGGCTCCAGCCGCCCAGCACGATGCCCAGTTCCACCAGCAGGATCACGCCGATCGTGGCGCCGATCGGCAGGTAGCGCTGGAAGCCCTCGCGCAGCTGCGCGAAGTTGATGTCCAGCATCATCACCACGAACAGAAACAGCACCGCGACCGCACCGACGTAGACGATCACCAGGATCATCGCCAGGAACTCGGCGCCGGCCAGCAGGAAGAGGGCGGCAGCGTTGAAGAAGGCCAGCACCAGGTAGAGCACCGAGTGCACCGGGTTGCGCGCGCTGACCACCATGCCGGCGGAGACCAGAAGGATGGCGGCGAACGCGTAGAAGGCGAGCTGCGCGATCATCGGTAAGGCGCATCCTGTTGCAGCCGCGCCGCCATGGCGGGTTCCCAACGGTCCCCGTTCTCCAGCAGCTTGGCCTTGTTGTAGAGCAGCTCCTCGCGCGTCTCGGTGGCGAACTCCAGGTTCGGCCCCTCCACGATCGCGTCCACCGGGCAGGCTTCCTCGCACAAGCCGCAGTAGATGCACTTGGTCATGTCGATGTCGTAGCGCGTGGTGCGGCGGCTGCCATCCTCGCGCGGCTCGGCCTCGATGGTGATCGCCTGGGCCGGGCACACCGCCTCGCACAGCTTGCAGGCGATGCAGCGTTCCTCGCCGTTGGCGTAGCGGCGCAGGCCGTGCTCACCCCGGAAGCGCGGCGACAGCGCCTGGCGCTCGTACGGGTAGTTGATCGTGGCCTTCTTCTTGAAGAAGTACTTCAGCGTGAGCGCCATGCCGCTGACCAGTTCGGCCAGCAGGAAGCTCCGCGCGGTGCGGTCGAGGAATGCCATGGGTTATCTCCTCAGGCCGCGGTCGGCAGCCAGCCGAAGGCCAGCAGAACGCCCGCGACCAGGACGAGGTAGAACAGCGAGAACGGCAGGAACACCTTCCAGCCCAGGCGCATCAGCTGGTCGTAGCGGTAGCGCGGGAAGGTGGCGCGCACCCAGACGAACACGAACATCACGGCGCAGATCTTGAGGATGAACCAGATCGGCCCGGGGATCCACGTGAACGGCTCGATGCCGAACGGGGCCAGCCAGCCACCCAGGAACAGGATGGTGGTCATCGCCGCCATCAGGAACATGTTCGCGTATTCGCCCAGGAAGAACAGGGCGAAGGACATGGAGCTGTATTCCACGAAGAACCCGGCCACGATCTCGCTCTCGCCCTCGGGAAGGTCGAAGGGGGAGCGGTTGGTTTCGGCCAGCGTGGAGATGAAGAAGATGACCGCCATCGGGAACAGCGGGATGACGAACCAGATCGTCTCCTGCGCCTTGACGATGGCATTGAGGTTCATGGAGCCGACGCAGAGCAGCACGGTGACGATCACGAAGCCCATCGAGACCTCGTAGCTGACCATCTGCGCCGCCGAGCGCAGCGCGCCCAGGAACGGATACTTCGAGTTCGATGCCCAGCCGGCGATGATGATGCCGTACACGCCCAGCGAAGACACCGCGAACAGATAGAGGATGCCCACGTTGATGTCGGCGATCGCCCAGCCGTCGTTCACCGGGATCACCGCCCAGGCGATCATGGCCAGGGCGAAGGTGAGCATCGGCGCCATCAGGAACAGGGTGCGGTTGGCACCCGTGGGGATGATCGTCTCCTTCATCAGCATCTTGATGGCGTCGGCGAAGGGCTGCAGCAGACCGAAAGGGCCCACCACGTTCGGGCCACGGCGCAGCTGGATCGCGGCCATGATCTTGCGTTCGGCCAGCGTCATCATTGCCACGGCCACCAGCAGCGGCCCGAGGATCAACAGCGCCTTGACCACCGTGAGGATCAGGATGCCGAACGGGTTCGTCGTGAAGAATTCAACCATCGGGGCCTACTCCGCCGCCGCGGCGCGCGCGGGGGTGGCGAAGGTCTCGGTGCATTCGGCCATGGTGGGGCTCGCACGGCTGATCGGGTCGGTCTGATAGTAGTTGGGCACGGGGGACACGAACGGCGCCGCCGCCACGGCCGAGGCATCGCCGGCGGGGCCGGTGAGGTCGGTGCAGCCGAAGCGCGGCAGGATGTCCACGCGGGCGAAAACGGGGTTGGTCTGTTCCAGCCGCGCGCGCAGCGCCTCGATGCTGTCATACGGCAGGGTCTTGCCGGCCACCGCGCTGAACGCACGAATGATCGCCCAGTCCGGCCGCGCCTCGCCCGGCGGATACACGGCGAGCTGGCCGCGCTGCACCCGGCCTTCGGTGTTCACGTAGGTGCCGTTCTTCTCGGTGTAGGCGGCACCCGGCAGGATCACGTCTGCCCGGGCCGCGCCACGGTCACCATGGTGGCCCTGATAGACCACGAAGGTGTTGGCGCCGATCTTCGCGGTGTCGATCTCGTCCGCACCCAGCAGCCACAGCACATCGACGCCGCCGCCGACCATCGCCGATAGGCCTTTGCCACCCTTGCCCGGCAGGAAGCCGAGATCGAGGCCGCCCACGCGCGATGCCGCATGGTGTAGCACGTTGAAGCCGTGCCACTCCGGCGTCAGCATGTGGCTGCCCGCGGCCAGCGCCCAGCAGGCGGCCAGGATCGCCGCGCCATCCGGCCGCGCCAGCGCACCGGCGCCCAGGATCAGCATCGGCTTCTTGGCGCCCTTCAGCACCCCGGCAAAGGGGTGGCTGCCGTCGCGCAGCCCGGCGAGCAGCGCGGGCGCATTGCCCAGCATCTGCGCGGGATAGGTCAGGTCCAGTTCCGGCCCGATCGCCGCCACGGTCAGGCCACCGGCCAGCCAGCGCTTGCGGATGCGCGCATTCACCAGCGGCGCCTCGGTGCGCGGGTTGGTACCCACCAGCAGGATGGCATCCGCCTCCTCGATCCCGGCGATCGAGGTGTTGAAGGTGTAGAAGTCGCGGCGGAACACATCGGTGTCCGCCCCGTCCTGCCGGCAATCAAGGTTCTGCGAGCCCAGCGCGCTCATCAGGTCCTTCAGCGCCAGCATGCTCTCGGCATCGGCCAGGTTGCCGGCGATGGCGCCGATCTTGTCGCCCGCCACGCCCTGCACGCGGGCGGCAATTGCGGCGAAGGCCTCGGTCCAGCTGGCCTTCACCATGCGGCCGTCGCGCTTCACCCAGCAGCTATCGAGGCGGCGGCGCTTCAGCCCGTCGACGGCGAAGCGGGACTTGTCGGCCAGCCACTCCTCGTTCACGTCCTCATTGAGGCGCGGCAGCACGCGCAGCACCTCGGGCCCGCGCGCATCCACACGGATGGCGGCGCCCACGGCATCCAGCACGTCCACGCTGTCGGTCTTGTTCAACTCCCACGGCCGCGCGACGAACGCATACGGCTTGGAAGTGAGCGCACCCACCGGGCAGATATCAATCAGGTTGCCCGACAGCTCGGAGGACAGGGCCTTTTCCACATAGGTGCCCACTTCCATCGTCTCGCCGCGCGCGGTGGCGCCCAGTTCGGGCACGCCGGCGATCTCGGCGGAGAAGCGGATGCAGCGCGTGCAATGAATGCAGCGCGTCATCACCGTCTTCACCAGCGGGCCGAGGTTCTTATCCTTCACGGCGCGCTTGTGCTCGTCGTAGCGCGAGGTGTCGCGCCCGTAGCCCACGGCCTGGTCCTGCAGGTCGCACTCGCCGCCCTGGTCGCAGATCGGGCAATCCAGCGGGTGGTTGATGAGCAGGAATTCCATCACCCCCTGGCGCGCCTTCACCACCATCGGCGTGTCGGTGTGCACCACCATGCCTTCGGCAACCGGATAGGCGCAGGAGGCGAAGGGCTTGGGCGGCGCCTTCTCGATCTCCACCAGGCACATGCGGCAATTGCCGGCGACCGACAGGCGCTCGTGGTAGCAGAAGCGCGGCACTTCCTTGCCCGCGGCCTCGCAGGCCTGCAGCACGTTGGAGCCGGGCGGGACATCCACATCGATGCCGTCGACGGTGACCTTCACCATGGCCCTTACTCCGCCGCCATGCGCGCGGCACCGCGCGACTTGTATTGCTGGATACGCTCCAGCATCAACGGCCGGAAATGCCGGATCAGCCCCTGGATCGGCCAGGCGGCGGCATCGCCCAGGGCGCAGATCGTGTGCCCTTCCACCTGCTTGGTCACCTGTTCCAGCGTGTCGATCTCGTCCGGCTCGGCGCGCCCCTGCACCATGCGGTTCATCACCCGCATCATCCAGCCGGTGCCCTCGCGGCACGGCGTGCACTGGCCGCAGCTCTCATGCTTGTAGAAGGCCGACAGGCGGGCGATGGCGCGGATCACGTCGGTCGACTTGTCCATCACGATCACCGCGGCGGTGCCGAGGCCCGAGCGTACTTCGCGCAGGCTGTCGAAATCCATCAGGATGGTGTCGCAGGTGGCCTTGGGCAGCAGCGGCACCGAGGCGCCGCCGGGGATCACCGCCAGCAAATTGTCCCACCCGCCGCGCACGCCGCCGGCGTATTTCTCGATCAGCTCCTTGAGCGGGATGCCGAGCTCTTCTTCCACGTTGCAGGGCTTGTTCACGTGGCCGGAGATGCAGAACAGCTTGGTCCCCGCATTCTTCGGCCGCCCGAGTGCGGAGAACCACGCGGCGCCACGGCGCAGGATGGTCGGCGCCACCGCAATGCTTTCCACGTTGTTCACCGTGGTGGGGCAGCCATACAGGCCAACCGCCGCCGGGAAGGGCGGCTTCAGGCGCGGCATGCCCTTCTTGCCTTCCAGGCTCTCGATCAGCGCGGTTTCCTCACCGCAAATATAGGCGCCGGCGCCGCGATGCACGTAGCAGTCGAAATCCCAGCCGGAGCCGCAAGCGTTCTTGCCGATCAGCCCGGCTTCGTAGGCCTCATCCACCGCCTGCTGCAGGTGCCTGGCTTCGTTGGTGAATTCGCCGCGCACATAGATATAGCAAGCATGCGCACCCATGGCGAAGCTGGCCAGCAGGCAGCCTTCCACCAGCTTGTGCGGATCATGCCGCAGGATGTCGCGGTCCTTGCAGGTGCCGGGCTCGGATTCGTCGGCATTCACCACCAGGTAGTGCGGCCGCGCCCCGATCTCCTTGGGCATGAACGACCATTTCATGCCGGTGGGGAACCCTGCCCCGCCGCGCCCACGCAGGCCGGACGCCTTCATCTCATCGATGATCGCATCGCGCCCGCGGGCGATGATCTCTTTGGTCCCGTCCCAATCGCCCCGCGCGCGCGCACCGGCCAGCCGCCAGTCATGCACGCCGTAGAGGTTGGTGAAGATCCGGTCCTGATCGCTCAGCATCGGCTACTGCGCCTTCGCGAAAGAGAGGGTGGTCAGCGTGATCGGCCCGCCATCCGGCGCCGAGGTCTGCCGCCCGGACATGGAGCCCGGCTTCGGGATCTCGCCGCGCCGCAATGCCTCGATCAGCGCCTTTGTCTTCTCGGCGTCCATGTCTTCGTAGAAATCGTCGTTCACCTGCAGGATCGGGGCGTTCACGCAGGCGCCGAGGCATTCCACCTCGGTCATGGAGAACAGCCCGTCGGCGCTGATCTCCTTCCAGCCATTGAGCCCGGTCGCCGAGCGGCAGGCGGCCACCACATCGTCCGACCCGCGCAGCCAGCACGGCGTGGTGGTGCACAGCTGCAGGTGGAACTTGCCCACCGGGGCCGTGTTGAACATCAGGTAGAAGGTGCACACCTCGTACACGCGGATCGGCGCGATTTCGAGGATGCGGGCGATCTCGTCCATCGCCTTCACCGGCACCCAGGCGCTGTTGGTCTGGCGCCCCATCTGGCGCTGGGCGATCCACAGCAGCGGCAGCACGCCACTGGCCTGTTTCCCGGCCGGGTATTTGGCGATGGTGGTCGCGATCTCAGCCTGGCTCTCCGCGTCGAAGGCGAAGCTTTCGGGCTGTTCGAAGGCGGCGGTCGCTGTTTCGGCCATCTGGATTACCTGTCGATCTCGCCGAACACGATGTCGAGCGATCCGATGATCGCCACCGCGTCGGCCAGCATGTGCCGCTTGGAAAGGAACTCCGTCGCCTGCAGATGCGCGAATCCGGTCGGGCGGATCTTGCAGCGATACGGGCGGTTGGTGCCGTCGGCCACCAGGTACACGCCGAACTCGCCCTTCGGCGACTCCACGGCCGTGTAGGTGGCGCCGGCGGGCACGTGGAACCCCTCGGTGAACAGCTTGAAGTGGTGGATCAGCGCTTCCATAGAACGCTTCATCTCGGCGCGCGACGGCGGCGTGATCTTGTTGTCCGCCACCTTCACCGGGCCGGGCTTCATCCGGTCCAGGCACTGGCGCACGATCTTGGCGCTCTCGCGCATCTCGGCCACGCGGACCAGGTAGCGGTCGTAGCAATCGCCGTTGCGGCCCACTGGCACCATGAAGTCCAGCTGGTCGTACATCTCATAGGGCTGCGAGCGGCGCAGATCCCACGGCACGCCACTGGCGCGCAGGCAGGGGCCGGAGAAGCCCCAGGCCAGCGCATTCTCCGGGCTCATCACACCGATATCCACGGTGCGCTGCTTCCAGATGCGATTGCCGGTCAGCAGGCCTTCCAGGTCGTCGATGAACTTCGGGAAGCCTTCCAGCCACTCGCCGATGCGCTCTTCCAGCCCCGCCGGCAGGTCCTTGCCCACGCCGCCAGTGCGGAAGTAGTTGGCATGCAGCCGCGCGCCGGAGGCCGCCTCGTAGAACTCCATCAGCTTCTCGCGCTCTTCGAAGCCCCAGAGCGCCGGCGTGATGGCGCCGACATCGAGCGCGTAGGTGGTGATGTTCAGCAGGTGGTTCAGGATGCGGGTGATCTCGCTGAACAGCGTGCGAATCCACTTCGCCCGCTCCGGCGCCTCGATGCCCAGCAGCTTCTCGGTGGCCAGGGCAAAGGCGTGCTCCTGGCTCATCGGGCTCACGTAGTCCAGGCGGTCGAAATACGGCATCGCCTGGATGTAGCTTTTGTATTCGATGAGCTTTTCCGTGCCGCGGTGCAGCAGGCCGATATGCGGGTCGGCGCGCTCCACCACCTCGCCGTCCATCTCCAGGATCAGGCGCAGCACGCCATGGGCCGCGGGATGCTGCGGCCCGAAATTGATCGCGTGGCTGTCGATCTCAACCGTGCGCTTGCCGCCCTCGGCGGGTTCCTCGGTGGTCGTGCTGAGGCTCATGGCGCGCCTCCCTGCTTGCGCGGCGGCACCTTCTCGTCACCGGGCAGCGTGGTCATGGCTTCCCAGGGCGAGAGGAAGTCGAAGTTGCGGAAATCCTGCGTCAGCCGCACCGGCTCGTACACCACCTGGCCGCGCTCGGGGTCGTAGCGGACCTCCACGTAGCCGGTCAGCGGGAAGTCCTTGCGCAGCGGATGCCCCTCGAACCCGTAATCGGTCAGGATGCGGCGCAGATCGGGCTGGCCCGAGAACACGATGCCATAGAGATCCCAGGCCTCGCGTTCCCACCAGGTCGCCACCGGCCAGATCGTGTGCACGGAGGGCACCGGCGCCGATTCGTCGGTGGTGACGATCACCCGGATCCGCTGGTTCAGCGAGACGGAGAGCAGGTTGTACACCACGTCGAAACGCTCGGCGCGCTGCGGCCAGTCCACGCCGCAGATGTCCATCACCTGTTCGAAGGCGCAGTCCTCGTGGTCGCGCAGCGCGGTCATCAGCGCGGGCACCGAGTCGCGATGGGCGCGCACCACCACTTCGCCAAGCTCGATGGCGATCGAGGTCACGCCGGGCAAGCCCACAACGCTGGCGGCCAGAATATCCTGCGGAGTCGGCGCCGGCGCGGGAGCGACCTCGCCAGCCTGGGGTTCGTCAGCCACGAAGGATGGTCCCCGTGCGGTTGATCTTCTTCTGCAGCTGCATGATCCCGTACACCAGCGCCTCCGCCGTCGGCGGGCAGCCGGGCACATACACGTCCACCGGCACCACGCGGTCGCAGCCGCGCACCACCGAGTAGGAATAGTGGTAGTAGCCGCCGCCATTGGCGCAGCTGCCCATGCTGATCACCCAGCGCGGCTCCGGCATCTGGTCGTAGACCTTGCGCAGGGCGGGGGCCATCTTGTTGGTCAGCGTGCCGGCCACGATCATCACGTCGCTCTGCCGCGGCGAGGCGCGCGGGATCACGCCCATCCGGTCCAGGTCGTAGCGCGGCATATAGGCGTGGATCATCTCCACCGCACAGCACGCCAGGCCAAAGGTCATCGGCCACAGGCTGCCGGTGCGCGCCCAGTTCACGAGCTTGTCGAGGTTGGCCACCACGAAGCCCTTGTCCTCGATTTCGCCGGTGATGCCCTTGATCACCGCGTCCTGCCCCGGCCCAGGCGGCAGCACGCCGCCGGCTCCGATTTGCGTGACACTCATGTCGTCACTCCCAATCGAGCGCACCCTTGCGCCACTCGTAGATGAAGCCAACGGTCAGCACGCCCAGGAAGGCCACCATCGACCAGAAGCCGAACACCCCAATGCTCCCGAGCGAGACCGCCCACGGGAACAGGAAGGCCACTTCAAGGTCGAAGATGATGAACAGGATGGCCACCAAGTAGAACCGCACGTCGAAGCGCCGGCGCGCATCGTCGAACGCCTCGAACCCGCATTCATAGGCCGAAAGCTTTTCGGCATAGGGCTTCTGCCGTGCGGCCAGCAGGGAGCCACCCACCATGGCCAGGGCGATCACCGCGGCGATGCCCATGAAGACCAGGATAGGGAAGTATTCGAACAGCACCGGAGACATCGCACCCTACCCTTTCCCGCCGGCACGCCACCACGCAGCACCCGGCGGGAAATACCGCAGCGCAGCGCGGCCGGACATTAGCCGCAACCGATGCCCACTGCCATAGGGCACGCAACGCCAATTTCAATATTCGATCGATGGCGGATATGCCTGCCCGCGCCCCTTTTCAGGGCGAAAAATTCACCAATGGCAGGGGGGGAAATCGCTGGCGCGAGTGACGGGGCTCGAACCCGCGACCTCCGGCGTGACAGGCCGGCGCTCTAACCAACTGAGCTACACCCGCATCCAGCGAGGCCCGGGGTTTAGGGGGTGGCCGCGCGCCCGTCAAGCGACTAGGCCAGCCTTTCCGACAAATCTTTCCTGCCATGCAAATGCGTGCGGAATGAGGCAGGTGGGATGGCCGGGGAATGGGCGGTGACGGGATCGAACCGCCGACCCTCTCGGTGTAAACGAGACGCTCTACCGCTGAGCTAACCGCCCCTAGAGCAACAGCCGATGGAATGGGTCCATTCGATCGGCTTAAGTTGCTCGCCCAGACAAAGGGCTAGAGTGGTGCCGGCCGTCTATCAGGCCGGCACCACTCTAGCCGCGGCAAACTAGGCGCGTGGCGCGCGCTCGGCAACGCCCATCCGCCTTCTTTCGCACGCATAAAACGCAACGGCCCGCCCGAGTCGCCCCGGGCGGGCCGTGCCATTCAAAACCAGCGCGTTCAGTGCGGCAGGGAGGCCGCAGCAGGCTCAGCCGGCTTCACCGGCGCATCCTCCGGCTCCACCCACTCAATGGGCTCCGGCTTGCGCACAAGGGCCTGGGCGATCACGTCGTCCACATGGGCGACGGGGATGATCTTCAGTTCCTTCTTCACGTTGTCCGGGATGTCGGCCAGATCCTTCTCGTTCTCCTTCGGGATGAACACCGTGGTGATCCCCGCCCGGAGCGCGGCCAGAAGCTTCTCCTTCAACCCGCCGATCGGCAGCACCCGCCCGCGCAGCGTGATCTCGCCTGTCATGGCCACATCGCGCCGCACCGGGATCCCCGTCATCACGGAAACGATGGAGGTCGCCATGGCAATGCCCGCACTCGGCCCGTCCTTCGGAGTCGCCCCTTCCGGCACGTGCACGTGGATGTCGCGCTTCTCGAAGATGGTCGGCTTGATGCCGAAGGTGATCGAACGGCTGCGCACATAGCTCAGTGCCGCCGAAACGCTCTCCTGCATCACGTCGCCCAGCTTGCCGGTGTGCTTCACGGCACCCTTGCCCGGCAGCAGCACGCTCTCGATGGTCAGGATCTCGCCGCCCACCTCGGTCCAGGCCAGGCCGGTCACCGCGCCCACCATGTCCTCGGGCTCAGCCTCGCCGTAGCGGAACTTGCGCACGCCGGCATACTTCTCGAGGTTCTTGCCGGTGACCGCCACCTTCTTGGTCTTGGTGGTGACAATCTCCTTCACCGCCTTGCGCGCCAGCCCCGCGAGCTCGCGCTCCAGGTTCCGCACGCCGGCCTCGCGGGTGTAGTAGCGGATCAGGTGGCGCAGCGCCTCATCGGTCACGCTCCACTCGCCGGCCTTCAGGCTATGCGCATCGGCCTGCTTCTGCACCAAATGCTGCTTGGCGATGCCCACCTTCTCATCTTCGGTGTAGCCGGCGATGCGGATGATCTCCATGCGGTCCAGCAGCGGCTGCGGCATGCGCAGGCTGTTGGCGGTCGTCACGAACATCACGTCCGACAGGTCGTAATCCACCTCCAGGTAGTGATCGGCGAAGGTGGAGTTCTGCTCGGGGTCCAGCACTTCGAGCAACGCGCTCGAAGGGTCGCCACGCCAATCGGCGCCCAGCTTGTCGATCTCGTCCAGCAGGAACAGCGGGTTGCTGGTCTTGGCCTTCTTCATGCCCTGGATCACCTTGCCGGGCATGGAACCGATATAGGTGCGACGGTGGCCACGAACCTCGGCCTCGTCACGCACGCCGCCGAGGGACATGCGCACGAAGCTGCGCCCGGTCGCCTTGGCGATAGACTTGCCGAGTGAGGTCTTGCCCACGCCGGGCGGGCCCACCAGGCACAGGATCGGCCCACGGACCTTCTGGCTGCGCGACTGCACCGCCAGGTATTCCAGGATGCGCTCCTTGACCTTGTCCAGCCCGAAATGGTCGGCGTTGAGGACCTTCTCGGCCTCGTTCACGTCGTTCTTGACCTTGCTGCGCTTCTTCCAGGGGATCGACAGGATCCAATCCAGGTAGTTGCGCACCACCGTGGCTTCGGCGCTCATCGGGCTCATGGTGCGCAGCTTCTTCAGCTCGCCCAACGCCTTCTCGCGCGCTTCCTTGGAAAGCTTGGTCTTCTTGATGCGGGCTTCCAGCTCGGCGGTCTCGTCCTTGCCGTCCTCGCCCTCGCCCAGCTCCTTCTGGATCGCCTTCAGCTGCTCGTTCAGATAGTACTCGCGCTGGGTCTTCTCCATCTGCCGCTTCACGCGGTTGCGGATGCGCTTCTCCACCTGGAGCACGCCGATCTCGCTCTCCATATGGCCGAACACCCGCTCCAGCCGCTCGCCCACGCGCGGGGTTTCCAGCAGCTCCTGCTTCTCGGGGATCTTGAGGTTCAGGTGCTGCGCGATGCTGTCGGCCAGCTTGCTCGGGTCGTCGATCTGGTTCAGCGAAACCAGCACCTCCGGCGCGATCTTCTTATTCAGCTTGATGTACTGCTCGAACTGGCTGACGACCGTGCGGCCCAGCGCATCCAGCTCCTTCGCCTCGCTCTCGCGGTCCGGCATCGGCTCCACGAAGGCCTCGAAATAATGCTCGGTTTCCTTGAACGCGGTGATCTTCGCGCGCTTGCCGCCTTCCACCAGCACCTTCACCGTGCCGTCCGGCAGCTTCAGCAACTGCAGGATCGTGGAGACGGTGCCGATGCGGTAGATGTCGTCGGCCGAGGGGTCGTCCTGGGCGGCGTTCTTCTGGGCCACCAGCAGGATCTGCTTGTCTTCCTTCATCACCGCTTCCAGCGCGCGGACGGATTTCTCGCGGCCCACGAACAGCGGCACGATCATGTGCGGGAAAACGACGATATCGCGCAGCGGCAGCACCGGGAGCAGCTCGCCGGCGGCCTGGCTGGCCTTCTCGGGCGCGGGCCCGGGCTCGGACTTGTCGGACTGAGACATCAAATGACCTCCAAAGGGACAGTCGGTACGCAGACCGCCCCATCCATGGGCACGGGCCGCATCCCCCAGCGCGACATCCAAGCGATCCCGCCGAAGCGGTCGGTCAGAGGCTGAACCGGTAGATGGGCAAAGATATCGTCATGCCCCGCGCATGTCGCAAGAGACCGTGATGCCGACAGTGCTGCCCGGGTTGCCGCACCGTTTGCGCGCCAGTCCCGCCCGTCGAGCGGGCCTTGCCCCCTTGAAGGAGTATCAGGCGCTTGTTTCGGCTTTCTTACCATACAAATACAAGGGGTTAGAGCGGCTTTCGGCCACCTCCCGGTTGATCACCACCTCTTCCACCCCATCCAGGCTGGGCAGGTCGAACATGGTCGACAGCAGGATCTGCTCCATAATGGAGCGCAGGCCGCGCGCACCTGTCTTGCGCTGGATCGCCCGGCGGGAGACGGAGGAGAGCGCATCCTCGGTGAAGCTCAGCTTCACCCCTTCCATCTCGAACAGCCGGCCATACTGCTTCACCAGCGCGTTCTTCGGCTTGGTCAGGATCTCGATCAGCGCGGGCTCGTCCAGGTCTTCCAGGGTCGCCACCACCGGCAGGCGGCCGATGAATTCCGGGATCAACCCGAACTTCAGCAGGTCTTCGGGCTCCACATCGCGCAGCACCGCGCCCATGCGGCGCTCCTCGGGGGCACGCACCTCGGCGCCATAACCGATGCCCGCACCCTTGCCGCGCCCGGAGATGATCTTGTCCAGCCCCGAGAAGGCGCCGCCACAGATGAACAGGATGTTCGTGGTATCCACCTGCAGGAATTCCTGCTGCGGATGCTTGCGCCCGCCCTGCGGCGGCACGGAGGCTACGGTGCCCTCCATGATCTTCAGCAGCGCCTGCTGCACGCCCTCGCCCGACACGTCGCGCGTGATGGACGGGTTGTCAGACTTGCGGCTGATCTTGTCGACCTCGTCGATATAGACGATGCCGCGCTGCGCCCGCTCCACGTTGTAGTCGGCGGCCTGCAGCAGCTTGAGGATGATGTTCTCCACATCCTCGCCCACGTAGCCGGCCTCGGTCAGCGTGGTCGCGTCCGCCATGGTGAACGGCACATCGAGAATGCGGGCCAGCGTCTGCGCCAGCAGCGTCTTGCCGGAGCCGGTGGGGCCCAGCAGCAGGATGTTGCTCTTCGCGATCTCAACGTCGTTGTTCTTCGCGCCATGCGCCAGGCGCTTGTAGTGGTTGTGCACCGCCACGCTCAGCACGCGCTTGGCGTGAAGCTGCCCGATCACGTAATCGTCCAGGACCTTGCAGATTTCCTTGGGCGTCGGCACCCCGTCGCGGGATTTCACAAGAGTCGTCTTGTGTTCCTCGCGGATGATGTCCATGCACAGCTCAACGCATTCATCGCAGATGAACACGGTCGGGCCCGCGATCAGCTTGCGAACCTCGTGCTGGGATTTGCCGCAGAACGAGCAGTAGAGGGTGTTCTTCGAGTCGCCGGACTTGCTCATACGCCCTCCTGTCCCGCAGCGGCGGGAACGATCGGCCTCAAGTCTAGACCCCGGCCGGAAGCGGGGGCAAGAACCCGCCCGCCGGAACCAAAGGGACCACGTTCAACGCACTGCACGCAGCGTGCCGGGGTAACCCCGGCACCGATGCCCGCGATCAGGACCGCGCATCCGGATCAACCGGCGGCGGGCGGTTCTCAACCACCTCGTCCACCAGCCCGAACTCACGCGCCTCAACGGCCGACATGTACGTGTCGCGTTCCAGCTTGCGTTCGATCGCCTCGATCGGCTGGCCGGTGTGGCGCACATAGATGCCGTTCAGCAGAGCCCGGGTCTTCAGGATCTCGCGCGCCTGAATCTCGATATCCGTCGCCTGGCCCTGCGCGCCGCCCGAGGGCTGGTGCACCATGATGCGCGAATACGGCAGCGCGAAGCGCTTGCCCTTCGCACCCGCCGTCAGCAGCAGGCTGCCCATGGAGGCGGCCTGGCCGATGCACACGGTGGAAACCGGGCTGCGGATGTATTGCATGGTGTCGTAGATCGCGAGCCCGGCCGAAACCACGCCACCCGGCGAGTTGATGTAGAACGAGATTTCCTTGGCAGGATTCTCGCTCTCCAGGAACAGCAACTGGGCGCAGATCAGCGAGCTGACGCCGTCGTAGACCGGCCCAGTCAGAAAGATGATCCGCTCCTTCAGCAGGCGCGAATAAATGTCGAAGGCCCGCTCACCGCGCGCCGTCTGCTCGACGACCATGGGAACCAAGGCGTTGTTGTAGACGTCTACGGGATCACGATCCCACATGTTCTCGAACCTTCCGATGCTGCCGACCATCCAAGAACGGATGAACGCGCCGGCTGACACAACCACGATAACGGCCGCACGTTAAGTGGGCACGAACGCCCCGCCCCGAAAGGGCAAGGCCGGGGCAGATGCATGTCGGGGCAGGGCGGCGCTGCATGCACAGCTGCCGCCCTTGCGCACTCCCTGCCCGGCCGATCAGGCCGCGGTGGCGGCCTCGGGCTCGCGCATCAGCTCCTCGGCCGTCACGTCCTGGTTGGTCACCTTGGCCAGCTCCAGGATGAAATCGACCACCTTCTCCTCGAAGATCGGCCCACGCAGCGTCTCGGCCACGTTCGGGTTCTTGCGGAACAGGTCCATGATCTGCTGCTCCTGGCCCGGATAGCGGCCGGCCTCGGCGCGCATCGCCCGCATCATCTCGTCCGGCGTCACTTCGATGGACTTGGAACGGCCGATCTCGGCCAGCAGCAGGCCCAGGCGCACGCGGCGATCAGCGATCGCCTTGTATTCGGCCTTCAGCGTGTCCTCGTCCTTCGCCTTGTCTTCCTCATCCAGCTGGCCGCGCTCGCGGTCCTGCTGCAGGCGCTGCCAGATCGCGTCGAACTCGCCGGTGGCCATCGTCTCGGGAATCGGGAAGCTCGCCTGCGCCGCCAGGACATCCAGCAGCTGGCGCTTCACCCGCATGCGGCTCACCTGGTCGTATTCGCGCTGGATCTGGCCGCGGATCAGCTCCTTCATCTCGTCCAGCGTCTCGAAGCCGAACTTCTTGGCCATCTCGTCATCCACCGCCGGCAGCACGGCCTGCTTCAGCTTCTTGGCGGTGATGTCGAAAGTCGCTTCCTTGCCGGCCAGCTCCGCCGCGCCGTATTCGGCGGGGAAGTTCACCGTAATGGTCTTGCTCTCGCCGGGGCTCATGCCCTCCAGCTGCTCGGTGAAGCCGGGGATGAACCCGTCGCCGCCGACCTCGATATCCATGTCGTTGGCGGCACCGCCGGGGAACGGCTCGCCGGCCAGCTTGCCCACGAAATCGCACACCAGCACTTCGCCCTTGGCGGCCGGGCGCGCTTCTTCCACGTCCACCATCTCACGGGCGCGCGTGGCCATCTGGGTCAGCGCCTCGTCCACTTTGTCGTCGCCCGGCGTGGCCTTCAGGCGGGTCAGTTCGATCGTGCCGAACTCGGGCAGCGCGATATCGGGCAGCAGTTCCAGCTCAACCTTGAACTCAAGGTCCTTGGCCTCTTCCAGCGACACCACTTCAACCTTCGGCTGGGTGGCGGCGCGCAGGCCACGATCGGTCAGCACCTGGCGCGTGGCATCGTTCACGCTCTCTTCCAGCACCTCGGCCATCACCGCGCTGCCGAAGCGGGTCTTTACCACGCCCATCGGCACCTTGCCCGGCCGGAAGCCCGGCAGCTTCACCGTTTTGCTGAGCTCGGTCAGCCGGCTGGCGCGCTTGCCTTCGATGTCGGCGGCAGGCACCACGATCGTGAAGCCGCGCTTCAGCCCCTCGGAAAGCGTCTCGGTGACCTGCATTTGTCGGAAATCCTCGTCCATCCGGCCGCGCAAGCGGCGTTCGCAATTCGAAGCCAAAAGCGGCCCCGCGGGAAAAGCGTGGTGCGGGCGAAGGGACTTGAACCCCCACGGCTTGCGCCACCAGAACCTAAATCTGGCGTGTCTACCAGTTTCACCACGCCCGCAGCCCCGCTTGGGCTCACTGCAACCGTGAGCGGGCGCGTTTAGCGCACCCGCGCCCCTCTCACAAGTCGCCCCCTCACATACGCCCGCCCGACAGCGGTGAACATGCCACCGCCGTCACCCGTGCCAGGCGATACAGCCGCACCGCAGCCAAGGTCGCACCGGGCACCGCGCCCGCCACATGGCGCAAGACCGGCATGTGCTGCAACAGCTTGTCGGACAGGCCCTGCGTCAGCAATTCCACCCCCGCCGTGCCGGCCGCGGTCGCCACCACGCGCCGCGCCAGCGCCCAGGTGGCCACCGCGCCGGGCCGTAGCCCATGGATCGCCGCCACCTCCCGCACAAGCCGCACCCCGCGCCAGCCGGCGAGCAGCGCATCCAGCGCCGGGTGCGGCGCCAGCGCCACCAGCGCCCCGGCCTGCAGCGCCGCACGCTGCCCCGCCTGCCCCGCCGCCTCGGCCAACGGGCCAGCCACGTGCAAGTGCAAGGCCGCGCGCAGTTCCACCACGCTCGCGGCCCCGCCCACCGCCGCCCGCACAGCAGCGGGATCACGCAGCCGCACCGCCACCAGCCCCACCCAGCCCAGCGCCGCCGCCCGCGCCGGCTCCAGCCCGCCGCCCTCCAGCAACGCCCGCAGCCGGTCCACCCGCGCCAGCGCCCGCCAGGCCCGCCATTCCGCCGACAGCGCCCAGAAGATCATCCCCGCGGCCGCGCCCAGCACCGCTGCCGCCGCCCAGCCATAGGCCACCGCCCGGTCGAACGCCGCCAGCACCAACTCCACCGCCGAAAGCCCAATCCAGCCCAGCAGCAGCAGCGCCATGCCGCCCACCAGCCACGCCAGGCTCGACGCACCCACACGCTGCCGCACCGCCCCCGGCGCCCAGTCCGGCTCGATCACCGAGGGCGCCCCCGGCAGCGGTTCCAGCAACACCGGCCGCCGTGGCGCCTCCGCCACCGGGGCCGCCTGGGACTCGTCCATGAATCCTGGCTTCTGGCCGCTCACAGCAGGTCTCCCAGCAACGCCACGAGAATTCCGTCCAGACCGATATGAGGAACCCCGGCCCCGCGTTCAGCCTCGATCCGCGGCGGACGGAACACCGGCAGCGCGAAGTAATCCCCGCCCCAGAACCCCTCCGGCGGCCAGCCCGGCGGCACATCGCCCACGAAATACGGCCGCGCCCGGTCCTCGCCCACCGGCACCCCCAGCACCACCTCCACATCCCGCCCGCCCAGAGGCACCTTGCCGTCGCGCGTGGCATGGATCGAGGCGGCCACATGCAGGCTCACCCCATCCGAATTTCCCCCTGGGCGCCCCTCCAGCCCCCGCTCGGTCAGCGCCCGCAGCAGATGCAGCAACGCCTCCCGCCGCAGCGCCGGCACGTGATCGGCCTTGGTCGCCACCACCGCCACCCGCGCGATCGGCGACCGCCCCCAGCCCAGCCACCCCGGCGCCCCGCGCAGCCCACGGCACAGATCGGCGATCGCATCCGCCGTATCCTCGAACGCCGCCCGCCCGGCATGCAGTGCGCCGAGCACGTCCACCAGCAATATCTGCCGGTCGAAATCCCGGAACGGCCCCTCGAAGAACCCCGCCCGCATCTCCTCGCGATACGCCTCGAACCGCGCCGCCAGCAGCGCGCCCGCGGAGCCCGGCCGCGGCGAGCCGCGCAGCGCCACGGGGAAGAACCACAGCAGCGGCACCTCCCCGCGCGGCCCCGGGTTCAGGAACCGCCCGGGCTGCAGGTAGCGCAGCCCCATCCGTCCGCGCAGCCCCTCCAGCGCCTCCCGATACAGCGCATGCCCGCGCCGGATCAGCGCCTCATCCGCCGGCGCCTCGGGGTCGAACAGGTCGAGGAAGCGCAGGAACCCTTCGGCCATCCCGGCCCGCGCCGGCGTGCGCAGCCGCGCCAACGTCGCCTCGGCCCAGCCGGCAAAGCTCATGCCGATCAATGGCAGGTCCAGCAGCCACTCGCCGGGATAATCCAGGATATCCAGCCGGATGCGCCGCCGCCCCAGCACCCGCCCCACCGCAGAGCCACGCTCCAGCACGATCTCCAGCGACAGCGCCGCCAGATCCTCGGTCCGCCCTGGCCAGCTCGCCTCCCGCCCGGCCAGCGCGGCCACATGCCCCTCATGGTCAAATCGCGGCAGCGCCAGGCTCCCCGAAGGCAGCAGCCGCACCGAAACCAGCCGGTTCGCGCCGCCCTGCTCCAGCCGCGCCCGCAATTCCGGCAACGTGTCCCGCCCGCCGGCCAGCGCCAGCAGGTTCTCCACCAGGGATGTGATGAACACCGTCTTGCCCGCCCGGCTCAGCCCGGTCACGGCGAGATGGATGCGCTCCTCATTGACCGCCCGCTCCACCGCCTCCCACGCCACCCCGCCGACACGCCGCAGCGGGGCCGAGAGCGTTTCGAGCAGCCCGGCCACGGACCGGGTCAGCTGGCCCGGCTGACCGTGTAGTCGGCCACGTCCATCAGCCGTGCGCGCATCGGGGAGGCCGGGAACACCAGCAGCGCCCGCTTCGCCTCGGCCGCGAACTCGCGCGCCCGCTCCAGCGTGGCGGCAATCGCGCCATGCCGTTCCATCAGCCGCATCGCCTCGCCCAGGTCGGCGTCGGTCTGTTCCAGCTCACCCACCGTGCGCTGCCAGAACGCCCGCTCCGCCGGATCGCCCGCCGCCCAGGCGCGCAGCACCGGCAGCGTGATCTTGCCCTCGCGGAAATCGTCGCCGACGGTCTTGCCCAGCGTTTCCTGGTCCGCCGCGTAATCCAGCGCGTCATCCACCAGCTGGAAGGCGATGCCCAGGTTCAGCCCATACTCGGCCAGCCCGCGCTCCTCCGCCTCCGGCCGCGCCGCCACCACCGCGCCCACATGGCACGCCGCCTGGAACAACGCCGCGGTCTTGCCGCGGATCACCTCCAGGTATTTCGCCTCGCCCGCATCCAGGTCGTTCTGGATCACCAGCTGCAGCACCTCGCCCTCGGCGATGGTGGCGGAAGCCCGGCACAGAATGTCCAGCACCCGCAGCGAGCCGTCCTCCACCATCAGCTGGAAGGCGCGCGCGAACAGGAAATCGCCCACGAGAACGCTGGCCTTGTTGCCGAACACCGCATTGGCGCTCGCCAGCCCGCGGCGCAGCAGGCTCTCATCCACCACATCGTCGTGCAGCAGAGTCGCGGTGTGGATGAACTCCACGCAGGCCGCCAGCTTCACATGCCGCGCGTCCGGCGCGTCGTAGCCGCACAGCCGCGCCGCCGCCAAGGTCAGCAACGGCCGCAGCCGCTTGCCGCCGGCGGCCACGATATGCGCCGCAAGCTGCGGGATCAGCGCCACCGGGCTGTCCATCCGCGCCACGATCGCCCGGTTGGTTGCCTCCAGATCCGCCTGCAGCAGTTCCACCAGCGCGCTCAGCGCATCCGGCACAGCCTCACCCCCGGGGGTCGTCGCGGTCGCGGGCGTCGGCTTGGTCACGGGCAGGGTGGCGGCGACGCCCAAGGCGTTCTCCCGAAGATGCTGGAAACAGGGGGTTGCGGCACGAACGGCGGTCAGCGAGGCTTAGGCACCATATCGGCGGCCCGGAAGAAGGGTCAAGGCAAGCCCTCCCCCGGCCCGACGGGACTCCCTTGCGATGCAAACAGTTACCCTCACCAACGACCCCGTGCGCATCAGTTTCCTGCGCGCCCTGCTGCACGATGCCGGCATCGAGTGCTGGGTGTTCGACGAATTCGCCAGCAGCATGGATGGCAGCATCGGCGCCATCCCGCGCCGCCTGGTCGTCGCCGATGAGGATGCCGCACGCGCCCGCCGCATCCTGGCCGAGTCGGGCCTGGCGTGACCGAACCGGAACTGACGGAAGGCAGCCTGCTCGGCGGCCGGCTGCGCCATGCCCAGCCGCGCCACGGCCACCGCACCGGGCTCGAACCCGTCCTGCTCGCCGCCGCCATCGCCGCCCGCCCGGGCCAGCGCGTGCTGGAAGGCGGCACCGGCTCCAGCGCGGCCCTGATGTGCCTGGCCGCCCGCATCCCGGGGATCACCGGCCTCGGCCTGGAACGCGATCCCGCCATGGCCGACCTGGCCCGCGCCAACATCGCCGCCAACGCCCTGCCGGGCCTCGCCATTGCAACCACAGACCTCACCAGCTGGGCCGCCGACGCGCCCTACGACCACGCCTTCGCCAACCCGCCCTGGCACGCGGCCGCCGCCACCCCCTCGCCCCATGCCGGCAAAGACGCCGCCCGCCGCGCCACGCCCGAACTGATCGCCGCCTGGGCCCGCAGCCTGGCCCGCTCCCTGCGCCCGCGCGGCACGCTCACGCTGATCCTGGGGGCGGACCACCTGGCCACCGGCCTCGCCGCCCTGGCCGAAGCCGGCTGCGGCAGCCCCGCACTGTTCCCATTCTGGCCAAAACCGGGCCGCCCTGCCCGCCTGGTGCTGTTGCGCGCCATCCGCGGCGGCCGCGGCCCCGCCCGCCTGCTCCCGGGCCTCACCCTGCACCAGCCGGACGGCAGCTTCACCCCGGAGGCCGAAGCCATCCTACGCGCCGGCGCGAGCCTCCAACTATAGCCTACCGCTGGGCTTCCTGCGGGTGCCGCAGGAGCCAAAGCCGCTCATGCGCGGCCACCAGGCTGTCCATGCTGCGCCGCCGGTTCAGGTCGGGGCTCAGCACCCGCCGCCGCAGCATCATCTCCAGCACGTGCAGCAGCTGCTCCGCCACCTCGTAGTCGCCCTGGTCGCAGGCATGGTGGAAGGCGATCAGGATCTTGTCCGACAGGCGGCGGCTGTAGCGTGGGGCACCCGCGGCGGCCGGGTCGCGCGCATCGTCCGTGCGCCGGCCCTGCAGCTCGTCCCCTTCCATGTCGCTCGCCGTACCGTCCATGCCGTTCCTCCTGGCCCGCAACCCCGGGCCGGATAGGTCACCCTAGGGCGAAACGCTTACGCACCCGTCTCAACTGCCGCTCTCCAGCCGAGCCTTCACCGCATCAGCCAGTTCCTGCACTGCCATCCCGTGCCGGAACAAGGCCCGGAACCCACCATCCGGCCCCACCAGGTAGATGAACGAGGAGTGGTCCATCAGGTAGTCGCTGGCGTCCTTGGATTTCGTCCGCGCATAGTAAACGCGGTAGGATTTCGCCGCGGCGGCAATCTGCTCCTTGCTGCCGGAGAGCCCCACCAGCCGCTCGTCGAACAGTTTCGTGTATTCAGCCAGCGCGGCAGGGGTGTCGCGCTCCGGATCGACCGTGATGAACACCGGCACCAACCGCTGCGCCAGCGGCCCCAGCCGGTCCATTGCCGCGGAAATCGTCTGCAGGTCGGTCGGGCAGACATCGGGACAGAAGGTATAGCCGAAATATACCAGCATCCACCGGCCGCGGAAGCTTGCGTCGGTCACGGTTTCGCCAGCCCCATTCACCAGCGTGAACGGCCCGCCCACGGAAACCCCGCCGGGCATGGCCATCCCGATATCACTGAGCCGCGGGGCCTCCCCCCGCCACCACAGCGCGCCGCCCACGCCTGCCACCAGCAGGGCGATCAGGCCATAGGCAGCAAGGCGTATGAACTTCAGCATCGGCTTCCCCTGGCGGTGCTGGTACAGGCCATAAACCGCCAGGGACGTATCTGAAAGATGCCACCGCAGAGAAACGGGAGGCAGGCGTCAATCAGCCGTGATCCCGCCTATTCCGCCGGCAGGATCGCCCCATCCGGCTGCGGCGTCTCGAACACGTGATCGGCGAACGCTTCCTCCCACGACCCGGTGGTGGAGGCCTTGCTGTACTCGGTCGAGCGGTTCTCGAAGAAATTCGCATGCTCCGGCGCGTTCAGCATGTCGTCCAGCCACGGCAGCGGGTTCTTGTCCACGTGGTACAGCGGCTCCAGCCCCAGCTGCGTCAGCCGCCGATCGGCGATGAAGCGGATATACTGCTTCACCTCCACCGCGGTCAGACCCTCCACGTTGCCCAGCTCGAAGGCCAGGTCGATGAACGCGTCCTCGTGGTCCACGATCGTGGCGCAGGTGAGATACAGCTCGCGCCGCAGCTCCTCGGTCCAGATCTCCGGGTTCTCCTGCACGAAGGTGCGGAACAGCCGGATCACACTCAGGCAGTGCAGCGTCTCGTCGCGCACGCTCCACGAGACGATCTGCCCCATCCCCTTCATCTTCCCGAAGCGCGGGAAGTTCAGCAGGATGGCGAAGCTGGCGAACAGCTGCAGCCCCTCCGTGAACGCGCCGAACGCCGCCAGCGTCTTGGCGATCTCATGCTTGTTGTCCACCGTGAAGGACTGCATGTAGTCGTACTTGTCCTTCATCTCCTTATACTTCAGGAACGCCGAGTATTCCAGCTCCGGCATGCCCACGGTATCCAGCAGATGCGAATACGCCGCCACATGGATCGTCTCGATGTTCGAGAACGCCGAGAGCATCATCAGCACTTCCGTCGGCTTGAACACCTGCGAATAGTGCTTCATGTAGCAGTTGTTCACCTCAACGTCGGCCTGGGTGAAGAAGCGGAAGATCTGCGTCAGCAGGTTGCGCTCGGCCGCCGAAAGATTGCGGTGCCAATCCTTCACGTCGTCGGCCAGCGGCACCTCTTCCGGCAGCCAATGCACGCGCTGCTGCGTCAGCCACGCCTCATAGGCCCAGGGATAGCGGAACGGCTTGTACACGGGGTTGCTGGTCAGCAGGTCGAAGCGCACCGGGGTCTCATCGGGGGTATGCGTCGCACTCATCGTCCGGGCTCTCCTGTCGCTGCGAGTCTGCGTCGCACAGTACCATCTCCTGGTCCCTGCACCAACCCACACCCGAAACTTCCACCATATGTTGCGGTTTCGCCGCACACCACTACCAGATGTGGGCAGCCCGTTCAGCGCCGCAACCCGTGTTCCTCAGGCTCGGTTAACGTTTCCACGCTAGACGAAACATTACACCAAACACTGAGGCACGCTTCGTGACAACGTCGACCACCGCCCCTACGCCCACCCCCGCACGCCGTCGCCTGCCCTCCGTCTCCATCGGCCGCATAGCCACCATCGCCGTGCTGGTCATGGCCATGGTCACCGCCCTCAGCGACCTCCTGCTCCTGCGCGCCCTGTCGGAGCTGAAGGTCAACGGCCCCGTCTACGCCGAGATCCGCCGCGGCACCGACCTCACCGCCGATATCCTCCCGCCGCCGCTCTACGTCATCGAGGGCCTGCTCACCCTGCACGAGCTGCGCGACGCCGAACCCACCGCCCGCGCCCCCCTGCTCGACCGCCTCGCCCGCCTCTCGCGCGAATTCGCCGAACGCGACGCCTACTGGACCGCCCAGCCCGAGCTGCGCGCCGACCTGCGCCAGACGCTCGATGGCACCGTCATCCCCACCGGGCGCCGTTTCTTCGAGGTGGTGCAGGCCCGCTTCCTGCCCGCCCTGGCCCAGCCCGCCGGCCTCCCCGCCGCCATGGCCGAAGCCCAGGCGGCCTACGATGCCCATCGCGCAGCCGTCGATGAGCTGGTCGCCCGCTCCGCCCGCGCCGTGGAAGCCGCCGAGGCCCACGCCATCAGCCAGGGCAACATCACCCGCACCATCACCTGGGGCCTCCTCACCCTCGCCTTGCTCGTCACGCTGGGGACCTACTGGGTGATGCGCCGCGCCGTGGCCCGCCCCGTCGTCTCGCTCGCCGATGCCATGCGCCGCCTCGCCGCCGGCGACGTCAACACCGAGGTTCCCGGCGCCACCCGCCGCGACGAGCTCGGCCAGGCCGCAGCCTCACTCGCCATCCTGCGCGACACCATGCGCCACGCCCGCCAACTGGAAGCCGACCGCGAAACCGCCCGCACCGAGGCCGATGCCACCCGCAACGCCGCCCTGCGCGGCATGGCCGGCACCATCGAGCGCGAGACCAGCGCCACGATCGAGCGCGTACGCGGCCTCACCCACTCCACCGCCGAGGCGGCACGCCTCATGACCACCGTCTCCGACCACGCCCACACCTACGCCCGCCGCGCCAGCGATTCCTGCACCCGCGCCCTCACCACCGCCGAAACCGTGGCCGGCGCCGCAGAGGAGCTGGGCAGCGCCATCGGCGAGATCACCCGCCAGGTCACCGGCGCCTCGGCCATCACCAGCAGCGCCGTCGCCGCCGGCGAGGATGCGCGCCGCAGCATCGAGGAACTCACCGGCCGCGCCCAGGCCATCGGCGCCATCACCCGCATGATCGCTGATATCGCCGAGCGCACCAACCTGTTGGCGCTGAACGCCACCATCGAGGCCGCCCGCGCGGGCGAGGCCGGGCGCGGCTTCTCCGTCGTCGCCAGCGAGGTGAAGGCCCTCGCCGTGCAGACCGCCCGCTCCACCGAGGAAATCGTCACCCAGCTCGATCAGCTGCGCGGCGCGGCCAACGGCGCCGCGGAATCCGGCATGCGCATCGTCTCCACCATCAGCGAGATCGAGGCGATGTCCCAATCCATCGCCGCCGCGGTGGAACAGCAGGGCGCCGCCACCGCCTCCATCGTCAGCAACGTGGTGGAAACCACCCGCGCCGTGCGCGAAGCCGCGGAGCACAGCTCGGCCGTCTCCTCCGATGCCGGCGATGTCGGCACCCAGGCCAGCGCCGTGCTCACCGCCGCGCAAGGCCTGGATGAAGCCGTGGGCGAATGGCGCACCATCGTCGTTCACACCATCCGCACCGCAACGCCTGAGGCCGATCGCCGCACGGCCCCGCGCATCAGCCTCGGCATCCCCGCCAGGCTGCAGCCGCAGGGCCGGCCCGAAGCCACGGCGCGGCTGGAAAACATCTCCACCGGGGACGCCCTTCTCGCCGGCGCCCCATTCCTGCCCGCCGGCCAGAAGCTGCGCCTGCACGTCGCTGGCCTGTCGATCGAAGCAACAGTGGTGGATGGCGATCAGAAGGGCGCGCTCAACCTGCGCTTCGCAGAAGCGGCTCTCACGCCAGAGGCGATCGACCAACTCGCCGCCAACGCCACACCGGCAAGGACGGCCGCCTGAGCATCACCCCGGCGGCGGCCCTCTACCGGCCGGCCGTCACTGGCAGGCGAGGCATTCCTCGTAGTCGGTGGGGTTCGCCTTCGGGGCGCCCGCGACCAGCGGCAGAATCCCCTGGTCGTTCGCCGGCAGGTTCGCCGCCGAAACACCGGTGAATTCCAGCGGCCGCACCGCCTTCTCGCTCACCGCGTCGGCCCGCTGGATCGACATGGAGCGGCAGTAGTACAGGCTCTTCACGCCCTTCTTCCATGCCAGGTAGTGGATCTGGTGCAGGTCGCGCTTGTGCACGTCCGCCGGCACGAAGATGTTCACGCTCTGGCTCTGGCAGATGAACGGCGTGCGGTCCGCCGCATGCTCGATCACCCAGCGCTGGTCCAGCTCCATCGCGGTCTTGTAGACCGCCTTCTCCTGCTCGGTCAGGAACTCCAGGTGCTGCACGCTGCCCTTGTTGGTGGTGATGGAAGACCACACCTCGTCGGTGTCCTGCCCCTTCGCCTTCAGCAGCAAATGCAGGTGCCGGTTGCGCACCGTGAAGCTGCCGGAAAGCGTCTTCTGCAGGAACACATTCGCCGCGATCGGCTCCACGCCCGGCGAGGCATTGCCGGCGATGATCGAGATCGAAGCCGTCGGCGCGATCGCCATCTTGTGGCTGAACCGCTCATGCACGCCGTATTCGGCCGCATCCGGGCAGGCGCCGCGCTCATCGGCCAGCATTCGGCTGGCGTTATCCGCCTGCTCGCGGATGTGCTTGAACATCTTCTTGTTCCACACCTTCGCGATCACGCTCTCGAAGGGCACGTTCTGGCTCTGCAGGAACGAATGGAACCCCATCACCCCCAGCCCGACGGAACGCTCGCGCATGGCGGCATACTTTGCCCGCTCCATGTCCACCGGCGCGCGGTCGATGAAATCCTGCAGCACGTTGTCGAGGAAGCGCATCACGTCCTCGATGAACAGCGGGTCGTCCTTCCACTCGAACCAGGATTCCAGGTTCAGGGAGGACAGGCAGCACACCGCCGTCCGTTGCTTGCCATGCTGGTCGATACCGGTCGGCAGCGTGATCTCGCTGCACAGGTTCGATGTCTTGCACTCCAGCCCGGCCAGCTTGTGGTGCTCCGGCCGCGCATTGTTCACATGGTCGCTGAAGATCAGGTACGGCTCGCCGGTCTCGATCCGCGCCGTCAGGATGCGGATCCACAGGCTGCGCGCGCTGATCTTGCGCACCACGCTGCCATCCTTGGGCGAGGTCAGCCCCCAGTCCTCGCCTGATTCCACCGCACGCATGAACGCATCCGGGATCAGGATGCCGTGGTGCAGGTTCAGCGCCTTACGATTCGGGTCACCGCCGGTCGGCCGGCGCATCTCCACGAATTCCTCGATCTCCGGGTGCGTCACCGGCAGGTACACCGCCGCCGACCCGCGCCGCAGCGAGCCCTGGGAAATCGCCAGCGTCAGGCTGTCCATCACCCGGATGAACGGGATCACGCCAGAGGTCTTGCCGTTCTGCCCCACCTTCTCGCCGATGGACCGCAGATTGCCCCAGTACGAGCCGATGCCGCCGCCCTTGCTGGCCAGCCACACATTCTCGTTCCACAGCCCCACGATCCCTTCGAGCGAGTCGCTCGCCTCGTTCAGGAAGCAGGAGATCGGCAGGCCGCGCGTGGTGCCGCCATTGGAAAGCACCGGCGTCGCCGGCATGAACCACATCCGGCTCATGTAGTCGTACAGCCGCTGCGCATGCCCGGCATCGTCGCCGTAGAAGCTGGAAACCCGCGCGAACAGGTCCTGGTAGCTTTCGCCCGGCAGCAGGTACCGGTCATCCAGCGTAGCCCGTCCGAAATCGGTAATCAGCGCATCGCGGGAGCGATCAACGCGAACCTGGTGGTGACCCTGGAACTGAACGACATCAAGCACGAGAAGCCCCCTCACCGCGACGCGGGGATAACATCCCCGCAACCCCATCCTGCCCAACGGCTTGCCGCCGTCAATTCAAATTACACTAGATGTAGGGCATTTCTGCCCCTCCCTGCATAAATGTGGATATCTGATGCGCCGCGGCAACACCGCTTCCCTGAACGAAACGGGAACATAGACCCGGCCCACCGCCGCGCCAAGCGCAATCCGATTCGCTCCCCATGTACCCCGTTATCCACCGGGCGGTGCCATGCCAGCGCACCGCGCCGCGTCGCCGCAAGCCCATTTTCGTAGCGACTCCTGCCAGGCCCACCGGCGCCGGCAGAACTTCGCACATTGGCAATCCCGCGCACCTACCCCTCGCCGCTTCGCCCCATTTCAGCCCGAGGCCCCATGCGACGCTCCATCACCCTTGCCACGAAGCTCTCCCTGGCTTTCGTCGCCATCGTCGCCGTCGCCTGCGCCACCATGGCCTGCTGGTCCCTTTGGCAAGCCCACCAGCGTGCCGAACACGAAGCCACCGCCAGCCTCGCCGCCGGTGCCGCAGCACTCGAACGCGCGCTGGCCGACGAAACCAGCCGCCAGACCGCCATCGCCCGCACCCTGGCCGCCCTGCCCCAGTTCCAGGCCCTCACCGTCGCCGCCGACCGCGAAGCCACCCTCGCCGCCTTCGCCCCGCCCTTCGCCGCCCTCACCGCCTCGGGCGAGATCACCAACCTCTCCATCATCCTGCGCTCCGGCATCGCCCTGGCCCGCGCCCACAACCCGAAATCCTTCGGCGACGACGTCTCCGCCCGCCGGCAGGACATGGTCGTGGCCATGCGCGACAACCGTGTCTTCGCCGGCATCGAACAACTGCCCGATGGCGCCGGCATCGCCGCCGTTGTCCCGGTGGTCCACAACGGCAGCGTCGTCGGCGTCCTGAACGCCAGCACCACCTTCAACGCCACCCAGCTCAACCGCCTGCGCGCCCTCACCGGCCTGGGCCTGGCCATCCACGGCCTGCGGCAGGACAAGCTCGTCCCCCTCGGCACCTCGCAAGGCTTCGCCTCCGCCGCCACGGAGGCGGAACTGCGCGCCGCCTTCACCCGCGCCGCCTCCGCCGCCACGCCACCGGCCCGCACCATGGCGGCCGAGGGCCGCACCACCTCCCTCCTCCTCACCCCGCTGCGCAACTCCACCGGCGCCACCATCGCGGTGGCCGAAATCCAGCTGGACCGCACCGCCCAGGTTGCCCAGGCCCGCGCCGAGCGCCTCGCCATCGCCGCCATCGCCGCCGCCATCCTGCTCGCCGCCGCCCTGCTCGGCTGGCGCGTCGCCCGCGGCATCGCCGGCCCCGTCGCCGCCATGACCCGCGCCATGGAAGCCCTCGCCGCCGGCCGCCTCGATACCGAAATCCCCGCCCGCACCAGCCAGGACGAGCTCGGCGCCATGGCCCGCTCCGTCCAGGTCTTCAAGGAAAACGCCATCGCCGTCGCCCACCTGGCAGAGGCGAAACAAGCCGCGGAGCAACAGGCCGCCGCCGCCCGCCGCGCCGAACGCCACCGCCTGGCCGCCGATTTCCAGTCCGCCGTCGGCACCCTGCTCACCGGCGTCACCGCCGCCGCCACCGAAATGGAAGGCTCCGCCCGCGCGCTCGCCAGCACCGCCGAGCACGCCAACCACCGCGCCCACGCGGTTGCCGCCGCCACCGACGAAACCTCCTCCAACGTGCAAACTGTCGCCGCCGCCACGGAGGAACTCTCGGCCAGCGTCAGCGAAATCTCCCGCCAGGTCGTCGCCAGCAGCCAGATCGCCAACCGCGCCGTGGAACAATCCGAAGCCACCGACCAGCGCGTCCAGGGCCTCGCCGCCGCCGCCGCCCAGATCGGAGACGTCGTCCGCCTCATCGGCGACATCGCCGGCCGCACCAACCTCCTGGCCCTCAACGCCACCATCGAAGCCGCCCGCGCCGGAGAAGCCGGCAAAGGCTTCGCCGTCGTCGCCACGGAGGTGAAGAACCTCGCCACCCAAACCGCCCGCGCCACCCAGGAAATCAGCGCCAAGGTCGCGGAAATGCAGGCCGCCACAACCGACAGCGTCGCCGCCGTCCGCTCCATCGCCAGCACCATCGGCGAAATCGCCACCATCGCCGGCAGCATCGCCGCCGCGGTGGAGGAACAAGGCGCCGCCACCCAGGAAATCGCCCGCAACGTCCATCACGCCGCCGCCGGCACACGCAACGTCGCCAGCAACATCGCCGCCGTCACCGAAGCCGCCGGCGAAACCGGCACCGCCGCCACCTCCATGCTCGATGCTGCCACGGAACTGTCGGGTCAGTCCGAGACGCTGCGCATGGAAATCGACAAGTTCCTCGAAGGGGTCAAGGCAGCTTAAGGAAGCGGTTCTTTTTTGAAAAAAAGAACCAAAAAACTTTTATGATCCAGATGCGAAAACGCCCGGTCCTCCTCACGGAAGACCGGGCGCTTCGAAGCGCAAACCAGAAAAGTCTTTTTTCTTCAGATCGCCCGAACCCCACACCACTCCGCGATAAACGCCGCCACCGAAAGCGTATTCTTCTTCAGCGAAGGCAGATGCGCCCGCTCGTCGAACGCATGCGCCCCTTCCCCCTTCGGCCCGTAGCACAGCGCGGGAATCCCGTAGTAGTTCAGGTAGGCGCGCACATCCGCGACGCCGGTCGAGACATGCGATTTCAGCTTCTCGCCATACACCGCCTCATGCGTCGCGGCCAAAACGCGCTCGGCTTCGCTCCCCTCGGGCAGATGGAAGGCATCGGCCTGGAACCCGTTCCAGATCACCTCGGGCGGATTATTGGCCAGGAACGCATCCCCCTTCGCCGCCGCCGCCACGGTGTCCAGCACCTCCTGCCGCGCCTGCGCCAGGGTGGTCCCTTCCAGCAGCCCGATCCGGCAATCCACCTCGCACCACGCCGGCGTGGAACTGCCCCAGTCGCCACCGCGGATCACGCCGGGGTTGAACTTCACCGGGTTGTTCATCCCCTTGAAGATCGGATGCTCCTTCGCCCGCGCATTGATCCGCCCGGTCAGCCCGTACAGCTCCTCCAGCAGCTTGTAGGCGCTCATGATCGCATTGGTGCCGGTATCCGCCACCGCCACATGCACCGGCACGCCGCGAATACGCAGCCGGAACCACATCACCCCCACATGCGCCCGCGTCAGCGTCCCCGCCGTCGGCTCCGTCACCAGCGCCGCATCGGCCCGATACCCGCGCGCCAGCGTCGAAAGCGCCCCGTTCCCGGTGCACTCCTCCTCCGTCACCGTCTGCACATACACGTCCGAAGCCGGCGCCAGCCCCGCGGTCGTCAGCGCATCCATCGCCCAGAAGAACGCCGACACGCCCTGCTTCATGTCGTGGCAGCCACGCCCGTTCATCCACTCGCCGGAAATCACGGGGTCGAACGGCGGGAACTGCCACATCTCCTCCGGCCCCGGCGGCACCACATCCACATGCCCCTGCACGATCAGGGACTTCCCCTTCTGCTCCGGGCTGCGAACCGTCCCCACCACCTGCACCGCCTGCGAATAGTCGGTGTCCATCACCGGCGAGTAGCCCGGCAGATGGCTCATCTGCACCTCGGCCAGCGTGTAGCGATCGACACTCCACCCCCGGCTCGCCATCTCGCGTGCCAGCCAATCCTGGCACGGCCCCTCCTTCCCACGCACAGAGGGAAACCGCACCAGCGTCTGCAGCCAGGCGACCTGCTTCTCCCAGTTCGCCTCGACGGCAGCTTCCAGCTTCTTGATCAACGCGGCATCAGCCATGGGGCACGTCCTCAGTTCTTCGAGAGATTCCAGTACACGATCACGGGCGAGTTCAGCAGCCCCGAAAGGCTCGTCCGCGTCGCCGCAAACGTGTCGTACTGGCCCAGCACCCGATACGGCGCTGCCTGCACCAGCGCCCGGTGATACCGCTCCAGCGCCCCCATGCGCCCAGCCTCATCCGCCTCCAGGAACGCGCTGCGCAGCTTCTCCACCTCGGGGTCGCACGGCCAGCCCACGAAGTTGCGCCCCTCGCAGGTCATGTCCGTGCCCACATTGGTCAGCGGATGGAAGGTGATCGCCCCGGGCGCCCCGGTCAGGAACAGATGCCAGCTCTCCTTGTTGCGCAGCCGCTGCCCCACCGTGCCCCAATCGTTCCACACGATCTCCACGTTCAGCCCGGCCTTCTTCAGCGCATCCACCGCCACCTCGCCCATCTGCCCCAGCGTGGCGATCTCCTTGGTGGAGATGAAATACAGTTTCTCACCCTTGTACCCGGCATCGATGAACATCTGCCGCGCCTTGGCCAGATCCATCTTCAAATCCTCGGCCCCCGCCTCGGTCCCGAACGGCGTGCCGCAGATGAAGTACGCGTTGCAGGTCCGCCAGTTCTCCGGCTCCCCCCAGGCCGCCGCCATGTAGTCAGACTGGTTCACCACCCAGTTCAGCGCGCGCCGCATCTCCACCCGGTTGAACGGCGGAATCGTCGAATTCGGCCGCAGCATGTTCTGCCCTGCCAGATGCGTCGTCTTCATCAGCGTCACATTGGCGTTGCGCCGCAGCAGCGGCACCAAATCGGGCGCCGCCCGCTCCAGCATGTCCACCTCACCCGCCTGCAACGCCGCCGTCTGCGTCGCCGGATCCGGGATCACCCGCCACTCCACCCGATCCACCTTCACCACGCGCCCACCGGCCAACCCATCCGGCGCCTCGGCCCGCGGCTTGTAGGCCGGGTTGCGGTCATAGATCGCCTTGTGCCCCACCACCCGCTCGGCATGGTTGAACACGAACGGCCCAGACCCGATCGCGTTGCTCACCTGCCCCAGCACCGGCTTGCCCTCGGCATCCAGCGCATCCTTCGCGCGCATCACCGCCTGGAACCGGGCCGGGATCGACCCCATCGCCAGCAGAAACCCCGGATACGGCTTGCTCAGCTTGAACTCGATCGTGCGCGCATCCACCTCGCCCACGCTCGCCACACTCGGCGACAGATGCCGCCCCACCGTGTCGATCACCATCCAGCGCTTGATCGAGGCCACCACGTCATTCGCCGTCACCGGCGCCCCGTCATGAAACGCCAGCCCCTCACGCAGCGTGATCTTCCAGCTCAACCCATCCGCCGAAGCGCTCCACCCCTCCGCCATCTGCGGCTTCGGGTTCAACTGGCTGTCCAGCGTGATCAGCGACTCATAAACCATCACCCCATGCACCAGGCTGATCCACGCCGTGGAGAACATCGGGTCCAGCACCGTCACATCCGCCGAAGGCACAGTCCGGATCAGCTTCTGCTGCGCCTCAGCCGCCCCAGCCCCCAACGCCAGAACCGCCGCCCCCGCCAGAACCGCCCGCCGAATCACGCCCAAAGCTCTCTCCATCGGTTGAGGAAGCAAGCAAGCACGTTCTTTTTTGCAAAAAAGAACCAAAAAACTTTTTCTATTTTTTACTCGCACCGAACAGGCAAGCATTTCATTTCTTCCGATAGGCGTAGTTCTTATCCAGCCGCTCCATCAGGTAGTCGCCATACCGCACCGGAGACCACCGCGCCGGCTCCCCCGCGGAGCAGCAGGTCGGCACGCACTCCACCACGCTATCCATGTCCATGTCGAAGAAATACGGGTTGGAATACCGGTCCCCGCCAGACAGATTCTTCACCCGATGCGGCGTGCTCTGCCACCGCCGGTTCGTCCAGCGCGAGAGCATGTCGGCCACGTTCACCACCCAGGTCCCGGGAACCGGAGGCGCCTTCAGCCACGTCCCATCCGCCCGCCGAACCTCCAGCCCCCCGGCAGTGTCCTGGCAGAGAATGGTCAGGAACCCATAATCCGTATGCGGCGCCGATCCGAACGCATCATCGGGCGCATCCGCCGGCTGCGGCGGATAATGCAGCATCCGCAAAAACGTCGTCGGCTTCTGAAAATGCGGCAGGAACCAGTCGGGCGGCAGATCCAGCGCCAACGCCATCGGCCGCAGCAGCTTCATGCAGAACCCCCGCATCGCCGCCTCATACGCCGAAACCGCCTCCCGAAACCCGGGCAGATCCGGCCACACATTCGGCCCATGCACCTCGGTCCCATACCGAGGATCGTCCTCCGCCACCTCATGCATGAGCATTAAGGACTCGGAGTAATTCGGCCGCTTCACGTTCGCCACGCTCGAAGTCACGATCACCGACGAATTCGGCGCCATATACCCCCGATGCGTCGCATTCATCGCCAACGCCCGCTTCTCGCCCTCGGGCAATCCATGAAACCGCGCAGACTCCCGAAACAACCCCTCCACCAGCCCCTGCGGCACCCCGATATTCCGGAAATAGCAGAACCCGATCGAACGAAAGATCCCATCCAACTCCCGCGCCAACGCAAGATCCGCCGCCGCGCTCGTCCCCAACGCGGAGAAATCCACAATCGGCAACGCATCCAGTTCAGCTGTGGCACTCATCGCCCAGGCCCCTTCGCAATCCGCTGTCATTGTACCACCAACACGCGGAAGCAACAGGCAGCCTGTCAGGGTGGAAGCGTCCCCATGAACAGCACCTGCAGATCCTCCACGCGCGAGACATTCCGTCGACGCAGTTCCATCCGCGTCGGTCCTACCCTTCGCATCCCCTGCTGCAAGCAAGCTGCGAGATGCTGCGCCCGCTCCATCCATCCGACGCGGGGCGTCGGCTCAACCACCACGCGCAGATCCCCCACCGGCCCCAATGCCGCCACGTCACGCGCCAGCATCAGGTGCACCGGCACTGCCGTATCGACCTGCACATCACCGGTCTCAGTCTTCATTCCCGCAGGAAGGCGCCGAACGTCCAGGCAGTAGGTCCGTTCCCATTCCTGCTGCTTGAAGAAGCCACCACCCCATTGCGAACCCGCGATCGGCTTGTAGGCCAAATTCAGCTCCGTCAGGCCCGGCGCAAGGCGTTGCTGCCAGGAATACGTCACTCGTGTTTGCCACTTAGGGTCCGCCAACTGCCCTCCATCCAGAACAGTGACAGCATCCGAATTGGCCAGTGCGTCAAAGAGCGCATCGCTCACATCCAGGTAGTAGGCATCAGGAACCAGCGCCCCTTTCCGCAAGAAACACGGCCAGGCCAGCAGCGGGCCATTGCCCAGCCTCAGCAGTTCGCGCGGCGGGTCTTGTCCATCAGCCATGACAGGATCTAGCCACACATTGGGCCACACCTCTCGCCAATCGGTCCGCACGCGCAAACCGACAATATCTGGTGGCGAATTCGGGCGGTGAATATTCCCCTGGCTTGTCATGGTGAAGGCCAAGTAGCCCACGCCGATCTCCGGCACCACGAACGACGCCGGCACCTCTATCACCCGCCCAAGTGTGTTGCGAAACGCGTAGCGCAACGTCACCTGGCCGGGTGACAACCGAATATCGAGCCGTTCCAGCACCACCCCATCCGGCCGCGAGAGAACCACGCCCCCAAGCCCATATGCATTTGCGTAGCCTGATTGCCCGAACGCCGCCCCACTCCACGCCAGCGCGCCAAACACCACCCACCAGCCAAATGCGTTCACGGCCACCTCCTGCCACGCACGCAACGATGCGCCGACAGTCCCGCCATCGCAACAAGCCCGCACTGCGCAAACCTAAGGGGATCCAAGGGCCGCCGGCCCTTGGCGGGTCCAGGGCAGCGCCCTGGCCTTGCTCGCCTACGCCCCACCCCGCGACCGCAACAAACTCAGCACCCCCGCCCCACCAAAAACCGGGCATCATTCACTCCGCCGAACAGGCACCCGCAGCCATCCAGCCACACATCCGCCAGCCGGTCGGCGTGGGGTGCACGCCGAACCATAGAGCTGCCCAGTCAGCAGCCCCCAGCTCAGGCCGCCTTCATCTCCTCCACGAAGCGCCGCACTTCGGCGGTCAACGTCACCACGGTCCCGTCCACCCTGCCGGCAGACTCCAGCACCTGCGCGGCCTGCGCCTCGGTCTGCTGCGTGTCGCCGCTCACCCCGGCGATGTTCACCGTCACCCCCTGCGTGCCCGCCGCCGCCTGGTGCACGTTGCGCGCAATCTCCTGCGTCGCAGCACCCTGCTCCTCCACCGCCGCCGCGATCGCCGCCGCGATGTTCCCCACCTCCTCCACGCGCCCGCCAATGGCCCGGATCGCCGCCACCGCTTCCCCCGTCGTCGCCTGGATCTCCCCGATCTGCCGCCCGATCGCCTCGGTTGCCCGCGCCGTCTGGCTCGCAAGGTTCTTCACCTCCGTCGCAACAACCGCGAAGCCCTTTCCGGCCTCGCCCGCCCGCGCCGCCTCGATGGTGGCGTTCAGCGCCAGCAGGTTGGTCTGCGCCGCGATGGAACTGATCAGCCCCACCACCTCCCCGATCGTCTCCGCCCCCTGCGCCAGCGCCTGCACCACGCCATCAGTCTGCCGCGCATCCGCCACTGCCCGCCCCGCCACCTCGGCCGACCGGTTCACCTGCATCATGATCTCCGCCACAGAGGCTGAAAGCTCCTCCGCCGCGCTGGCCACCATCTGCACGTTGGCGCTGGCCTGCTCCGCCCCCGCGGCCACGGCGGTCGCCTTGCGCATGGAACCGCTGGCCGTCTCCCGCATCTGCCCGGCCACGCCCTGCATCGCCGCCGCCCCCGCCGCCACCTCGCCCACCAGGGCGCCCGCCGAAGCCTCGAACTCACGCATCAGCCGGTCCAACGCCTCGGCTCGGCGCAGCTTCATCGCCTGCTCCGCCGCCTGCAGCGCCGCCAGCCGATCGCCTTCGATCCCACTGGCCTTGAACACGTCCACCGCCCGCGCCATCGCGCCAAGCTCATCCCGGCGCTGCGTGCCCGGCACGTCCGTGCCCCAATCCCGCGCCGCCAGCCGCCCCATCGCCACCGTCAGCGCCCGCACCGGCCGAACCACGCTCCGCCCGAATCCCAGCCCGAACGCCGCCGACCCCAGAACCAGCGCCAACGCTGCCGCCCCACCGCCCCACAGCATCCGCTGGCTCGCGGCCCTCATCTCCGCCGCCTCCGCCAGCAGCCGCGCCGCGATCTCGTCCTCGGCCTGCTTCAACAGATCCACCCGCGCGGTTGCGGCCTTCAACCACCGCCCGCCCGCTCCGGCCGCCTCCCCCAACGCGGCTCCAACCGGCGTCTCAAGCGCCACCCGCCGCATGCGCATCGCCTCGTCCACATCAGCCCCGCGCACCAGCGCCTGCAGCCGCTCCCGCTCCACCGGCGTCGCCAACCCACGGAAAGCCTGCTCGAACGCCCCATGCTCCGCGATCACGCCCAGGAACCGGCGATACGCCTCGGCCTCGAACCGCCCGGCCCCAAACCCCACGCCCCCGCTGCCGCGCTCCAGCGCCGCGCGCTCCTTCATCTGCACCAGGTTGAAGTAGAGCATCATCGGCCGCGCCAGCTCGTCCACCGTGGTGGCCCCCACCAGCTGCCCCACGCCGTCCGCCAGCGCCGACACCAGCGCGGTATAGGCACCGATCGCCGCCCCTCCCGTCACCTGCCACGCCGAAACACGCTCACGCAGCGCCGCCACTCCCGCCAGCGCCGCCGCCCTCCCGCGCATCGCCTCGGCCAGGTCACGCGCATCGCCCCGCGCCGCCAACTGCTCCAGCCCCGTCGCGAACACCGCCTGCGCCGCATCCGTCCGCGTCCGCTGCACCCGAAGCTCGGTTTCCAACGCCTCCCCGTTTGCGGCCAGCGCAAGCGCAGACATCCCGCGCCCGCGCTGCAGCTCATGCATCAGCGCACTCGCCCGCGTCGCCAGTTCCACCCCCGCGCCCACCCGCGCCATGTCCCGCGCCGCATCCCATTGCTGCCACACCAGCACCCCGGCCAGCGCCGAAAGTCCCAGGATCGGCAGCAGCAACGCCACCCCCAGTCGCGCCGCCAGCCGGTCGACAAACCGCGGCACCACGCCGCCGGACAAGCTCAGGGAAAGTGCCAAGACCCGCGTCTACATACTTTTACAAGCGCGCCGCACGCTGCCAGAGGGCAGTCAACGAACACTTGCCGCAGACGACCCAACGCCCCCCCGGAAATGACCCGGCAGCCGCGCCCCTACCCCCCACCCCGCGGCCGGAACAAACTCAACACCGCCGCCGCCACCGAAAACCCCGCCGCCACCATCAGCACCAGCGAACTCCCCCCCGCCGGAAACAGGTTGAACAGCATCGCCACCAGCGCCGTCCCGATCGTCTGCCCCAGCAACCGAGACGTCGCCTGCATCCCGCTCGCCCCACCGGAACGCGACCGCGGCGCCGCCGCCATGATCGTCCGGTTGTTCGGCGAGTTGAACAGCCCGAACCCCACCCCGCACACCACCATCGGCACCACGAAGAACACCCACCCCGGCGCCCCAGCCTCCGTCCCCACCACCGCCAGCAGCACCAGCCCCAGGCACAGCCCCGCCTGCCCCAGCCCGCCCATCAGCGCCGGCGAGAACCGGTCCGAAAGCCCGCCCGCGAACATCGCCGTGAACGCCATCGCCGCCGACCACGGCGTCATCAGAATCCCCGTCTCGGTCTGCGATTTCCCCATCTCATGCATCAGCAGGAACGGCAGGCTCGTGAACGCCATGCTTTGCGCCGCGAACGAACACACGCTCGCCGCGATCGAAAGCGCGAACACCGGCCGCATCAGCAAATCCACCGGCAGCAGCGGCTTGCTCTGCGGCAACTGCCGCCACACCAGCGCCACCCCCACCACCACCGCGCCCACCAGCTCCAGCCCCACCGCGAACGGCGCCTGGCCATGCCCCAGCCCGTCGATCCCCAAAATCATCAGCCCGAAGAACGCCGCATTCAGCATCGCACTCGCCGGGTCGAATTTCTGCCCCCCCAGCGGCGTCTCCGGCAGCGCCTTCCACCCAACCGCCAGCGCCAGCACCCCCAGCGGCAGGTTCAGCACGAACAGCATGTGCCAGTCCGCCACCGCCAGGATCACCGAAGCGATCGTCGGCCCCATGGCAGAGCACGTGCCCCCGATCATCGCGTTGTAGCCAACCCCACGGCCCAGCTGCGCAGAGGGATAGATGAACCGGATCAGCGCCGTATTCACGCTCATCACCCCCGCCGCACCGAATCCCTGCAGCACCCGGGCCCCCACCAGCTGCGGCATCGTCTGCGCCAGCGCACATGCGCCAGAGGCCAAGGTGAACAGCACCAGCCCCCACAGGTACACCCGCCGATACCCGAACCGCTCCCCCAGGGACGCGAACGGCAGCAGCGTCATCGTCACCGAAAGCTGATAGGCATTCGCCACCCAGATCGCCTCAGAGGCGCTCACCTGGAATTCCCGGCTGATCGTCGGCAATGCCAGGTTCGCCAACGTCCCCGTCAGCACCGCCATCGCGAGCCCCAGCGCCAACGCCACGATCGCCCATCCCCGCCGCGGAAACGGCAGCCCGTCGGAAACCCCGCTCATCGACCCCACACCATGCTGCACCGCAATATCCCCCGCGATACCGCAGGAGGCAAGCAAGCCTTCTTTTTTGAATAAAAAGAACTAAAAAAACCCTATCTGAAAAATCGCTGCCATATCGACAAGAAATTGTATAAAAGTTTTTTGCTTCTTTTTTCCAAAAAAGAAGGCGCTTGCTTCCCTGGGCAAAACCCACCGTCCAGCCGCCACGCACCGGATTCCCACCGGCCCCACTTCCCCCTACCATCGCGCAAACCACGCCGGGAAAGTCACGACCATGCCGAAGAACCTCAACGCGCTGCGCGGCGTCGTCCCCCCCGTCGTCACGCCCCTCAACGCCGACTACACGGTGGACTACCCCAGCTTCACCCGCGTCATCGAGCATCTGATCGAAGGCGGCGTCCACGGCCTGTTCTTCCTCGGCTCCACCAGCGAAGTCATCTTCCACGACGAAGCCACGCGCGACCGCATCCTCGCCCACGCCATCGAGGTCACCGCCGGCCGCCTCCCCGTCCTCGCCGGCGTGGTCGATCCCACCACCGACCGCGTCATCGGCCACGCCAGGCGCGCCGCGTCCCTGGGCGTGGACGGCATCGTCGTCACCGCCCCGTTCTACACCCGCACCAGCCAGCCAGAGACGGTGGACCACTTCCGCTATATCGCCGAAGCCTCCCCCACCCCGGTCATCGCCTATGATCTCCCGGTCAGCGTCCACACCAAGCTGGCGCGAGACACCATCAGCACCCTGGCCCGCGAAGGCGCCATCATCGGCCTGAAGGACTCCTCTGGCGATACCGGCGGCCTGCGCTACGTCCTGTCGGATCTCGCCGACCTGCCCAACTTCTTCGCCATGACCGGCGGCGAACTCGATGTCGATGGCGCCCTCCTCATGGGCGCCCACGGCGTCGTCCCCGGCCTCGGCAACGTGGACCCGCACGCCTATGTCCGCCTCTACAACGCCGCCCTCCAGTCCAACTGGGCCGTCGCCCGCACCGAACAGGAACGCCTCTGCCGCCTGTTCGAAATCGTCTGGATCGGCACCCCGCGCACCAGCGCCGGCGCCTCCGGTGTCGGCGGCTTCAAAACCGCCATGCGCGCCATGGGCCTCATCGGCACCAACACCATGGCCCGCCCGCAGCGCTCGCTGAACGCCGAGGAATCCGCCCGCGTCGAGGCGATCATCCGCGGCGTCGGCCTGCTCGCCTAGCCACACCCGTTCCACCTTGCCGCCGGCTGCGATCCACGGCTACGCTGCAATCTTCCATTCGGATGGAATGGCCGACCAGGGCGCGCCGCCCCCCAACCAGGGCAGCGCCGCCCCATCGCCTGTTCCGCCTCCACCAGAATAAAAAAAGGGCCTCGCAATGTTGCGCAGCTGGACCATTGGCTTGCTAACCGCCTGCGCCTTGGCCGGCCCGGCCCTCGCCCAGGCCACCAAGGACACGCTGATCGTCGACCTCCCCGGGGACGTCGCCACGATGGACCCGCACGTCCAGTGGGATACCGAGAGCTACTCCGTCTACCGCAACATTTTCGACAACCTCGTCACCCGCGACACCTCCGGCAAGATCGTGCCCCAGGTCGCCACCGCCTGGCGCTACACCGATCCCACCACCATCGTCTTCGACCTGCGCACAGACATCACCTTCAGCGACGGCTCCAAGCTCACCCCGGCCGATGTGGTGTTCAGCATCAAGCGCATCACCAACCCCGCCTTCCGCAGCCCCCAGCTCTCGCAGTTCGACCAGATCATCGCGGCCGACGTCACCGGCCCGGCCCAGGTCACGCTGCGCACCAAGTCGCCCTACCCCGTCCTGCTCGCCCAGCTCGTCAAGCTCTCGATCGTGCCGCAGGCCGTGGTGGAAAAGCTCGGCGACCAGGCCTTCAACCAGCAGGTCCTCGGCTCCGGCCCCTATGTGCTGAAATCCTGGCAGCGCGGCGTCGCCAGCACGCTGGAAGCCAACCCCGGCTACTGGCGCGGCGCCGCCCCCTTCAAGACCGTCACCTTCCGCGCCGTGCCCGATATCGCCACCCGCATCGCCGATGTCCGCACCGGCCGCGCCGACATCACCCGCGGCCTCTCGCCGGATGACACCGCCTCGCTCAAGAACGAACGCAACCTCCAGGTCCTCAGCGTCGCCACGGAGCGCGTCTCCCACCTCTTCCTCAACCCCGCCATCGGCCCCACGCGCGATAAGCGCGTCCGCCAGGCCATCGCCCACGCCATCGACCGCGATGCCATCATCGCCGCCCTCATGTTGGGCTTCCCCAAGCGCGCCGACGTTATGCTCACCGAAGCCGCCTTCGGCTGGGTCGGAGACGTTCCCTTCTGGCCCTACGATCCCGCCCGCGCGAAGGCCCTGGTCAAGGAAGCCGGCGCCGAGGGCGCGGAAATCCCGTTCCTCACCTCCCCGGCCTACGACCGCCGCGTGAATGAGGCGGTGCAGCAGATGCTGGGCGAGGTCGGCCTCAAGGTCAGCTTCGTGATGGTCGATCAGCCCACCTTCCTGCGCCGCCGCCAGGGCACGCCAGAGGAAGCGCTGAACATGGCCCAGGGCCGTTGGTCCTGCGCCTGCCAGGATGCCGATGGCGTCATCTTCCCGCTGTTCCGCACCGGCAGCCAGTGGGCCAAGTTCAGCAACGCGGAGTTCGACACCGCCGTGGATGCCGCCCGCGTCACGCTCGATGAGAAGGAGCGCCTCACCCACTACCGCCGCGCCTTCACCATCCTGCGCGACGAGGTCGCAGCCGTGCCCCTGTTCCAGGATGCCGCGATCTACCTCGCCCGCCGCGAGCTGAAATGGACCCCCACCCCCAACGAAGCCTTCTTCGTCTTCGACATGAAATGGGTGCCCTGATCCCGGCGGCTTGATGATCCGCCTTCTCGCCGGCCGCCTGCTCCAGGCGGCCGTCGCCAGCTTCGGCGTATTGACGATCGTCTTCTTCGTCATGCGCCTCTCCGGCGACCCCACCCTCCTCCTGGTGCCGGAAGGCGCCAGCGCGGAGCAGGTCGCCCAGCTGCGCGCCGCCCTCGGCTTCGATCGCCCCCTGGTCGTGCAATACGCCGCCTATCTCGGCGACCTGTTGCGGCTCGATCTCGGCGAATCCCTGGTCCAGCGCGCCCCCGTGGCGGGGATCGTGGGGGAACGCATTCCCTACACCCTGGCCCTGGCCGGCGGCGCTCTGCTCGTGGCGCTGGGCATCGGCATCCCCGCCGGCATCCTCATGGCCGTCCACCGCGGCGGCGTGCTGGAACGGGCACTCGCCGCCCTGGTCCTGGCCGGCCAGAGCCTGCCCACCTTCTGGTCCGGCATCCTCCTGATCCTGTTCTTCGGCGTCTATCTCGGCTGGCTGCCCACCTCCGGCGCCGACAGCCTCGCCTCCCTCATCATGCCCGCCATCGCGCTCGGCGCCCTCACCATGTCCACCTTCGCCCGCATGGCCCGCATCTCGGTGCTGGACGAACTCTCGCGGGATTACGTCACCGCCGCCCGCGCCCGCGGCCTTTCCGTCTGGGCCGCCGTCTCGCGCCACGTCCTGCGCAACGCCGCCATCCCCGTCGTCACCATCGCCGCACTCGAAATCGGCAACCTCCTGGCCGGCGCCGTCATCGTGGAAACCGTCTTCGCCTGGCCCGGCATCGGCCAGCTCGCCATCCAGTCCATCCAGGCGCGCGACTTCCTCGTGGTGCAAACCGTCGTGCTCTTCGTCTCCTCGGTCTACATCGCCATGAACCTGCTGGCAGACCTCGCCTACGCCGCGATCGACCCGCGCATCCGGGGGCGCAGCTGATGCGCGGCATCTCGCCCGGCATGGCGCTGATCCTGCTGCTGCTGGTGGCCTTCATCGTCGCCGCGCTGGCAGCCCCCTGGATCGCCCCCTTCGACCCCCTGCGCCAATCGCTCCTGATGCGCCTGCGCCCGCCCGGCACCACCGTCGCCGCCGGCATGTATCTCCTGGGCACCGACGACCTCGGCCGAGACCTGCTGTCCCGCGTCCTGCACGGCGCCCGCGCCAGCATCGCGGTCGCCGCCCTCTCGGTGTCGATCTCGCTCGCCTTCGGCACCCTGCTCGGCCTGCTCGCCGGCTGGTTCCGCGGCTGGGTGGCCGTGGCGATCATGCGGTCGGTGGACACCATGCTCTCCATCCCCGCCATCCTGCTGGCCGTGCTCACCGTGGCCGTGCTCGGCCCCAGCTTCCTCAACCTCATCCTGGTGCTCGGCCTCACCCGCTGGCCGCGCTACACCCGCGTCGCCTATGCCCAAACCCTCCAGGTCGCCACCCTGCCCTATATCCGCGCCGCCGAAATGGCCGGCGCCGGCTCCGCCCGTATCCTCTGGCGCCACATCCTGCCCAACATCGCCGGCCCCCTCATGGTCGTCGCCACCAGCGAATTCGGCCTGATGATCCTGTTCGAAGCCGGCCTCTCCTTCCTCGGCCTCGGCATCCAGCCGCCCTACCCCTCCTGGGGCTCCATCATGTCCGTCGGCCGGCAATACGTGGAGCGCGCCTGGTGGCTCACCGTCTTCCCCGGCGCCTGCCTCTTCGTGCTCGTCCTCTGCGTCAACCTCTTCGGCGACTGGCTGCGCGACCGCGTCGACCCCCGCTCGCAAGGCCGATGAGCATGCAACCCGCCCTCATCGTCGAAAACCTCTCCCTCGCCCTCGGCCGCGCCAACCTCGTCGACAGCGTGGGCTTCTCCGTCGCCCCCGGCGAGGTCCTCGCCCTGGTCGGCGAATCCGGCTGCGGCAAATCCGTCACCGCCCAGGCCATCATGCGCCTGCTCGCCCCCGCCCTCCGCCAAACGGGCGGCCGCGTCCTGCTCGCCGGGCAAGACATCACCGCCCTGCCCGAACGCGCCATGCGCGCGCTCCGCGGCCAGGCCATGTCGATGATCTTCCAGGAACCCCAGGCCGCCCTCGACCCGCTCGCCACCGTCGGCACCCACATCGCCGAGGCCCTGCGCCGCCCCCTGCGCGACGTGCGCGACCAGGTGCTGCAGATGCTCGCCGAAGTCGGCATCTCCGACCCCGCCCGCCGCATCGACCAATACCCCTTCGAACTCTCAGGCGGCATGTGCCAGCGCGTCATGATCGCCTGCGCCCTCATCTCCCGCCCCGCCGTCCTCCTGGCCGACGAACCCACCACCGCGCTCGATGTCACCATCCAGGCCCAGATCCTCGATCTCCTGCGCCGCCTCGCCGCGGAACGCCGCACCGCCGTCGTGCTGATCACCCACGACATGGGCGTGGTCGCCGACATCGCCGACCGCGTCGCGGTGATGTATGCCGGCCGCATCGCCGAAACCGGCCCCACCGCCCAGATCTTCGCCCGCCCGCGCCACCCCTACACGTCGCTCCTCCTCGCCTCGATCCCGCGCCTCACCGACGCACCGAAATCCACCCTCGCCGTCATCGAGGGCCGCGTGCCCACCCCCGCCGAATTCGGCCCCGGCTGCCGCTTCGCCTCGCGCTGCCCCCTGGCCGACGACACCTGCCGCGCCGCCACCCCACCCCTGCGCGACATGGCCGACGGCCGCCTCTCCGCCTGCTTCCACGCGGAGCAACTGCCATGACCGCGCCTGTGCTTGAGGTCACCGACCTCGCCGTCCACTTCCCCGGCCGCACCGGCGCCCCCGTCCGCGCGGTAGACGGCGTCTCCTTCGCCGTCGCCCCCGGCGAAACCCTCGGCCTCGTCGGCGAATCCGGCTGCGGCAAGTCCACCGTCTCCAACGCCGTCGTCGGCCTCGTCCCCCCCACGCGCGGTAGCCTGCGCGTCATGGGCACGGAAATGACCGGCGCCACCCGCGCCACCAAGCACGACATCCGCGCCCGCGTGCAGATGGTCTTCCAAGACCCCGTCACCTCGCTCAACCCACGCATGAGCGTCGGCGCCGCGGTCGGCGAACCCCTGCTGGTCCGCGGCCTCGCGAGCGGCGCAGCACTCCGCGCCCGCGTCAGCGAATTGCTGGAAGAAGTCGGGCTCCGGCCGGAACACGCCCAGCGCTACCCGCACCAGTTCAGCGGCGGCCAGCGCCAGCGCATCGTCATCGCCCGCGCCCTCGCCCTGCGCCCGGATCTCCTGGTCTGCGACGAACCGGTCTCCGCGCTGGATGTCTCCGTCCGCGCCCAGATCCTCAACCTGCTGGTGGAACTCCAGCAGCGCCGCGGCATGGCCAGCCTCTTCGTCAGCCATGATCTCGCCGTCGTCCGCCATGTCTGCGACCGCGTCGCCGTGATGTATCTCGGACGCCTGGTGGAACTCGCCCCGCGCGACGCCCTCTTCGCCACCCCGCGCCACCCCTACACACGCGCCCTGCTCGCCGCCGTGCCGGAGCCCGATCCCGTCGCCCAGCGCGCCAAGCCCCGCGTGCCTCTGGCCGGCGAAATCCCCAGCCCCTCCAACCCACCCCCGGGCTGCACCTTCCACACACGCTGCCCCTTCGCCACCGAACGCTGCCGCCAGGAAGTCCCCGCCTGGCGCCCCCTCGGCGAAAGCATGGTCGCCTGCCACCACGCGGAAACCCTGGCCTGACCCCTCAATTTGCCCATTTTTCGCGCATCTCAGCGCCAAACCACCCACCCCCTCCCCACCACCCGCCAAACTGACCCAGTTTCAGGCATTCCGCCCTTTACACCGCCCCAGACCCCGCTAGCGTCCACGCATCGCCCCAGGAGTGAGCCATGCCCCGCGACGCCAGCGATCCGCTCCTGCTCACCCCAGGCCCCGTCAGCGTCTCCCGCTCCACCAAGGAGGTCATGCTGAAAGACCGCGCCTCGGGCGGCACCGAATTCGTCCGCGACCTCACTTTGGCCCGCACCTACATGGTCGCCCTCGTCAACGGCCAGGGCGCCTATACCGCCATCCCCCTGCCCGGCAGCGCCACCTACGCCAATGAGGCGGTGATCGCCGGCCTCGTCCCCCCCGGCGGCAAGCTCCTCGTCCACACCAACGGCGTCTATGGCGACCGGCTCATCGAGATCTGCTCCCATACCGGCGTCCCCCACGCCGTCATCCGCACCGCCCCCTTCACGCCCCCCACCGCCGCCCAGTTCGAAGCCGCGATCCTCGCCGACCCCGCCATCACCCACGTCATGGTCGTGCACTGCGAAACCAGCACCGGCGTCCTCAACCCGCTGGAGGAGATCGCCGCGGTCTGCCGCGCCCACACCAAGGGCCTGTTCGTCGATGCGGTGGCCTCCTTCGGCGCCATCCCCATCGACGCGCCCGCCCTCGGCCTGCAGGCCATCACCGTCTCATCCAACAAATGCATGCAGGGCGTGCCAGGCATCGGCTGGTCCGTGGTGCAGAAAACCGCGCTGGAGAACAACCGCGGCAACTCCACGGCCCTCACCCTGGACCTCTGGGACCAGAACCAGCACATGGACCGCACCAACAGCTTCCGCTTCACGCCCCCCACCCAGGTGCTGGCCGCCTTCGCCCAGGCCTGCCGCGAGCATGCGGCGGAAGGCGGCACCCCGGCCCGCCTCGCCCGCTACACCGCCAACTGGAAGCGCCTGGTCGATGGCATGCGCCAGATGGGCTTCGCCACCGTGGTGCCGGATGCCAACGCCTCCCCCATCGTCGCCACCTTCCACAACCCCAAGCACCCCGAATTCAGCTTCCAGAAGCTGTTCGAGGGCATGCAGAACCGCGGCTTCGTCATCTTCCCCGGCCGCCTGGCATTGGCGGACACCTTCCGCATCGGCTGCATGGGCGACGTGCACGAGACAGACATGGCCGAAGCCATCACCGCGGTCGCCGAAACCATGCACGAAATGGGCATCCCCGGCCTCGGCCACACCGACCTAGAGCAGAATCCTATCAATCTGGCTCATAGCCTGTCGCCGTGAAATAGTTGGCGCATTCCTGTGGCGTGAAGGCGTCCAAGGCATCGCGGATCGCGTCCCATAGCTCGCTGATGCTGCGTGCGGCGGCCTTTCGGAG
>JAPLOI010000033.1 GCA_026400815.1 Alphaproteobacteria bacterium
AGCCACCAGTCTGGATCGAAGGTCATTGGAGAGTGGCTTGCCCATGCATACTGGCCCCCTGACCAGCCTGCACGGTGAATCACATCTCAACCGCGTCGGGGAATCCAATCTGATTCATATCGGACGGCTTTTGCTCTAGTAGAACGTCGCCGGGCATGATCCCATGCCGACGGCGAACCTTCGCCGTTGCGATGCCCGCCTCCTGCTACTTCAACACCGCAGTGACCCGCTCTTCCCTGAACCTGCTGCGCTTCATTCCGTCCAACTCCTTTGCGTCGGACTCTACCCAAAAGCGGTCACATCCCAGGGGGTGCAGTCGGATGCGGAGATGCTGCAATACGTCGGACTCTACCCAAAAGCGGTCACATCCCAGGGGAGCACGTCATGATCCATGCGAGCAATGTGAGGGCATGTCATGGGAGCCTATTTGACGCCCCAGCATGCACTCTCAGGCTACGCTAGAGCCTCGGTCGACTCGTCGCTGCCGATCCCCATCTCGGCAACATGCGGCATCACTCGCCCGTCCACGCCAACTCTCAGAGGATCCCGCATCATGTAGCCCCGGCCCCACACGGTAACGATCAGATCGCCAGCGCCAAAGGACGTCAGCTTCTTCCGAAGCTTACATATGAAGACATCGATGATCTTGGCTTCGGGCTCGTCCATGCCGCCGTAGAGGTGGTTGAGAAACATCTCCTTGGTGAGAACAATGCCCTTCCGAAGCATCAGGAGCTCCAGGATCGCATACTCCTTGCCGGTCAAGTGCACTTGCTGGTCGCCAATGGAGACCTCCCGGCTGTCGAGCAGAAGCCGCACCGGCCCTACATCGATAGAAGGATGGCTGAAGCCCTTGCTGCGCCGAACAATCGCCTGAATTCGCGCAAGCAATTCAGCCTTGTCGAATGGCTTGGTGATGAAGTCGTCTGCGCCGAGGCTCAGCCCTTTCACTTTTGCTTGCGGCCGAGAGAGGCCGGAAAGGATCAGAACAGGCACCTCAATACGGGCCATACGCAACCGGCGCACAACCTCATAGCCTTCCATGTCCGGAAGCATCAGGTCTAATACGACAATATCATAGTCGTAGTGGCGAGCGAGTTCGATCGCCTCCTCCCCGGTGTCTGTCTCGTCGACGACGGCGTTGATGGATTTCAGCATCATGGTTACGGCGCGGGCAACCATGAGGTCATCTTCAACCAAAAGAATACGCACAGGCAATCTCCAAGATCGCGTCATTGGTAGAAATACAACTTATGCGTGCATTTGTCAACGCGGAACTCGCCTCGGGGGCGGTCGAGGTGGCTAAAAAAGGAGAATTAAACCATTGATGGCGACGGGAGCAGGGTGCTCCGCAGGTTGCGGATCGGAGAAATGCCGCTCGTGCGCGGTGCGCCCCTGAGCGCGCTGGGCAAGAGGTTCGAGCGGCTACCGAACCTGAGCGACTTGCAGCGCGTTGGTTGTGCCAGATTGCCCGAACGGGACGCCGGCAATCACAACAATCTGGTCACCGCTCGCCGCGAAGCCCTCCGCCACCGCAGTCTTGGAGGCTTTGGCAACTGTCTCCGTCATTGAATGCACCTCTGCGGCCATGACTGCGTGCACGCCCCATACCACTGATGTGCGCCGGGCAGTCTGTATCGAGGTTGTCATTCCGAGGATCGGCGCTTCAGGACGTTCACGTGCAGCCCTGAGTGCCGTACTACCGCTGGCTGTGAAGGCACAGATGACTGCAGCGTCTATGGTGTGGGCAACCTGGCGGGCCGCAGCGGCGATTGCATCTGCTGCTGAATGCTCCGGGGCAGGTCGCGACGCCTCAATGATGGCGCGCCAACCCGAGTCTTCCTCTACGCGGGCGACAATGCGATCCATGATGTTCACGGCTTCGAAGGGAAACTGGCCCGCAGCCGTCTCGGCTGACAGCATCACGGCGTCTGCGCCGTCGAACACGGCGGTTGCGACATCGGATGCCTCGGCGCGGGTGGGCGCCGGCGAGCTGATCATGCTCTCCAGCATCTGTGTCGCCACAACCACAGGTCGTCCCAGTTGGCGTGCAATACGGACGATCCGCTTTTGGGCAAGTGGTACCTCCTCAGGCGGCAGTTCTACCCCAAGGTCTCCGCGCGCAACCATCACGGCATCCGACAGCCTGATGATGTCTTCCAGGTTCTCCAAAGCTTGTGGCTTCTCGATCTTCGTCATGATCCAAGCCCGTCCCGCTACGATGGCTCGTGCTTCCTCCACGTCTTCTGGCCGCTGCACAAACGACAGGCCGATATAATCCACGCCGTGCTCAAGCGCGAATGCAAGGTCGCTCCGATCCTTCGCGGTCAAAGCCGGAATGGGTAGCATGATATCGGGAACGTTCACGCCCTTGCGGTCCGACAGCAGACCCCCAACCGCAACCTCGGTCTCCAGATGATCTGGCCTTTGTCGCAACACACGCAGGCGGAGCTTGCCATCGTCCAGGAGCAGTGTCGTCCCAATCGTGGCAGCGGAGATGATCTCGGGGTGCGGGAGCTGAACGCGCCTTACGTCACCCGGTGTCGGATTGAGGTCCAACCGGAACGTCTGCCCTGTTTGCAACTGCACGCGCCCCCCGGCAAATTGCCCGACGCGCAACTTCGGCCCCTGCACATCCGCAAGGATGCCGATTGGCCGGTCAAAGCGGGCTTCCAGGTCGCGGATCATGGCGATGCGCGCGGCGTGGTCGTCCTGGGTGCCATGGCTGAAGTTCAGCCGAAACACATCCGCCCCGGCCTGAAAGAGGCGCGCGAGCACTTCGGGTGTCGAACTAGCCGGCCCCAACGTGGCAATGATCTTGGTGCGTCGCCTGCGGCGAATCTTCACACGGCTCGGCATTCGGTGCCCCTTGCGGTCAAGCGATTAAGATCGCGCGTATATCATTGACATTGGTTAATGTCGGCCCTGTTCGAATAAGGTCACCGATCGCATCGAACAGCCCGTAGCTGTCATGGGAGTCGAGAACGGCATGGGGATCCAAGCCCGCCGCGCGGGCTCTTGCGAGAGTATCTGGCGCCACGAATGCCCCTGCTGCATCTTCTGTCCCATCAATGCCGTCGGTATCGCCGGCAACCGCCCAAATCCCTTTGGTGCCGCCCAACGCAACGGCCAGCGCCAGAAGGAACTCGGTGTTGCGGCCGCCGCGGCCCGCTCCTTCAGGCCCGATGGAAACCGTCGTCTCACCGCCAGAGAGGAGAACAGCAGGCCGCTCAATGGGAAGCCCATGCGTCGCTATTGACTTGGCAATTCCTGACATCACCGTGCCGACCTCACGGCTTTCGCCTTCCAATGCGTCCCCAAGGATCAAAGGTGAAAGCCCCAGCCGTGACGCTTCTTCGGCGGCTGCCCGGAGCGCCATGGAAGGTGTTGCGATCATACGGAACTCGGTATGCGACAGTTGCCCGGGCTTGGGTGTCTCATCCGCTTCCTCCTTCAGCCGCGCGGCGACTGACAGCGGAAGCTCAACGCCGTACCGGGCAATGATGGAGCGCGCGTCGGCGAACGTCGTTGGATCCGGAACCGTAGGCCCGGATGCAATCACGGCGGGATCGTCGCCAGGAACATCGGAAATCGCGAGCGTAACCACCTTCGCTGGGGCTGCTGCTGCCGCGAGCCGGCCGCCCTTGATGCGCGACAAATGCTTGCGCACGGCATTCATCTCCGAAATCGTCGCGCCGCTAGCGAGCAGGGCGCGGTTCACCGCCTGTTTGTCGGCCAGCGTGAGCCCGTCGACCGGCAATGCCATCAGCGCGGAACCGCCACCCGACATCAAAGCAATCACGAGGTCGTCAGGGCCCAGGCCCTGCACCGCCTGCAGCACGCTCTGCGCGCCGATCTCGCTATTGGTGTCCGGTACCGGGTGACTTGCCTCGATCACGCGCATGCGGCGGGTCGGAACCGAATGACCGTACCGCGTGACAACCACGCCCGAGAGTTCGACATCGGGCCAGGCATCCTCCAGGGCGGCGGCCATCACAGCGGCTGACTTGCCTGCGCCCACCACAATGCAACGACCGGCCGGGCGGGGCGGCAAGTGAGCTGCCATCATATGTCGTGGATCGGCTGCGGCGATCGACGCATGAAATATCCGGTTCAACGCTTCACGCGCCTGCTGGTCCGTCCACTCGCCCATACCAGGACCTGTCCCCCATTTCTGCGAGGGGAGTATGGCGAAGGTGACGCGAAAGCGCCATGTTGACCGCAGCAAGGAGGCCCGCCATGGCAATGCCCGAACTGGACGAACAAGCCCGCATCGAGCTCGAGGCCGCGGCATTCCGTCGCCTCGTGCAGCACCTGAGAGAACGCAGCGATGTCCAGAACATCGATCTCATGAATCTCGCCGGCTTCTGCCGAAACTGCCTCAGCCGCTGGTACCGCGAGGGTGCTGCCGACAAAGGCATTGTGATCGCGGATCCCGATGCGCGCGAGACGATCTACGGCATGCCCTACAAGGAGTGGCAAGCCATGCACCAGAAGGAGGCAAGTACCCAGCAGATTGCCGATTTCACAAAGGTCAACCCTGGCCACTGACGCCCGGTGCGTTGACCGTCCGGGGGCGCTCGGGTAAGCCGCCGCCCCTGGATGCCCGATGCGGGCATATCCTACCTGATACGGAGTTGCCCCATGGCCCGACCCGCACCAGCTATTTCCGGCGAGCCGCAAGAAGAGGAAAGCGCCCAGTGGGGAAATATCTCTGCTGAACGCCTGCGCAGCCTGATCGAGCGTATTGAGCGCCTGGAGGAGGAGAAGAAGGCGCTTTCCAGTGACATCAAGGACATCTTCGCGGAAGCCAAGTCGGCCGGCTTCGACGTGAAAGTGATGCGGCAGCTGATCCGTTTGCGCAAGCAGGAGCCGGCGGAGATCGAGGAGCAGGAAACACTCCTGGATGTCTACCGGCGCGCTCTCGGGATGTAGACCTGCGCCAGGCGCTGCTTCAGGCCTGCGATAACAGTTGTCTTCGTGCCTGTGTGATCGGCGGAGCCGACAGAAAGAGGCTCCGCCGAACCAGAACTATGACGGGAACCACGCCCAGCAGCACGATCGAGAGCGCAGCAACTGCCCCATCCTCGTAAGTGCCCCGCGATGCTTCGGCATAGATGGCGGTAGCCAAAGTTTCCACGTTCAGCGGGCGTAGCAGCAGTGTGGCCGGAAGCTCCTTCATGCATTCAATGAGGACCAGAAGCGCCGCGCCAGAAAGGCTGGGGGCCAGGATCGGTAGGTGGATCCGCCACGCAAGTGCGTTGTTGGCCGCCCCCAGTCCGCGCGCGGCGTCATCGATGGTGACGGGCATTCTGCCATAGGCTGTTTCCAGCATCCCCAGGGGAATGGCGAGGAAGCGAACGACGTAGGCAATAACCAGCATCAGGATGGACCCGGAGATCAGGCTGTGTTGGAATCCGGCGCCGATCCAGTCGAGTAGGTCCAGAACGGCGTTGTCCACCTGCGCCATGGGGCCGAGCAGGCCTACCGCCAGAACGGTACCGGGCATAGCGTATCCAAGCGCTGCAATGCGCAATACTGCCAGGGACCAGATGTTGGCCAGGTACCGGTGGCAGAACGTCACGGTTATGCCACAGGCCAGTGTGACCAGCGTTGCCAGCATCGCGAGGTACGCACTGTTCCACATCCATGCCCCGATAGCCGCCGGCAGGCCAAACTCGCTGACCCGAATGGCGGCACTGACCAACAGATGCAGCGTGGGCAGTCCGAAGCCGAGCAATAGCGGAACGGTACAGGCCACTGTGGCCAGTGCCGCACGAAGGCCCGTCAAACGAACCCGGAATGGAGACCGATCGCCCGAGATCTCGCGGTCTCGCCAGCGCGTCGCGGCGCGCTCCCACGCCAAAAGCGTGAATGTGAGGGCCAGCATCGCGAGTGCGATCTGTGCGGCACCTTCCACCGATCCACGGGTGGTCCACGTGACATAAACCGCCACCGTCAAGGTCCGGACGCCAAGAAACTCGCTTGCGCCAATATCCGCGAGCGTCTCGAGCAGGACCAGGCCAAGACCCGCGCAAACAGCAGGGAGTGCCAGAGGTAGCGTGACCCGATACATCAAGGGGGCGCCCGCTGCCCCCAAACCCCTGGCGGCTTCGATTGCCTCTAGTGATTGCGTGAGCAGGGCGGCCCGCGTGCTGACGTAGACGTAGGGATAGAGCGACGCAGACATCACGAGGATGCAGCCTGCCATGGAGCGTACGTCAGGCAACTGCAGGCCTCGCACGTCACTGATACCTAGCATGGCTCGCAGCGTGGACTGCACGGGCCCTATCGGGTGCAGAACATCCAGATAGGCATACGCTACGATGTAGGTCGGGATCGCCAGAGGAAGGAGCACTGCCCATTCCAACCAACGCCGCCCTGGGAAATGAAAGCCCGTTATCAACCAAGCGAGTCCGGCGCCGGTAACTGCCGTGACAGTACCGGTGCCGATCAGCAGCAGTGTTGTTTGGCGCAGGGCATCGGGAAGGACATATGCGACCAGATGGGGCCACAAATCTCCCGTTCCGAACGCCGCAAGCCCAACGAGTCCTGCGACAGGCAGGAGCACCACCAGCGAAGACAACAATGCCAGGCAAAATAGCAGCCTGTGCCGCGCGTGATGCTCCATCTCGATCCGGCGCTACTGGTCGAAACCGACCCGGTCGACCATCATGCTGGCGGTCGCGCGATGGGCAGCGATCGCCGACAGGCGAAGCGTGTCTAGTTTTAGTACGCCTAAATTGGCGATGCTCGGATGCAGCGGCACGTTGGGAAGCACCGGAAACTCGAAGTTCACTTCCGCATAGACCTTCTGGGCCTCCGGCGAAAGCAGGAACTCGATCAACTTCACCGCATTCGCGGCGTTCGGGGAATGCCGTGCGACGGATGCGCCGGAGATGTTAACATGCGTACCGGCGCCATCCTGAAACGTTGGTAGGATGACCCTTACGGCTTCGCCCCAACGCTTCTGCTCGGCGCCCCCAGCCCCAGACAGCATCAGCCCGACATAGTAGCTGTTTGACATACCGATGTCACAGAGCCCGGCCATGATGTCGCGTGCTACTTCACGGTCGCCGCCAGCGGGTTTACGTGCCAGGTTCTTCTTAAGGGCCGCCATATATGTTTCTGTTGCTGCCTGGCCATCCTTGGCAATCATCGCAGCGAACAGGGCAGTATTGTAGGGATGGTTGCCACTTCGAAGGCAGACTCGCCCCTTCCACTTCGGATTGGCGAGCTGCTCGTAGGTCATCGCAACCTCCGGAACGCGGTCCCGCGAAACGAGGATGACCCTGGCCCGAAGCGAGAGAGGCACCCAGTTGTCCTCCACGTCTCGCAACGACGCAGGTGTTGCGGCATCCACGACGGACGATGCGATCCGCTGGGTCAGTCCCTTCCGGTCGAGGTCGACGAGTGTTCCGACGTCGACGGTCATCAAGACGTCGGCCGGAGACCGTGCTCCTTCAGCGGCAACGCGCTCGGCAAGGCCCGCGTTGATGAACACGGAATTCACCTTGATTCCCGTTCGGGCGGTAAAGACGGTCAGCAATGGCTGAATGAGGCCGGGCTCCCGCGTCGTGTAGAGGTTAACCTCCCCGGAAGCGTGCGCCGGAGCGGAGGGCGCCATGAGCGCTGGGCCCATGGCAAGCGCTGCTCCCAGGATGACGGAACGACGAGAAATGACCATGGAGCCTCTCGGGCCAATGCAATTGCGAGTAATTCGCATCTTAGGTCCGGCTGAGAGGGTTGGCAAGCATGCCAGTCGTCGTTCCGCCTGTGAGTTCGAGGCCAACAGCCAGTTAGCGCGATGTGATCCCAATGCCGTGATACGTGAAGCCCTGCGCCGCCATCACAATGGGATCAAACACATTGCGTAGGTCTACAACGACACGCCCGGACATGAGCTTAAGCATCGCCTGCGGGTCAAGTGCCTTGAACACATCCCACTCCGTGACGATCACAACGGCATCAACGCCGTCCAGTGCCGCTTCGGTGGACGATGCATAGATTGTTCCGGAGGGCAGCATGGGCCGAGCTTGGTCCATGCCCTGGGGGTCGAATACCTTCACGATGGCTCCATCTTCAACCAGCCTGGCGACAATCGGTACGGCGGGGGAATCGCGCATATCGTCGGTGTCGGGCTTGAAGGTGAGCCCCAGCACCGCGATCGTTCGGCCCCGGACGGTGCCGCCACATGCAGCAATCACCCGCGCCGACATGGATGCTTTGCGCGCATCATTCACCGCTACAACGGCCTCAATGAGCCTTGATGGCGCTCCCGCTTCCTGTGCAATGCGAACCAAGGCCAAGGTGTCCTTGGGGAAGCAACTCCCTCCGAAACCCGGCCCGGGTTGCAGGAACCGCGGGCCGATCCGGGCATCCATGCCAATGGCATGTGCGACTTCCTTGACATTGGCGCCGAGCTTTTCGCAGAGGTCCGCCATCTCGTTGATGAAGGTGACCTTCATCGCGAGGAATGAGTTTGCTGCGTATTTGATGAGTTCAGCGGTCTCCACGCCGGTGTAGAGAATCTGGTCTGGTTGCGCGGCGAGGGGGCTGTAGAGCTGCCCGAGTACCGATTGGGCCCGCGGTGATGTGCAGCCGATCACGACCCGATCGGGCTGCATGAAGTCGCGAATCGCGCTGCCCTCGCGAAGGAACTCTGGGTTGGATGCCACATCCACGTCGGCACCGGGCGCGACGTGCTGGATGATGGATGCGATCCGTCGGCCTGTGCCGACAGGAACCGTCGATTTGGTGACGATGACGGTGTAGCCGTCGAGGCACTTCGCCACCTGCTCTGCGGCGGCGTAGACGAAGCTGAGGTCGGCATGCCCGTCGCCGCGGCGGGTTGGGGTGCCGACTGCGATAAACACCGCATCGGCACCGCTCACTGCCGCGCGCAGGTTATCGCCAAATGACAGGTGCCCCTTTGAGACACCCTCCGCGACGAGTTCGGTCAGTCCCGGCTCGTAGATTGGGATACGCCCTTGACGAAGGGCCTGGAGGCGGGCGGGGTCGCTTTCGACGATGGCAACCTCGGTGCCTAACGCTGCGAAGCAGGCGCCTGACACGAGACCAACATAGCCTCCACCAATCATCGCAATCTTCAAGCCACTACCTCCAGGTCGCGGTGCGTCCGGCCGATGACGCCCGTCCATTAATCCGTTGCTAGACAGCACATCTCGCGAGTGATTGCCACCGCATCAGCCTCAGGGTGACCGAGGCACCCTAGCGCAGGGACATGCGAGGCTCCTTGATGCGCATCGCTCGTCCGAAGCGATGCCATTGCGTGCGCGGGCGGCCGTCTGATCAGGAGCAAGATCGTCAATCTGCCTTACCGCTTCGTTGCCGGGGATGCGAGGTGGGCGCTCGCTCTTGTCGTGGGGCGGTCCGGGCGCGACAATGCCGCTTGGAGGGTCCTGCCAATGTTTGAATTGTCCGAAGAGCACCGCATGTTGAAGGAACTGGTGGCGAAATTCGTCGACCAGGAGCTTATTCCGCTCGAACGCCAGGTGCTGGCGCGCGAGGCCGCGGGGGGCAAGGCGGGGCTTTCGGATGCGGAGGAGGAGCGAATCCTTGCCCGGTGCAAGGAGTTGGGGCTGTGGTCCCTCGATGTCCCGGAGGAGCTTGGAGGTGCCAACCTGCCCACGGTGGCGCTGATGGCGATGAACGAGGAGTTGGGACGGTGCGCGTTTCCGTTCACCTTTCCGCCGGACAGCCCGAATTTGCATATGCTGATGGCGGTGGCGAGCCCGGAGCAGCGCACGAAATACCTGGAGCCCTATGCGGCGGGGACGGCCAAGTCGGCGATTGCGATTTCTGAACCCGGGGCTGGCGGTGATCCGGCGGGGATGATCACGCGGGCGGTGCAGGATGGCAGCGACTGGGTGATCAACGGGCGGAAGATCTGGGTAAGCCGGGTACCGCAGGCCGACTTCATCATCGTGATGGCGCGCACCGGGGACGGGAAGCGGCATGAGGGTGTGACGGCGTTCATCGTGGAGAAGGGGGAGCCGGGCTTCATCATTGAGCGTGAGATCGCCATGATCGGCGGGCAGCGGACCTACGAGCTGGTGTTCGAGGATTGCCGGATCCCTGGCGACCGAGTGCTGGGGGCGATTGGCAAGGGGTTCGCGCCGATGCAGCTTCGGTTGACGGTACGGCGGCTGCAGATGGGGGCGTGGTGCACCGGGATGGCGGTGCGGGCGCTGCAGATGCTGTGCGAGCATGCGCGGCAGCGGGTAACGTTCGGGGCGAAGCTTTCGGAGCGGCAGGCGATCCAGTGGTGGGTGGCGGAAGCTGCGACGAAGATTCATGCCTGCCGGCTGATGGTGATGGACGCGGCGGCGAAGAACGACGCAGGGAAGGATGTTCGTACCGAGGCGTCCATGATCAAGGTTTATGCGACCGAGATGGCGCAGGAGATCATCGACCAGTCGATGCAGGCGCATGGGGCGATGGGGGTGACGAAGGAGATGCCGCTGCAGCTCATGGCGAACAAGGTGCGGGCGATGCGGGTGTATGAGGGACCGAGTGAGGTCCACCGGATGACGATCGGTAAGCGGGTGCTGGACGGCAAGTGGAGTGGTATCAATTGATTTTGATATAGAAATGAAATAGACAAGCGAAGACGACAGCTCGCGGTGCGCTTTTTTGGAGATCCGGAGGTCGCAGCGGAGGATCGGACGCCACATGCTGGCCAGAAGCCGGCTGTGCGAATTCCGGGCGTAGTCCAGCTGCGGGGATCAGGACGGGGCGCCGCGCATAAGGCCTCTGGCCTGTAGCGCCAGGCAATTGGCGTCGTTTCCGCATCGTGGGAGCAAGTGGCGGCGCGAACACGGTAACCGACGGTTCGGGCTGCACCGGGCTGACCCGGGGATTGGGTGACGGACGGGACGCTGACGCCGTGCTGGCGTGCGGACGGGATTCGGAGGCCGGTTCGTCCGACATGGCCAGGGCAAAGAGGGCGTCCAGCCATGACGGTGCTTGGGCCGCCGGGGCGGAGTACGGGCGCGGGGCGGTCTGGCGGGGGACGTACGGACGCTCGGGCGGCGGGGCCGGGAGGGTTCCGTCGCGCCATTGCTGCATCAGGCCGAGCAACTGGTTCAGCCCGGCGGCGATGCGGGCTTCGATGAGAGCAATGAGGGGGGCGAGGATGATCCGGAGCACCGCGCGTGCCAGCTCGGGCGTGCGAATGCACGCCGGCGCAGCAGGGGGTGAAGCGGATGATTGAGTCATGTCAGTTATATATGACACCCAATGCTGGATGGCAAGGGAATTTTTCTATAAAACAGAAAAAAGTCCTTCGCCCATCGGCGAAGACGGATGCCGGCCCGCTGGGTTGCCGGCATCCGATCCAAGTTGCTGTCTTTAGGCGCAATTCCTTCCCATCACGCGGATCTGCCCGATCAGGCTTGTGCTAACCACCGGCCGGAGGCTTGCCCTTGACCGCGGGGGCGAGGCCGGAGGGGTCGACGGCCATGTTGAACATCATCTGGTTGTGAGCGTGGCAAAGCTGGTGCAGGGCGAAGGCGTGCTCGATGGCTTCGGGCTGTCCCTGGGCGTCTGTGGCGCGGTTGACGGCCTCCTTGGTGGTTTTGAGTGCGAAGGCGGGCTTGGAGGCGATCTTCTCGGCGAGTGCCAGGGTGAAGGCGGAGAGCTCGGCGCGGGGGATGACATGGTTGACCATGCCAAGGCGGTGGGCCTCCTGGGCGGACCAGGTGTCGGCGGTGAAGAGGAATTCCTTGGCCTTGCGGGCGCCGAGCTCCCAGGGATGGGCGAACCATTCGACGCCGCAGACGCCCATGGTGACGACGGGGTCGCAGAAGGAGGCATCATCGCTGGCAATGATGAGATCGCAGGCCCAGGCGAGCATGAGGCCGCCGGCGATGCAGCGGCCCTGAACCTCGGCGATGGTTGGCTTGGCGAGGTTGCGCCAACGGCGGGTGATCTGGAGGTAGATCTCCTGTTCGCGGGCCATGCGGCCATGGGCGCCACCTTCCTCGAAGCCGCCCCAGGTGCCGAGTGCTGGGAAGTCGATGCCCGCTTTGTTGCGGCCGCCGGCGCGCAGGTCGTGGCCCGAGGAGAAATGGGGATCGGCGCCCGCGAGGATGATCACCTTGGTGTTCTCGTCTGCCACGGCACGATCGAAGGCGGCGTTGAGGTCATAGGTCATGACCAGGTTCTGGGCATTGCGGGCTTCTGGCCGGTTCATGACGATCCGGGCGATGGCCGGCGTTGGCTGTTCATAGCGGATGGTTTCGTATGCGGTGGTGGACATGCTGATGGTTTCCTTCCCTGGGTGCCTTGTTCCGGCGCAGTTTGCGGTTAGGCTCACACGGAAAGCGTAAAGCGGGAGGAAGCCCATGGCCACGACAAGGGCGCAGCGGACGGTGCTGGGCGGGTTGACGTTCCCGGAAGGGCCGCGCTGGCATGACGGCCGGTTCTGGTTCTCGGATTTCTACACGCATCGCGTGATCGCCCTTTCTGAAGAGGGATGGGCGGAGACGATGGCACATGTGCCGCAGCAGCCGAGCGGGCTTGGTTGGCGGCCAGATGGCACCATGCTTGTGGTCTCGATGCTGGACCGGCGGTTGATGCGCTGTGACCGGGGCACGCTTTCGGTGGTGGCCGAGTTGGGCGGGCTGGCAGACGGGCCGTGCAACGACATGGTCGTGGATGCGGCGGGCCGGGCCTATGTGGGCAATTTCGGGTTCGACCGGCACAAGGGCGAGAGCGAAAAGGTGGCGGTGCTGGTGCGAGTGGACCTTGATGGCAGCGTGCATGCGGTGGCGGATGGACTGATGTTTCCCAACGGGGCGGTGATCACGCCGGATGGGAAACGGCTGATCATTGGCGAGACGTTGGCGCACCGGCTGACGAGCTTCGACATCGGGGCCGATGGCGGGCTTTCGAACCGCACGGTGTTCGCGCAGTTCGACGATGTCTGGCCGGATGGGATCTGCCTGGATGCCGAGGGAGGGATCTGGGTGGCCGATCCGCGCGGGCATCGGGTGGTGCGGGCACTGGAAGGCGTGGGCGTGGTGGAGACGATCCGCATGGCTGAGGGTCGGCATGCCTTCGCCTGCATGCTGGGTGGGGCGGACCGCAAGACGCTCTACGTTTGCACAAGTACGGCAAGCGGGCCGGCGATGGCCGAAAAGCGGGACGGTGCGATCGAGACGGTGCGAGTGGATGTGCCTGGAGCCGGGCTCCCGTGAGGGAGTGTGTTCGTGTTCAGGGAACAAATTCTGTCCGTTTCCCCAAGGCTTGATGCGTTGAATACGATGCAAGTGAACGAAGTCTTTTTGCTTCTGTTTCTTCAGAAAAAGAAGATTCTTCCTTTTGGGAGGCCATGATGGAAGACGACGTCTGGGGGATGCGCGGCAAGGGCGCGATCGTCACTGGTGGCGGCGCTGCCGGGGACGGAATCGGCAATGGCAGGGCGGCGGCGATGCTGCTGGCACGGGCTGGGGCCGGCGTTCTGGTAGTGGATCGTGAGATCGCGCTGGCCGAGCGGACGGTGGAGATGATCCGTGCCGAGGGGGGCGTGGCAGAGGCGGCTTCCTATGACGTGACCGATGGAGCGGCGTGCGCTGCGATGGTGGCGCATGCGGAGCGGGCCTTCGGGCGGCTGGACCTGCTGGACAACAATGTGGGGATCGGCGGCAAGGGCTCCGTGGTGGATGTTTCGGAGGCTGAATGGACCCGGGTGATGCGGGTGAATGTGGATTCCATGTTTCTGGTGAGCAAGTACGCGGTGCCGGCGATGAAGCGGGCAGGCGGCGGTGCGATCGTGAACGTGTCTTCCATTTCGGCACTGCGGCCGCGGGGGCTGACGCCGTACACCACGAGCAAGGCGGCGGTGATCGGGCTGAGCCAGGCGATGGCGGTGGATCATGGCAAGGATGGCATCCGGGTGAATTGCGTGGCCCCCGGCCCGGTGTACACGCCGATGGTGTATGCGCGCGGGATGAGCGACTCGGCGCGGGAGGGGCGGCGGAAGGCCTCCGTGATGGCGGTTGAGGGCACGGGTTGGGATGTGGGGATGGCAGTGCGTTTCCTGCTATCGGCGCAGGCACGGTTCGTGACAGGGCAGGTTCTGGTGGTGGATGGCGGCGCGACCCTGGTGGGGCCGTCGCGTGAATCGGAAGGATGACGGGAATGGCGTTGGACGATGCGGCGGTGCTGGCGGCGCTGACAGGTGCGCGGTCGGTGGCGGATGTGTGCATGGCAGCGGGAACGACGGAGGCGGAGTTCGCCGCGGCCCGCTCGGCGTGGCTGAAGCGGCATGCGACGCTGCCGGACCAGACGTTGAAGGCCGGCGTGGGGGCGAAGGTGGATATCCTCCGCGACCGGTCTGGCGTGCCGCATGTGTTCGCCAAGAGCACGGCCGATCTTTACCTCGGCGTTGGGTTCGCGATGGCGCAGGACCGGCTGTGGCAGATGGACAGGCTGCGGCGGCGCGCGCTGGGGCGTCAGGCGGAGGTTCTTGGTGCCTCGTTCGTGGCTTCTGACACCGCGCATCTGATCGTGGGGCTGGATCAGATGGCCGAGCGTGAGCCGGCGCTGATGGATGGCAAGACCTATGAGGAGACCGCGGCATTCGTGCGCGGGATCAACCGGGCAATCGAGCGTTTCGGCGCCGACCTGCCCGTGGAGTTTCGGATGCTGGGCTATACGCCGGCACCGTTCACGGTGAGCGACGTGGTGGCGATCGCGCGCGGGTTCTGGTGGAGCCTGAACGGCCGGCTGGACCGGATCATGGCGGCGGAGGCGGCGAAGTTCCTGCCGGCGGAGGTTTTGCGCGAAATCTACCTGACGCCAGAGGCCTCGGAGCACCTTGTGGTTCCGCCGGCTGGATGGCCGGAGGTGGGCGCGCAAAAGCCCTTCGGGCACGGCACGGATGATGCGACGGGGTCCAACAACTGGGCCGTGGCTGGCAGCCGGGCGACTGGGGGCAAGGCACTGCTGGCGGGGGATCCGCACCAGCCGTTCTGGATCCCTTCGAGCTGGTACGAGTATGGGCTGCATGGACCGGAGGATGATGTGGCCGGCGCCGGCCCGGTGGGGATGCCGGGGCTGTGGTGGGGCAGCAACGGGACCGTTGCATTCGCGATCACCAACAACATGGCCATGACGCGCGACCTCTATCGCGAGGAGGTGGATGCGACCGATCCTTCGCGCTATCGCGATGGGGATGCGTGGCGGCGGTTCGATGAGCGTGTGGTTTCCATCCCTGTGAAGGGTGAGGCGACACGTGCGCTGGTGGTGAAGTCCACGGTGCGTGGACCGGTGGTGAACGCGATCATTCCGCAGATGGCGGCTGGTGGCGACCCGGTCACATCGCTGCGGTGGGTGGGTGCGGAGCACCTGAACGACATCCGCGCTTCAATCAATGTGGGCCGGGCGCAGAACTGGGAGCAGTTCCGCGATGCGTTGCGCGATTGGGCGGTGGCGGTGTTCAACTGGGTGTATGCCGACAGCAGCGGGAATGCCGGCTACCAGATGGCCGGGCGACTGCCGATCCGTGGGCGGATGACGGCAGGGGTTCGGGATGCGAACAACTCGGCCGATCGCTGGACGGGCTACATTCCCTTCGATGGATTGCCGAACCGCTACAACCCCTCGACGGGGTTCGTGGCGAGCGCGAACCAGCGGATTGTGGAGCCTGGCTACAAGTATCCGATCTATGGCGCGTATTCACAGGGGCATCGGGGCATCCGAATTGACCAGGCGTTCTCGGGCGCGAAGGCGGACCGGGCGCATACGATCCAACTGCAGAACGACGTGAAGAGCGTTCGGGCGGAGCGTTCGGCGCCGGGTGTTGTTTCGTTGCTGAAGGGCAGCGGGGACGCGGATGCCGAGGCGTTGGCGGCGATCCTGGACGGGTGGGACTGCATGTACACCGTGGACAGCGTTGCGGCGACGGTGTTCGAAACGTTCATGTTCCACTTCCAGCGTGCGACGCTGTCGGTGCACATTCCGCCGCGGCTACTGGATCTGGCCATGCAGCAGACGAATTTGTGTGTGCATCTGCTGGCAAATCCGGACATGGCGTATTTCCATGGCGGCACAAAAGCGGCGGCTGTGGCGGCGGCGAAGGCTGGCATGGCGACGCTGCGTGGGCGGCTGGGTGTGGACCCCAAGGGCTGGAATTGGGGCACCGTGCACGTTGCGCACTGGAAGCACCCGGTTGGCGGGCTGGATGTTGCGGCGGATTTCGACATCGGGCCGGCGCCGCTCGATGGCGGGTCGCACACCGTGCGCAACACGGGTGGCGAGTTGCCGCCGCATGCGGCGAGCTCTGGTGCGGAGTATCGCATCGTGGCGGACTTCGCCGAGCCACGGAAGTTCCTGGCAGTGCAGAACATCGGCAATTCAGGCATGCCGGGCAGCCCGCATTACCGGGACCAGTTTGAGCCGTTCATCAAGGGGGAATACCACGTGGTGAGCCTCGACCGGTCCGATATCGAGAAGGACCTGGAGAGCACAACAGTGCTGGAGCCGTAAGGCTCGGCGGCTTGATCCGCTTGCGCTTCGCGGCCACGGGCTGCGGGCGCAAATGGATCAAGCCATCTCCGCTTATGGAATGGTCGGAGCGAAACTGGCCGCTTACTAAAGCGGCGGGTCTCCGTACGGGATGTGCACCACCCGCTGCACGTAGATGCCGGGTGTGACGATGTGGTCCGGGTCCAGCGTGCCCAGTTCGACCAGGTGTTGGGCCTGAGCAATGGTGAGTTTGGCGGCGGGAGCCATGACGGCGTTGAGATTTCTGCCCGCGCGGCGATAGGTGAGGTTGCCCCAGCGGTCGGCCTGCCAGGCCTCGATCAGAGCGACGTCGGCGAAGATGGCTTTCTCCAGCACGTAGATGCGGCCATCAATTTCCCGGTGCTCCTTGCCCTTTGCCAGGGGTGTGCCGACGGAGGTGGCGGTGAAGAAGGCGGGTACGCCGGAGCCGGCCGCGTGGATGCGTTCGGCCAGCGTGCCTTGTGGAACGAGTTCGAGTTCGGCGCGACCTTCGCGCAGCAGGGGTTCGAGGGGGATGGGGCCATTGGGGCTCCTCGCCCAGGAGACGATGGCCTTGCGTACGCGCCCTGCGGCAACGAGGGCGCCGAGCGCATCGTCGGCCATGCCGGCGTGGATGCCGACGATGGTGAGATCCCTGGCGCCCTGTTCGAGGAGGCCGGCTAGAAGGTGCCGTGGCTCGCCGGTGCCTGCGAAGCCGCCCATGAGGACCGTCGCGCCATCTGGGATGCCGTTGAGGGCTTCTGCGACGGTGCGTACGGTCTTGTCGATCATGGGACTTCCTTCAACAGAGAAGCGTCTTCCTACTTTCCCGGCTTTGCGTTGCGGAAGCTTGTGCCGGATTCTGCGAGCGCGCGGAGGTAGGGCGACGGGGCCCAGCGGTTGCCGTAGCGTTGGTGCCAGACGCTGATCTGGTCGTAGATGGCCTTGGGGCCGATCTGGTCGGCCCAGAACATCAGGCCGCCGCGATAGCGCGGGAAACCGAAGCCGTGCAGCCACATCACGTCGATGTCGCTGCTGCGATAGGCGATCCCTTCGTCGAGAATCCTGCACGCTTCATTGACCGAGGAGAAGAGCAGGCGGCGGAGGATTTCTTCCTCCGTGAAGGCATGCTGCTCGATCCCGAGTTCCTTGCCCACGTCGGCGATGATCTGCTTGACGATGGGGTCGGGGTGGGGTGTGCGGTCGCCCTTTTCGTAGCGGTACCAGCCGGCGCCGGTCTTTTGGCCGAAGCGGCCCATTTCGACCAGGCGGTCGGCGATCGGAAGCTTGCGGTAGTTGGGGTCGGCGGCGGCGCGGCGCTTGCGGCTTTCGGCACCGATGTCGAGGCCGGCGAGGTCGCCCACGGCGAAGGGGCCCATGGGGTAGCCGAAATCAACCATGACCTTGTCGATCTGCTCGGGTAGCGCGCCTTCCTCGAGCATGATCACCATCTCGGCGTTGAAGGGGGCGCGGGAGCGGTTGGCGAGGAAGCCGTCGCAGTTGCCGCAACCGACGCTGAGCTTTCCGATCTTGCGGCCCATGGCCATGGTGCTCGCCATCGTGTCCGGCGACGTTTTCGCGCCCTTCACGACTTCCAGCAGCTTCATCACGTTGGCGGGCGAGAAGAAGTGGGCGCCGGCGACGTCTTGCGGGCGCTTCGTGGCGGACGCGATTTCGTCGATGTTGAGCGCGGAGGTGTTGGAGAGGAGGAGGGCGCCTGGCTTCATGACGGCGTCAAGCTTGGCGAAGACCTCCCTCTTCGGGGCCATCTGTTCGAAGATGGCTTCAACCACGGCGTCGGCGTCGCCGATCTGATCGTAGGAGAGGACGGGGGTAATGCGGGCGAAGCGGCGCTCCATCTCGTCGGCGGCCAGGCTGCCGCGCTTCACCGAGGTTTCGTAGTTGGAGCGGATGCGGCCCATGCCGCGGTCGAGTGCCTCCTGAGTCGCTTCGAGGATGCGGACCGGAACGCCGAAATCGGCGAAGGCCATGGCGATGCCGCCGCCCATGGTGCCGGCGCCGATGACGGCGGCGGTGTTGATCTCGCGCACCTTGATCTCAGGATCCAGGCCGGGGACGCGGGCGGCTTCACGTTCGCTGAAGAAGACGTAGCGCAGGGCGCGCGCTTCATCGGAGTTTTCGAGCTCGTTGAAGAGGTCGCGTTCGCGCTGGAGGCCTTCGGCGAAGGGCAGTTCGGTGGCGGCCTGGACGGCGAGGATGCAGTTGTAGGGCGCCTTCTGGTTACGGGCGCGGCGGGCGATCTCCTTGCGCTTTGCGTCGAAGATGCCGGGGTCGGACTTGGCTTCCTCGAGCTTGTCGGTGCGGGTGCTGACCTTAGGGAGGGGGCGAGCGTCTGCCATGGCGCGGGCGTAGGCGATGGCGGACTCCCTGAGGTCCTGGTCGTCTTCCACCACGGCGTCGATGATGCCAAGCGTAAGGGCTTCGGCGGCGGGGACGTGGCGGCCGGAGACGATGAGGTCTAGTGCAGCCTTGGGGCCGATCAGGCGAGGCAGGCGCTGGGTGCCGCCGCCGCCTGGGAGGATGCCGATGAGGACCTCCGGCAGGCCGACCTTCGCGCTGCGCTTGGCGATGCGGTAGCTGCAGGCCATGGCATTCTCAAGCCCGCCGCCCAGAGCGTAGCCATGGATGGCGGCGACGATCGGCTTGGTGGACGTGTCGAGAACGTCGTGGCTGCGGCTACCAGGCGGGATGGGGGGGCGGCCCTTGCCGAAGTTGCGGATGTCGGCGCCGGCGATGAAGCTGCGGCCGTCACCGATCAGGACCATGGCCTTGATGGCGGGGTCGGCCTCGGCCTCATGGAAGCAGGCGACGATCCCCTCGGGGACTCCGGGGGAGAGGGCGTTGACCGGAGGATTGTTGACGATGATGACGCCGACGTCGTTGTGGCGTTCGAGGCGGACGAGCGGTGCGTCAGACATGGTCGTTTCCTGCCGTTTCTGCTGTGTTGAGCGGCAGGTTAGGGGAAGGGGTGGGGGGCGTCCAGGCAGTGTCGTTCAGTGAGGCGTCATTGCCCGGGCGTCATCCGCAGAGGCGGCGTAGGCCCAGCAGGATTCTGGTGGGAGGGCGACAGTGACCTCGCTGCCGACGGGGTAGCGGACGGCGGTGCCGACCTCGATGCCCTCGATGGTGGCGCCGAAGACGGAGAGGTCGTAGCTGGTCTGCATGCCCAGGTAGCGCTGGGCAGTGACTTTCGCGGTGACGCGGTTCTCGCTGCCGGCGGCTTCGGTGAAGCGGATGTTCTCCGGTCGGACGGCGACCTGGACGTTCGCGCCCGGGACGACGCCTTGGGGCATCCAGGCGCGCAGGGTGGCGCCGTCGGCGGTGCGGACGGCGCCGAATTCGCCGTCGCGCGCGGTGACCTGGCCTGGGATGAAGTTCGAGGCGCCGGTAAAGGCGGCGACGAAGAGGTCAGCGGGGCGGTTGTACACCTCCTCCGGCGAGGCCATTTGCAGAAGCTTGCCGTCGCGCATGACGCCGATGCGGTCGCCGAGAACGACCGCTTCGGTTTGGTCGTGGGTGACGTAGAGCGCGGTGAGACCGGCCTTCTTCACGATGCGGCGCAGATCGTCGCGCAGGCGCAGGCGGAGCTGGGCGTCCAGGTTGGAGAGGGGTTCGTCGAGTAGCAGGAGGCGCGGCTCGTAGACCATGGAGCGGGCGAGCGCCACGCGCTGCATCTGGCCGCCGGAGAGCTGCGTGACCGGCCGGTCTGCGTAGCCGCCGAGGTCGACCAGCGCCAGGGCGTCGGCGATGCGGCGGTCCTGGTCGGCGCGGGAGAGGCCGCGGGACTTCAGCGGATAGGCGACGTTCTCGCGCACCGTCATGTGCGGCCAGACGGCGTAGGACTGGAAGACCATGCCGATGTTGCGCAGGCGTGGCGGCATGAGGATGCCGCGGGCGGGGGCGGAGATGGGCTCGCCGGCCAGGCTGATCTCACCATCCGTCGGGTGTTCGAGCCCGGCGACGCAACGGAGCGTCGTGGTCTTGCCGCAGCCTGAGGGGCCTAGCAGGACCACGATCTCGCCCGCGGCGATGGTGAAGCTGACGTCGTCCACCGCCGGCTTGCCGGTTGCGAAGACCTTGCGCAGATGCGCGATGCGCAGTTCGGCAGACATTCGGGGTCAGCTTTCCTTGAAGGCGATTACTGGCGGTAGCCGTAGATCTTGTTCCACTCGGGGATCCAGACATCCCGGAGCTTCTCGAACTCGTCGAATTTCGGCACCCACAGCTTGGCGGTCTTGGGGTCGAAGCCAGGAGGGTTGAAGGGCGTGGTCTTCAGCGAGGTGAGATTGCCGTGATCCTTGATCGAGTGGATCTGGCCTTCGTCGGACATGCTCCAGTCGAGGAAGAGCTTGGCGGCGTTGGGGCTTTTGGCGGTCTTGGGGATGCCGGTGGCATAGGGGACGATGGGGATGCCCTCTGGCGGGAAGAAGGTTTGCACCGGGGCGCCGTCGCGCTGCTTGGTGTAGATCACGTTGTAGACCAGCGGCGCGATCTCGACCTCGCCGCGGACCAGGGCATCAGAGAGGGGCGCGCCGGAGGGGTAGAGGGCGGGTTTGGTGGCGGCCTGGGCGGCCCAGTAGTTCTCGCCGAGGACTTGGCGCTCGAACATAATGCGGGTCCAGGTGGTGCCACCGGAAGGGGCGATGACCTGTGCAATGGTGCCGGGCTTGTACGCGGCAGCGTTGGTCAGATCCATCCAGGTCTTGGGCGGATTCTTCACCAGCTCGGAATTGTAGGCGACGCACCAGCCCGGGGTGATGCGCGGCCAGAGCTTCGGGGAGATCAGCACATCGGGGATGTAGTCATCGGCGTTGGGCGGGGCGTAATCGGCAAAAAGGTCTTCGATGCCCTTCATCAGGCCGCGGTCGGAATGGTCGATCACATCCGCGGTGAGCTTGTTGGCGGCAGCCTCGGTTTTGACCCGGGTGATGAGCTGGCCACCGGGCGCGCGCACCATCTCCACGCGCACGAAGGGGAAGCGCTTGTTGAAGAGGTTGATCGTCTCCTGCTCCACCTCGGCGAAAGCGGCGGTGTAGTAGGTGATGCGGCCTTCCCTGCGTGCGGCGTCGATCAGCGACGCCGGCGGGTTATAGGCCTTTTGGGCGCGGGCAGGGCCATAGGAGAGCGTCGTGCCGAGCGCGCCGAGGCCGGCGGCCCCGAGCAGGGTGCGGCGGCTGATCCTGGTGTCGGACATCAGTCGTTTCCTTTCCCGTATTGCGTGGTGGCTCAGCCCGCGCGGCCGACGCTTGAATTGGCGGCGCCGCGGGTGAGCAGGTTGGTGATGCCGATGAGGACGCCGAGGATGACCATCTGCACCAGGCTGAAGGCAGCGGTGAGGCCAACGTTGCCGCCCTCGTAATAGTCGAGCAGCTTCACCGCCATCACGACCGTGCTGCTGGAATAGAGGAACAGCGACGAGCCGAGCTCGCGGATGGCGAGGATGAACAGCAGCGTCATCGCCGCGACCACGCCGGGACGTGCGAGTGGAAGCACGATAGTGCGGATGGTCGCGAGGGTGCCGCGGCCGCAGATCCAGGCGGCTTCTTCCAACTCCTTGTGGATCTGCATGAGGGAGGCGGAGAGCGCCTTGACCGTGTCTGGCATGAAGCGCGCGACGAAAGCCAGGGCCAGAATCCAGATGGAGCCGTAGAAGCCAAAGGGCATGCCGATCCAGGCCCAGAGATAGGCGACGCCGATGACCAGGCCGGGGATGGCCACGGGGATGGTGGCGATGATGTCGATCCAGCGGCGCGCCGGTGCTTGGGTACGCGTGACGGTATAGCCGATGGCGAAGGCCAGGATGCCGCCGATCACCGCGGTGATGATGCCGACCTTCATCGTGTTGTAGATCGACGTCATGGTCGCCGGATTTTCGAACAGGCGCTGGAAGTGGAGCAGGCCGTACTGCTTCATGTCGAACAGGCTGGCCACGTCACGGATGAAGAGGAAGCGGCGGAAGGCGGCGACGATGAGGGCAAGCGTGGGCAGCACGACAACGACGAGGAGGTAGATGATCGCCAGCGCGAGGGTCAGGAAGCGCCACGGGCCGAGGTTCAGCGAACGCGGGCGGAACGCCTTGCCGGCGACCGTGGTGTAGCTGCGGCCGGAGAGTACTTTCTGCTGCAGGGCAACCAGCGCCCCTGTTGCAACCATCAGGATAAGGGCGACGGCGGCGGCCTTGCTGTATTCCGGCGGGGTCCAGGCGGTGAGCTGGAAGATATAGGTGGTCAGCACCGGGATGTTGGCTGGTGCGCCGAGAACGGCGGGAATGCCGTAGATTCCAAGCATCACGACGAAGGAGAGCAGCATGCCGGAGATGATGGCGGGTGCGATCAGCGGGAAGGTGATGGTGAAAATGGTGCGGAATGGCGTCGCACCGGAGATCTCCGCGGCTTCCTCCAGGGATGGGTCCATGTTGCGCAACGCGGAGGCGGTGAACATGTAGACATATGGCGCGTAGTACATGCCGAAGACGAAGATGATACCCGACATGGAATAGAGGTCGATGCGCCATTCGATGCCAGCGCGGGCGAGGAAGGTGTTGATCAGGCCAGTCTTTGGTGAGCCGAGGAGGGCCCAGCCCACGCCCGCGACGAGCGGTGGGACAAAAAGCGGTAGCATGCCGGCAGTGGCGATGAGCCCCTTCCACGGCGTGTTGGTGCGCACGACGATCCAGGCAAAGAACAAGCCAATGATCACCGCAACCGCAGTGCCGCCGGCGCAAGCGACCAACGTGTTGCCCAGCGCGAAATGGACATTCTCGTTGGAAAGCACGTCGATGAAGCTGGAGATCGAGATCGCTTCGGGGTGGTAGCCATCCACCACTGGGTTCATATTGGTCAGCGCACCGACCAGCAACATGGCGGTGGGATACAGCACCAGGAATGTGAGAATGATAAGAAGTGCTGCTGACCAAAGGCCCGCAATGAGCTTGGCTGGCCGGAATCTTGCGCCCTGAGACATGGATGACACGCTTTGACGCAAGCTCCCCGATCGCGGTGGGCAAAAAGCCTGCCCTATGATCGCCCGGCGTGTATGACGCGCGTCGGATAAATTGCAAAGTGTATTATTCGGTGGGGCCCACGGTCTTGGCGATGACGGGCCAGTAGAGCTTACCGAAGCCCTGTTCTGCAGCGCGCATGAGATAGTCGCGCGCCACGTTGGCCCCTGGCAGGGCGATTCCGGACTCGCTGGCCAGATCCAGCGCGTACGCCAAGTCCTTCAGCGCGTATTCCGTGGAGAAGGCGCGCTCGGGGAAGCTTTCAGGCAGGACCGCCTTCATGCCGTGATTGCGGAGCGCGAAGCTGTCGGCTGAGCCCTTCGACAGGGCATCGAACAGCACGGCCCCGTCCACCCCAGCGGCGCGGGCGACGGCGAGTGCTTCGCTGATCGCGGCGACGGTTTGGAACAGCACCATGTTGTTCATTTGCTTGACCACCTGGCCCGCGCCGACTGGACCGCAATGGGTGATCTCCTCGGCACAGCAAGCCAGGATTGGGCGGATTGCCTCAAGTATCGTGGGGTCGGCGCCGACGGTGATACTGAGCGTGCCAGCTTCCGCCGCCGCGCGGGTGCGGGCGATTGGTGCATCGGCATAAGCCACACCCAGAGCGGCAAATTCGGCGGCAAGGGTGCGGGTGAGTGCCACGGGAGATGTGCCGTGGTCTACGACCACTTGCCCAGGCCGGGCGGTGGCGAGCAGGCCGGAGGGGCTGCGGCATACCGCCTCCAGCTGTGGGCCACCGGGAAGGCAGAGCATGACGATGTCGGCCGCGCGCATGACCGCCGCGGCACTTCCGGCCGCGGCGACGCCATGGGCTTCCAGCCGTGCGAGCGGCGCCGACGACATGTCATACGCGACAACCGGCCGGCCGCTACGGGTTGCGATGTTGCGGCACATCGGCTCGCCCATCACGCCCAGGCCAATGAAGCCGATGGGGCTTGCCATGCCCTCAGCTCCCGCGGAAAACCGGCTTGCGCTTTTCGACGAAGGCCGTCGCGGCTTCGCGATGGTCGGCGGTGGTGTGGACAAGCGCCTGGAAGGAAGCGGCCATTTCCAGCAGCGTGTCGAGCCGGATTTGCTGGCCTTCGCGGATCAGGCGCTTGGTCATGCGTACGGCCTGGGTGGGGTTGGCGGCGATGCGCAGGGCGAGCTTGCGGGCGGTGGGCATCAGCTCAGCGTCCGGCACCACCTGGGACACAAGGCCGCAGGCGAGCGCCTGCTGGGCGTCGATGGTGTCGCCGGTGAGGGCCATCTCGTAGGCCTTGGAGAGGCCCACGACGCGGGGCAGGAGCCAGGAGCCGCCGTCGCCGGCGACGAGGCCGAGCTTGACGAAGCTTTCGGCAAAGCGAGCGCTTTCGGCGGCGATGCGGATATCGCACATGGTGGTGAGGTCGCAGCCGGCACCCATGGCGGGGCCGTTGACGGCGGCGATGATGGGGACATCAAGCTTCTCGAGCGCGAGCGGCAGGCGCTGGATGCCCTTGCGGTAGTAGCCGCGCGTGCCAATCGGGTTGGTGCGGCGCTCTTCGCCGGCTTCTGCCATGCGCTTGACGTTGCCGCCGGACGAGAAGGCGCTACCGGCGCCGGTGAGGATGGCGACGCGCACGTTCTGGTCGTGCTGCATCTCTTCGCAGATGTCGCAGAAGCGGTCGATAAAGTCCTGGTCCGTCAGCGGGTTGCGCGCCTCGGGCTGGTTCAGCGTGAGGGTGGCGATGCCGGACTCATCCAGCTCGTAGAGGATCTTGTCGGTCATGGCGTGGTCTTTCGGTTCTATCGGAGGCCCAGGCCGCGGGCGATCATGCCGCGCATGATCTCGCGCGTGCCGCCGCGCAGCGAGAACGAGGGGGCGTGCAGGGTGATGAGGGAAAGGGTAGCGAGGAAGCGGTCTTCGGATTCGAGGCTAGGTTCGCAATCGACGAGCAGGCGAGCGATCTCGGGGATTTCCTGCTCCAGCGAGTTGCCGAGTTCCTTGACCAGGGCCGCCTGGAGGGCGGGGTTCTCACCGGCCTGCAGCATGCCGGCGACGGAGCGGGACATGCGGCGCAGCGCGTGGATGTGGGCGGCGAGGCGGCCGATGGCGATGGCGGCGCGCTCGGAGGGCTCAGGGCCCAGGACACGCAGCATCTCGGACATGACGAGGAAGGAGGAAAGGAAGCGCTCCGGCCCGCTACGCTCGTAAGCCAGTTCGCTGGTGACCTGGTTCCAGCCGTCACCTTCCTTTCCGAGCAGGGAGGTTTCGGGAAGGAATGCGTCGGTGAAGACGACCTCGTTGAAGTGGTGCTCGCCCGTCATGGCGTAGATGGGACGAATGCTGATGCCGGACGTGGCGTGAAGGTCGACCAGGAACTGGCTGGTGCCTTCGTGGCGCTCGCCCTGGCCGGTCCGGCAGAACAGGATCATGTAGTCGGCCTGGTGGGCACCGGAGGTCCAGACCTTGGTGCCGTTCACCACGTAGCCGCCCTGGACGCTGGTGGCGCGGGTGCGGGTTGCGGCGAGGTCGGAGCCGCTGTCGGGCTCCGACATGCCGATGCAGAACATGGCTTCGCCGCGGGCGATCCGCGGGAGGATGGTATCCTTTTGCTCATCCGTGCCGACGCGCAGGAGGAGGGGGCCGGATTGGCGGTCTGCGATCCAGTGGTGGGAGACGGGGGCGCCGGCGGCGAGCATTTCCTCCAGGACCACATAGCGCTCAAGGGCGCTGCGTTCCTGGCCACCGTATTGCTTGGGCCAGGTCATGCCGATCCAGCCCTTGACGCCGACCTTGCGGCTGAACTCGGGGTCGTGGCCTTGCCAGCTTTCGGCCCGTTGGGCCGGGGTGCGATCGGCGAGGGCATCGGCGAGGAAGCTGCGGACCTCCTGGCGGAGAGTCTCAGCCTCGGGGCAGGGCGGGGGCGGGGCAAAGGGAAGGTCGACCATGGGGGTTTCCTGGCGGCTTAGGCGGAGGTGATTTCGGGCCAGAGGCGATCCGGCCCGGCGGCGGCGAGGTGGCGGCCTAGGAGGAGACTCCACTCGGACTCGCTGCCGAACTCGTTGCGCCAGGAGAGCAGGCGCCGGGTGCGGTAGTGGAGGCTGTGCTCGTAGGTGAAGCCGATGGCGCCGTGGACCTGGTGGGCGAGTGAGGCGCAGAGGCCGGCGGCCTCGCCGGCGCGGATCTTGGCGACGGCGATAGGGAAGATGCGCAGGCCCTCGCCGACAGCTTCTGCGGCGCCAATGGCGGCCGCGCCGGCGGCGGCTTGATGCGAGCCAAGGATGGCGAGGCTGTGCTGGATCGCCTGGAACTTCCCGATCGGCTTGCCGAACTGGGTACGGTCGAGCGCGTATTGCGTCGACATACTCAGCAGGGAGGCCGTGGCGCCGGCCATCTGCAGGCTGCGCATCGTGGCACCAAGGGCGCGCAGCGCCTGGGCGTCGACGCCGCTGGCTGCCGGTGCAACGTCGCTTGGCGCGAGAACGGCATCGATGCGCAGCGTGTCGCGTGGTTCGCGGGCGAGGTTGCTGCCTGGGGTAACGGCGAAGCCGCCACGGTCGAGGCGGACGACCATGGGGGTCCCCTGGTGCTCGGCGAGGACGGCAACGGCGACGGCGTCGCGGCCCCAGGGGATGCGGGTGGCGGTGCCGGCGAGGTGCCATTCCTGGCCGCGACGGCTGAGTGTCAGGGTCTCGCCCTTCACCACGGGGGCGATGGTGAGCGGGCCGTCCGGGATATCGAGGCCGGCGCCGGCGAGGAGCCAACTGGCGGCCATGGTCTCCGCGAGCGGCAGCGGAACGACGTGGCGGCCGGCGACGCGCAGGATGGCGAGCGCCTCCGCGGCGGGCATGCCGAAGCCGCCAGCTTCCTCCGGCACCAGCCCGCGGGGCAGGCCGGCATCCTCAACTGCTTGCCAGGCCTCTGCGGGGAACGTGCCTTGTTCCGCCGCCGCCAGCATGCGTGTGGTGATGTGATCGCCGAACAGGCGTTCGGCGGTGGCTTCGATCAAGCTTTCCGTCATGGCGATGCCTCGAGAAGGAGTCCGGCCGGGTGGATACCCAGCCGGAGGATACGCGGTGAGCGGAGAAAACGAAACGCCGGTACGGTCAGCCGAGGCGGCCGATGGCGGCCATGACGGCGTTCGTCTGTTCCAGCACGACCTGATGGCCGGCATCGGGGATGCTGACGAGTTCGGCGCCTGGGACGAGCGACTTGAATGCCTGGGCGTATGGCGCAGGGAAGATCCGGTCGGAATCGCCCCAGACGAGAATGGTACGGGCGCGGATCCGGTGGATGCGTTCCTTGAGGCCACGGTCTGGGATGGGGAACAGGAACTTGCCGGCCATCCCGAGCTGGCGGGCGTTTGTGACCAGGAAGGGTATGAGGAAGGCCGGGTCGTTCATGTTGCCGCCGGTTGCCATTATCTTCGCACCCGCCTCCGCATCGTGGAACATGTAGGCGGGGAATTCACGTGGCAGCAACGTGAAGATGTCGGGCACCGGGTAGGCATCCAGCCAGAGGCCGGCGGAGGCAATGAGGCAAAGCTTTTCGACTTCGCGCGGGCGGAGCGCTGCCATCTCGGCGGCGATCATGCCCCCGAGGGAATGGCCGACGAGGAGGGGCTTTTCGAGGCCCAATGCCTCCAGCACGTCGAAGCTGTGCAGGGTGACGTCCAGCATGTCGCGGATGTTGTCGCTGTCGCCGCTGTCACCGTAGCCGGGAAGTTGGGGGGCGAAGACACGATACTTCTTCGCCAATGCCAGGAGGAATGGGTTCTCGGCGGTCACGCCGCCGGCGTTGTGAAGGAACAGGAGGTCGGGGCCGGTGCCGCCGGAGAGCACATTCACTTCGGCGGCACGGGTTGCGATCTTGCGGGTGGTGATCATTGGGCGGGGACCATCTCGGCCTGGCCGACCGGGGCGGGTGTGGCGCGGCGGGCGATGGGTTTGCACCAGAAGCGGTTGTCGCTGGCGTGCTCTGGATGGAGGTTGCGGAGGTGGGGCATGACCTTCTCGGCAAACAGCTTCGTGGAATACATGCACTTGTCCTTGGGCATGTTGCCCACGTGGAGCAGCAGGAAGATGTTGCCGACGTGCAGGCCCTTGATCAGTTCCTCCATGCGTTGGCGCACGGTCTCCGGCGAGCCGGCGATGATGTAGCCGCCGTCGACGAGGTCCTTCCAGGTGAGGGTGGGATAGTTCGGGCGCATGTACTGGTTTAGGTTGCCCGACTGGATCGTCTTGATCGTGCGGTAGCCCGGAGCGTCTGCGAAGCCTGGGTAGACGTGCAGGCAGCGGTTGTAGAAGTAGAAGGCGTGCTCGGAGTAAAGCCGTTCCGCCTCCTCGTCGGTTTCGGCCACGAAGACTGTTTGTGCGAAGCCGGCGCGGTAAGGGGATTGGTCGGCGTTGCGTTGGCCGACGCGGTTCCAGTAGCCCTCCATGAGGGCCTTGGCACGGAGGTAGCCGGAGAAGCTGAGGTAGGAATAGCTGTAGGTGTTGTCGAGGCAGAAATCGTAGGTCTCGACGGAGCCGCCGCCGGGGATGTGGATCGGCGGGTGCGGGGTTTGCAGCACGTTGGGCCAGAGATTCACGTGGCGCAGCTTGGTGTAGCGGCCGTTGAAGGCGAAGGGCTTCTTCTCGGTCCAAGCGCGAATGATCAATTCATGCGCCTCGGCATACTTCTCGCGCGTGAGGCCGGGGATGGTGCCGTAGCAGTAGTTGGTGTCCATCGAGGTGCCGACCGGGAAGCCGGCGACGAAGCGCCCGCCGGTCATGATGTCGAGCATCGCGAATTCCTCGGCCACCCGGATCGGCGGGTTGTAGAGAGCGATCGAGTTGCCGAGAACGACGACGGCGGCATTGCTGGTGCGGCGGGCGAGCGACGCGGCCATAATGTTGGGCGAGGGCATCAGGCCGTAGCCGTTCTGGTGATGCTCGTTGATGCCGACGCCGTCGTAGCCGAGCTGGTCGGCGTATTCGAGGAGGTCGAGGTAATCGTTGTAGACTTCGTGACATTTCACGGGGTCGAACAGCGCCTGGTCGATATCGACCCAGACCGAGCGGTTCTTCTCGCGGAAATCGTCCGGCAGATGCGGCCAGGGCATCAGGTTGAACCAGGTGAACTTCATGGCGTCCTCCAGGGGTGCGTCTGTCGCGCTGCGTTGAAGGCAGCCTGCGGCAATCCGCTGGGCACGTCCAGACAGAAGAGGTTTCGCGGGCGATGGGCGGCGGCTAGGCTGGCACATGGACCGGCGCACGACCGGTTGATGGGAAGGAGATCGGGCCATGGCGAATCCGGGACCTCTGTCGGGGCTGCGGGTGGTGGAATTCGCGGGGATCGGGCCTGGGCCGTTTGCGGCGATGCTGCTGGCGGACATGGGCGCGGACGTGGTGCGGATCGACAGGCCCGGGACCCAGGCCCGGGCCACGGATGTGACGCTGCGGGGACGGCGGCTGGTGCAGCTGGATTTGAAGAAGCCGGAGGATGTGGCTGCGGCGCTCGCGCTACTCGACCATGCCGAGGTGCTGATCGAGGGGTTTCGGCCCGGAGTGATGGAGCGGCTTGGGCTTGGACCGGAGGTGGTGATGGGACGCAATCCGGCACTGGTCTATGGCCGGATGACCGGCTGGGGGCAGGAGGGGCCGCTGGCGCAGGTGGCGGGGCACGACATCACCTATATCGCTGTGGCTGGGGCGTTGGGTGCGATCGGACCGAAGGACAAGCCGGTGCCGCCGTTGAACCTGGTGGGCGATTTTGGCGGCGGGGCGCTGTACCTGTGCATGGGAGTGCTGGCGGCGGTGCTCGAAGCGCGGAAGAGCGGCAGGGGGCAGGTGGTGGACACGGCCATGTCGGACTGCGTGGCGAGCCTGACCTCGCCCTTCCATGGGATGATGGCGGCCGGGGCGTGGACGGCAGAGCGCGAGGCGAACATGCTGGACGGCGGGGCGCATTTCTACGGCACGTATGAATGCGCCGATGGCGGGCATATCGCCATCGGGGCCATTGAGCCGCAGTTCTATGCGCTGCTGCGCAAGCTGGCGGGGCTGGACGATGCGGCGTTCGACAACCAGCGCGACCGGGCTGCCTGGCCGGCACTGCGGGCGAAGCTTGCGGCGGTGATCAAGACCAAGACGCGGGCGGAGTGGGACGCGCTGATGGGGGCGACGGACGCGGTGGTGGCGCCGGTGCTGTCGCTGGCAGAGGCGCCGGCGCATCCACACAATGTGGCGCGCGGGACCTTTGTTCAGGTGAACGGGGTGACGGCGCCAGGGCCGGCGCCTCGGTTCTTTGGGACGCCTTCGGCGGTGCGGGGGAATGAGGCTACGACGCCGGAAGCGGTTGCGGCGGTCTGGTCGTCGCATGGGTAGACGGTGGCTACGGCTTCTGTTGGCAGCCGTCTGCTACATCTTGTTGCTATCGGCGATGGACATCATTTTCGCAGCCTTGGAGGGTGATGTACTCGATCACCTTCTTGCTGGTTTGGTCGAGATGGTCGTGACAATCCTTGTTCCCTCTCTGCTTGTGGTGGTTGCGTTCGGCCTCTCCAGTCGCTCGGAGCAGCTGACGGTGGGCATCGTGGCGGGCATCTGGCAGTTGGCTGAAGCGATTGTGTTCCGCGCAAGGCTCAATCGCGCCGCTGATGCAAGCCAAGACGGTGCGTGGAGTGACATCGTCGGCATCGTGCTCGTGCTCTTTTTCGTTTCGGTCGCCCTTGGTCCTTGGGCGATCGGACGGATGAGACGCTGAAGGAGCATGACGTAGGAGACATGGCCGGACCCTTCTGGACATGAGTCATCCTCTCGGCGCGCCCGCGTTTTGCGCGCAGATTCGGGATGTTTTTTGAGTGAGTCCTTAGGCGAGAGGCGGATCGCGGGCGTGGGCCGGCCGGGCGATGGGCCTGGTACGGGCGTGGGGCCGCATGCCGCGGTTGGGGCCGGGGCCGATGAGGAAGAGGAAGGGGATGAGAAGTCGGATTTCCTCCTCGGTGAACTCCGAGGGTTCTGTTTCGCAGGTGGTGGGGAGGATGGATGCGACCCAGGCGCGTTCGGCGCGGGCACCCAGGAGGGGTGCGAGGAGGGCGAGCAGCCAGATTTCCAGCGCCAGAATGAGGGCGCGTGTCTCCTGCCTTTCCCCTATGGGGTTGAAGGAGCGCAGGCTTGTCTCGGGGGTGCTGGTCGGTTGCGTTAGCATCAATGGAAAATATAATTAACAAAATAGGGCGATGCAAGGGGGTTTGCAAAAAATTCCTATGCCATGGATGAGCCCTCGGGCCTACGCAACGCCTTGATCCGCTTTGCCATTCAGGCCTTTTTGGTGGAAGCGCTCTCTGGAGCGGGTGAATGTTTGGGGCCGGTGAGACCATGGATCGCATCGTGCGTGCCGCGCTGGCTTATTTCGTGGCGGTCTTCGCGCTGGGGTTCGTGCTGGGTGCGGTCCGGGAGGGGCTCGTCCGGCCGCGGTTTGGGACGCTCGGTGCCATCGCGATCGAAGCGCCTGCCATGCTGCTGGCATGCTGGTGGGCAGCGCGGTGGGTGGTGGTGCGGTTCGGTGTGACGGCGATGGGGGCGCGGTGGCGCATGGGCGCCTTGGCGTTTGGGCAGCTGATGGTGGCGGAGCTTGGCGGTTCACTGGTGCTGCGCGGCATGGCGCCCGGAGAGTGGCTGGCGCATTTCGGCACGGCGCCGGGTGCGCTGTCACTCGCGTTGTTCCTCGCCTTCGCGGTGATGCCCGTGCTGGTCCGAAAATAGCAAAGCCGGGGCTCTCGCCCCGGCTTCTTTGGTCGAGGGTCCAGGGGGCTCGGCCCCCTGGTGGGGTCCAGGGGCAACGCCCCTGGCCTTCCTCTACTCGTTCCCGAACACGATCGTGCCTGAGGCCGCGAACATGCCGCCCACGCCGTGGCAGACCGAGACCTTGGCGCCCTTGATCTGTGCATCGGCCGTGCCGCGCATCTGGCGCACGCTCTCCTGCAGGGCGAACATGCCGTACATCCCGGTGTGGGTGTAGGAAAGGCCGCCGCCGTTTGTGTTGAGCGGGAGCTTTCCGCCTGGCGCGGTGTTGCGTTCCCAGATGAAGTGCGCGGCTTCGCCCGGCTTGCAGAAGCCGAGGTCTTCCAGGCCGTAGAGCGGCAGATGGGCGAAGGCGTCGTAGATCATGAGGTGATCGACGTCGCTGTGCTTGATGCCGGCAGCGTTCATGGCGGTGGGCCCGGCGACCTTGAAGGCGGCCGAGGAGGTGAAGTCGCGCATCTGCGAGATCATTGGGGTTTCGACGGATTCGCCGGTGCCGAGGATGTAGACGGGCTTGTTCGGGAAGTCCTTGGCGCGGTCGGCGGAGGTGAGGATGAGAGCGCCGCCGCCGTCGGTGACCAGGCAGCACATGAGCAGGCGGAAGGGGTAGGCGATCATGCGGCTGCCGAGCACGCCCTCGACGGTTGTCAGGTCGCGCATGGCCGCACGGGTGTTCTGGGACGACCACTCGCGCTGGATGACCGCGACCATGGCGAGGTGTTCCTCGGTGAGGCCGTAGGTCTTGAGGTAGCGCAGCACCGGGATGGTGAACATGGTCGGCGGGCCGAAGGGCCCATAGGGGGCTTCGAACTGGCCGGCGAGAGCCTGAGGGTTCGGGGCAGGGCGGTTGAGGCCGATGCGGGAGTTGCCGGACTCGCCATGGGTGATCAGCACGGTCTTGCAGAGGCCGGCGCTGATGGCGGCGGCCGCGTGGCGGACGTGGATCATGAAGGAGCAGCCACCGACGCCGGTGCCGTCCACGTATTTCGGGACGATGCCGAGGTAGTGGGCGACGTTGGTGGGGCTCTCGCCGGCGCAGGCGATGCCGTCGATGTCGCTGACCTTGAGGCCGGCGTCGCGGATAGCATTCAGCGCGCAGTCGGCATGGAGCTGGATGTTGGACATGCCGGGGATCTTGCCCAGGCTGGTGGTTTCGGCCGCACCGACGACGGCGATTTCGCGGGGTTTCAGCATCGGATCAGCCCTTCGCCGGACGGAACAGGGGGAGCGAGATCTCGTCGTCGATCTTCTCGAAGGTGACCTCGACGGGCATGTCGAGCACCAGTGCCTCTGGTGTTTGCGGGCAGTCGACGATGTTGGTCATCATGCGCACGCCCTCATCCAGTTCCACCACTGCGATCGCATAGGGGGCGGTGAAGCCCGGCGGCGGGCGGTGGTTGATGACGTAGCTGTAGAGGCGGCCGCGGCCGGAGGCCTTCACGACCGAGATGTCGGTGCTGCCGGTGCCTGGCACGAAGGGGCGGGGCGGGAAGTAGCACTTGCCGGTGGCGTTGTCTTTCTGGAGCAGGAGCTCGCCGCGCGCGCAGCCTTCCCAGAAGAATTTGGTCTCTGGTGTGGGCTGCGGCCGAGGCCGCTTGGGGGCATCCGACATTGTGGTTTTTCCTCCTTGGTGGATGTTCAGCCCTGTTGCTGGCGATACTTCTCGCGCAGCGCGGCCTTGTAGAGCTTGCCCGTGGGTAGCCGGGGCAGGGCATCGGTGAAGTCGATGGATTTCGGCACCATGTAGCGGGCGACGCGGGTGCGCAGATAAACGGTGAGTTCCTCGGCCAGTGCTGCATCAGGTTCCGCGCCATCGGCGGGTTCGACGACGGCCTTCACCTCTTCGCCAAGGTCAGGGTTGGGGATGCCGATGACAGCGGCATCGCGTACCTTGGGGTGGGTGACGAGCGCGTCCTCGATCTGCTGCGGGTAGATGTTGACCCCGCCAGAGATGATCATGAAGGCCTTGCGGTCGGTGAGGTAGAGGTAGCCATCGGCGTCGAGGTGGCCGATGTCGCCCAGTGTGGTCCAGGTGGGGTGGTGTGGGTGCTGGGCGCGGGCGGTCTTGTCGGGATCGTTGTGGTAGGCGAATGGCAGGCTTTCGCGCTCGAAGTAAACCAGGCCGTCCTGGCCGATGGGGAGTTCGGTGCCTTCATCGTCGCAGATGTGGATGATGCCGAGGCGGGCGCGGCCGACGGAGCCGGGGCGTTCCAGCGCCTCCTGGCTGGTGATGACGGTGCGCCCGTTGCCTTCGGTGGCACCGTAGTATTCGGTGATGATCGGGCCCCACCATTCGATCATCTGGCGCTTCACCTCGGCCGGGCAGGGTGCGGCAGCATGGATGGCGTGGGTATGGCTGGAGAGATCGAAGCCAGTGCGCTCTGCCGGATCAAGCTTGAGCATGCGCACGAACATGGTGGGCACCCATTGGCTGTGGGTGACGCGATACTGTTCGATGGCGCGCAGGGCTTCGACGGGATCGAAGCGGGGCATCATTACGACCGTACCACCGAACCGCTGGGTGGCCATGCAGAAGGCGAGTGGTGCGGCATGATAGAGCGGGGCGGGCGAGAGGTACACCATGTCGCGGTGGTAGCCGTGACCGAGGAACATCTCGTAGCCAGGGAAGGCCTCGGTGACCTTCGCGACGGTCGGTGCGCGCTTGACGCCCTTCGGACGGCCGGTGGTGCCCGAGGAATAGAGCATGGTGTCGCCCAGCCATTCCTCGGCGAGCGGCGCTGCCGGCATGGTGGCTGCGGCAACCTCCAGGCTGTCGTAGCCAGGCAGGAGACCGCCGATCGTGAGGCGGATGGTGCAACTGGGGATCAGATCCGCCAGAGGGGCGGCGACCTCGGCGCGATCGAGCGAAGTGACGATGGCTTTGGCGCCGCAATCGTTGACGATGTAGGCGGCTTCTTCAGCGGTGAGGTAGCGGTTGATGGCGGTGATGACGAGGCCGGAGCGGATCGCGGCCCACATCACCACGAAGTAGTCGAGCCGGTTCTCCATCAGGAGCGCGATGTGGTCTCCCCGGCGCAGCCCCTTCGCGTGAAGGAGTTGCGCCAGTTGGTTCGACCGCTGGTCGAGGTCGCGATAGCTGAGCGCCTCGCCGGTGTCGCTCCGGATTGCCGCCGCGCGGTCGGGCATAGAAGCGACGTGCGCGCCAGGGTACATGGACCCCTGCATGCGCGCCGCGCCCGGCTCCTCCCGCGGGGCGGGCTCCGGCATCGTCAGTCGAGGTCCTTGCCGTTCATGCCGGCATTCAGACGCGCCTTCTTTTGCAGTTCCATCATCGTCGGACCCAGCTTCGAGGGATCGTCCATCGGCGCTGCCTCCGGGCCGCGGTGCCAGCCCTCAGAGATCGCCAACAGCCCGCCGCCGGCTTCCACGATGCGTCCGGTGAAGTCCTTGCTTTCGGCGCTTGCGATCCAGACGATCGGCGGGGAGACCAGGGCCGGATTGCGGGCGGCCTTCTGCTCCTCGCTCATTTCGCGCAGGCCTTCGGTCATGCGCGTGAGCGCCACCGGAGCCACCGCGTTCACCGTTACGCCGTAGCGCTTCAGTTCGCGCGCCGCGATCACGGTGAATGCGGCGATGCCGGCCTTGGCCGCGCCGTAGTTGGTCTGCCCGGTATTGCCGTAGATGCCGGAGACGGACGAGGTGTTGATGATGCGGGCGTTCACGGGCCCGTTGATGTCCTTGGACTTGTTGCGCCAGTAGGCCGCGGCGTGACGGGCCGGTGCGAAGGTGCCCTTGAGATGCACGTTGATCACGGCATCCCACTCCTCCTCCATCATGTTGGCCAGCACGCGGTCGCGCAGGATGCCGGCGTTGTTCACGAGGATGTCCAGCGTGCCCCAGGTGTCGATCGCCTGGTCGATCATGCGCTTGGCGCCCATGAAGTCGGCCACGTTCTCAGTGTTCACCACTGCTTCGCCGCCGGCTTCCTTGATGGTGCGGACGACTTCCTGCGCCGGCGTTTCGTCTTTGCCGGTGCCGTCGGTGTTGCCGCCCAGGTCGTTGACCACCACGCGGGCGCCGTACTTGGCCAGCATGATCGCGTGCTCGCGGCCGATGCCACGGCCAGCGCCGGTCACGATGGCCACGCGGCCGTCCAGGAATGTCGCCATATGTTCGTTTCCTCACCGGATAGGGGCGCGTCGGAATTCCCCGGCGCGCTGGTGCGCGGAGTTTGCTCCGCGTGCCGCGATGAGTCTAGGCTTGCGCAGCCCGCCGGCACGGAGCGGGAGGCAGGGGACGATGCGGCCATGAACTTCGATTTCTCCGAAGAGCAGCACCAGCTTCGCGACCAGGCGAGGCGCTTCCTTACTGAGCATGCCACCTCCAAGCGCATCCGCCAGGTGCTGGATGGTGTTGCACCCTATGATCGCGCCATGTGGCAGGAGATCGCCGCCATGGGCTGGCTCGGCGCGGGGGTGCCTGAGGAATACGGTGGGGCGGGACTGGGGCATGTCGGCCTTTGTGTGCTCGCTGAGGAGCTTGGCCGGTCGCTTGCTCCGGTGCCTTTCTCCTCCAGCGTTTACCTCGCCACAGAGGCGCTGCTGGTGGCGGGTAGCGCCGAGCAGAAGGATGAATGGCTTCCCCGGCTCGTTGCCGGTGAGGTGATTGGCACGCTGGCGTGGGCAGAGGGCAACGGAAACCCGTCGCCTGCCCGGATCAAGGCGCGCGTCAGTGGCGGCAAGCTGACGGGAGCCAAGTGGCCTGTGCCCGATGGCGGCGTTGCCGATGTGGCCATCGTTGTGGCGCGCGACGAGAGCGACCGGGTTGTGCTTGCCCTTGTCCGCCTGGGTTCTGCCGGCGTGCACCCAGAGACACTCGCGACGCTCGACCCCACCCGCGAACAGGTGAAGCTGAGCTTCGATGGTGTGCCCTGCGAAATCCTGCCTGGCGATGGCTGGGCCGCGCTGGAGCAGGTACTGGAGCGCGCTGCGATCCTCACCGCCTTCGAGCAGGTTGGCCTTGCCCAGGCGTGCCTGGACATGTCTGTTGCCTTTGCGATGGAACGGCACGCCTTTGGCCGCCCGATCGGCTCGTTTCAGGCGATCAAGCACAAGCTCGCCGACGTGTATGTCGCCACCGAACTGGCCCGGTCGAACGCTTACTATGGTGCCTGGGCCATGACGGCCGGGGCGGCTGAGCTCAAGCTTGCATCGGCTAGTGCCCGCGTCAGTGCCACGGATGCTGCTTGGCTCGCTGCGAAAGAGAACATCCAGACCCATGGTGGAATTGGCTTCACCTGGGAGATGGACTGCCACCTGTACTACCGGCGCGCCAAGGTTCTTGGACTGTCGCTGGGCTCCGCGCCGTTCTGGAAGGACCGCGTGGTGGCCGCCCTCGAAACCCGCAACGCAGCATAGGGATGCAGGATTTTTGGGAAAGAGATGAATAATTTATCCGTATGCTGCGAACTTCCCTGATCAGTTTGCGCTGTTGGATAGAAAATTTCGTTCATTCTGGTTCAAAAAATCTAGCTCCCTTCTAAGGAGACTGCACGATGGACTTTGAAGATACCCAGGAAGAAGCCGCCTTCCGCGCCGAGGTGCGGGCCTTCCTTGCCGCCAACGCGGAGCCCAAGAAGCGTGGCGTTCCTGCCCGTGCCCGCCATGTTGACGCTGAGGCGCTTTCGCGGGCGAAGAGCTTCCAGGCCGCAAAGCATGACGCTGGCCTTGTCGGACTCACCTGGCCGAAGCAATGGGGGGGGCGCGAGCTGCCGCAGATCTTCCAGGTGATCTACAACCAGGAGGAGGAGGCCTACGCCGCCCCTCGTGGTGTGTTCGAGATCGGGCTTGGCATGTGCATCCCCACGATGATGGCCTATGCCACGCCGGAGCAGCTGACGCGCTATGTGCCTAAGGCCCTGCGAGGGGAGGAGGTCTGGTGCCAGCTTTTCTCCGAGCCAGCTGGTGGCTCTGACGTTGCTGCCGTGCGCACGCGCGCTGAACGCAATGGCGACGAATGGACGATCAACGGCCAGAAGATTTGGACCTCCGGCGCCCAGTTCTCCGACTTTGGCATCATGGTGGTGCGCAGCAACCCCGACGTGCCGAAGCACATGGGGCTCAGCTTCTTCTTCCTCGACATGAAGTCCCCGGGGATCGAGATCCGGCCGATCAAGCAGGCCTCTGGAGCGTCTCACTTCAATGAGGTGTTCTTCACCGACGTGAAGATCCCTGACAGCCAGCGCCTGGGTGCGGTGGGCCAGGGATGGCGCGTGGCGTTGACGACGCTGATGAACGAACGACTTGCCATTGGCGACGTGCCTCGCCCGGACACTGAGGACCTGCTGGATCTGGCTCGCAGCATCGAGTTGGACGGTGAGCCGGCAATCAACAATGTTTCGGTGCGCGAGAAGATTGCCGATATGCATGTGCGGAGCCAGGGGCTGAAATACACCCGGTTCCGTACAATGACGGCGTTGTCGCGCGGCCAGACGCCGGGGCCGGAATCCTCCATCGGCAAGCTCGTAAACGCTGCCAAGCTGCAGGAGATCGCGAGCTTTGGTCTCGATCTGCTCGGCGCCGGAGGTAGCGTGATGGACAAGGACCTCGCCCCAATGCATGCCATGTTCCAGGAGGCGCTGCTTGCTTCGCCGGCATCGCGAATCGCGGGGGGCACGGACGAGATCCTGCGCAACATTATTGCGGAGCGTGTGCTCGGCTTGCCGGGCGATATTCGCGTGGACAAAGACATACCCTTCAATCGCCTGCCCAGTGGCAAGCGGTAATGGAGCGCAGGCTCTTCGGTCGCACCGGGCTGCACTTTGGCGTGCTTGGGTTCGGCTGCGGTGCGGTTGGCGGCCTTATGGTGCGTGGTTCGGCCGCGGACCAGGAGAGGGCCGTTGCGCGGGCCATCGCAGCGGGTGTGAATTACTTCGATACCGCGCCTGACTACGGCTCCGGCGAGTCTGAGAGCAACCTGGGGCGAGTGCTGCGGGAACTGCGTGCCGATGTGGTGGTGGGAACCAAGGTCCGGTTGCGTGAGGTGGTTCCAGGGCGCATCGGTGCGGAGATTGTTGCGTCGTTGGATGCCAGCTTGAAGCGGCTCGGACGCGACAGCGTCGATCTGTTCCAACTGCACAATCCGATCGCGCCTTCGGGGGCTCCCGCGAACCTGACGCCGCAGGTGGTGCTGGAGGAGGTGGTGCCGGCATTCGAGCGCCTGCAGGCGGATGGCAAGGTGCGGTGGGTGGGTGTGACTGCCATCGGTGAGGCGGAGGCGATGCACGAGGTGGTGGCGTCGGGATCACTCGACTCCGCACAGGTGCCGCTGAACATGCTCAATCCCAGCCCGGTGCGCGGGCTTCCGAAGGGGTTTCCCGCAACGGATTATCGGCGGTTGATGCTGCGGGCGCGGGAGAATGGTGTGGGGGTCATCGGGATCCGGGTTCTGGCAGCCGGTGCGCTTTCAGGCCTGGAGGATCGGCATCCGACGGCGATGCAGAGCGTGGCGCCGATCGGGTCCTCGCCGACGTACGATGCGGACCTAGCCCATGCTCGGATGTTTCTGCCGCTTGTGCAGGAGGGGTTTGCGGGCTCCTTGGCGGAGGCGGCCATGCGATACGCCATCAGCAACGATTGCATGACGACGGTATTGGTGGGGTTCTCCGATCCTGACCATCTGGATGCTGCGATAGCGGCCTTTGAAAAGGGGCCGCTTTCGCCTTATGCAATGGCCAGGGTCGCCCAGCTACAGGCCAGGATCGCGATGGGGTAGGCGGGCTACCAGCGTCTGGCATGATCCATTGCGTCGAGATGCGATTGAAGCGAGCGTGTGTTTTGTGCGGTCGCTTCATCCTGCTCGATCTCGGGCGTGATGACCGGGGTGTGTGAGTCCTGAGGAGCGTATCCGATCAGGCGCTTGGTCGTTTCAATGTCCCAGCGCATTCCGGGGTTGTCGCTCATCAGGTTCAGCACGGCGAATGGCAGGTTTTCTGCCAGGACCGCTTGCTCCATCGCGTGGCAGAGATCGCGATTGGACAACCACATCAGCTGGCCCCAGCGCCCCCAGCCCATGTGTGGGCCGGGGAGGTTGGCACCGGTCTGGCAGTAGCCGATGCGGAAGCTGATTGAGGAGACACCGCGGTGTAGGGAGAAGGCGTGGCCAATGTGTTCGCCCACGAGCTTTGAGATCCCGTATGGGTTGACCGGGGCGGGCTCTCGGTCGGTGGTGAGGGGGAAGTCTGCGAAGCGGTGGCCCGCCATCGTCCAGTTTGAGCTGGCGAAAATGACGCGCCTGGCACCATGTCGAGCGGCGGCTTCATAGACATTCTGGGTGAGGTCGATGTTCAGGCGCTGGACCGATGACCATGAAGCCGACGGACTTGGGTTGCCGGCCAAGTGGATGACGGCATCGGCATTCTGGAAATGGACAGCCCAGCTTTCACTGTAGGTTGCGAGATCTGCCTCATGGATGGCGCTGTCGCCGCCCGCGTTGGCGTCGATAAGCCTGACGGTCCAGCCCAGTGCAGTGAAGTGGTTGCGGAGCTTGGTGCCGAGGTTGCCACGTGCACCGGTGATCAGGACAGTTAGGCTCATCCCAGGGCCTGCTCAACGAGACTAGTTGCGGTGCGAAGGGAATAGGCGAGGCGGTTGGCGGCGCGGCGGGCACTGACGGTGTGCAGGTGGGCGTCATCCGTTCCAGGCGTGGTGGCGGCGAGATCCCTCAGTGGCTGGAGAATGGCCCAGTCCGGGACAGGCAGGGCAGGGTCGTGACCGAAGCGGTCGGTCTTGGCATAGTCGATCGGGACGAGGATGCGGGAGAGCGCCATCAGCGCTTTGTTCGTCTTGGCGGGGTTGATGGCGCCACTGGCTGGCGCCAACTGCAGGGCCAGACCGTGCAGGTGATCGACTGCCTTCTGGAGCGTTGACAGGTCGAAGCGCTGTGCGAGCTTCGGCCCCAGTCCGGCGAGTTCGTCGCGCAGGGTTTCGACATGGGCAGCGATGTCGAGCGGCAGGACCGGATCGACCAGCAGCCGGCCAACGACGTGAAGGAAGACCTTTGTGTCCCGAACAAGGTTGGTTTCGTCGACCTTGTCGATCAGGTCTTCCGGCGTATGCCACCACCAGCCGAGCGCATTGCGCATCTTGAGTTGCGTGGGTGGCTGCTCCGACAGGGCACCCAACATGGACGGGACGCCAAGGGCGGGTAGGGACTCGTCGCTGGAGCGGTTCTTGCGCTTGCCCTTTAGGGCCGCGCCGGTCTGGGTGCTCAAGGCATCGCGCAGGAGGGCTTGCAGGGGCGCCATCGCCGCGGCGTCTTCCAGCACTGTGGCGCCCACCCCGCCGGTTGAGTCCACGTTCACATGTGCTGCGCAGCGGCGATCGAGTTCATCCCAGTGATTGTCGACATACCAGGCGGAACCGGAGTAGCGGCCGTGGCTATGGCCGGACCAGAAGCAGAGGCGCAGGCCGCGTTTCCAGGTGCTGCGGCAAGCGGTTGCGAGGCGCGCCACCTCCAGCATGGTGGCGTTGGCGCTGCCGTTGTCCATTACGCCATAGTACCAAGTGTCGTGGTGGCCGCTGAACAGGATGAAGGGAGTGTCTGCGTTGCCGCCGGGGGCGCTGAGCTCGGCCTCCAGGATGGGGGTTTTGCGCCAACCGGTGTCGACCTCGGCGTGAAGGACAACCTGAGGTGATTCACCCGCGGCAAGCCGATCGCGTATCGCACTGCCGTCTGCGTTGGAGATGGTGCAGGCGACCGTCGCGGGCAGTTGGGTGACGGACCCTGGATCCGGGTTTCCCCACACGGGCGAGATGCACATCTCATGGAGGTGGTGGTGTGGGCTGATGTGCAACTGCCCGACCGCGCCGGCGTCCCGCGAAAGCGCTGCGACGACCGGGGTGGCGATGCCCTCCGCCAGGACGATCTTGCCTTTGAGATCCTTGCCGGCGAAATCTGCGGCTGCACCCTGGCCGACATAGACGAGCGGTGCCGACAGGCCGCCAGCGGGTGACGAGCGGCTCATGGAATGGGTGATGGCCGTGAGCGCCATGCCGTCGACCAGCACCCGCGCCTTTCCGGGGAGGCTGATATAGGCGTCGTGCAGGATGATCCGGGTCTGGTAGCCGTACTCGTCCAGCCGGGCACGGAAATAGCGGAGGCTTTCAGCCTCGTCTTCCGTACCGGAGAGCTTCACCCAACGCGAAAGCGCGCGGCAGTGATCCATCAGCAGGGGGCCGGACACTTCAGCAGCGAGCGCTGATGGGGAGATATCGGTCATCGGAGGTTGCTTCCTTCTTCGCCGGGAAAGCGTAGTGCCGACGATTGCGGGCCGCCAGGGGTGGTCTTAGGGTCTGGCACGAATGCTGACGGAGCCAACCATGAACGAGACTTCCACCAATCGGCCGGTCTTGGATGCGGACGAGATTCTTGCAGGCATTCGTGAGTGGGTGGAGATCGAAAGCCCCACTACCGATGCTGCTGCGGTCAACCGCATGGCGGACAAGGTTCAGGCAGACTATGCCGGGATCGGGGCGCGGCTGGAGCGGATTGCCGGGCGAGACGGGTTCGGTGACCATTTGCTGGTGACGTCGCCTTGGGGTGGCGATGGCCCGGGAATCCTGGTGCTGAGCCACCTGGACACTGTGCATGACATTGGGACGCTGGGGACGAAGCTGCCGTTCCGGGTGGAGGGCGATGTGGCCTATGGGCCGGGCATCTATGACATGAAGGGCGGCGCGCATCTGGCGTTCGCGGCCATGCGGCACCTGGCGCGGGAGGGGCGGGAGACGGTTCTGCCGATCCGTCATCTGCTGGTGTCGGAGGAGGAGGTGGGAAGCCCGACCAGCCGGGCGATCATCGAGCGTGAGGCACGGCGGGCGAAGTTCGTTTTGGTGACGGAGCCGGCACGCGAGGGGGGGAAGATCGTGACGGCTCGCAAGGGCACGGCTCGGTTCGAGTTGCGGATCAAAGGGCGGCCTGCGCATTCCGGCGCGCGGCATGAGGATGGACGAAGTGCCGTGAAGGAGCTGGCCCGGCAGATCCTCGACCTTGAGGCGATGACGGACTACGCCTTGGGGGTAACGGTGAATGTGGGGGTTGTTTCGGGAGGGACGCGCGCAAACGTCGTTGCCGAGGAAGCCTACGCCGAGATCGATATGCGCGTGCCGAACCAGGCCGTGGGGGATGCGGCAGTGGCGAAGGTGCTGGCTCTCAAGCCCTATGATCCCGATGTCACCCTGGCTGTAACTGGTGGGCTGAATCGGCCAGGCTACGAAAAGGGAGCGGACATCGAGGCCCTGTTTCAGCACGCCAAGCGCATTGCCGCAGGTATTGGCTTCGAACTGAAGGACCTCAAGACCGGGGGCGGTAGCGATGGGAACTTCACGGCCGCCATTGCGCCAACGCTTGACGGGCTGGGTGTGGACGGCAAGGGGGGGCACACGGACTATGAGCAACTCTACGTATCATCTCTGGTGCCGCGGGCGCGGCTGATGCTGGGGCTGTTCGAGGAATTGTCGTGAGCCGGGACGCGGCGATCGCGGCTGCGCATGCGCTCTGGGATGGCGGCAGCTATCTGGAGCGGCTACGGGAACTTGTTGCAGTGCCGACCGAAAGCCAGATGCCAGACCGGGTTGGGGAACTGCAACGGTATTGCGATGCCGTTCTTGGTCCGATGGTTCGGGACATCGGCTTCGAGACACTGGTGCTGGACAATCCGGAGCCAGGCCGGGGCCCTGTGTTACTGGCGAGCCGTGTTGAGGATCCTGCCCTGCCGACAGTGCTGGTTTATGGCCATGGCGATGTGGTTCGCGGGGAACCTGCGCGATGGCGCAAAGGGCTAGACCCCTGGGTTGTCACCGTAGAGGGCGACAAGATCTACGGTCGTGGTGTGGTCGACAACAAGGGCCAGCACCTGATCGCAATTGAGGCGTTGAGAGCTGTGCTGGCGACGCGTGGTCGGCTTGGTTTCAATGCCAAGGTGCTGGTGGAAACGGGGGAGGAGGTGGGCTCGCCGGGCATTCGCGCCTTCCTGGCGCTGCATCGCGACCTGTGCGCCGCCGATGTGTTCATTGGGCTCGACGGGCCCAGACAGACAACGTTCATGCCCGAGGTGAAACTGGGCGCACGAGGCGGGGTGGCGTTCGATCTTGTCTGTGACCTGCGCGATGGTAGCCATCATTCGGGACATTGGGGTGGGGTTCTTGCCGACCCTGGCTTCATCGTTTCGCATGCACTGGCGACGATCGTCTCCCCCGGCGGGCAGATACTGGTGCCGGAGTGGCTGCCACAGCACGTGCCAAACTCGGTGCGGCAGGCGTGCGCTGATATTGTGTTCGAGGACATGCCGGGATTGCCGGAGGCAGATCCCCGGTGGGGCGAGCCAGGGATGAGCAAGGCGGAGCGCATCTTTGCCTGGACGAGCGTGATTGTGCTGGCAAGCATCACGGGATCGCCGGATGCGCCGGTGAATGCGGTGGCTGGAACCGCGCGGGCACGGTTGCAGGTGCGGCATACCGTGGACATCGACGCAGCGCGGATCGTTCCCGCGCTGCGCGATCATCTGGAGGCAAGGGGGTTCGCACAGGTGCAGGTGCAACCCGTGCTCGAGCGCGATGCGTTCCCGGCTTCCCGCACTGATCCGGATGAGCCGTGGGTGAAAGTTGTGGTGGATTCCCTGACGGAGACGGCGGGGCGGGCACCGAACGTGATTCCGAATTCCTCCGGCTCTAACCCCTCCCAGATTTTCAAGGAGGAGTTGGGGACGCCGGTGATCTGGATACCGAACTCCTATGCGGGGTGCCACCAGCATGGGCCGGACGAGCATGGGTTGGGCTCGTTGCTCCGCGAGGGACTTGGGCTGATGGCGGGCTTGTGGTGGGATATTGGTGCAGGGAAAGTGCCTGGGCATCCGAGGTAACGCAAAGAGTCGCAGGCCGAATAAACGTTCGGCCTGCGATACATCGCTTTGCTTCTGGGCCGAAACTCTGGCCAGCTGTTGCCTTAGCTGCTCCGCGCGAACAAGGCGAAGGCGTTCTGGCCGATATGATGGCCGGGAGGGAGTTCGCCGTAAGGGGGGAAAGGGACGCTGCCCAGGCAGCCTGTAAAGACGCTGTCGTGGATCAGGCAATTGCCGCGGATGGACGGCCACACCGTCTCGGAGAGCAGGTCCTGATCGATGTGGTTGCCTTCGGTTCGCCAGCCGCGGCGGTTGTTGAACAGCAAGTCCACGTTGGGGAGGATGCCACCGACACCACCCCACATGCCTGCGAGGATGAGGTCGGTATGCGTGTAGAAGTCGCGCATGATGTGGAAATAATACTGGGAGGCCAACCAGGCATCGACGGCGACGCGCTCCTTGATTGTCAACAAGGAGTCGGCGTCGCGGATCAGGTAGCGGCGGACGGAGGGGTCGCTGAGGACGGCGAAGCGCCAGAGCAGGCGCCGGTGCCCTGGCATGTTCGGTGGAAGTTCGAAGTGCAGGACTTGTGCACCCATCCGTTGGAGGTCATTGCGGAAGGATTGGGGGACCGAGGTGTCTAGGTGGACGCGGATCGTCCAGGCTGGGAAGAGGTGGTTCAGCAGCTTCAGGTTTTCGGCGAGGGGCGCGAAGTAGCGGTCGTTCTCGCCCCACAGGGAGTAGGAGATGACGTTCTCTGCCCGATTGTGGGGATTGAAGGGGGGAGGTGGTTCCGTAGGCATCGTGGCGAGGCGGGTGAAGCTGGAGAACATCCGGTCTTTCGCCGCCAGCGCGGCGCGGCCGTAGTCCACCGCGAGATCGGCGCGGCCGATGCGCCCCGCTGCATCTGCCAGGCAATCATGCGTGTTGGGGCTGGTACTGCCGCATTCGAGGGCGCGCCGGCTAGCTTGGATCGCCCCACCATTGTCACCCAGCGACAAGAGCAACACGCCATGGTTTTCGTGCAGGCTGGCTGAGTCTGGGAACTGGCGCAGTGCGTCGGCGATGACGCCGAGTGACTCAGGGATACTTCCGTGCTGGAAATGAAGAAGGGCGAGGAAGAGGTGGGCATCGGGCGTGGCTGCGCGGGTTGTGGCAAGATGGGCGAGATGCGCTTGCTGAGCCTGAATCGCCGCGGCTAGTTCGCCTCGCGCGTGGGCTTCCTGTGCCAATTGTCCATTATCGACCACTGGTTGTGGTGATGGCGGGTTCAGCAGGTTGGACATGGATCAGGCGGGGACCGGTGCTCGAGGGTCCAGCAAGCGGAGTTGGCGCAGTTCCTCCCATAGCGCAGCGGGGATGGGATGCCGGAGGAGTCCGAAATTGCCAAGCATTTCCTCCTTCGAAACCGCACCTGGGATGATGGATGCGATCGCAGGGTGGGCTAGGGGGAACTGCAGTGCCGCTGCTGCAAGTGGCACCCCATGGCGGATGCAGACCTCTTCGATGCGGGCGACGCGGTTCATCACCCATTTGGGGGCGTCACTGTAGTCGTACTTGGCTCCTTGGCGCGCGCCGGTGGCCAGGACGCCCGAATTGAGAGGGCCGCCGAGGATCACGCTGACATTGCGTTTCTCACAAAGCGGCATGAAGTCGTCCAGCGCCTTTTGTTCCAATAGGGTGTAGCGGCCTGCGAGCAGGACGCAGTCGAAATCGCCGGCACGAACGAAACGGGCCGACATGTCGGCTTCGTTGAGGCCGACGCCGATCGCGCCGATCACGCCCTGGCTGCGCAGGTCAACCAATGCGCGATGGGCGCCATCCATGACGTCGCGGAAGCGATCCTCGAGCACCATCCGGTCGCCGGTGGTCCAGAAGTCCACGTCGTGGACCAGGAGAATGTCGACGCGGTCCAGGCCGGTGCGCAACAGGGACTGTTCGAGGGAGCGGTGGACGCCATCGTAGCTGTAGTCGAAGGTCGGGTAGTAGTTGAGGCCGCCGCGGCGCATGCCTTCGATCGTGGTGCCGCGCGGGACAGGTGTCATCCAACGGCCGATCTTGGTGGAGACGACCAGATCGTCGCGCGGGCGGTCGCGCAGGGCGGCGCCCATGCGCAGTTCGGCACGGCCGTAGCCGTAATAGGGCGAGGAATCGAACAGACGAACGCCGGCCTGATAGGCGGCATCGACGGTGGAGATGGCGTCAAGCTCTGGAATGGTTGTGCGAAACCCGGCGAGCGGCGCGGTGCCAAAGCCGAACTGGGTTACCTGGAGAGATGTGCGGCCGAGACGGCGCCGTGCGGTGGGGTCGTACATTGCGGCCTTCAGGCTCCGAGATCGATGTTGACGCCCAGGGACCGGCCGGCTTCGACGAGCTGGGCCCAAGTTTCGTTGTCGATATAGACGCCTTCGTCGCTGCGCTTGGCACGGGCGATGCGCTCGGGGTCGCCGGCAACGAGCACGGGGAGGGTGGGGTCGATCGGCGGGGAGGATTTGACGAAAGCGACCATCTTGTCGATTTCGGCCTGCACGAATGGCATGGTGGCAAGGCGGGTGGGGTCGAGGACGAAGGTGAGCCAGCCGTTGATGATGCCGTGCTCGGGCGGGGTTTCGCCCGGCATCACGCCGGCGCCGGCCACCGCGCCCGCGAGGAGGTCGCAGATCAGGGCGAGGCCGGAGCCCTTGTGTTCACCGAAGGGCAGGGCGGCACCGATCGGGTCCTCATACATCACGCCGGGATTGGTCGTGGGGCGGCCTTCGGAGTCGATCAGGGCGCCGGGCACCACTTGTCTCTTGTCGTTGTAGGCAACGCGCACCTTTCCCAGGGCAATCACCGAGGTGGCGAAATCGAGGATGGTGGGCGGCGTGGTCGAAGTGCCGGGAACGGCGATGCAGATAGGGTTGGTGGTGTAGCGACCGTGCTTGCCGCGGAAAGGGGCGACGCGGGGCTTGCCGCTATAGCCATTGACGAAGGAGATCGAGACAAGCCCAGCGGCAGCAGCCATTTCGCCATAGGTGCCGACGCGACCGATGTGATGGACGTTCCTGAGGCCGTGAATCGCGATGCCTTGCGTCTTGGCGGTGTCGATGCACCATTGCATGGCTTGGCGAGCGACGATCTGGCCGTAACAGTGCTTGCCATCCCAGACGGCGAAGGGGCCGTTCTCGCTGACGATGGCAGGCTTATGGTTGGGCTTGAGATTGCCGGATTTCAGCGACTTCACGTAGGGCGAGAGCATCACGACGCCATGGCTGTCGTGGCCGGCGAGGTTGGCGCCGATCAGGTGATCGGCCACCGTGTTCGCCTCGTCCTCGCTGCTGCCGCCGGCGCGCAGAAGCTGCAGGGCGATATCGTGCAGCTTGGTGTGCGGAACCATCATGGCCGTTCTCTCCCCTGGCTCAACTGCCAGCGAAGCGGCGGACCACATTCTCCAGCAGGCGTGACACTGGACCATCAAAGCGGCCATCGCGCCAGAGGGACCCGCAGAAGGTGATAGACCCAACGGCGAAGACGGCGCCGCCTGAGGGGGTATCGAAGTAGGTGATCTCGCCACGCATCAAGTCCGGTGCGTTCTCGCCGCTGATGGTGTTAGACGCGCCCAGGAGTTCCTCGTGGACCGTGACGAAGGATTTTGGCGGATCTTCGGAGCGAGCGAGGATGATCGTGTTCTCGGGGGTGCCGAGCATGGGGTCGGCGCGATCGAGTTCGAAGCCCGCGGCGCCGCCGCCAGACAGGCCGTAATCGCCAACGATCTCCTCGTTGATGCCGGCGAAAACCCAGGCGAGGTCGCCTTCGTAGGAAGACGGGAGGCGGCGATAGTAGGTGCCTTCGAACTTGCCCTGGCCGGAGAAGCCGACGCCGGCGAGTTGCTGAGGCGGGCGGCGGTTACGGCGCCAGAGGCCGCCCATCTGGCCGTCGATGGCGTTGTAGTATTCGCCGGGCTCGGCGGCCCAGGCGCGGATTCCGCCTTCGGCGCGGCGAATTTCGATCATGTGGGGGCGGGCTTTGTCGCGGGCGATGCGCCAGTAGAAGCCGTTGCCACCGAGGTAGCAGAGTTTTCCGCCGCTGTGGGTGTAGGCGGAGAGGGCGTCCAGCGTTCCGAGCGTGTGATACTCGGGGTGGGAGCCGGTGAGGACGGTCTTGTAGGGGGCGATGAGATCCACGCCTTCGTCATCGAGGTCCTCGTCGGTCACGACGTCGAAATCGAGGCCCTTGTCGGTGAGCCAGGCGAGGAGGTGGGTGTCGGCGGGGTAGTGGCGCAGTCCGGAGCCCAAGGGGTCGTTGAATGTGAGGTAGCCAGGCCGGATCGTGAGGATGGGCCGCAGCCGGGAGGACAGCGAGATGCCGCTGCCGTCGGCGTGCTTGTTGTAGGTGGAGCGGCCGTAGAGCGGCCAGTGGTCGGCATTGTTGGGATAGGCGCCCCATTCCTGGACGCGGGCCATGTAGTCGGTGTCGGCGTTGCCGCGGGCATGGTTGGCGTAGGCCTGGTAGGTGAAGGTTGAGGCCAGGAAGGCAATGGGGGCGTGCGGGCCATGGCGTTTCGGGAGGATGTAGAGCGGCAGCCAGTCCTCGCCGTCGGCGCAGGTGAGGTGCAGTGCGTAGGCGCCGGATCGCAGGGACTCCGGGACGGGGAATGTGAAGCTGGATTGCCAGCCACAATCGTCGAGGTCGCCATCGTGGAAGTGGATGGCTGCGTAGTCGGAGGGCGCATGTCGCCAGCAATGCTCGGTGCCGGACCAGCGCGCGCCGACGACGGCGCGGGTCGGAGCGTTGACCAGCGCGCCGTGGCGGTGCTGCTGGCCAATGTCGACAATGGTCTGGCTGTCGATGGCCAAGCCGAAGTCCCATTGGGCGATGATGGGCAGGGGCGCGCGATCCAGCGCCTTTGGCCAGTTGGCGACGGTGCCAGCGAGGAGTGCGGGCTCCTCGATCTTGCCGGTGAAGTGGTTGGCGGGGGCATGCGGGTTTTCAGCAGCGATCAGGAGCGTGCCCGCGGAAGGAAGGCGCATGGTTGGCGCCAGGGACGTGACGATCACCGTGGTGCCGCGCTCGTCCGTCTGGCCGAGTGAGAGGGCGCCAGTGGCCGGATCGGCGCAGAGCCACAGGCGCACCCAAAGGCGCGGGCGCAGCGGCGTGTCGGTCTGCAGGGTTACCGTGCCTCCGGGCCAGGAGAGTTCGGCTTGCGCGCCAATCGAGCCCGCGCGCAGGGTAACGGTGGCGGTGGCGTCGGATTCAGAGAGGACGGTGCGGGTCTGATGTGGGAGGCCGGGCTGGATCAGCGCGGTCCAGGTGCGAGGGGCCCCAGGGGCACTGGTGGGCGCTGGCGCTATGCGGGCGTAGGACCCAAGCGCGATGGGCTGGTGGCTACCTTGGAAGTCGGCCGCGAAGACGCTGGAGAGGTCCTCGAACCTGAGGCCTGGGCCGGCCGGGTTGGGGTCACCACTGATGACGCGGACCAGGTGCGCACGGGCGCGGCCCGGCGTGCGCAGGCCGACATGGGCGGTGAAGGTCTCGCCGGGGCGGTGGGAGAAGCGGTCGAGATAGCCGGTGATCGGCAGGGCTGTGTGCATCGTTCGTGTTCTCCCGGCAGGAAACTTCCACTGATTATCTTGACGGGTTGGGCAGGCGTCCACGAAGATTTGCCCTTCGGCGCCGCTGCGCCGCAACACAGGGAGAGTTTCCGATGGCACGGACCGGATGGGGGCCGCTCGGCTTTGCGGCCGCGATGGCATTTATCGGTGCGCTGGGCAGCACCTCGGCGCTCGCGCAGACGTACAAGTGCCCGAAGGTAGGGGGCGATTTCGTCTTCGGGCAGGAAGCGAATGTCAATTCGCTGGACCAGATGACTTCGACGACGATCTCCACGCGCAACGTGGCGATGAATATCTTTGAGGCGCTGATGGCGCGCGACGAGAGCAACAACCCGATCACGGACCTGGCGGAAAGCTACACCGAGTCGCCGGACGGGCTGATCTACACCTTCAAGCTGCGGCAGGGGGTGAAGTTCCACAACGGCAAGGCGATGACGTCGGCCGACGTGGTGGCTTCCTGGGACCGCTATAAGCGTGTGGCGGCCGAACGGCAGATTCTGGACAACGTGGAAAAGTGGGAGGCCCCGGACGCCAGCACCTTCGTGGTGACGATGAAGAAGCGGCAGCCGACCTTCGTCGAGTTCATCAGCTCGTTCTCGCAGCCGATCGTGATCATTCCGGCAGAGCTGAAGGACGACGCGCCGCAGCAGCTGCGCACGATCGGGACCGGGCCGTTCCAGCTGGTTGAGTTCCTGCCGGGAAGCCATGTGCGGCTGAAGCGCTACGACGGCTACACGCCAAATACGAAGTTCACCGAGCGGACCGGGTTCGGCGGCTACAAGCAGGCCTGCTTCAACACGGTGACGTTCCGTATCGTGACTGAGCCTGGCGCGCGTGTTGCCGGGCTGCGCACGGGCGAGCTGCATGGGGTGGAGGATATCCCCTTCACGTCGGTGGCCGACCTGAAGAAGGACAACCGCATCACCATCCTGCCGCTGGAGAATTGGTGGGTGCACATCGCTTCCGCCAATGCATCCCAGGTGCCGACGGACAATGCGAAGTTCCGCCAGGCGGTGATGGCGCTGCTGGACAACGAGGAGATCATGGAAGCCTCGACGGACGGCAATTATAAGCTGAACGTGGGTTTTCAGTATCCGCACCAGGCGAGCTACACCGATGCGGGTAAGGAGTTCTACAACCAGAAGAGCCCTGCCAAGGCGAAGGCTCTGTTGGCAGAATCCGGCTATAAGGGCGAGCCGGTGTTCCTTCTGACGAACAAGGACTATCCTTCGATGTACAATGCGTCTCTGGTGATGAGCCAGCAGATGCAATCGATCGGCATCAAGGCGGAGCTGAAGGTGGTGGACTGGCCGACGGCGGTGCAGATGGCAGCCGCGCCCTCGCCCTCGCCGGGCTGGAACTTCTTCTTCACCGGGTACGGCACGCAGCCGGCATTGGGTGCGCTGGCGACCATGAATTTCTTCATGGGGACCAACCCGAACTACAAGCCGAAGCCTGGCCAGGAGGATACGGTTCTGGCCGCCGAATGGGAGAACATGAACCTGAAGGTGGATCCGAAGGAGCGCCAGGCAGCGTTCGTGGCGATGCAAAAGCGCATCTTCGAGCAGGCCTATGTGTTCCCGTTCGGGTCGCTCACCAAGGTGCAGGGGGTCCGGGCGAACGTGGTCGGCTACAAGCCGTTCCGCATCCCGCGCTTCTCCAACGTGTCCTTCCAGTGATGCGGGTCTGAACGCGGATGTGGGGGGTTGCCCTGCGCAGCATCCTGGGGTCGCTCCCGGTGCTGTTGATCGTGAGCCTTATCACCTTCGGGCTGATGCGGCTCATTCCGGGCGATCCCGCCGCAGCGATTGCGGGAATGTCGGCGACTGCGGATCAGCTCGCGCTGATCCGCAAGGACCTTGGGTTGGATGAGCCATTCGTGGTGCAGCTCGTCAAATGGTATGGTGGGCTGCTGCAGGGCAATCTGGGGCGGTCCATCCTGATGGGCCAGGACGTGCTTCAGGTAACCCTCATCCGGCTGCCAGTGACGATCGCCTTGGCGATGTATGCGTTGGTGCTTACGTTGCTGCTTGGGATGGTCAGCGGGATCGTGGCAGCGCTGCGGCAGAACACGCTGGTGGACCAGCTTGCCATGGTGTTCTCGATGATCGGCATCTCGGTGCCGAACTTCTTTCTCGGGTTGCTGATGATCCTGCTGTTCGCCGTGCATCTGGGTTGGCTGCCAACTGGTGGATACATCCCGTTGTGGCAGGACCCGATCGGTTGGCTCCGGACTTCGACCATGCCGGCGCTGTCGCTGGCGCTGCTGCAGATGGGGCTGTTGGCGCGGATCACGCGATCCACAATGCTGGAAGTGCTGCGCCAGGACTATATCCGCACCGCCCGGGCGAAGGGGCTGCCGCGGCGTGTCGTGGTGGTGAAGCACGCACTGACAAACGCTCTGATCCCGATTACGACCGTGGTAGGGATTATCATCAGTCTTTCAATTTCGGGCGCCGTTGTGACGGAGAGCCTGTTCTCCATTCCTGGCATGGGCCAGTTGCTCACGCAGGCGGTGCTGAACCGAGACTATCCGATGGTGCAAGGTGGACTTCTGCTGACGACCACCTTCCTGGTTCTGGTGAACATCCTCGTCGATATTGCCTACGCCATTCTTGACCCCAGGGTGCGCTATGAACGGTCCTGAACTGGTGGCGGTGAGGCCGGCGGCTGATGATGCGCCGCTTGAGGAGGAGTTCGAGGTTGCTGCCAAGCGGCAGGCGCCCTGGCGAATGACGGTACGGCGCCTGTTCCGGCACCGGCTGTTCCTGATGGGGCTCTGCCTGTGTTCGATTATTCTGCTGGCTGGGGTTTTCGCACAGCTGATCACAACCGCGGACCCGGTGCGGCTTGCGATGCGCTGGCGCTTTCGGGCGCCAGGAGTAGATGGGTTCGTGTTCGGGACGGACAATTTTGGCCGGTCGCTGTGGGCGCGTGTCGTCTTTGGGGCGCAGCTGTCGCTCTACATTGGGTTTTCCGTTGTGCTGCTGAACGCAGTGTTCGGGACGTTGATTGGGGCCGCGGCTGGGTACTTTCGGAAGCTGGACAATGCGCTAATGAGGGTGAACGACGCCATGATGGCGTTTCCCGCTATCCTGCTGGCGATTGCGATCACCGCAGTATTGGGTGCCTCGACCTTTAACGCGATCCTGGCGCTCTCAATCGTCTACATTCCGAGGACAGCGCGAATTGTGCGGGCGAGCGTGATTGTGCTGCGTGAGATGGAATATGTGCAGGCCGCTGTGGCGGCGGGGGCCGGGCATTGGCGCATTCTTCGGCGGCATATCCTGCCGAACGCCATGGCGCCGCTGATCGTGCAGCTTTCGTTCCTGTTCGCCTATGCGGTTCTGTCCGAGGCAACGCTGTCCTTCCTGGGGCTGGGCGCGGTGCCGCCGACGCCGACCTGGGGGAACATCATGGCAGAGGGTCGGCAGTATCTTGTTGAGGCGCCGTGGATCATCACAATTCCTGGCATCGCGCTGATGATTACGGTCATGGGGCTGAATCTGCTCGGAGACGGGCTGCGTGACGTGCTCGACCCGAGGCTCAGGATTCAACAATGAGTTTATTGGAAGTCAGGAACCTCACCACCGCTTTCCAGACTGAGCGGGGAGAGGTGACCGCCGTGGAGGACGTGAGCTTCGACGTTGCCGAGGGGGAAATCCTTGGCATCGTTGGGGAGTCTGGCAGCGGGAAGAGTGTGACGGCGCTCACGATCATGGGCTTGCTGCCGCAGCCGCCGGCCCGGATCGCGGCTGGGTCGATACGGTTCGCAGGCGACGAACTCACAACCATGCCGGAACGGCGCATGGAGGCGATCCGTGGCTCTGGGATCTCCATGGTGTTCCAAGAGCCGATGACATCGTTGAACCCGGTGTTCACCATTGGCGAGCAGATCATGGAGACGCTGCGCGCGCATGAGCGGCTCAGCCAGCGCGAGCAGTATGCCCGTGCCGTGTCGATGCTGGACAAGGTCGGTATCCCTTCTGCGGCGAAGCGGATGTCGGACTACCCGCATCAGCTGTCGGGCGGGCAGCGGCAACGGGTGATGATTGCCATGGCCCTGGCCTGCAATCCGAAGCTCCTGATTGCCGATGAGCCGACAACTGCCTTGGATGTGACGATCCAGGCGCAGGTTCTGGATCTGCTGATGGATTTGCGTGATGAACTGGGCATGGCGATCATTGTGATTACGCACAACATGGGCGTGATTGCCGAGACAGCCGACCGGGTTCTGGTGATGTATGCCGGCAGGATCGTGGAACAGGCGTCGGTTGTGGAACTGTTCGAGCAGCCGCGTCACCCCTACACGCGCGGGTTGCTTTCGTGCGTGCCGACGTTGGAGCAGGAAGCGGAGCGTTTGGTCGCAATTCCGGGGTCGTTGCCGGAGCCCGCGCGCCGTCCCCCGGGATGCCGGTTCGCGCCACGATGCCGGTTCCGGGTGGAGGAGTGCCGTAGTGCAATCCCACCACTGGTGGAGGAACAGCACGGCCATTTCGTTGCCTGTATCCGAACAGGGGAATTGCTGCCGAAGGTGATGGCATGAACCCGTTGATCGAGTTTTCGGGTTTGTCGAAGCATTTCCCGGTGCGGTCGGGTGGTTTGTTTCGTCGCACTGTGACGCCGCTGAGGGCGGTGGACGATGTGTCGTTGTCGATCAACAGCGGGGAAACGCTGGGGCTGGTGGGTGAGAGTGGCTGTGGAAAATCGACGCTAGGCCGCCTGTTGATCCGGCTGATGGAACCGACGGAGGGAAGTATTCGGTTCGATGGCCAGGAAATCACTGGATTGAATGCGAAGGCGATGCGGCCTCATCGAAAGGCGATGCAGATTGTCTTTCAGGATCCCTATGGAGCACTTAACCCCCGCATGATGGTGGAAGACATCGTCATGGAGCCGTTGTTGATCCATGGCGCGAAGCCGGATGCAGACAGCAGGCGGCTGGTAGGGGAAATGCTGAAGCTTGTCGGCTTGCCGACCAGGGCGCGCGATCGATTTCCGCACGAGTTTTCGGGGGGGCAGAGGCAGCGCGTTGGTATTGCGCGAGCCCTAATACTGCGGCCGCGCTTCGTGGTGTGCGATGAGCCGGTGTCGGCATTGGATGTGTCCGTGCAGGCGCAGATCGTGAACCTGCTCCAGGATTTACAGACGGAGCTTGGCCTCACCTACCTGTTCATCGCCCACGATTTATCGGTCGTGAAGCATATCTCCGATCGGGTCGCAGTGATGTACCTGGGCAAAGTCGTGGAGGTTGCGGACAAGCGGGCCATCTACGCCAGCCCACAACATCCCTATACCCAGGCGCTGATCGGTGCGGTGCCTGTGCTGAATCCGCGCGTACGGGGGCGAGGGAAGCGGCAGCGGATTTCCGGTGACATCCCTAGTGCGCTTAATCCGCCATCTGGTTGCCGGTTCCACACGCGATGCCCGCACGTGATGCCGATCTGCAAGGAGACGCTGCCACCCTTGCTTGAAACGGCACCAGGACACGGAGTGGCGTGCCACCTGATGACGCAGACAAGAGCCTGAACAAAGGGATGGAACAATGTCGGATGCTGCTCGTTCGCGCCTGATCCCTGAGGTTGATTTCGACGCGGAGGGCAAGCAGACCGGCTTTGTGCGGCTGTTTCATTCGGTGCATACCTCGGCATATGGCTTCATTCCCATCCCGATTGTTGTGATCAAGAATGGGGCCGGCCCCACGGCTCTATTTGTTTCGGGCAATCACGGTGACGAGTATGAGGGGCAAGTTGCCCTTGCCAACCTGGCCAAGGCGCTTGATCCATCCCAGATCAAGGGGCGCGTGATCATTCTGCCGATGGCAAACTTCCCCGCCGCGATGGCAGGACAACGTACTTCCCCGCTAGACGAAGGAAACCTGAACCGTACTTTCCCAGGAAATCCTGATGGCACGGTGACGCAGCAGATTGCTTTCTTTATCGAGCATGTGCTGATCCCGATGGCCGATGTCGTCTGCGATCTGCATTCAGGCGGATCGTCTCTGATGTATGTGCCGTGCGCGCTGATCAAGCGAGTGTCGGATGCGGGGCGCCATGCGCAGCAGGTCGCGTTGCTGCGGGCATTTGGGTCGCCGCTGGCATATGTCTCCGGCGGCGGGAATGGAACAGGCACTGACAGCACGCTGATGGGCGGTGCGGAGCGGGCGGGAAAGCTCGCTGTAGGCACTGAGTTGGGCGGCTCAGGACAGGTGACACCGGCGGCGCTGCGAATCGTCGAACGGGGCTTGCGCAATGTGCTGGTGCAGATGGGCATCCTGCCCCGGAAAATGAGGCTCAAGGGCGAGGATACTCGGTTTCTCAATGTGGGCGGACCGGATTACTTCGTGTATGCACCAGACAGCGGCGTGTTTGAGCCCGTCGTTGAACTCGGCGACGAGGTGCGGAAGGGGCAGCTTGCCGGGCGCATACATTTTCCGGAAACGCCCTGGGCCGCAGCGGTGGAGTTCCGCTTTGGACGCGAGGGATTCGTACTTTGCAAGCGGGTGCCTGGCCGTACAAGCCGAGGCGATTGCCTATTCCATCTGGGAACCGATACACTCCTTGAGTAGGCAGGGCCGGCGACGCTGGCCACACATCGCCGTAAGTTGATCTTGTCACCCGTCTTGCGGGGCTGATGGCTACTGCCACTGCAGACTATCGTGTGATATGAAGGGGTATTCTTTCCCGAGAGGAGTGACCATGCGTCGCTTGCTTTTCGCTTCTGCTGTGATTGTGCCGTCGCTACTGTTCGCCAGTTACGGTGCGCAGGCACAAGGCACACCTTCCGCTGATCAGATTATCCGTGCATTGCGGCCGAGCGGTCCGCTGCAAACTGGCGTCCGAGGGATTCGCCCATCCTCATCTGCTGCGACTCCTGCAGCTACCGTACCCGCTGCGAACGATCCTCGACCAGCGGCTGAGGCGGCTGCCGCCGTGCCTGCGATGCCTGCGGCTGGTGCATCTGTGCAGCCCCAAGTTGCACCGGCACAGCAAGCTGCTGCACCGTCGATCGACCTGACAGTCCAGTTTGAAAGTGGATCCGCCGAGCTTACGGCGGGTGCCATGCGGGCCTTGGATGAACTTGGGCGTGCGCTCAGCAGCGAGGCACTCGCTGCCTTCCGCTTCCGAATTGAGGGGCACACCGACACAACGGGTTCGCGTTCGACAAACATGAGTTTGTCTCAAGCCCGCGCAGCCCGGGTGGCCGAATATCTGCAAAGTCGATTTGGTGTATCGAACTCGAGATTGGATCCTGTGGGTCGTGGGCAAGAGGAGCTAAGGGTACAGACGCCTGATCAAACACCTGAGCCTCGCAACCGCCGTGTGCAGGTAATCAATATCGGTGCCTGACCGGACGTTGATTGGGCTGGTGTGCGTGCGCTATTGGTGTCGTGGATGACAGAAAAGCCCGCGCCCAATCTGCCGCCGGAGAGTCAGGCGTCGATTAACCCGCCACGAAGCCGGCAGTATGGCAGACCCGCGGATCGCCCACTGCTGCCCGCTGGTGGCGGAGTTCCGCCGGTATTCCGGATGATTGCGCTTTTCTGCGTGATTTTGGTCGGGGTGGTTGGCTGGTTCTTGATGCGCGAGAAGAATCTGCCGCTGGATGTGCATTTGGGGCCGGGGACCGGGTTAGAAGCGCCCGGGATGACGGTGCAGCTGGCCGATGAAACCGAGATCCTCTCTCATGTAGGAGAGGGAGTGAAAGTGTTCAGGTTCGCCCCCAATAGACGGGTGCTGGTGCTGGATTTTACGTCGCTGCTGGAACAGGGGTTGATGCTGAACCGCGTTGCCGCGTTGGTAGAGAAGGTGGGGCTTCCCAGGGATCGCGTGCTGAACGATGCCGAACTTGATGCAGCGATCCTTGCCTCTGGCGACACGATGGAGACCTACTATCTCGGGCACGACTACCAGGCAGCAGACCTGAACCGCTTCTTTGTGTTGGCCGATCGCGACGGGGTGCGGCTCAGGCCGCAGGAGGATTGGCTACGGCAAGTCTTGCGACAGGAGGGGCTCCTCGGGCCGGATACGCGTGGTGCCTTGATCTCGATACCCCAGGTGGGTGCGGGCCATGGAGTGGATGCCGCTATGCGGGCGGGTATCCTCCGGCATGAGTTGTCTCATGCGGAGTTTTTCACCAGCCGGGACTATGCAGAGTATGTCCGCAGGTTTTGGCGGGACAGACTGGGTGACGAGGGCAGGTCTGCGTTCAAACGCTACCTTGCGGCTCAAGGCTATGACCCGGCCAATGAAGACGTGATGGCGAACGAGATGCAGGCTTACCTGATGCACACAACAGATACGCGCTTGTTCAGTGCCGCGTCGCTTGGTGTTTCCTTGGAGATCTTGGGCCGATGGCAGGCGGATTTTTTGCTTGGCATGCCAAATGGCTGGCTTCGTGATGCGTGTGTTGCGACGCTTCCATCAGCGGGTTCGGTACTGCGAAGACCGCGGCGGGTGCATCAGCGCAGCTCGGTCTCGACCAATATCGCTCGCGTGTCTACGCGCAGGCCGCGCCGTATCGCGTCGGTGAGGGCGGCTTGAAGGTCGCGTAGATAGGTCTCCGCCGTGTCGTCGCTTGGGCGAGGCTTTGGAAACAGAGGCTGTGATGAGATCGCGATGATCATCATGTCAGCCCCATAGGGGGGGGCGACCTGCCATCCAATTTCCTCAGGTTTGCATTGGCAAGTTGCGGGGTCCCCAACGTAGACGGTGGCGCCGGCAGGAAATTGCCGTGATTCCATTCCATTGATCTTATGTGATTGTAGTAGTTCTCCGATCATAACGTCGGCCTGGCGTGCTTCGTTGCTGGGATAGAGGTGAACGAGTGCACCATCATTGCTGATATAGGAAAGCTGTACGTAACCGGGGTAGTCTGGCATTGTAAAGCCCGGTACGATATTGTCATTCTCATGCAGTTTGACTTGGTCCGTCTTTACTCCCAAACCAATATCGGGAATGCCGGTTCCAAAAGGGCGTTCTGCAAGGCGGATGGTGTCAATTGCGTCGCAGTAGGGGCCCTCAAATGGGCGAACCTGCCATGCCGTAGGGGCGATGCTAGCCACATCATTCATGCGCTGCTGTAGTTCAGCGTTTCTCGATTGGCTTACCAATCCGGTCACGGTCACGCTCCCATCATCCGAGATTTTGCCGTGCAACAGCGCGCAATGCGTTTTGGCAACCGCAGTCTGGAGCGCTGCACGCAAGGTGGCGGGGGAGGGACGTGGAACAGCCGCGGTGATCTCTGATATCGGTGCGGCTGGCGGTTGGCTTGGCTGAATGGCTGCACGTTCCACACCACCCGGGGCATCTGGTGTCGGTGATGGAGAAACCTCAACAGTAGACGGTGCTGGTTCCGGGATGGAATTGCTGGGTTTTGCTGGAGCTGGGCTATCGGTCGGAGCAGGAAGTGCGCCGAGCATTGGCCTCTGGCCTGTATCCGAAGAAGGTACAGAAACGGCATTATTTTGCATCGGGGAAGTGGAGGATAGCACAGACGCGCCAGGGACGGACGCCGGCGTCGTTGCGATGATCGCGCTTGGTTGGGAATGCCGCTGACCCAGCCAATACCAACCGCCTCCGCCAAGGCCAGTAGCCAATAGTGCGAGCCCCGCAACCAGAGGTACGATGCTCCGCTTCTCTGGGGGCAGGGCAGGAGGCGACGGCAATGGCTGCGCAACGGTTGCCTGGATGAAGGGCGCCGAAGATGGAACGACAATCTTGCTTGGTGCCGCAACGATCGTCGCTTCGGTATCGATGATCTCTGGGGCAAGCACGTGGCCCTGGAATGCAGCGCGCAGGGATCGGGCAAACTCGTTGGCCGATGCGTAGCGCTGCGACGGTCGTTTCGCCATCGCCCGCGCGACGACGGAATCCAGTGTTTCGGGCGCGGTTACCGAGAGTTCCGACGGATGGGGTGGAGATACGTTCAGGACCTTGTGCATGATGGCAGTCATGCTGCCTTCAAACGGGCGCTCGCCAGTCAGCATTTGGTACAGCAGGACACCCACTGAATAGATGTCGCTACGAGAATCGACGGTTTGGCCCATAAATTGTTCGGGTGACATGTAGGCCGGCGTGCCCATTATGGTGCCGGCTTGGGTCATGCTGCTGCTTTCCATCCGGGCAATGCCGAAATCGGCGATCTTCACCTGGCCATCGCGGGTGAGCATGACATTTCCGGGCTTGATGTCACGATGGACGACTCCACGATCGTGACTGAACTGAAGGCCGGTCAGCAGCTCCTCAATAATTCGGACAGTTTCAGTGGGGGGAAAGCGTTCGTTCTTGTCGAGGAGTGACTTGAGGGACGGGCCGTCGACGTACTCCATGACGATGTAGGCAAGTTTGGCTGTTTCTCCGTAGTCGAAGACGCCAATGATATTCGGATGGGTCAGGCGCCCCGCGGCCTGGGCCTCCCGCTTGAAACGGGCGAGCTCCTGTTGGGCCTCGGTGTCGGTTGCATCCGGAAGCGCGAGTGTCTTGATGGCGACACGGCGGTCGATGACCGGGTCGTGCGCATCGTAGACGGTTCCCATGGCGCCCTTGCCCAGGATGCCCGAGATCTCGTACTTGCCGAGCTTGCCGTGCTCCATTCCACTCCTCTCCGCGCCGACGCCGATGCGGCACTTTGGCTACCAGCGCTTATAGACCGCCCGGCGCAGAGGCCGAAACAGTTGCCTGGACGGACGCGCGCCGGGATCCCCCTTCGCCTATAACGGCGAAGGGCGCCCAGTAGAAGGGATGCGCAATCTCGGCCACGAAAGCCTTGCCGGCTTCGTCCAGCATCCCCAATTGGGCCGCGCGCATGGCGCCGGTAATCCCAAGCGAAGGCGCGTCGTTCAGTCGCCTGAGTGAGTCGGCGACAAGGTAAGCCGCGATCTGGTCGTTGACGGACCAGTGGGTCACCAGCAAAGAGCGGGCACCGGCATAGAAGAACGACCTCGCCAAGCCGGAAAGGCTTTCACCTGCGGTCGTGCCGCCTGGGCCTCCCGAGTTGCAGGCGGAGAGTATGACGGTGTCGGCATCGAGATCGAGGTCGAGGATGGCTGATGCCGTGAGCAATGAGCCGTTGGCGTCAAGGGAGCCAGCGGGGGCAGAGGTAACGATTGCGGGTTCGGCTTGGCAGCGCAGTTCTGCCGGCAACAACGCGTGCGTGGCGAAGTGGAGGATCCGGACATCCTTCAGGGGCGCGCGTTTGACACCTGGCACCGTGAACGCGGGGCCAAGCAGCGCATCGGTGGGAGAGGCGCCGAGCAGGCGACGAGAAGCTTCCAGTTCGGTGCGGGCAAAGGGGAGGGGAGGCATCGCCGCGAACAGCCGCGCGCTATCGGTGCAATCGCTCCCGAACGTCCGGGTAGCTTGCGCCAATGTGGCGGGACGGAAATCCCCGAAGCCGAACCACGGGCGGCTGGCGCGGGAGTTGCCGGCGATCTTGCGAAGGGACACGAAATTAGCAGCGGCGGGAACGTGGGAAATGGCTGCACGGCGAATCAGCCACGGCGCTGTCGCGATTGCTTCTGACGAGGCGGGACCCGTGAGAAGAAGCTCGAATGGAAGTGACAGAAGGGGACCGGACGGAACGATGACCATCGCCTCCGCGCCTTTGAGGTCATCCTCCAGCCCTGCAAGGGTAGCCCGGTAGATCGCATGTGCCGCTTCGGTGTCGAATGGCGGAGGCGTGCCAGTGGTGTTCTCGATGCTGTTGCGGACGCGTCGGACGAGGCGGGTGATTTCCGGAAGTCCGCCGCGAATGGGAGAGACCGCGATACGACCGTTGCGTAGCGCGAATGCCCACCCGCCGGAGTCGCTCAAGGCGAGAGAGACGAAAGCCTCTTCCGGGCCGAGTGAACCGAGAACATCTGCAGCGGGGGCAACCTGCTGTACCAGCTGGCCATAGTTGGGCGAGGCGACCTGAAGTGTGCTGTCCGCGTCTGCGGCTTCCTCTTGAGCCTTCACAATCTTGGCATCGAGATCTGGCGACGCGGATTGGGCGTTCGTGCCAGCCGCCGGTTCAAGTTGGTCGCGCTCGCGATACAGTTCCGCAAGCCGGGCACGGATATCCTCACGTGCGCGGATGGCAGCGGCTACCTTGGGGTCGCGCGCATTTTCCGAAAGCCGCGCCGTCGCCTGCGCGATCTGCTGGCTTGTCACGCCGCCTTGAGCAAGTTGCGCTGCCTCGAACATTTCGCCCAGCCATTTCTGGCTTTCGCTGGGCCGGGTGCTGGCCGCGGCCGCAAACGCATCCAGACAAGGGGCAAGCAGAACTGCGTCCGTGCCGACACGCAGCTGACGGAGCAGTTTCACAGCGCGCAGGCAGGTATCGTCGGCGGCGCTGGTCTTTCCTGCGCTGACCATCTGCCCTGCGCGCAGCAGCAATGTCTCAGCCAGCGGCCGGCTATCTGGCAAGGCTTGAGAGAAGATGGCGGCGGCACGGGCGTATTCCTCTGCGGCAGCTGCGGCGCCCTCGGTTTGGGCGACGATGCCGCCACCTGTTCTCGCCAGTCGTGCCGTGATGACGGGTTGGCGTAGCCCGTTGCCGGACACCAGTTCGCCGGCCTGCCGTAACGCGGCTGCGCTATCCTCCAGTCGCCCGGCCCGACGGAGCAGGGCAGCTTCGCGGCGCCGCACTTCAATCAGGCCCAGAAGGGCTGTGCGAGTGGAGGGCGCAGACAGCATCTCGCGACTTGGGAGGAGCTCGGCCATACCGGAGCCCGCCCCTGTTGCGCCTACCCGCGCGGCCGCGCGGGGGCGTGCATTGCGGACTTCGTCCGGCAGGTGTGCGGCATAGCCGCGACCGGCACGTGCCAGAAGGGCGAGAGCGTCATCGGCTTTGCCCTGATTGCCTGCATGCAGGGCTTGGTAGTGCAGAAGGCGTACTGTCTGGAGCGGATCATCCGCGGCCGCGGCAAGTCTGCCCGCCCGGGTGAAAAGCGCGTCTGCCTCTGCGAAACGGCGTTGGTTGGAGATCTGCAGCGCAAGCGAGATCAGGCTCACGACAATGTTCGGGTTGTCTGGGCCGAGTGCCTTCTGTTGGAGGGCCAATGCGGCCCGCAGGTTTTTCTCGGCCCCGGCGAAGTCCTCGGTGCGGTTTGCATCATCGGCGACGCGTATCAGTCTGTCGTATTCACCAACATCGCCGGAGGAGAACGCGCGTGCAGCAGCGCGCTCGGCCAGAAGCCGTTGCGCGGCGCCGCCTTGAACATCCAGTGCTGCGGATGCTGCGGGCAAGCGACCGGAAAGCACGCCAATGCCACGTTCCACGACTGGCCATGCGGGCTGCACACCGTCGGCAAGCCAGGTGCGGCCGTCGACTGTTGCAACGAGTGCGACATGTGCCCAGCCTCCGACCCTTCGTGTGCATTGCAGCAGCAGGGCTGGTACATTGCCGAGGATTGTCGTGGCGGCTGGTGGTTGACAGGAAAAGCGCTGTTCTAGGCCCGCGCGCCATGGCCCGCTTATCGCAATCTCCGCTGGCGCTGCAGGCGAGCCTGTCGGCGGCCGCCGTATTCGGGCACTGGGCTGCAGCCACGACCCGCAATATACGTCCGCACCTTCGCCAACGGCGCTTTGGGAGCAGTCTTCCCCCGATGCGTTCTTGCCGAGTGCGACGCCACCTTCGGATCGGCGGGACTGACTACCGGTGACGTAGGCAGCTTCAGGTGGCCTGGAACAGGCGGCGAGCCCAATGATGAGTGCAGCGACGAGGTTGGGGACCAATCGCCGCATGTCAGTAGTCCTCTTCGGAGACGTTGGGCAGTTGAACGTCTGTGTCGTCTTGGGTGGGCCGATCGCGGATGATCGGGATATCACGCAGCGGGCTGATGGGTGGCACGGTTTGAACAGGGATGAGAACGCAGTTTACCGAACTGATGGGGCAGGTATTGAAGCGGTATTCACTGCCGGGTTGGGGTGAGATGCTGGCACGATTGGCTGCAGCCTGGCCGTCGACACCTGCGATACTGCCGAACAGTTCGGCCCTACCGCCCGCGCCCACAACCAACAGGCCTGCGACATCGATCGTGCCAGTTGCGGCGCCGCCTGAGCGCGTGATGAGAACAAGGTCTGTGGTCTTGCCAGTCAGTTGGCTGATCGAGACGGTGCCGGCCTGTGGGTGGGGCAGAACGAAGTCTAGCGTGCTGAGCTGTGTTGAGAATGGTGCGACGTTGATTCTGCCGACCTCAATCCTCGCTGGAGCCCCGAAGCTGGAGGTGGCTGCAAGGTAGCTCCCCAATCCTGTGACGGTACGCCCTGCAATCTGTGTGGCCGTCAGGTTGCTGCTGACGCCCTGAGTACTGCGCGATAGGCCGTCGGTGATGATGCTGGTGCCATCGGAGAGGCGCAGGTAACCAGTGGCTGAAATGCCGAGTATGCGGGCGGTTGTCGTGCCGCTGACAGTGAGGGGCATGGCATTGTTCAGCAGGAAGTTGCCATTGGCGAGGAAGGCGCCGGCGAAGTTTTCCACCTCGTTGGGGCCGGCCAACGCAACATGGCCTGTCCTGGTTGTAGCAGCCGATAGAGTGGCGGCCACAATGCGTCCTGGGGCCGACACTCCCGTGGCCGTCTGCAGTAACAAACGTCCGGCGGGAGCCTCGGCCGAGCCGGAGAGTGTGATGCCGCCGTCGGGAGTGGCGAGCGTGGTCGCCATCTGTGAGCCGCTGGCGATCCGGCCCGTGACATTGATGGCCGCAGGACCGGCGCCCAATCCGGCAATGGAGACATTTCCCTTGGTGGCGCTCAGCGTACTCGCCACCGTGACTGGGACGGAACTGGTGAGGGTAACATCTCCGGAGTGGACCACCAGCGTTCCAATCCGGGCGATGCTGTTGGCAGGCAATGCCAAGGTGACGGCACCTGCCACGCTGGACGCCTGAAGTGTGTCTAGGGAAAGAGCGCCGTTCGTTTGCGTAACACCACCCGTGCCGGCAAGCAGGTCCAGGATTGCCGCGTCGAGGTTACTGCCCAAGGTGATGCCAGCCGTGGGGTCCGTCACCGCCAGCTTGGCTGTGCCGGAGACGGAGATAGGGCCTGCCACTGTGAGCGCCGGACCGGCAGCACTGCCTGTCAGGACAAGATTACCGTTTGGGATGATGATTGGGCCTTGGATGGACAGTGCTTGGCTGTCGAAGATGCTTAGGTTTCCGGCCCTGACGGTGAATGGGCCGAGCGTATTGACGCTGTTGGAGGGTTGATCGAGCAGCACGGAGCCAGTGACGCCGTTGCCGCTCTGAAGCCTCCCGGCGATGATCGTGCCCGTCGTTTGTGTCACTCCACCGGCCCCTGCCGCGAGGTCCAGCAGGCCCGTGTTCGTGGCATCGACTGTGCCTGACATCGTCACGCCACCGCTGGGCGAAAGGCTCGCCAATGCGATCGTGCCGCCTGGTGCTGTGCGCGTGGTGCCGGCAATGTTGATGGCGGCGATGTTGGCGCTGTCGGCGATCAGTGTGATATCCGTCGCTGACAGAACGCCCGCCACTGTCAGCGGCACGAAGCTCCAAAGGGCGAAGCTGCCGCCGGATACTGCGAAGTCATCCAGTTTTCCGATCGAGTTCCCGGCACTCAGGTCTACCCTGCCGGTCACACCGGCGCTGCTGCGCAGGGTGCCGGCTGTGAGCGTAGAGCTTCCAAACTGCTGGATGCCGGCACCGGCGTTAAGGTCGATGGTGCCGGTGGGCGAGGCATTCAGGTTGCCCAGGGTGAGTGCGCCTGCCGCCTGTAAGCGGATGGTGCCGCCTGTTGCGGTCGTGATCCCTAGGGACGCGACGTCGATTCCTCCACTTGAACTTTGGAGGTCTACGTTGCGCGCGCTTAGATCCTGCGCGTTCAGCGCGCTGTTGCTGCGCAGCGTGAAGTCGCCATCAGACACGGCGAACCTGAGGATGGACCCAATCGCATTTCCGGGTTGGAGCAGCGTCACGGAGCCTGCAACACCTTCGGTGCTGCGCAGCGTGGGTGCCCTGATGCTGCCGCCGAGTTGTGCCATGCCGCCTGCCCCTGCGGAGAGGTCCAGAATGGTTGCGTCGACGTCTCCACTCAGCGTGATGCCGCCATTCGGGTGGGTCGCCCGAATGGTCAGGAAGCCTGCACCGTTGTTGAGGTTGCCGTTGGCAGCGAGGGTGCCGCCAGGAGCCAGGATGATGGCTGCGCCAGGGGCGGCGCTGCTGATCGCAACGCTGGTAGCAGTCAATGGGCCCGTGATGGTCAGCGGGGTAGCGTTGGAAAGAGTGAAGTCGTTGCTGGCAACGGTAAATCCATCGATGGACGCAATCTTGTTTGCTTTCTGGCTCAAGGCCACTGCGCCGGCGGATCCGGTGGTGCTGCGGAGCGTTGTGGCCACAATACTACCGCCCGTTTGGATGATTCCATTGGTGCCGGCACCAAGGTCCAGGATCTCCGCCGCAGCGACGCCGGATAGCGCTATGCCGCCGCTTGCGCTTGATGCCTGAAGCGTGAGGCTTGCGCTGGCCGAAGCACTGCCGGTGAGGGAGATCGCAGTTCCGGCGGCGGTGCCGAGAACGGACAGGTCTTTCGCAAAGAGGGGGCCGGTGATCGTGAGGGGGACGCTATCCGTCAGATTGGCCTTTCCAATAACCTTGAGGCCGGCGATCGTACCGATGGCATTCGATGGCTGCGCCAGGACAAGATCACCGCCAATCCCAGTGCCACTCCAAAGCGTCCCCACGATCACGGTGCCTGCGCTTTGGGTGACGCTACTGCCGGCGCTGAGGTCGAGAATGCCGGTGGCCGAGCCATCCAGGAGACCACCGAGTTCCAGGGCCCCGGTAGCGCCGGTGGCCGCCAGTGTGATCCGACCGCCTGGTGCGACGACCAGATCACCTGGAACGCTGATCGCCGTTCCCGCAGCCGAGTTGGCGATATCCAAGACGTCGGCCTTTATGGCCCCGGTGATTGTGAGGGGAATGCTGTCACGCAGGGTGAGGGTGCCGCCTGTGATGGTGGTGGCGCCCAAGACGGCGATGCTGTTGTTGGCTCGGTCCAGACTCACGTCGCCGCCGTTGGCGGAGGCACGCAGCGTTGTGACGGCTATGCTGCCGCCAGGCTGAGCGATGCCATGGCGACCCGCCACGAGATCCAACTGGTCTGCCGTGATGGTCCCGGCAATGGAAAGGCCACCCTGCGCCCCCCGGGCGCCAAGAGCGATAGACGCCCCCGGGGCGGTGAGGTCGCCCACGATGGAAAGCGCGGTTCCCCCGGCAGTGCTGTCGATCTTGATGCCATGCGCCGACACTGTGCCGGAAACGGCCAGTGCGATGCTGGTGGCCAGCGAGAATGCTTTCCCGGCCACATTGAAGTCCCCGAGTTCAGCGATCATATTACCTGTCCGAGACAGGGTGACTGGGCCTATTGTCCCGTCTGTACTATAGAGTGTTCTCGCAACAATTCTGCCACCAGTCTGGGCAATGCCCAAGGCGCCTGCCGACAGGTCAATGGTGCCCGTGGGGCTCGCGTCGAGCACGCCTGGGAGGGAGATCCCGCTCGCAGTGTCCTTGGCCGTGAGGGTGATTGTGCCGCCCGCTGAGGTCACGATGGCGCCAGGAACGGCGATCGCCTTGCCACCCGGGAGCGCTGTGATGGCGACACGGTCCGCCGCCAAGGTGCCGGAGATGGTGAGCGCTGCTGCATTGCTAAGGGTGAAGGCGCCGGCCGAGACGGCGAAACCCGATATCTCGGTGATGCTGTTCGTGGCCTGGTCAAGCGTGACCGAGCCGGTAGCCCCGCTCGTGCTGGACAGCATCTGGGCCTTAATCTGTCCGGCTGATTGTGTGATGCCTGCCGACCCCGCTGAAAGGTTCAGAGTGTCGGCCTGGATGTTGCCAGTAAGGACCATGCCGCCAGTCTGGGCGGAGGCTGCAAGGGAGGCTGTTTCGTGGGCCGTGAGATTGCCGCTCACTGAAAGCGCCGTTGGTTCCGCTGCGGAGCTGCGAATGGTGATGGCGTCGGCGGATACGGTGCCGACCACGTCGATGGGGATGCCGGAATGAAGCGTGAGTGCCGCTTCTGATACGCTAAGGTCCGCCAGCTTGCCGATGGCATTGCCAAGTTGACCAAGACTGGTCGCACCGCCGATGCCGGCCGTGCTGCGCAGGGTGCCGGCAGAAAGGGTGCCTGCGGATTGAGAAATGCCGCCCTTGCCCGCGCTAAGATCAAGCATCAATGCCGAGACCGTACCGGAGAGTGCGATACCTCCGCTTGGGCTGGAGGCTGCCAACGCCATGGCGCCTGCCGAAAACGCGCTACCAGTGATCGAAAGTGCGGTGCCAGGGGCGGTTGCCGTGAGGGAAACCGTGGCAGCCGAAAGGAAGCCACTGATGTCCAACGGGATGTTGCTTGTGATGCTCGCCGTTCCGCCTGCTGCAAGCGTACCAATGCTCTTGATGGCATTGCTGGTACGATCGAGCGCGATATCGTGGCCAATCGAGCCGGCACTCCGAAGCGTTCCAGTGGTAATGCTTCCGTTGGCCTGGATGATGCTGGTGCCCGCCGTGAGATCGACTACACCGGTGAGGGACGTGTTGAGCGCGCCTGTGAGGTCGATGGCTCCAGCCGGGTTGCTTGCGTTGAGGGTGATGAGGCCGCCGGCGTCTGAGATCAGGTCGCCGGCGACGGCGATTGCGGTCCCTGACGCAGTATCTGTCAAAGAGATACTCTTGGCAGTCACCTTCCCTGCAACAGTCAGGGGGATGCCATTGACCAACACGAAGCTGCCGCCTGTCAGTGCCGTGTCGCCGAGGGTCGCGATGCTGTTCGAGGGGCGATCGAGGGCAGCGCTGGCACCATTGACGGTGGTGCGGAGTGTCGTTGCAGTAAGACTGCCAGACGGCTGAACGATTCCACTGGTGCCGGCGGTAAGGTTGACCTCGTTTGCAGAAAGTGTTCCGCCGAGCGAAAGGCCACCTGAAGGACTGGATGCGGTCAGGCTCAGCGCCCCGCCTGGCGCCGATAGGCCACCCAGCAGGCTTATGGCTGATCCGGATGCCGAGCCCACTATGGAAATGCTACTCGCCGTGACAGTCCCTGGGATCGCAAGCGCTGAGCTGGTGGCAAGTGAAAAGCTGGAGCCGGTAACGGAGAAGTCGGCCAGGGAAGCAATCTTGTTCGTCGATTGCGCCAGAGCCACAGGCCCTTCGGCACCGGCACTGCTTCGAAGCGTGTTGGCGGACATAAAGCTGCCGGATTGCGTGATGCCTCCACTTCCTGCGGAAAGGTCGAGTGTGCCGCCTGGCGCGGTCAGCGGACCAGAGAGGGCGATGCCTCCGGCTGGGTTGGGTGCAGCGATGATGATGACACCGCCGGCGCTGGTGGCGATGGACCCCGTAACCGCGATCGCCTTGGTGCTGGCAGCGGTGCCCCGCAGGGTCACATTCCCCGCCAGGATGTTTCCGGCCACGATGAGCGGGGATGAATCGGCCAGGATCAGGTCTGCGTTGGGAACGGAGAATGGGCCGAGCGAGGTGATGCTGTTTTCCGCCTGATTCAGCGATACAGTTCCCGCGCTGCCGCTGGTGCTGCGGAGTGTTCCGGATGTCAGCATGCCGTCTGTCTGGTTGATGCCGAGCGTGCCAGCCGACAGGTCCAGCGTGGACGCCTGAACGACACCCGCAAGGATGATCCCGCTATCGGTGCGTGTGGTGGCGAGCAGCGCTGTGCCGGCGACGTCGAGCTTGCCCGTATCCGTCAGGGCAAGGGTCGTGCCGCCGCTGCGCAAGGTGACGTCATGGGCGGTCACTGCGCCGGTAACGTTGAGTGCGATGCTATCGACCAAGGTGAAGGCCGCGCCGGCAGCAGAAAACTCACCCAAGGTGGCGATGGCATTTCCTGCCCGGTTGAGCGAGACATTCCCCTTGGAACCGCTGGTGCTGCGCAGCAGGCCCGTCGTCATTGTTCCTGCGGGCTGGGCAATACCGCCACGGCCGGCTCCAAGATCGATGGTTCCAGTGGCGGTGGCGTTTACCTGGCCGGACAGCGTGATGCCGCCGAGCGTGTTGGTGGCGGCAAGCGCGATCGTGCCACCGACACCCGTGCTGAGAGTGCCTCCGATATCGAGCGCTTTTGCAGACGCGGCGTTGCTTCGCAGGCTGATGGCAGCTGCGGAAACCGTGCCAGGTACGGCGATGGTCCCTTCGTTCGCGATGGCAAGGCTGCCCGCAACGGTCAGTGCACCAAGAGTGCTGATACCGTTGCCTGGCTGGGCGATATCGAGCGTGTCGGCTTTGGCGGTTAGGATAGGGACGGACAATCCGCCTTGTGTCTGGATGATGGAGCCGCTGGAGATGAGCTCCAGGGTCGTCACAGCTGGCGAGATCGCATCAGTCAGAGTGAAACCACCTGCCTGGTTCGTGAAGCCCTTGGACGTGGCTTGTCCGATCCGAAGGTGGTTGGCGGCAATGTTGGCGAGATCGCCGAGGGTGAAATCACCCAGGGCAGTGCCCAGGCCAATCGTGGCGGTGCTGGTGGTTGGGCCGATCTCAACGATGCCGCCCGGAGCTGCGAGGGCGCCTGACCCGAGGAACGTCATGCCAGGGGCGGCGAGGGAGAGAACGGTCCCGGAGCCTGCGCTGACGGGACTGGAGACAGCGACGCTCTTGTCCGATGTGAGTGTGATACTGCCTTTGGCAGCGAGTGGACCAAGGCCGGAGATGTTGTTTGCCTGCGGAAGAGCCAAGGAGCCAGCGATGCCTCCGGAGCTTCGGAGCGTGCCGGCGGTAAGGAGACCGGCGGTTTGCGCGACGCCGGCGGAGCCCGTGGAGAGATCGACGATACCTGTGGGAGTGGCGGAAAGGACGCCCGAAAGAACAATCCCGCCCGCAGCGTCACTGGCCGACAGGGTTATCTTGCCACCAGCTGATGTGCCGAAGGCGGGCGATGACACGGCAATGGCAACGGGTGAAGCGGCGCTGCCGGTGAGCGTTATGTTCGCTGCGGCAACAGGGCTTGCCGCTGTAAGAGGTCGCGTCGACGCGAACCGAACATCGCCTGTGGCTGTGAGGGTGCCGATTGTGGAGATGGCATTGGTCGCCTGAGCGAAGGTGGCGCTGCCAATTGTGCCAGTGGTCGCGACCGTCGCGGCGGTGATCTGGCCGCTGGTTTGGTTGATGGAGCCGCTGCCTTGAAGCAGCAGGGCGCTGGCACCTGGTGTGACAATGCTGCCAGCCAAAGACGAGATACCGGAGGCATTCGACGTGGCGAGTGTGATTGTGCCTGGCGATGTAAGCTCCAGCATACCCTTGGTGGACAAGGCGAGGGCTGGCCCAGTGGCACTGCTGAGCAGTGCAATTGCTGGGGCCCGGATGGTATCGACGATGCTGAGTTGTGTGCTGCTGCCAACCGAGATTGTGCCCGTGGCGCGCAGCGGGCCGAGCTGGCTGATCACATTGTTGGGGTGATCGAGCCTGATGAATCCTGGAACCGGGTTACCGCGTGTGCTCAGTGACTTGGTCGAGAGCACCCCGGCCGTCTGCATCACGTTCGCCGATGCCGTCACAACCTCAAGATTGGACGCACTGAGTGTGCCGCCCGTCAGCGATATGCCGGATGCTGCGTCGAGGTGGAGCAAAGAGGTTGCGGCCTTCCGGGTGTCGAGGTCGGCCCGCAGCGTGATGGCGCCTTTGCCGCTGGCCAGGCGCAGGGTGCCGGTTGTGATTGCCGTGATGTCTGGCTGCAGCAGGGAGAGCTGGCCCGGGGTGTTCAGGCCGAGGCTGATCCCGGTATTGGCCCGGATCTCAACGGTTCCGGAGGGTGCTGAGATGGCGCCGGCCGAAACCGTGAATGTGTCCGCCACAATGCTGATCGACCTGGTTGTGTCGACAGCGAGTGGGCCGGACAAGATGAACCCTGTGCCGGCCTTGGTCCCTAGGGCGATGTCGCCCCCTTTGGCCACCACGCCACCCACGCTGGTGAATGTGTTCGCCGTGTTGGTGGCAGAAAATGCACCCACCGTGCCGAGGCTGCTGAGCAGCATGCCAGCGCTGATCGTACCGGGTACGGAAACGCCGCCAGCGCCTGTGACAGAGAGGTCCAGCGTGCCAGCGGCGGCAATCGTACCGCCGATGCCAATGGCGCCCATCGCACCGCGGCCGATCAGCGTGACATCCTTGCCAATGATCGTACCCGGGACCGAGATGCCACCCGCCAGTGGGTCGTTCACATCCAGCAGCAGGTTCCCGATGGTGACTGAGACAGTGCCCACGACGGCCATCGGGCCTGTATTGGCCAAAGCCATGTTGCCGGCGATGACAGCGAGGTTGCCAATGCTGGCGAGCTCATTGTGGGCGGATCGAAGATCTACATTCCCCCCGATCCCTGCCGAACTGGCGAGGCGTGTTGCCCTCAGCCTGCCGGCGGATTGCGTAACGCCGCTGCCGGCCACCAGGTCGATGGTACCGCCTGGCGCACTGACATCCGCGCCCAGTTGGATCGCGCCAGCAGGGTTTGTTGCAAGCAGGGCGATGCTTGCCTTGTTGGTTGCAATCGGCCCGGTGATGTCGAGCGTGCCTGCCGCGGTTGTGAGAAGGCTGATCTTGCCGGTACCTGATGTGACCGGCCCGTTGACCTTGAGCGACGTGCTACTGGCCAGGGTGAATTCGCTGGCGTCTCCCACGAGAAAAGATCCCAGGGACGCGATTGCATTGCCTGGCGCTTCCAGCCGTACTGCACCCCCGCTATCGCCGCTGCTCTGAAGTATGGACGCAGTCAGGGCGCCGCTGGACTGTGTTATGCCCCCCGTGCTGGCGTTGAGATCAACCACCGCCGCGGTGATCGTGCCCGACAACGCGATGCCGCCTGCGTTGTCCAGCGCCGACAGCGTTATGGAGCCGGTGGCATTGATGGTGCCCGTCACATTCAAGGCGCTAGGATCTGCTGCGCCGCTACGGAGCACGACATTGGTGGCAGACACGGGGCCGCCAACCGTCGTGGCAACGGCACTGCGGATTCCCAAATTGCCGCCTGCGGACAGAGCGCCAAGCGTGAGGAACTGATTGCTTGAGGTGTCCAGGCGGAGTGAACCAGACGTGTTCCCAGTCAGTACGCCGGCTGCGACTGTCCCGCTCGTCTGGATGATGCCACCGGTGCCCGCTGTGACATGAAGCGTGCCCAGCAACGATGCGTCGAGCCCTCCGGATATGGCTATGCCACCGACTGCATGACTGGCTGACAGGGTGACAGCGGCACCCGTATCGCCCGTGAGTTCGCCAGTGATGGCGATGGCCTTCGCATCTGCCGCTGTGGATTCGATGCTCGCGCCCTTGGCGAAAACCCTGCCGCTGATGTCCAGGGCCGCGCTTGTAGCCAAGGCGAGCGTCCCGGCAATTTTCGTATCGCCCAACGCGCTGATGCCGTGAACGCTGGTCGCCAGTGCGACATTGCCGATGATGCCGGTCGTGCTCTGCAGCCGATTGGCGACGATGGAGGAGCCGGCGAGGCCATGTACGCCGCTGTCCATGGTGTTGAGATCGAGCGTGTTGGCTCGCAGCGCGGCCCCGGTTTCGAGTGTGATTCCACCATTGCCTGCATCGATGCGGAGCGTGGACGTGGCGGCGGTGGAGGCGTCGAATGGGCCGCGCACAACGACACTTTCCGCGACGGTCGCATCGGATGTCGTTCGGCCAAGACGCAGAGTTGCGCTGCTGATCCTGGCAAGAGCGGCATTCGTGATGGCGAGTTCTGCTGCTGCGGCATTGCCCAACGTCATGCTGCCGGCATGCAGCGGTGCGATCTCAACCGTCCCGCCGGCGGCGGCGATTGTTCCCGCGGAGATTGTCAGGCCCATGGGACGAAGCGCGATCGTGCGTCCCGCGTCGATCGTCAGTGTTCCCGCTACATCAAGCGTGGATTTGGTCGCCAGCAGAAGGTCGCCGGCGGCGATCTTGATGCTGCCAAGCGAGCCGATAACGTTATCGGTGCTCGCAAGCACAAGGCTCGCGCCGATGGTGCCGGCACCGGCGAGGGTTGGTGTGGTGATGCTTCCGGAGGTTTGGCGAATGCCGCCGGCGCCAGCGGAAAGGCCGACAGAACTCTTGCTTGTCACACTGCCGGACAGCGTGATGCCGCCCGCTGCGGCATCGGTTGCGGCCAGGATCACGGTGCCGCTTGGGCTTTGTGCGGCAATGGTTCCGGGGACGGAAATGGCAGAGGCGCTCGCAGCGCTGCCTGCGATGAAGACCGTGTTTGCCGTGACAGTGCCGGCGACCGTAACGGGCGCTGAGCTGGCGACAACGAGGTTCCCGCCGGCAACGGCAATGTCTCCGATGGTGCTGATTGCGTTCGCGGCCCTGGGCAACGTCACGCTGCCGGTGGTCCCCCCTGAACTGGCCAGCGTGCCGGCAACGATGAGGCCGCCGGTTTGGGTCACACCGAGAGTGCCGCTGACGAGGTTCAGAACCCCGCTATTGGTCGTGTCGATGGTCCCGGCAAGCGAGATGCCGCCACTGCCCGGCGCAGAGAGCGAGAGGGATGATCCCGGAGAGGTCAGCGCAAGACTGCCGGTGACCTCAATGGCCTTTGCAGAATTCGACAGGCTCTTCAGGCTGCTGTCGCCGCCCAGGGTAACGCCGCCGGTGACGTTGAGCTCGCTGGCATTGGTCAGGACAATACCACCGCCGATGATGGCGAGCTTGCCGAGGGTGGCAATGGTGTTGGTTGGGGACGTCAGCGAAAGCGCGCCAGAAATGCCGCCGCTGCTCAGCAGGGAGGTTGCGGCCAAACTGCCTGTGGTCTGGAGAATGCCGCCTGAGGTGGTTGAAAGATCAACCGCGCCGGCCCGGATGTCGGCGCCGAGGGTGATGGTATCGCCCGCCTTCAGCGACAGGGTTCGGGCCGGGTCGATGGAGATCGGGGCATTGACCGCGATTGTGCTGCCGGCCTTGAAGGTAACGTTGCCAATGGTGGCCGCGCTTGTCGTGTCGAGGGCGGAATTGATGCTAAGGGTGCCAATGGCCTCAATCTTGATGTTGCCTGACAACAGCAGGATGTCGGCCACGTTGAGTTGGGTCGTCCCTGCACCGGCCTTCGTCGTGGTGCTTTCCTTAGTCTTGGTCGGCGCACCGGGGCCAGTCGTACTGCTGCTGTCGGAGATGATGAGATCAATGGGATCGAGCACGATGGTGCCGATGGCTCCGGCAGGGGCGGTCACGTCCGCCCGGCCGCCCAACGCGACGGTATCACCTGATACTTCGATGTAGCCGCCATCGCCGCCCGTTGTACCTCCGCGCGCGGAAGCCTCACCTTTGTGCTGTGTCGTGCCGCCCTGGCTGAGGATGGTGACATTACCGCCCGGGCCATTGAGGGTGGCGTCTGCGGCGATGCGCGCACCGGATTCGATGATGACGTCGCGGGCGGTCGGAGCCTTTACCGTGGGACCGCCCTTTGCCCGGGCGATGGTGGTGCCGATGGCGGCCGTGCCACCCCCGGACTTGCCAGAAACATCAACGCGCGCGGCTTGCTTGAGGACGACGGTTCTGGAGGGGGCATTGATCTCGACCTGGCCGCCCTTGCTGCCGGGGCTGATGCCTTGCGCCAGGATTGTTCCGGTAACGGCCACATCTCCGCCGTTGGCCTTGATGGCGACCTGGCCAGTACGGGTGCCGACCGTGTTGGCGCGAACGGTACCGCCCGCAGTCACCAGGTTCTGGACGACGCCATCGACAGCACTTGCGGTGAGCAGGATCGTGCCGCCATCGGCAACGATCGTGCCGGCATTGGTGACGAGTGCGGTGGCTCCCTTGCCGTCAGCACCAGCCGGAATGTGCGTGACCTGGCGTGTGACATCGATGGACAGCAGCCCATCGCCATAGAGATCGACCGTATGGGCTTCCGCCCCTGCCAGAACAACGCGGCCCATCTGGCCACGAATGACGCCCGCATTGGCAACCTGGGGGGCTACAAGAGCGGCAAGGCCGGTCTGCGCCACGGTGATGCTGCCACGGTTCTCGACCTTGGCGCCCGGGCGGGGGGCCTGGTTGAAGATGAGCCGGCCTGCGCGTGCATTGGCGTCGGAGATGCCGGGCGCGGAGGCGATCAGCGTGTTGACGTTGACCTCGGCGCCTTGCGTGAACACAACGCCCGACTGGTTCTGGACCACCACCACGCCGTTGGACGCAAGCTTGCCGGCGATGACCGAGGGGCTGGTGGGGGAGATGACGCGGTTGACGGAGACGGACTGGCTGGTGGGCACCTGGTAGGTCACCGACGCACTCTTGCCGATGTCGAAGGATTTCCAGTCGTAGGCGCCATACGCGGTGGACTGCTTCACCGTCATGGCCGCGGTGCCGGCACCTGTCGTTGCGGTGATCTTGGCCTGGCCCGCAATCACCTGGCCGCCGGTGGGCAATGCCGTCGCAGCGGGGGCTGTCTGCGCCAGGGCACGTGGCGAAGGCGCAACGAGTGCGGCGAGAAAAACGGCCTGCAGGGCCGTGCTGCGCAGAAGGTCGTGGCGTGGCCGCAACTCCCTCGCGACACTATCGCATGAGCTCGCAACGCCTGGACGAGGTGCCAGCAGGCAGGCGGGACGCATGGCACCAGAACCTGTGTTGCGTGTGCGCATGGCTAGAACCGCGTGGTCAATCGCCAGTAGATCGCATCTGCATTCAGCGCGGGCGTGTTGGACTGTGCACCAAGCGGGCGCCGGACAATCCGGCGTACCCATTCGATGTCGGCCGAAACGCTGGCGGAAAGCCGCATCCGTGTTCCCGCACCGAAGGACTGCAGGCGTCGGTTGGGGTCTGTCTTCTGGTTTTCCACGGTTTCACCCCAGTCATAGAATGTGTAGACCGTGGCGCCGACCTCCAGCGGATAGCCCAACGCGTCGATACTGAAGCCGGTATTCAGCTGCAGTTCCATGGCTGTTGCCCAGGCCTTGTCGCCGCTGACCTGGCCCGCGAAGTAGCCACGATTGATGCGCGCACCGCCGAGGTAGAATTTCTCCGAGGAAGGCAGGATGTCTGCACTGTATTGGCCAGCGGCTGTCACTTGCAATGCAACCGAGGCCCCCTCCCAGGCGTCGAACAATGTCTGGGTCCGGCTGAATTCCATGTTGACCTTGGTGAACTCAACAAGCTGGTTCTGTCGCCCCACGTTCACGGGATTGCTCGGCGAGGCACCGAGCGTGTCGAGGCCTCGTGATATCCTGATGGCCGCGGTGGAGACCGCACTGCGTTCAGCCCCGAGCCATGTGTCCTGGCGTGCATATTCGGTACCGGCGCGCAGCACGCGCAGATTGTCGCGGCTGGTTTGGCGGGCCGGGTCGCCGGTAAAAATCTCATTGTCCAGGAGTTCCGCAGTGCCGAACACGGACAGACTTTGCTGGCGGCTGCGGATAACGGGATAGCTCGTGGTGATGCCGGCAGTGGTGGTGATGCCATGGTAGCGATTGGCGCGCAGGGCGCCGGAAGGGTCCGCTGTTCCGGAGCCCCCGAAGAGACGGATCTTGAGACCCGATCCGCCAACAAACACCTCCGTACCAACTTGGCCGAAGATTTGCGTGTTGTTGAATGAACGGAAGAGCGAGACGGTGGTGCGTTCGCCGTATTCGCTGAAGCTGTTGGCGTCGAGCGCAAGCAGGGCACCTTCCGGCCCCGTGAAGGGCGCGCCGCGGTTGTCGGCGACGATGGTGGCCCCCCATGGCGTCCGCTGAACCTGGGCGATCAGGGTCAGCGCGCCAGGCGCTTCGGTCGATGGCCGCAGCACGGCGCGCAGGGACACCCCTGGCACATCCTGGGCGAGGAGAAGGGCGCGCTCCAGTGTCGCGGAATCGATCGGGCGCTTCTCGGTCAGGCGATTGAGAAAGCGCAGGATCTGGGTGCCGGCCGGACCAATATCGCCATCCAGCTTCACCTCGGCGATATGGCCTTCGGTAACAACAAAGCGGACGCGGCCGGCGCCGCCATCGGCCAGAGTGACCCCTGTCAGGAGATAGCCATCGCTCCGGTAGCGCGCGAGAATGCCTTGCCGCGCCGCTTCAACCTGTGACCGGGTGAGCTCCCCACGCATCGTGTCCGTGATGGGCGCCCATGTATCGGCGTCATAGACCGTGGAGCCCTCGACGATGGCGCCGTTGATCTGGAACACGTCGTCCGGGTTGCCGGTGCTGATCGATGCGGCCCCCGGGGCGATGGCCGGCCCGCCAACCGATGGCCGCGGCACGGGGGCGATCCGCGGGATTGGCGAACCCGCAGGAACTTGCGGCAGGGACTGTGCCTTTGCGCCATCCTGAGAAGCGAACGCGAGCAGGAGGGCCAGGGGAAGCGCGCCGACAGCCTTCATCGTCGTTGGGCTCCGTGGCGCAGAATCCGCCTGCGTCTGCAGTGTCGTACCCTCCTGGTTGTGGCCGCATGGGGATGCAATTTCCACGGTTACCGCTGGGCATGCAATGCTGGGGTGAAGCACTTCGGTAGGCCTTCGCCGCTTTGCCTTTCGAGGACAAATGTGGCGACCGCTGAACCCGACCACGCACGAGGAAGACCGATGATGACGCTGCCGATGCCCACATTGGATCATGTCGTGGTCAATGTTCACGATCAGATGGACCAGGCGCGGGCCGTGTATGAACGGCTGGGTTTCACGCTGACTCCGCGGGGCTATCACTCGCTCGGCTCGGTGAATCACCTGGCGATTTTCGCCACCGACTATCTGGAGTTGATCGGCACGCCGCCCGGCGGTGGCGGGCGGCGGGATATCCTGGAATGGCCGATGGGCCTGAACGGCCTGGTTTGGGGCGCAGAGGACTCAGCCGCCGTTTCGGCTGCTCTGGCAGAGGCAGGCGTGGACGCGTCACCGCCCAACGAGTTCACCCGGCCGGTGGAATTCCACGGCGGGGCGCGGGATGCCGTGTTCCGCACGGTGCGGCTGCCCAATGAGACGACCGAGGCGGGCAGGCTCTATTTCTGCCATCACCTCACGCGCGACCTGGTATGGCGGGATGAGTGGCGCCGGCATCCGAACGGGGCGTTGGGGGTGCGGGAAGCGGTGATCGCCGCGGAGGACCCGGCGCGGCTGGGGGCGCTGTTCGGCCGAATGTTCGGTGCGCAGTCGGTGCGCAGCACTGCCGGCGGCGTGCGGCTGTCGGTCGGCCTGTCGAGCTTCGATGTGATGGATCCGCGGGAACTCGCCGCCCGGTTTGGCGCCGCGGCGGCACCGGCGCTGGGGCGGCGGGAATGGATGGCCGCGCTGGTCTTGCGCACCCAGGGCCTCGATATGGCGGAGGCGGCGCTGCGGGCCGGCGGTGTTGCGTTGGCGGCCCATGCCCCGGATCGTGTTCTGGTGGGGCCGGAGCAGACGATGGGCGTCACGCTCGCCTTCGTGGCGTAGGGGGCACGGCGATGGACAAGGTTCTGGTGGTGACGGGCGGCAGCACCGGCATCGGGGCGGCCGTGGCGCGGATGGCCGCTGCGCAGGGATATGCCGTGGGGCTCAGCTATCGCAGCAGCGAGGCGCCGGCGCGTCAGGTCGTGGAGGAGATCCGCAGTGCCGGCGGTCGGGCCTTCGCGATGCAGGCGGACAGTGCCTCTCCCGAACAGACGGCGGCCTTCTTTGCCGCGGTAGATCGTGAACTCGGCCGCGTGACGGCCCTGGTGAACAATGCGGGCATCACCGGCCCAATCAGCCGGATCGAGGCGCTGGATCCATCTGCCCTGGACCAGGTGCTGGCAATCAACGTGAAGGGCTGCTTCCTGGCCCTGCGCGAGGCGATCCTGCGTATGGCGACGGACCTGGGCGGCGCCGGCGGGGTCGTGGTGAACGTGTCGTCACGCGCCAGCGAGATCGGCGGCGCGAACGAGTGGGTGCATTACGCGGCTTCGAAAGGGGCCGTGGACACGCTCACCATCGGCGCGTCGCGGGAACTGGCGCCGCGGGGAATCCGGGTGAACGCGGTGAACCCCGGCCTGATCGGCACGGAAATCCACGCCAAGGCCGGCGTGCCGGACCGGGCCGAACGGTTCAAGCCGATGATCCCGATGGCGCGCGCCGGCTCCGCCGAGGAAGTGGCGGACGTGATTCTGTGGCTGCTGTCGGAGCAGAGTTCCTACGTGACAGGCGCGCTGGTGCCGATCGGCGGCGGGCGCTAGACCCGCCGCCTTCGCGCGTTATCCGGCAGTCGTAACGAGGTGATTGGCCCACTGCGTGCGCAGCGCAAGCTTCTGCACCTTGCCGGTGGCGGTGTGGGGCAGGTCCTTCACCACCACCACGTCGTCAGGGATCCACCACTTGGCGACCTTGCCCTCGTAGAACGACAGCAGTGCCTTCTTATCGATCTCCTTGCCCTCTCGCGGCACAACGATCAGCAGCGGGCGCTCGTCCCACTTCTCGTGCCGGGCGGCAATGATCGCGGCCTCGGCAATGTCCGGATGCGACATGGCGAGGTTCTCGAGCTGGATCGAGCTGATCCATTCCCCGCCGGACTTGATCACGTCCTTCGAGCGGTCGGTGATTTCCATGTAGCCATCGGCGCTGATCGTGGCGACGTCACCAGTGGCAAACCAGCCGTCCGGAGTTAGGGCGTCGCCGGCGGTGCCACCGAAATAGCTGCTGCAAACCCAGTAGCCCTTCGATTGCAGATGGCCGGATGTCTTGCTGTCCCACGGCAGTTCCTTGCCTTCATCATCCACGATGCGCATGTCCACACCGTAGATGCTGCGGCCCTGGGTCAGCTGCAGCGCCATCTTCTCGTCGCCGGTCAGGTCGATGTTGGAAGGCTTGGGCGCATTGTAGGTGCCCAGGGGCGACAGCTCCGACATGCCCCAGGCATGGTCGATCCGGATGCCGTATTCCTTGTCGAAGGCTTCGAACAGAAGTTGCGGGCAGGCGGACCCGCCGATGACGAAGCTCTTCACCGTATGCAGCCGCTCGCCGCTGCTGCGCAGGTGGTTCAGTAGCCCCAGCCATACGGTCGGCACGCCGGCCGAGAGAGTGACCCGCTCATCATTCATCAGCTTGGTCAGGCTGGCACCATCCAGATGCCGGCCCGGCATGATCAGCGAAGCCCCGGTCATCGGCGCGCTGTAGGGCGTGCCCCAGGCATTCACGTGGAACATCGGCACCACGGGCAGCACGCGGTCGGTGGAGCGCAGGCCAATCACGTCGGCCATGTTGCTGGCGAAGGCATGCAGGACAGTGGAGCGGTGGCTATACAGCACACCCTTCGGCTTGCCGGTGGTGCCGGAGGTATAGCAGAGGGCCGCTGCCGTGTTCTCGTGGAAGGTGGGCCAGGCGTAGTTGTCGTCGGCCGCCTCCATGAGTTCCTCGTAGCAGAGCAGCTCCATCCCCTCCGGCAGGGCGATGTCCGGCATGTGCGCGCGCTCGGTCATGAACACCACGGCGCGCAGGCTAGCGCGCACATCCTTGGCCACGGCTGCGATGAGCGGGGCAAAGGTGGTGTCCAGGAACAACACCACGTCGCTGGCGTGGTTGATGATGTAGGTGATGTCGGCGGGCGACAGGCGCGGATTGATGGTGTGGCAGATCGCACCCATGCCGGAGATGCCGTAGTACAGCTCGAAGTGCCGATACCCGTTCCAGGCCAGCGTCGCCACGCGGTCGCCGCCCTGCACGCCAAGCCGCTGCAGCATGCGCGCCGCGCGGCGGCACCGCGGCTCAATCGCGCTGTAGGTGGTGCGATGCAGGGCGCCTTCGACCGTCTTGGAGACAATCTCGCCGGTGCCGTGGTGCCGGGCGGCGTGCTGGATGATGGAGCTGATCAGCAGTGGTTGCGCCTGCATCAGGCCGAGCATGTCCGTTCTCCCTGCTCCGGGGGCATTCCGCCGCCCGGGTCGATTATGAGGCCGATCCTAAGGCCGCCAACCGACCGCGCCAACCGCAACTGCGATCGGCGCGGCCAGGGCGGCCGGATTGCCTGCAATATGGGAGTGCGGCGCCGCGTTCAACGGCCTGTCAGATACGTTTCGGCGCTACCGGCCGTCAGCCGTGCTGGGTGATGAACTGCTTGATGCGCGGCGCGATGTCCGCATTGAAGCGGCGGCCATTGAACAGCCCGTAGTGGCCAACGCCAGGCTGCTCCCAGTGGGCATGCTTTTCCGGGGCAAGATGATGCGCCAGGGCATGCGCCGCGCGGGTCTGCCCGATCCCGGAAATGTCATCCCGCTCGCCCTCAACGGTCAGCAGCGCGGTGCGGGCAATGGCCGCGGGTTCCACAAGCTGCTCCCGATGGCGGAACATGCCGCGGGCGAGGTGATGCTCCTGGAAAACACGCTCGATGGTCTGCAGGTAGTAGTCTGAGGGCAGGTCCATCACGGCGCGGTATTCATCGTAGAAGGCGCGCTTGGAAGCCAGGGGCTCGCCATCGCCTTCCACCAGATGCTGGAACATCTCCCAATGCGCCTGCATGTGGCGGTCCAGATTCATCGCCATGAACCCGGCAAGCTGCAGGAAGCCGGGATAGACCTGGCGCATGAAGCCCATGTTCCCGAAGGGCACGCGGTGGATCACGTTCCGCCGGAACCACTCCAGATTGCGGCTCTTGGCGAAGGCATTCACCGCGGTCGGCCCCTCGCGGGTATCGATGGGCCCTCCGATCAGGGTCATGGAGCGCGGGGCGGCATGCGGCGCCTCGGCATTCATCAGCGATATGGCGGCCAGCACGGGAACGGCGGGCTGGCACACCGCGATCACGTGGCAATCCGGGCCCAAATGCTCGATGAACGCCGTCACGTAGTCGACGTAGTCATCCAGATTGAAATCCGGCCCCATCGCCGGCATGTCGCGTGCATCGCGCCAATCGGTGATGTACACGTTGTGGTCGGGCAGGAATGCCTGGACGGTGCCACGCAGCAGCGTGGCGTAATGGCCAGACATCGGCGCCACCATCAGAACCGTGGGGTCTTGCGGCCGATGAGTCTCCCGGCGGAAGCGCAGCAGGTCGCACCAGGGCTTGCGAAGCGCCACCTCCTCATGAACGGCAACGTCCGCACCGTCGATCCTGGTCGTGGGAAGGCCCCAGGCCGGTTTGCCGAAGGCGCGGGTGGTGTGCTCGAAACTGTCCAGCGCGGCGGCGGAAATGCGGCCCAGCGGCGTCTCGCGCAGCGGGTTGAAGGGCAAATCAAGCATGGAAAGGGCGCCCGTGGCGGCCATGCGCATGGGGGCGAGTGCCACCCGCTGCATTTCGTAGACGTGATAAAGCATCCGGTCCCTTCGGTGTTCGCTGGCCCCGCCGCGCGGAAATGCCCGGCTTCCCGTGTCCCTTGTCGTGGGCCGCTGCCAAGCAAACGAGGCGTGGCAGAGGCTCGCCATTGGCGTGGGATCGCCGGCGAGAAGGCGGCCTTGTAGTGAGCGATAATCTATAAGCAATAACGAAGTCTCAAGCGATTGCAGCCCGCACGCAGGGCACGGCAGCCCCGCATGAATGTGCGGTGCGCGCAGCCCGTTCCGCGCCGGGCCGCATAAGAGCCCTCCGCTTCAGCGCGAAACTGGTCTAGGTTCGGCCGCATCACGTGGCTTCGGGCCGCGTCCGGGAAACGCCGCTCAAGGAGCAGAACATGACCGACGTCTTCATCGTCTCAGGCGTACGCACCGCTGTAGGCACATTCGGCGGGTCGCTGAAGGACATCACCCCCTCGGAACTGGTCGCTGCCGTGGCGAAGGAAGCTGTGGCGCGGGCGAAGGTGGATCCCGGCGAAATCGGCCTCGCCGTCTTCGGCCAGATCGTCCACACCGATCCCAGGGACATGTACATCTCCCGCATCGCCGTGATCGAGGGCGGCCTGCCGGAGCATATCCCGGCCGTCACGGTGAACCGCCTGTGCGGCAGCGGCCTGCAGTCCATCCTCACCGCGGCGAACGCCATCAAGGCCGGCGATTGCGACATCGCGCTGGCCGGCGGCGTGGAGAACATGAGCCGCGCGCCCTATCAGGTCGCGGCCGCGCGGTGGGGCCAGAAGATGGGCGACACCACCATGAAGGATACGCTGGACGGCGCCCTGAACGACCCGTTCCACCGCATCCTGATGGGCGTCACGGCGGAGAATCTGGCCGAAAGCCACGGGATCACCCGCGAACAGCAGGATGCGCTGGCCGTGGAAAGCCATCGCCGCGCCAGCCAGGCCATCGCGGAGGGCCGCTTCAAGGAGCAGATCCTGCCGCTCGAAGTGAAGACCCGCAAAGGCCCCGCGACGTTCGATACCGACGAGCATGTGCGCCATGGCGCCACGATGGAAGACCTCGCCGGGCTGCGGGCCGTCTTCAAGAAGAACGGCAGCGTCACCGCCGGCAATGCCAGCGGCATCAACGACGCCGCGGCCGCGGTGATGCTGGCCAGTGGCGAGGCCGTGAAGCGCCTGAACCTCACGCCCCTGGCGCGCATCGTGTCGGCCGGCCATGCCGGCGTCGATCCGCGCTACATGGGCATCGGCCCCGTCCCCGCCAGCCGCAAGGCGCTGGAGCGGGCCGGAATGAAGGTCTCGGACATGGACGTGATCGAGTCCAACGAGGCCTTCGCTGCCCAGGCCTGCGCGGTGGCGCGCGACCTGGAGTTCGACATGGCGAAGGTGAACCCGAACGGCTCCGGCATCTCGCTGGGTCATCCCGTGGGCGCGACCGGCACCATCGTGACCGTGAAGGCGATGTACGAAATGCGCCGCACCGGTGGGAAGCATGCCCTGGTGACCATGTGCATCGGTGGCGGCCAGGGCATCGCCGCGGTGCTCGAACGGGTCTGAAAGGCTAGGGCGAGGGCCGCTCCCGGCCCTCGTTCCCTTCCAACCACGCGACCACGCCGCGCCCTGCGGCGTGGCCGGTGGCAAGGCTGGCCGTGAGGAGATAGCCGCCCGTCGGCGCCTCCCAATCCAGCATCTCCCCAGCGACAAAGAGGCCGGGATGGTCGGCCACCATCAGCTCGGCCGTCAGGTCGCCCAGGGCCACGCCGCCAGCCGTGGAGATCGCGCGGTCGAGGTTGAAGGGCGCCGTCAGTACTACAGGCACGGATTTGATGAGTGCCGGCAGCGGCGCATCACTCCCCTGATGCAGGGCCTCCTGCACCAGGGCGATGGCCACCGGGCTGAGCACGGCATGGCGCTTGAGGTGTGTCGAGAGGGACGAACTCCCACGCGGGGATGCCAGCCGGGTTGCGAGGTCTGCTTCCGTGAGGTCCGGGCGCAAGTCGATGCGCAGGATGGTCGTGCCCTCAGCCGCAATCGCCCCACGCAGCGGGGCCGACAGGGCATAGATGGCGCCCCCTTCCAACCCCGCCTCAGTCACCACCGCTTCGCCGCGAACCATCCGCCCCTGGTGATGCAGCGCAATGCGCTTCAGCGGGCTGCCGGCGTGCCGGCGCATATGCGCTGACCACGGCACCGCAAAGCCGCAATTGGCGGCACGCAACGGTGATATCGAGATCCCCGGCAGCGCGGAGGTCCAGGAGCCATCCGCACCAAGCCGCGGCCAGGAGGCACCGCCCAGCGCCAGAACAGTGGCTTCAGGCTGAGCCCGCGTGCCATCCGCAAAATGCAGCGTGCCATCCGTATCCCGCCCAACCCAATGGGAGCGGGTAACGAGGCGCACACCCAACCCATCCAGCCGTGCAAGCCAGGCCCGCAGCAAAGGGCTCGCCTTCATCGCCTTAGGAAAGACGCGACCGGAACTGCCCGTGAAGGTCGGCTGCCCCAGCGAGTCACACCAGGCAACAACGTCGCTCGGCGCGAACGCCGCAAGCATCGGGGAGAGGAAAGGTGCCGCTTCCGCATAACGGGCCAGGAAGCGCTCCAGCGGCTCCGAGTGCGTCAGATTGAGCCCACCCCGGCCAGCCAGCAGAAACTTCCGGCCGGGGCTCGGCATCCGCTCATGCACCGTCACGCGATGGCCGGCGCGCGCCACAATTTCGGCGGCCATCAGGCCAGCGGGGCCGCCGCCAATGACGGCGACCTCGCGCGGGTGTTGGGTTGGGGCAATCATCCGCCCCTTATGGCCGCCAGCGGGCTAGATGGCGAGGCGCATCGGCCGGGAAGTCAGCCCGACAACCAGGGCCGTCAGCTCCCGGCGGTAGATCAGCAGGATCACCGCGGCGCTCAACCAGGTCCAGCAGGCCTCCATGAACAGCTGCCCGCCATCATGGTAGGGGTCGATGCCGAGCGGGCTCACCACATGGAAGAAGATGGCGCCAGACATGATGCCTAGCGTCAGCAGCGCCCCATACATCCGGGAGCCGGTGTTGATCAGCAGCACCGAGGCAATCAGCTCCGCGATCGCAACCGTCAGGCGAAACGGCTGCTCATAGCCGCTGATCCACAGCCAGTCAGCCAGCGTGTTGAACAGCATCACAGACCCTTCGGCCCCGGTGAGCTTGAACTGCTCGTACCAGAGCATGATCTGGGCCGCGTACAGCGCAGGGAGCCAGGCAAGCCATTTCAGCAGTCGGTCGGTCGCGGGCATCGTGTGCTCCAGGGTGTTCGATGCTGGAATGACAGACGGAACCGCACCGCGTTACAGCCCGGAACGGAGCCGCTATAGGAAGCCCATGGCGTTCCTGCACATCCTCCCGGGCCTCGACCTCGCCGCCCTTGTGTTGTTCTGTGCCCTTTGGCTGGGCTACGGCCCCCTCGTGCGGCTGCTGGGGCCGGATGCGATCAATGCCGGCCTCGGCCAGGTGCGGGCGCGTTGGATGCGCTCCATGGCGGCGCGCGACAACCGGATCGTGGATGCGGCCCTGATCGGCCACGTGATGCACAGCGCCTCCTTCTTCGCCTCCACCAGCCTTTTGGCCGTGGGCGCGCTGGTGGGCTTGCTGACGAGCCTCGATCGGCTGGAGCCGGCGCTGTCGCTGTTCGGCGGCGGGGCGCAACCGCGGATGCTGATCGAAATGAAGGTGCTGCTGCCCACTGTGGTGCTGGCACACGGCGTGTTTCTGCTGACATGGGCGCTGCGCCAGATGAACTACATCGTCGCCCTGATCGGCGCGGTGCCGGCACCGCCGGTTGCCGAGGGTGACGCGCTGGCGGATGCCATGGCCGGCGTGCTGAGCAGCGCGCTGACCACATTCAACAGCGGCATCCGCAGCTACTATTTCGCCCTGGCAGCCCTCACCTGGCTGGCGGGGCCGATGATGCTGGCCGCCATCTCCGCTCTCCTGATGGCGTTGCTGCTGTATCGCCAGCGCTACAGCGAGGTGTCGCGCCAGTTTGCCCGCGCGAAGGTCGCGCTGGAACGGGCCCATACCCATGTCAGCTGAGGCAGAATATGACATCGCCATCATCGGCGGCGGCATCAACGGGGCCGGCATAGCGCGGGACGCCGCCGGGCGAGGCTGGTCGGTCTATCTGTGCGAGCAGGGGGATCTCGGGGGCGCCACCTCGTCGGCATCCACCAAGCTGATCCATGGCGGGCTGCGCTACCTCGAGCACTATGAGTTCCGCCTGGTGCGCGAGGCACTGATGGAGCGCGAAGTGCTGTGGGGCCTCGCCCCGCATATCATCTGGCCGTTGCGCTTCGTGCTGCCGCATCACAGCGGCCTGCGCCCCGCCTGGATGTTGCGGCTGGGCCTGTTCCTCTACGACCATCTCGGCGGCCGAAAGGCCCTTCCCGCAACGCGGGTGCTGGACCTGTCGCGCGATGAGGCAGGCACCGCCCTGCGGCCAGGCTTCGCGAAGGGCTTCGAGTATTCCGATTGCTGGGTGGAAGATTCCCGCCTTGTGGTCCTGACGGCACGCGACGCCGCAGACCGTGGCGCGGTGGTGCAAACCCGCACACGCTGCGTCGCGGCGGACCGGTCGGGCGATGGCTGGGTGGTCACTGTTGCGGGGCCGGAAGGGCAACGCCAGGTGCGGGCACGTGCCCTGGTGAATGCGGCGGGTCCCTGGGTGGCAGACGTCTTGCGCGGTGTGGTGCGCGAGAACGCGCCGGCGGCGGTGCGGCTGGTCCAGGGCAGCCACATCGTGGTGCGGCGCAAGTATGCCCATGATCGCTGCTACATCTTCCAGAACGCCGATGGCCGGATCTTCTTCGCCATCCCCTATGAGCGCGATTTCACCCTGATCGGCACCACGGATCGCGATTGGCACGGCGACGCCGGGGCCGTGCGCATTTCCGAGGATGAAATCAGCTATCTCTGCGCCGGCGCCAGCACCTATTTCCGCGAACCCGTCACCCCGGCCGACGTGGTGTGGACCTATTCCGGCGTGCGGCCGCTCTACGACGACGGCGCGAGCTCAGCCCAGGCGGCATCGCGCGACTACGTTCTGGCCATGGAAACCCCGCAGGGGCAGGCTGCCCTGCTGAGCGTCTTCGGCGGCAAGATCACCACCTATCGCCGCCTGGCCGAGGCGGCATTGGCGAAGCTGGCGCCGCATCTGCCGGCGGCCCATGGCCTGGCGTCGGGATGGACCGCCAGCCACGCATTGCCCGGCGGCGGGTTCCCGAAGGAGGGCTTCGAGGCTCTGCTGACCGCCACCAAGGCCCAGTCGCCCTTCCTGCCCGACGCCATGGCGCATCGCCTGGTGCGGGCCTATGGCACGCAGGCGGCAAAGCTGCTCGACGGTGCCCGGTCGATGGGTGATCTTGGGGCCGTCCCCGGCGCGGACCTCACCGCAGCCGAAATCCACTGGTTGCGTGACCAGGAATTCGCGCGAACGGCCGAGGACATCGTGTGGCGTCGCAGCAAGCTCGGGCTGCGCATGAACGCCGCGGAAATCGCGGCGGTGGAGCAGGTGCTGGCATGAACGACACACCCATGATGATGGCCAACGACGTAGCGGCCGAGAATGAAACGGAGGCGGCGATCCTGTCGCGCCGCGCCGTGCGGGGCTTTCTGCCAACACCAGTGGACCGTGCGTCGGTGGAGCACCTGCTCAACGTGTCGGCGCGGGCGCCAAGTGGCACCAACATGCAGCCATGGCGGGTCGTCGCCCTCGCCGGCGCCGAGCTGAACGCGTTCCGCGAAGCCCTGGCCGCCGAGTTCCTGGCCGGCGGCAAGGAAGCGCGCGACTACCAGTACTATCCCGATCCGTTCTTCGAACCCTACCTGTCCCGCCGGCGCAAGGTGGGCTGGGACCTCTACGGCCATCTCGGCATCGGTAAGGGCGAATCCGCCAAGATGCGCGACCAGGTGGCGCATAATCTGCGCTTCTTCGATGCCCCGGTGGGCCTGGTCTGCCTGATCGACCGGCGCCTGCAGATCGGCTCCTGGATCGATTACGGCATGTTCCTGCAGAACATCGCCGTGGCGGCGCGGGCGCGTGGCCTCGATACCTGCCACATGGCGGTCTTCGCCCAGTTCGCCGGCACCATCCGCCGCCTCCTCGGCTTGCCCGAGAACGACGTGGTGATGTGCGGCGTGGCGCTCGGTCACGAGGATCCCGATTGGCCGGCCAATCGCCTGCGCACAGAGCGGGTGCCCGCCGCCGGATTCACCGATTTCCGCGGTTTCTGAGGCGCGCATCGCGCGCGCGCCCCTCCGCGACCTGTTTGCCTGTCAAACACAAAAATTCATCCACACAAAGAAAATTTTCTGGTTCACCGGTGTGGCATGTGCTGTAATTCCCAGCGATGCCACATCAACCCGCCGCTCCGGACGAAGCCGATGCCCTGCGCCCCCTGGCGCAGTCGATCTCGCACGCCCGGATTCCGGCCGCGTTGAAGCTCCTGCTGCTGGCCCTGCTCGCCGCTTTCTCGGTCGCGACCTTGGCGCGCCACAAGCTGTGCCGCCCCTCGGGCCGCCCGCACCAGGACTGGCTCCTCTCCATCACCACCGACACGACCAAAGACTCGGACTCCGCCTGGGATCCGCATGTCCTGCGCCGATTCCGCCGCCGGCGCGCCCGCCTCGGCTGGCTGATGCGCTGCGACCGTGCAGAGGGCATGGCCCTCTCCGGCCACCGCGCACCCGAACTCCGCCCCACCCGGGCGGCACGCGCGCCCCCATAGGCCCCATGCGTCCAAATTCACCCCGAATCCGTCGCGAAAACCCCGCGTCCCGCGGCGCTTCGTCATGCCCGCAGCCCGGCCCGCGTCCTACGCCCCCGGTTTCAGGTCCAGCAGGTTGAGGCGGCGCAGCTTCGGGGCAACCACGGCGGTCACAACCACCACCGCCAGGGTGATGGCGCCACCACCGGCCACCGCCAGCGCAGGCCCCACCAGATGGGCGGCAACGCCGCTCTCGAAATCGCCCAGTTCATTCGCCGAGTTCAGGAACACCATCCGCACCGCCGCGATCCGGCCGCGCATCCCCTCCGGCGCGGCCAGCCGCACAATGGCGTGGCGCACCACCATGCTCACGCCATCGCAGGCCCCCATGATGAACAGCAGGGCCACCGACAGGTGGAAGCTGGTGGACAGGCCAAAGCCGATCACCGCCACCCCGAAACCGGCCACCGCGATCAGCAGCGCAAGCCCCGCGCGTTCCCGCGGCGGATACCGGATCGCCACCGCCATGGCGGTCAGCCCGCCCGCCGAGAGCGCAGCGCGCATGATCCCCACGCCTTGGGCCCCTACGCCCAGCATGTCCCCGAACATCGGCAGCAGCCCCATCATGCCGCCGAAGAACACCGCGAACAGATCAAGGGCCATGGAGCCGACCAGGATCTGGTTGCGGAACACATAGCGCAGGCCGTCGCCGATATTGGCCACCATGCCGCCGGTCTCGGCATGGCTGGTGAGCACCGGCCGGTGCGGCAGGAACACCAGCAGCACGAGGGCGGAGGCCGCGAGCAACGCGGCGATGGTCGCATAGGTGGCGGCGGGTCCGGCGGCGTCATAGAGGAACCCGCCCGCCACCGGTGCCGCCAGGCGAAAAGCCCGGCCGGTGGAGCCCAGCAGCGAGGCAGCCTGCACGGCAAGTGCTGCCGGCACCACCTGGGCTTCCAGCCCGGAATAAGCCGGGTCCTTGAAGGCACGAACAATGCCGATGCAAAAGGCCAGCGTGTAGAGGATCGGCAGGAAATCGCCCTCGGCCAATGCAGCCGCCAGGGCCACGCCGGCCGTCAGCGCCGCCATCGCCAGCCGACATGCCACCACCACGCGGCGCCGCGGCAGCCGGTCGGCCACATGGCCGCCGATCAGCACCAGGGCGATCGCCGGCGCGGCCTCGATCAGCCCAAGCCAAGCGAGTGCCAGCGGATCACGGGTAAGCTGGTAGACCGTCACGCCCAGCAGCACGGACAGCGCGCTCTCCGCGGAGGCCGCGAAAACAAGGGCGAGCACAAACGCGCGGAACTCGCCTCGGCGCAGCAGGGTGAGCGCGGAGGGCTGGGGCGTCACAGGCAAGGGATCATCCGAAAAGGCCGGGCAGGTGCGCCCAAAGGCGGCGCACGGTATTGCGTGCGGATCGGTGTGTCACGTTGACCCAGGGTAGCGTGTCACCACATCGTGCAGGGATCAGCGTGGAGGCTAAGATGGACAACCAGGCCCAGACGGATGCGACGGAGCGCAGCGAGGCGGAATGGCAGGCACTGCTGACGCCGGATCAATACAAGGTGCTCCGCAAGCACGGCACCGAACGCGCGGGCACCAGCCCGTTGAACCACGAAAAGCGGCAGGGCCTGTTCCGCTGCGCCGGCTGCGGCACCGCCCTGTTCTCGTCGGAGACGAAGTTCGAAAGCGGAACCGGCTGGCCCAGCTTCTGGGCCCCGATCGAGGGCGGGGTGGAAACCAAGGTGGACCGCTCCTGGTTCATGACGCGCGTCGAAGTGCATTGCACGTCCTGCAAGGGCCATCTGGGCCATGTCTTCGAAGACGGCCCGGCGCCCACCGGGCTGCGCTTCTGCATGAACGGCGTGGCGATGGCGTTCGAGCCGGACGAAAAGGCCTAGTCGACCAGGCCATAGAACCGGGCGGCGGTGCCGCCCAGGATGGCTGGGTGGGCGGCAGCTGGCAGCAACGCCAGCGCCGCCTGCCGCCAGCGCGCGTAGCCGCCGGCCAGATTCACCACGGGCCAGTCGCTGCCCCACATCAACCGATCCGGCCCGAATTCGGCCAGCAGGTGGTCGATATAGGGCCGCAAATCCTCGGGCTGCCACGCGGCTGAAGCCTCCGTGACCAGCCCGGAGATCTTGCAGCACCAAGGCGTGTCGCGTGCCAGCCGCGCCATCTGGCTGGCCCAGGGCTGGAACGCCTGTCCGGCAATGTCGGGCTTGGCGGCATGGTCAATCACCACGGCCAGGGTAGGGTTGCGCTGGGCAAGTTCGCCGACCACCGGCAGGTGGCGCGGCTTGATGAGCGCATCGAACCGCAGCCCATGTCTGGCCATCGCCGCCAAGGCGGGCTGCACCTCCGGGCGCAGGATCCAGCGCGTGTCCTCGATGTCCTGCAACATCGGGCGCAGGCCACGCAGCAGGGGATCCATCGCACGGGCGGCGATCCGCTCCGGCGCGTCGGGCGCGGCAAGGTCCACCCAGCCGACCACGCCCTGCACCAGCCCGCCTGACGCACGGGCGGTGGAAAGCATGAAGTCGGTCTCGGCCTCGGTGGCAGCGGCCTGCACCAGGATGGTGGCGCTGATGCTCCCGAGCAGCGGGTGCAAGTCCGCCAGCCCGAAGTCACGCGCGATCGGCAGGTCCGGCGACATCCAGTCGTAGTCGCCACGCGCGACCTGCCAGACGTGATGATGCGCGTCGACCTGGATCATCTCACGGCTCCGGGGTCGGGGCTTCCTCGGGCAGCAGGCCGGCGCGGCGCAGATCGCGCCACAACTGGCCCGGGATGGCGGCCTGCATCAGCGCCGCATTCTGTGCCGCCTCACCCGCGCTGCGCGGCCCGGGAATCACGGCGGCGACCACCGGATGTGCCGCACAGAACTGCAAGGCGGCGGCACGAATGTCCACGCCATGGCGGTCGCAAACGGCGCGTACTGCCTGCGCCTTCGCAACGGTGTCGGCCTGTGCGGGCTCATAATTGAACGTGGTCCCGCCGGCGAGCAAACCGGAGTTGTAGGGCCCGCCGATCACCACTTTCGCGCCCTTTGCCGCACAGGCGGGGAAGAGCTTGGCCAGCGCCGTATGGTCGATCAGTGTGTAGCGGCCCGCGATCAGGAAAATGTCGGGATCCGCCGCCTCCAGGCAGGCGAGCGCGGGCTCCACCATGTTCAGGCCCATGCCCCAGGCCTTGATCTCGCCCCGGTCCCGCTGGGCCGAAAGCTCTTTGGCCGCACCCGCCATCGCCTCGGCGAACCGATCGCGCCAGGCGGGGCCGTGCCAGTCTTCCGAGCAGTCGTGGATATAGACGATGTCGAACCGCGTGATGCCCATGCGCTGCTGGCTGTCCTCCAGCGAGCGGACCGTGCCGGCGGCGGAGTAGTCGATACTGCGGCGGAAGGGCAGGGCGTTGAGGAAATTCTCGTTCAACGCCGGCACGCTGTCATCGGCATGCAGAACGCGGCCTATCTTGGTGGAGAGCGTGTACTCGTCGCGCCGCTTTGCGCGCAGCACGCGGCCCAGCCGATGTTCCGCCAGCCCGGCACCGTAATGCGGCGCGGTATCGAAATGGCGAACACCCGCGGCCCAGGCCGCCTCGGCGGAGGCGATCGCATCGCTGTCCGGCACTTCGGTGATCAGGTTGCCCATGGGGGCGGTGCCCATGCCGAGCGGGCCATGGGGCGTGTAATCGGGCATGCGGTTACTCCGGCGGGATGACGCCCTTGGTGAGCAGGATATTGCCGTAGAACCGGCGCTCGCCAGTCTGGACGATGGCGTAGGCACCCTCGGCGGCGGTGTAGAAGGCATGGCGCTCGATGCCGACGGCATCCGGCCAACCGCGTGCGGCGAGCACGGCGTTCATCTCGGCGACAACGGGCGGAACGGCGAGCGGATCGCCGACCACCTGCATAATGGCAGCGGGATCAGGCACAAAGGTGTCGCAGGGCAGCACCGAGAGCACCGCCTTCAGGGCAGTGACAACATCGATGCCCGGCATCGCGATGGTGCGGCGCCCGCGGGTGGCGGGGTAGTTGGCGTCGACCAGCACGATGCGATCGCCATGGCCCATGGCCGCCAGCGCGTGCAGCAGATCGGGCGAGAGGTGCGGGTCCAGGCCGAGCAGCATCGTTCCCACCGGTATTGTTACACCGGAGAGTACCCCGGCCTGCCGTGCGCGAACACCCTTTCCGTGCGCTCGCATCAATGCGAATTTGGCGCTGCAACGCGGGAGCACCTAACCATGGCAGAGATGATCACCGGTCTGTGGGCCGCGATGGCCACGCCGCTGGATGCCGACGGCAAGGTGGACCACGCCGGGCTGGTGAAGCACGGCAAGTGGCTGATGGCCAATGGCTGCGACGGCCTGGTGCCGTTCGGGACCACGGGCGAGGGAACCGCCTTTGCCGCCGGGGAAAAGCTCGCGGCTGCCGAGGCATTGCTGAATGCGGGCGTGCCGGCCGAACGCATCGCGCTGGGCACCGGCTGCGCCGCCGTGCCGGACACCATCGCCCTCACCCGCGCGGCCATGGGATTGGGCATGGTGCACGCCATGGTCCTGCCGCCCTTCTACTACCGCGACGTGACCGAGCAGGGCATCGAGGATGCTTTTGCCGAGATCATCGATGGCGTCGGGTCCGACCGGCTGCGGGTGTGCGCCTATCACATTCCGCAGGTCTCGGGCGTGCCGGTGCCGGCGGCGGCCCTCGGTCGGCTGCGGCAGCGCTATGGCGCCATCGTGGCCGGGGTGAAGGACAGCACCGGCGACTTCGAGAGCTTCCGCGCCTTCCGCCGCGAGGCGCCGGAGATCGGCACGCTGGTCGGCGCCGAGACCCTGATTGCGCGTGCCCGCGATGAGGGCGGTGTGGGCACGATCTGCGGCATGGTGAACCTGGTGCCGCAACTCGTGCGGGCCATGATGCAGGGCCATGCCGGCACGGCCGACATGGAAGCCGCCGTGGGCTGCCTGGAAGCCCCGTTCATCCCCACCATCAAGGCGGTTCTGGCGGCGCAAACCGGCGATGCCGCATGGCGCAACGTGCGTGCCCCGTTCCGGCCCGCGGATCCCGCGCGCGCCGCCCGGATCGCCACGGCGCTCGCGGCAATCGGGTCGCAGCGGGCGGCGGAGTAGCTCCGCCGCCCGCCAGCAACTACTGCGCGACGGCCAGCGACCAGGGCGAGGCCCAGTCGCTGATGCCCGTGCGGCTGCCATCCGGCCGCTGCAGGATCAGGTTCGGGCAGGCGAAGTTGATCGGATAGACGCCGGCGGTGACGACTTCCGTCGGTGCATCGCTGCTGAGCCCGGCGATGGTCTCGTCCCCCAGGCGGCGGTCGGCGGTGACCATGTCGGGGCTGGAGACGTCGATGCGCGGATGATGCGCGGCCTCCGCGGGGTCCATGCCGAAATCGGCGACATAGGTCATCAGCTGGAACACCGAGGCCATGATGCGCCGCCCGCCGGAGGCACCGACGGCCAGGATCGGCTTGTCGTTCTCCTTGAGGATCAGCGGGCACATGTTGGTCAGCGGCCGCTTGCCCGGCGCGAGCGAGTTCGGCTGGCCCGGCCGCGGGTCGAACCACATCACGCCGTTGTTGAGCAGGATGCCGGTTTCCGGCAGCACCACACGGCTGCCGAAGGAAGACATCAGCGTGGTGGTCATGGAAACCATGGTGCCTTCGCTGTCGCACACCGTCAGATGCGTCGTGCAGGTCTCGGCCCCCTTCGGCTCCGGCGCTTCCTCGGCGCCCAGGCTGGTCAGACGGGTGTGATAGGCGCTGCGCAGCTCGGCCGACAGCTTGCGATACCAGGCGGCGTCGGGGCGCTCGCCATAGGGCGCGTCCTTCATGCCGACGAGCACGTCTTTCAGCGTCGGCGCCGCGGTGAGGCCGGTAGCGAGCTGGAGCACGCGGCCGGTGCCGCGCCAGGGCACTTCCATGGCCGGCACGATGCGCGCCTGGCAGGCCTTGAGGTCTTCGGCGTCGATCACGCCGCCCACGGCCTTCTGGTCGCGCACGAAGGCGCTGGCGATGTCGCCTTCATAGTAGTCGCGCAGGCCGGCGTGCTGCAGCCGCTCCAGCGTCTTGGGCAGGTTGCCCTGCACGTAGAAGCCGGGCTCGCCCTCGGACGGCGGGGTGGGGGGCAGGCCGTCGCGCAGGTATACGCGCGCGGTCTCCGGGTAGAGGCGCATGCAGCCGGCCACGCTGGCAACCTTCAGCGTGCTGACCCAATCCTGCGGCAGGCCGCGCTTGGCCAGCGCCACGGCGGGGGCGAGCACGTCGGCGATCGGCAGGCGGCCCCAGGTGGAATGCAGCTTGTGGTAGCCGGCCACCGAGGACGGCACGGCCACCGAGAGCGGGCCGTGGATGTTGGTGTCACCCTCCACTTCCGGCCACTTGAAGCCTTCGTTGGACATGCGCCCGGTGAGCTTGAAGTTGGCGGGGCTGAGATTGCGCGGGGCGACCGGCCCGAAATCCACCACCTGGGCCGATTTCTCGCCGGCGCGATGCACCACGCAGAACCCGATGCCGCCGATGCCGGAATTCCACGGCTCCTGGCTGGTCAGCGCAAAGGCCGTCGCCACGGCCGCGTCGATCGCGTTGCCGCCCGCTTCCAGCACCGCGACACCAGCTTCGGCTGCCGCGCGCGCCTGCGAGACAACGACGCCGCGCTTGCCGTTGGCCGCCGGCTTGGTGAACGCCCAATTGGCACTGACATGCAGCGGCGGCGCGTAGGTGCGGGGGATGGCATCGTTCATTGCTTGGCTCCTGGGCGATCCGAAAACGGGTGCGTCAAGCTTTCACCCATTCGGCTCAGCGTGCAACTGCAGGGCCCGCGACCGAACGGACGATCGACGTGGTGAAGCCAAGGGGTACCGGCTCCCCCCGTTGGGCCGCGTTGAACTGGGATTGGAAGTAGAACGGGCGGTGCCAGAACAGCACCCGGTAGCGCTGGGCGGGATCGTGCGCGGCAAGATGGTCGATCGTGCCACTGGGCGGATCAGCCGGAAGGCCGAGGTGCAGGTGCAGCAGCGTCAGCGGGGCCAGCGCGGCAATGCCCGCCCCTAGGCGGCGCATGTTCCAGGGATCGGGGCACAAAGCCAGCATGACCAGCACGGCCGGCAGCAGCAGGCGCTCCCCCACATTCACCACGCCGAACAAGGCACTGGGCAGCACCATGTAGCCGCCCAGGCAGGCCAGCGCTGTCAGCAGGGAAGGTGAGCGATCGCCCTTGCGCAACCGGTCCAGCAGAGCGAGGGCCAACGGCAGAAGAACCACGCCGGCAAACAGAAGATTGGTGGCAACGCCCGACCAGTAGAGGTGCGGGGTACGGTCCGCGTCGCCGATGCCGCCGAGGATGAAGTTCTGGTACGGGCCCATCTTGGCCGCCGTGTAGGCCTTGTAGGCCAGAAACTCGATCAGGTTGGTGCCAAAGGGCGGGATGTGCTCGCCGTAGCTGGTGTCCCGCAGGACGTACCAGGCGAGCAGCGCGAAGGGTGGGCTGAGACAGAGGGCCGCCCGCAGGAACTGGCGCTGGCGAAGCCCGTCCAGCAGCACATGCAGGGCGAACACGGCGAGCATCACGGCATGGCAGAAGAAGAGCGCCAGACCCATGGCCAAATCCCACGCCGGTGTCGTTGCCATACGCTGCCGCCGCAGGACATGGACGAGGTAGAGCGCGAGGCCGAGCTGGGAATTCGCGTAGCCGTCCCAATACGGCGAGTTGAGACCGCCGATCAGGAGGGCCAGCAGGAAGGTCGCGGGATCGAAGCGGCCCTGCGCCCGGGCGATCGCGATGGCCAGCCAGGTCATGCCCGCGAGGTACAGGGTCAGGTAGGCAATGCCCGCCTCGCGCGGTCCCAGGGCGAGGTTGAACAGGCCAAGGATGGTCTGCGCCGCGGCGTTGGGAACCGGCCAGGGCTTGAGCGCAAACGCCACGTCCTCACCGCGCAGGATCTGGCCGACCAGCCAGCCCTGGTAGATCCATTCGTTGAAATCCTGCAGCGGCGGCATTGCGCCGCGCAGGTTCAAGGCGGCTGCGAGAACAACGGCCAGAAGGCCGATGGTCGTGAAGGCGTGCCGCATCACCCGAAGCGGTCGAGCGTGAAGCGCGGGTCGGGCTTCGTGCCGTGCAGCAGTTCTTCCGCGGCCAGCTTTCCGCAGATCGGGCCCAGCGTGTAGGCTACGCCGCACAGCGAATTGTGGAAGCCCGGCAGGCCCGGCGCCTCGCCCAGGATCGGCGCCCGGTCCAGCATGGGGGCGATTCCGGTCCAGCTGCGGATGATCGACAGGCCGCGCAGGGCAGGGAGCACGCGCGCGGCCACCCAGAGATTGCCCTCCATGTTGCGCCGCACATTGCGGCTGCGGCCGTCTTTGGGGTCGAAGCTGCCGAACCAGCCGCCGCCGATCAGCAACCCGCCGCTTTCCTGCTGCTTGAGCGAGAGATGCCGGCGCGAAAGGGCGACGAGATTGTCCACCAGCCGCGGAGCGGGCTCGGTGACGATCACCTGCTGCACCGTGCCGGTGATGGGCAGGTCGAGCCCGACCATGGCGCCGATGCGCCCGCCCCAGGCGCCGCCGCAGTTCAACACGCGGGCGGCGGTGATCGGGCCCTTGCTGGTTTCCACGCGCCATTTGGTGCCATCGCGGGTGATGGCCTGCACCTCCGCACCGCGCAGCAAGGTGGCGCCGTGCCCGCGGGCGAGGTTGGCCAGGGCCATCGTGCCGCGCAGTGCGTCGATCCGGCCCTCCGCCGGGCACCAATCGGCCCCGAGCAGATCTGGCGCGAGATGGGGGGCGAGGTTGCGCAACTCGTTGGTGCCGATCAGGTGGCTCTCGATCCCGATCCGCCGCTCCATGGCGACCTTGCCGCGCAGCCATTCCATGTCATCCGGCGTGGCGGCCACCATCAGGCCGCCCTCGATGACGAGGCCGAGGGACTCCCCGGAGTCCCGGGCGATCTCCTGCCACAGGGCGATGGACTGGTGCTGCAGCGGCAGGGTGTGGGCGGCGGGTCCGCCATCCTCCGGCATGCCATCATAGCCGAAATCATAGGACAGGAGCTGGGCGTGCAGGCTGCCGGCATTGGCGGTGGCGGCGGCCATGCCGGCCTCGTCGCGCTCGGCCACCATCACCTCCGCGCCACCCTTGGCCAGGTAGTAGGCGGCGGCCATGCCGATCGAGCCGCCGCCAATCACCAGGATGTCGGTCTGACGGGAGGTAGATTCGGTGGGCGGAACCGGCGTCAGGCGCTGGTTGGGGGTGGGCAGTTCCAGCAAGGGGGCGTCGAACTCGCCCTCCTCGAACATCAGCGCGGCCGCGGGCACAGGCCTGGCCGGCAGGCGCGGGGCGGCGAAACTGCCGGCATCCGGGGTGCCGGGGCAGAGGCGGGCGATGGTCGCAGCACAGAAGCGACCCTGGCAGCGCCCCATGCCGGCCCGCGTTGCCTTCTTGAGAGATGCCACTGAGACGAAGCCGTTGCCGATTTCCTGCCGCAGCCGCCCGGCCGTCACCTCCTCGCACCGGCAGATGATGGTCTCGTCGGTGATTCCTTCGGTCGGCGGGGGCGTGACGGGGCGGTAGAGCTTCCAGAGCTCAGCCTGGAACGCCTGGGCGCGGCCCAGATCCACCCAATCCGGGTAGGGATCCGGCGTGGGCAGGCCAAGGTCGCGGGCAATGGCCAGGCCGGCGAGGCGGCCCCGGGCGAGGGCGATGCGGGAGCCGCCGATGCGAGCCCCATCGCCGACGGCGAAGATGGCAGCATTCGCCGTCCGGCCCTCGGCGTCGGCCTCGGTCATCAGGTGGCCGAGGCCCTCATCCACGAAGCCATGCGGCAGGTCCAGGGCGCGCGCCAGGCCGGTCTCGGGCTGGAACCCGGCATTCAGCGCGACCGTCGTGGCGGTGATGCGCACCATACCCGTGGGCGTGGCGACATGGGCCATCTCGACGCGATCGGTCCCTTCCAGCTTTGTGACGTGGCTGGCCCAGAACACCGGAACACCGCGGCGCTTCAGCATCGCGAGATAGCTGATCCCCTGGCGCGTGAGGTCGCGGTCGTGCCGCCACATGTCCAGCGCGGTGCGCCAGATGCCGAGGGACGGGCGCGCGGCCGCTTCCACCACGGCGGCCACGCGCACACCGGCGGCCAGCAACTCGCAAGCCAGTTGGAGGTTGAGCGGCCCGTTGCCGGCGATCAGCACGGGCTGGCCGGGCACCACCCTTTGGGCGCGGACCAGGGTTTGCAGCCCGCCGGTGGTCAGCACGCCGGGCAGGGTCCAGCCAGGCAGCGGGACCGGGCGTTCATGCGCCCCGGGCGCCAGGACCAGCCGGCGTGGGGTGAACACGGTGGCTTGCCCGCCGACGACGGCACCGATCTCGGCCGCTGCTTCGGCATGGGGGAAGGCCCCCCATGCGATGGCATTCGACACAATCTCAACGCCTGCCGCCTCCGCCCGCGCGCGCAGTTCGGCGCCCTCGCGATGCTGGGCGTCTGGATCGGTGCTGACATGGCTCGGCGCGAGTTGCTTGTGGTACTGGCCGCCCGGGGCGTCCCGCTCGTCCAGCACGACGACCTGCGCGCCCGATTCAGCCGCGGCGATGGCGGCCGAAAGCCCGGCCGGGCCGGCGCCGACCACCAGCAGGTCGCAGCTGCGATCCTGGCTGTTTTCCGGGGTGTGAACGAGATCGGCGAGGCTGGCGGGCGCACCGCTCGAAACCTGCATGCCATCGGTGGCTTTCGCCTGGCAGGCGCGCTGGCCATGCCGGCCGTCGATCGTCATCACGCAATCGAAGCAGGCCCCCATGCCGCAATGCAGGCCGCGCGGCGCGCCGGATGCGGTGGCGCGGAAGGTGGTGATCCCGGCGGCCGAGAGGCAGGCGGCCACGGTCTCTCCTTCAAGGGCCGGCAATGCCTGGCCGTCGAAGTGCACCGTGATCGGCTGGCCGGTGGGGCGGATGGTGCGGGAGGTCAGGCGCATTTGGTGGCCCAAAGAAGGTTGCGGCGCGGGGGGGAAATCGGTTGCATGTCGCGATACACGTTAGGACATCGACATGGCGGATTACGACCTCGTTGTGCGTGGCGGCACGGTGGTGACGGGAAGCGACACCATGCGCGCCGATATCGGGATTCGCGACGGCAGGATTGCAGCCCTCGGCGAACGCCTGGAGGGCGCCGAAACACTCGATGCCGGTGGGCTGCTGGTGATGCCGGGCGGGGTTGATACGCATTGCCATATCGAACAGCTGCAGGAAGGCGGCGGGGCGGACGAGGAAACGTGGGAAACCGGCAGCCGTTCCTGCCTGGTGGGCGGCACCACCTCGGTGATCACCTTCTCCACCCAGTTTAAGGGGCACGGGCTGCTGGAGCCGCTGGCCGAGTACCAGCGGCGGGCGCGGCAATCGATGGTGGACTACTCCTTCCACCAGATCATCACGGATGCCACCGACGACGTGATCTGGAAGGAGATCCCGCAGGTGGTGGCGCAGGGCGTGCGCAGCCTGAAGGTGTTCCTGACCTACGATCCGCTGAACCTGGACGACCGCGCCTATCTGCGCGTGTTGGCGGCGGCGCGGCGCGAGGGCGCCTTCGTGACCGTGCACTGCGAGAACTACGAGGCGATCCGCTGGCGCACGGAGGCGCTGATCGCCTCGGGCCGCACGGCGCCGATGTATCACGCCTGGTCGCGCCCCAAGATGATCGAGCGCGAGGCGACGCACCGGGCGATTGCCCTGGCGGAGATGGTGGACCAGCCGATCCAGGTGTTCCACGTGAGCTGCAGCGAGGTCGCCGAGGAGATCGCGCGGGCCCAGGCGCGCGGGCTGAAGGTGTGGGGCGAGACCTGCCCGCAATATTTCACGCTGACCGCGGACGACATGGACAAGCCCGGCTTCGAGGGGGCGAAGTTCATGTGCTCGCCGGCGCCGCGCACCAAGGCGGACCAGGAGGCGCTGTGGGCCGATGTACGCCGCGGCACGCTGGATGTCGTCAGCTCCGACCATTCCGGCTGGACCTTCACCGGCCCCAAGGGCAAGCCGGTGAACGGCACCAACGCGCCGTTCCGCGACATTCCGAACGGCGTGCCGGGCCTCGCCGCCCGCCTGCCGATCCTGTTCAGCGAAGGCGTGGTGAAGGGGCGGATCGACCTCAACACCTTTGTGCGTATCACCGCCACCAACCCCGCCCGGCTGTTCGGGCTCTATCCCCGCAAGGGCAGCATTGCGCCGGGTTTCGATGCGGATCTGGTGCTGTGGGACCCCGCCCGCCGCGTGACGCTGAACAACGCGCTGATGCAGTCGATCATGGACTACACGCCCTATGAGGGGATGGAAGTGACCGGTTGGCCGGTGGCCACGCTGCTGCGCGGCCGGGTGGCCATGCGCGAAGGGGTGGTGCAGTCCGAGCCCGGCCAGGGGCGCTTCCTGGCGCGTGGCCCCTACGACATGATCCGTCCGCGCGGCGTGCTGCCGGATGGGTTCGACGCTTCGGCCTTTGCCTGAACCCTACGCCTTTTTCTCCGGCCGGGCTGCCACCAGCCCGGCCGCCACGATGACCACGGCGCCGATCAGCGTGGGCAGGTCGGGTAGAACGGTGAACAGAGCCCAGCCGAACACCGTGCTCCACAGCAGCGAGGTGTAGCTGAACGGCGCCAACAACGAGGCCGGGGCGAAGCGGTAGGCCTGGATCATGAGGTATTGCCCCGCCGAGGCGACCAGCCCGAGCGCTATTGCCATCGCCCAGGCGTCCCAGGGTGCCCATACCCAGCCGAAGGGAATGACCAGGGTCATCGCTGCCAGGCCAACCACCGCGGACCACAGCAAGGTGGTTGCCGTGGGGTCCAGCCCCGACATCCGCCGCGTGAGCACCACCGCCACCGCCCAGGTCGAGGAGGACCCCACCACCAGCAGCGCGGCCGGCTGGAACGCCTCCGTGCCGGGCCGCACGATCACGAGCACGCCCAGAAGCCCGACGACGATCGCAGCCCAACGGGCGGCATTCACCACCTCGCGCAGGATCACCACGGACAATGCCGTGATCAGCAGCGGTGAGATGAACCCCACCGATGTGGCCTCCGCCAGCGGCATCGTCTGGATGGCGAAGACGTAGAGCAATGCGGAGACGGCGAGCAGCAGACCGCGCAGCACCTGCAGGCGCGGCTGCTTCACCTGCACTCGTCCGCCAGCCGTGCGGGCCACGAGGACCCAGGCGAAGGGCACGAACACCAGGTAGCGAATCCAGTTGATCTGCGTGACCGGCATCGCCTGCCCCAGCCACTTGGCCATGGCATCGGACAGGGTGAAGCAGAAGACTGCTCCGAGAATCGTCACGATTCCCCGCAGGGGGCGGTCTGAATTCGTCTCGTTCATGTCGTCCCGATCAGATCGTGCGCCACCAGCGGCGGGTCAGCAGGATGGCGATAAGGCCCTCGATGCCGATCAGCGCGGTGGCATAGGGGGCGCCGAGCCAGTCCGCCAGCAGGCCGAGATGCAGGAACCCGATCGGCGCCGTGCCGATGCACACCGCGAGCACGCCGAACACCCGGCTGCGGGCGTCCGGCGGCGCCAGCACATAGACAAGCGTGGATTGCATCACCCCGAAGCAGGAGCTTGCCGCGCCGATGACGACCAGTGAAGCCGCCGCACTGATCGGCTCCGGCGACAGGGCGAAGGCAACGGTGGCCGCAAGATAGAGCGCCGTGCCGCCGACATAGGTGGCGCGGAAGCCGCCAGGCCGGAGCATCACCGCCAGGGCTGCCGCCGAGGCGAGAGCCCCGAGCCCGTCCATCCCCGCCAGCACCCCGATCATCGCGGCAGACAGGCCCAGCTGGTCGGCCCCGATCACCGGCACCATGCTCGTGGCAGGCCAGCCCCACAGGTTGAAGATCAGGGTGACCACCATGGTGCCGACAAGGCGGGGATCCCGGCGCACCACGCCGAAGCCGCCCGCAATCCGCGCCAGGAGCGAAGGCCCGCCGGCCGCCAAATAGGGGTTGCGATAGGCCAGGCGCCAGGCGGCGACGACCGGCAGCAGGTAAAGAGCGGTCCCGAGCGCAAACGCGCCTTCGATCCCCAAGGTCGCGAGGAGCACACCGCCCATGACAGGCCCCAGCAGGCGTGCGGCGTTGCCGGCCCCGATATCGAGCGACATGGCACCCGAAAGCCGGGCGGCACCCACCACCTCGCCGATCAGGAAGCGGCGGACCGTGTTGTCGCTGGCCCAGGCCATGCCGTTCAGCAGGCTGGCAACCGCCAGATGCCACACGGCCAGCGTGCCGGACCATGCCAGCACCGTCAGTGTCGCAGAGGTCAATGCCATCCCGATGAGGACGCCGAGCAACAGCAGGCGCCGCTCCACACGCTCGCCCACCGCGCCGAACACCAGGCCGAGAACCGCCATGGGCAGCATGCGCAGCATGGTCAGCATCGCCACCACGAAGGCCGAGCCGGTGGCCTGGTAGGCAAAGACCGCCATCGCCAGCGTATCCACCCAGCGCACGATGGAGGACGTGGTACCGATCAGCCAGAGCCTGCGATAGTCGGCCAGGGCGAACACAGACAGCCGCCCGTGACGCTGGCCACCGGACGGAGACGCTGGCGTGGCGTTCATCGGACGATTTCGCGTGGCACGTCCGGCCCTTTCTCCCCATCTGCATCTTCGATAAGCGAGGGCGGGCCCCGTGCCTAGCGTTCCCTGGCGGTGGCTGCCCTGCTTGTGCAGGCAAGGCTTGGCTGTGCGCGTTCGGTCCCGTTAGGCTTTCACCGCGCGTGGCCATGCCACGCCGAGAGGAGGTCGTCAGTCCGGGGAAGATCCCCATATTGCCGCCAATGATGCGGAAGGATGCACGTGAGCACGACACGCTTCGCCCAGGCCAACGACCAGTCCCACGGCCGCACCGCCCCGCCGCGAGACCCGCGATTGCGGTTGCTGCTGGAGATCGCGGGTCAGATCCGGGTGGGCGCCCTGACATTGGTGATGCCGGATGGCGCCACGCATCGCCTGGCGGCGAGCCCCCTGCCGGCGGCAACGGTTGTCATCCGCGATCCCCGCGCCGTCACGCGTCTCGTCACAGGTGGCAGCCTCGGCTGGGCCGAAGCCTATCTCGATGGCTTATGGGACAGCCCGGACATCCGCGCGGTGATGGCATTGGCCGCTGCCAACGAAGCCGAGTTGGCGCCGCTGTTGCGCGGCCGGCCGTGGACGCGGGCGCTGGCCTGGGTCGCCCACAAGCTGCGCCCCAACACCCGGCGCGGCTCCTCTCGCAACATCGTCGCCCATTACGACCTGGGCAACGAGTTCTATCGCCTGTGGCTCGATGCCAGCATGACCTATTCCGCGGCCGTGTTCGCCGAGCCGGCCGAGGCGCTGGAACTGGCGCAGGCCCGCAAGATGCGCCTGCTGTGCGAGCGGCTTGGCCTGCGGCCCGGGATGCGCGTGCTGGAGATCGGCTGCGGCTGGGGTGGGTTTGCCACCCTGGCGGCGCGCGAGTTCGGGGTGCATGTGGTCGGCCTCACGCTGTCTCCATCGCAACTGGAATTCGCCCGCGCCCGCATTGCCGAGGCCGGCCTATCCGAGCGTGTGGAGCTTCGCCTGCAGGATTATCGCGACGTACCGGGCCAGTTCGATCGCATTGCGTCGATCGAGATGTTCGAGGCGGTGGGGCGGGAATACTGGCCCACCTATTTCCGCACGGTGCACGACCGGCTGGCCCCCGGTGGGCTGGCCGGCATCCAGACCATCTCGATCGACGACGCCTGGTTCGCCGACTACGCCCGGACCGCCGATTTCATCCAGCGCCACGTCTTCCCGGGCGGCATGCTGCCCAGCCCCGGCGAGCTGCGGCGCGAGGTGGCGGCGGCGGGTTTGGAATGGCGCGGGGATCACTGGTTCGGCCTCGACTACGCTGAGACGCTGGCGCGCTGGTATGGCGATTTCCAGCGCGCCTGGCCCCAGGTGGCGCGTTTGCCACCGCCGGCCGGCAAGCAGCCCTATGACGCCAAGTTCAAGCGCCTGTGGGAATACTACCTAGCCTATTGCGAGATCGGGTTTCGTGCGCGCTGGACCGATGTCGGGCAGATGATCCTGGCGCGCCCTGCCTGACAAGCTGCGGCTGATCTGCACAGGCGAGGAGACCGCCATGACCGACACCCCTTTCTACCACGCCGGCAACCGCGCGCTGCAGGAGGCCTTCGCCAGCCGCGCCTTGGCGGACCGGCTGGAGGAGCGGTCGCGCCAAGCATTCACCGAGAGCGACAGCGCCTTCGTCGAAGGTGCGATCTACTTCTTCCTCGCCACCGCCGATGCCGGTGGGCGGCCCGACTGCTCCTTCAAGGGCGGGCCACCCGGCTTCGTGCGGGTCACCGGGCCGTCGGAGCTGGCGTTTCCGGATTACGACGGCAACGGCATGTTCAAGAGCCTGGGCAACCTCGCGGTGAATCCCGAAGTCGGCCTGCTGTTCATCGACATGCATGGCCAGCCGCGGCGGCTGCGGGTGAACGGCACGGCCAGCGTCTCCCGCGACGACGACCTGCTGGCCCGTACCGTGGGCGCGCAGCTGATCGTGCGCGTTTCGGTGCGGGCGATCTTCGCCAACTGCCCGCGCTACATCCCGCGGCTGAGCCTGGTGGAACCCTCCGCCTACACGCCGGCGGCCGGGCTGCCGGCGCCCGAGCCGGCGTGGAAGGGCTTCGATGCCTTCAAGGACATCGTGCCGCCCCGCCAGCCGACCTGGGACGGAACGGAACGCTAGCCCGGCGCCGCGGCCAGGATCCCCCGCAGCAGCATGCCAAACCGGCCGGAGCTGACGGTGTTGCCCGGGATGTCGGTATCCACCCGGTGCACCACCACGGCATCCAGCTTCGGCAGCACCACGATGTAATGCCCGCCGGCGCCCCGGGCGGAGTAGGTGCCCTCCGGCACGCGCGCATTGGGGAAATGGATGCCGTCGCGCCCCACCCACCACATGTAGCCGTAGCTGCCGGCCAGCCCGGCATCGGAGATCGGCGCCACGCTGTCTTCCACCCAGGCTTCCGGCACGATCTGCGCGCCGCCCCAACGACCTTTGCGCAGGAACAACTCGCCGAACCGGGCGAGGTCGCGCGCCGTCATGCGGAACGGGTAGGCCGGGTGGATGGAGGCCTCCAGCGGGTGATAGCCACCGTCGCGCGCCGGTTCGTAGTCCTGCATGCCGATGGGATCGGCGATGCGCGCCTTGAAGTCGGCATAGATGTCGGCGTCGGTCACCTGGCGGAAGATGGTGCCCAGCGCGTTGAAGTCCCAGTTGTTGTAGCACCAGTTCACGCCGGGCCCGTGGCTGTGCCGCGCCGGCTTGATCGCCAGCATGTTGGGCGATTCATAGCCCGACGGGTGATACACACCGGAGCGCGCCGCCAGCAGCTGGTGGACGGTGGCGAGCTTCTCGCGCTCCGACAGCCCCTCCTTGTCGTCGATGCCCAGGCTGCCGAGCGTGGCTTCCAGGTCCACGCGCCCCTCGGCATCGTGGATCCCGTAGAGCGCACTGAGGAAGCTCTTGCGGATGGAATGCACGTTGTAGTGGCGATCGATCTCGCCCCAGGCATCCAGCACCTTGCCGCCCGCCACCACCATCGTGCCGGCGGAGTTGAAGCTACCGGCGAAGGCCCGCGCCTCGGCCAGCCTGGCCGATGACCAGCCGATCTGTTCCGGCGCCTGCCAGCGCGCCCAGCTTCCGATGTCGGCGCTCACCGCCCGAAGCCCTGCCCGCCATTCACCTGGATGATCTGCGCCGTGACCCAGATCGCCATGTCGGAGGCCAGGAACATCACCACGTTCGCCACCTCCTCCGGCGTGCCCAGCCGCCCGGCGGGCATGGAGTTGAGGATGGAGTTGTAGAGCTTGGGGTCCTCGGTCTTGCGCCGCTCCCAGGAGCCGCCGGGGAACTCGATCGAACCCGGCGCCACGCAATTCACCCGGATGCCGTGCTTGGCCAGCGCCGCGGCCTGGGTGCGGGTGTAATGGTTCACCGCCGCCTTGGCCGCGCCATAGGCGGGCGTGCGCACTGAGGGGTTGAGCCCGGAGCCGGAGGAGATGTGGATGATGCTGGGCTGCGTGCCCTTCATCAGCCAGGGCATCGCCTCCCGGCTGGCGCGCACGGCGGCCATCAGGTCCACCGACAGGCTCGATTCCCAGCTTTCCTCGTCATCGCCACGGCCGAAGCCGGAGGCGTTGTTCACCAGGATGTCGATACCGCCGAGGGCATTGGCCGCCGCCGGGATATAGGCCGCGATCGCCGCCGCGTCGCTGAGGTCGCAGGGCGCCGCATGCGCCGTGCCGCCGAACGCGGCCAGTTCCTTGCGCGTGGCCTCCAGCGTGTCCGCCCCGCGCGCGCAGATCGAAACCGCCGCGCCCGCCTGGGCGAAGCCCAGCGCAATCGAACGCCCAATGCCGCGGCTGCCGCCGGCGACAATCACGCGCCGGCCCTTCAGGTTCAGTTCCATGGCCATCCCTCTCTACAGGGGCGGGATCGTCGCCGTGCCGCGCTGCTCTGGCAAGGCACGGCCGCCATGCAGGGGCGAGGGTGACAGCGCGCCCCGCTCGTCGCACACTCGCGCCACTGCAAATAGTTCCAAGGAGGGGACGGGCATGTCCAAGAAAATGCTTGAGGGTAAGGTTGCCCTCGTGACCGGTGCCGGCCGTGGCATCGGCCGCGCCATCGCGCTGGTGATGGCGGAGAACGGCGCCCAGGTGGTGGTGAACGACATCGGCGCCGCGGTCGATGGCAGCGGCAACGACTCGACACCCGCGCAGCAGGTGGTCAGCGAGATCGAGGCATTGCATGGCCAGGGCCAGGCCGTGGCGAACTACGACAGCGTGGCAGACTGGGACAGCGCCCAGAGCATGGTCCAGACCGCGATCGACCGCTTCGGCAAGATCGATATCGTGGTGAACAACGCCGGCATCCTGCGCGACACCATCTTCCACCGCATGACGCCGGAAGAATTCGACGCGGTGGTGAAGGTGCATCTGTACGGCGCCTTCTACGTCTCCCGCGCCGCCATTCCGTTCATGCGCAAGCAGGAGAGCGGGGCCTTCGTGCACATGACCTCCACCTCCGGCCTGATCGGCTCGGTGGGCCAGGTGAACTATGCCGCCGCCAAGCTCGGCATTGCCGGCATGTCGCGCGGTATCGCCGGTGATGCGGCGCGCTACAACGTGCGCAGCAACTGCATCGGCCCGCATGCCTTCAGCCGCATGATCGAGACGGTGCCCGGCCAGACCGAGGAGCAGATGCAGGCCCGCGCCGCCAAGACCCGGCCTGACCAGGTGGCGCAGCTCGCCGCCTTCCTGGGCAGCGATGCCGCCAAGGAAGTCACGGGCCAGATCATGGGTGCGCGCGGCAACGAGATCTACCTCTACAGCCAGCCGCGCCCGATCCGCACCATGCACCGCGGCACCGGCTGGTCGGCGCAGGCCCTGGCCGAAACGCTGCTGCCGGCGTGGAAGTCCAGCCTTACGCCGCTGGAACGCACCCGCGACGTGTATGCCTGGGACGCGATCTGATCCCAGCCGAGGAACCGAACATGGGGGCGGGTCCGGAAGGGCCCGCCCTTTTTTCTATTCGGCGGCCGCAAGCCGTGCGCGGCGGTCATTGGCCAGCGCCAGCACGCAGGTGGACAGCATGAAGCCCACCGAGACGGCGAAGATCCAGCCCGGGTGGCCGAAATCCATGATCGTGCCATAGAGCAGCGGGCCGATGATGCCGCCGATGTTGAAGCCGGTGGAGACGATGGCGAACACGCGCCCCTCTGCCCCCTTCGGCGCGCTGGCGCGCACCAGCATGTCGCGCGAAGGCATGATCAGGCCGGTGCAGAACCCACCCACCGCCATCACCGGCAGCAGCGCCCACATCGGCAGGTTCACCAGGCCCACGATGGCGATGGCGACGGCCGTCACCGCGAAGCCACCGGCCGACACCTCGCTGTGCCGGCGCGTGCGATCGGCGACGATGCCGCCGGCCAATACGCCAAGCGCCGAGGCGCCGAGGTAGAACGACAGCGCTATGCTCGCCACCCATACCGGCGTGCCGTGATGCGCGTTCATCGCCACCACTGAGAAGCCGGAGATGCCGCCGCCGGACATGCCGATCACGGCGAAGAACGCCACCAGCGACAGCACCTGCGGCGTGATCAACTGCCGCACCGGGATCGGCGCCCGGCGCACCGCCGCACGCGGCGCCCCGGCAGGCGCCCCGAACAGCAGCGGCAGCGCAAAGAGCGGCCCCAGCAGCCCGGCCGCAATCAGCGCGCCCGAAACGCCCCACGCACCGGCCGCGAGCAGCATTCCCGCCGGGGCCAACGCCGTGCCGGCATAGCCGGCAAAGGTGTGGATCGAGAATGCCCGGCCAACCCGTGCCTCGCTGATCACGCCGGAGGACAGGATGGCGTAGTCGCTGGGGTGGTAGACGCAGTTGGCCAACCCAGCCATCAGCGCGGCGGCCAGCAGAACCGGATAGACCGGGTTGAGCCCTGCCACGATGAACGCGCTGCCGCCCAGCAGCAGCCCGCCCACCAGCAGCCGGCGCGGCCCGAACCTGTCCACCGCGAAGCCGGTCGGCGTCTGCATCAGGGCGGAGACGATGTTGAACAGCGTCAGGGCCAAGCCCAGCTCCACATAGCCCACGCCGAATTGTTCCTTGAGCAGCGGGAACAGCGGCGGCAGCACCAGGATGTGGATATGGCTGACCATGTGTGCGCCGGAGATCTGCCCCAGCGTGGCCAGCTCCTCGCGTTTCCAGCCTGCGCTCATACGTGCGTTCCCTTCGCGGCCGTCATTTGCAGCGCCACTTCGATCGCCTCCACCATGCTGTCTGCGTTGGCGATGCCGCGGCCGGCGATGTCGAAGGCGGTGCCGTGGTCCACCGAGGTGCGGATCACCGGCAGGCCCAGCGTGATGTTCACGCCAGAGAGCGAATCGAAGGTGCCGGTGGCGGGGTTCATCTGGAAGCCCAGCAGCTTCACCGGAATGTGCCCCTGGTCGTGGTACATCGCCACCACCGCATCGTATTGCCCGCCGCGCAGCTTCACGAACACCGTATCCCCCGGCACGGGGCCGCTGACATGGATGCCTTCCGCGTTGCACTGCGCCACCACGGGCGCGGTCACGTCGGTGTCCTGGGTGCCGAACAGCCCGCCCTCGCCGGCATGCGGGTTCAATGCCGCCACCGCGATATGCGGCCGGGCGATGCCCATGCGGCGCAGGGCGTCATAGGTAAGATCGATCGTGCGGCGCACCCGCTCGGCCGTTACCAGCGCGGGCACCTTCTCCAGCGCCACATGGGTGGTGACGTGGCTGACGCGCATGTTCCCATGCGCCAGCATCATCACAGAGGTCTTCTGCCCCGTCAGATCCGCCAGCATATCGGTGTGGCCGGCATATTTGTGCCCTGCCAGGTTCAGCGCCTCCTTGTTCAGCGGCGCCGTCACGATGGCGGCAATCCGCCCCGCCAGGGCAAGGCGAACGGCCTGGTCCACTGCCAGAAAGCTGAAGCGCCCGGCCTCGGGGCTGAGGCATCCGGTTGCGATGGCGCCGTGCTCGTCGCCCGCCGGCAGCAGCGCCAGCGGCGGGAACGCCGCTGTCTCGTCAGCCCGTGCGAAGGCGGCATGGCCCAGCGCGGCGCAGGCCTGGTCCAATGCGGTGGCGTGCCCGATCACCAACAGGCGCATCTCTCCCGACGCCAGCCGGGGGGCGAGCGCGCGGGCAGCCTTGACGATGATCTCGGGGCCGATCCCGGCCGGATCGCCCATGGTGACGGCCAGAACCGGCGGGGACGCAGGCATGGGAAAACTCCTTCAACCGAGCAGGCTGGCGAGGAAATCAGGGCGACCGAAGGCACCTGATTTGGACAGGATTGGCAACCCGTCCCAGTGCCCCCCTTCCATGCGCGAGACGGGGGCACCGGGTTCATGCTCGCCCAGCACCGTCAGCGCGGTGGCGCCAAGGCCATCCGCCAGCGCCCGCAGTGTCTCACCGCCTGCCACGATGCAGCTCCCCGGCCGGGGCAGCCGATAGGCCACCTCCGTGAAGCACCGCCCGATCCGGTCGGCTGCCTCGGCGCGCGGCAAACCCGGCGGCAGGCGCAGGCTGATGGCCGCCGGCAACGGCAGGTCGCGGATCGCCCCCTTCAGCACATGATGCCGCGATGTCGCGGCCAGTTGCGCCTGGCTCACAGGGTGGTCGGACCCGATCATCGCCACGAGCGGTGCCGGCAACTCCGGCCGCGGTGCCGCACCACCGCCCAGCGCGCCGGCCAACCCGCCGGTCCCCGCCCACAACACCCGGCCGGGCAGGGCACTGGCGGCGGCCACGATCGCCCGCAGTTCGGCGTCACTCTCCGCATCCCACAGGCTCACGCCGTGCGGTGCCGCCATGCCGGCACGCGCGGCAATCGGCGCGAGGCCGAGGGCAGCCAGTTGCCCGGCCAGGTCGACATCGACCGCAACGCCCTGTGCCACCTGGCGCCCATGGCGCGTCACCCGGCCCTGGAACGGGAAGGCCGGCGCGATCACCAGATGCTCGAACCCGCCGGCGCGAAAGCTGGCGGCCAGCTCGGCGGCGGGATGCCCCCGCAGCAACGAATCCAGCTTCTTGAAAGCCAGCGCGGCGCCGCGCAAAGCCGGCCCACAGGCCTCATGCGCCACCGCCGCCGCGTCCGCCGTGCCCTCGCGCGTGGCCAGGTCCCGGGCGCCGGCCGTCCAGGCGCCCTTCCACGTGACCCTCTGCGCGCCGAAGCGCGGCACGAACCGCGCGGCGGTATCCAGCGCGCCGGTCAGGTCGTCGGCCAGCAACACGAAGGACATGGCGCATTTCTCCCCGGGGGCGAGTCGCCATGATCCTGGTCAATCCGCGCACCAAGCGCCATGCCAGCGCCGCATGGGCGCAGCCCAGGCCGCCGTTCATCCGATCGTGGACCGCGGATGCCCGGGTGTGCTATCGAGAAGGCTGAACAACTCTCCAGAACTGGTTGAAATGGTGACGAAAGATCGTTCCGGGCTCGATGGCATGACCCGCCGTGGAGCGCTCGCGCTCGGCGCGGCCGCCTTGCTCCCGCGTTCGGCCGGTGCCCAGGCCGGTGCCCAGGCCGGTGGGGGTGCGGTGCTGATCATGAACTCCGGCGCCGCCTCGCTGAGCGTGATCGACATGGCCACCCGCCGCGAAACCCGGCGGATTCCGGTGCTGCGGGAGCCGCATCACTGGGCCCTGACACCGGACCACAAGGAATTGCTGATCGGCGATTCCTCCGGCAACGAGCTGCAGGTGCTCGATCCCCGCACCTTCGCGGTCACGCGCCGCATGCCCATCTCCAACCCCTACCACCTGCAATTCAGCGGGGACGGCAAGTTCTTCGTCGTGGCCGGTCTCGCCCGCAACCAGATCGATATCTATGAAGCCGGCAGCTACAAGCTGCTGAAGCGCTTCCCCATCAAGTCCATGCCCAGCCACATGGATTTCCTGCCGGACAGCTCCGTGGTATTCGTCACGCTTCAGGGCACCGGCCGCATCGCCGCCATCGATCTGCGCCGGCTGGAAATCCTGTGGGATGAGCCGTGCGGCAACGCCCCCGCCGGCTTGCTGGTGCATGCCGGCCGCGTCTTGGCCGGCAACATGGGCGGCGACGACGTGGCGGTGCTCGATGCCAAAACCGGCAAGACCCTGCGCCGCATCCGCACCGGCAAGGGCGCACACACCCTGTTCTGGGCGCCGGACCGCAAGACGATCTGGGTCAACAACCGTCTGGACCAGCAATCCGTGGTGGTGCTCGATGCCGCCACCCTCGATCCCGTGCGCCGCTACCGCCTGCCCGGTGGCCCCGATGACCTGGAATTCGCGCCGGACGGCAACATCTGGTTCACCATGCGCTTCGTCCACAAGGTGGCGGTGATGGATCCCAGAAGCGGGGACTTCACCACCATCGATGTCGGCCGCTCCCCGCACGGCATCTTCCTCAATCCCCGCGCCATCGCCACCGCATGATCCCCGCTTTCGACACTGCCGCCGGCTGGATCCAGGAAACCCTCCTGCTTCCGATGCTGTTCTCCCTGGGCCTGATCCAGTGGGAGGACATCTCCTTCGGCTGGGCGCTGTTCGCCGTCTATGGCGCGGCCCAAGTGGTGGTCACCTTCGCCGTCTGCGTCCCGCTGGAACGCTGGCGCCCGGTGGAGCGCTGGCCGGATGCACAGGCGGTGGTAGTGGACGTGCTCTACACCTTCGTCAGCCGCGTCGGCCTGCTGCCGCTGATCACCTACGTGCTCTTCTTCAAGCTGCAGGTGGAGCTGAGCGGCGCCCTGACCGACATGGGCTACGTCCCGCCGACTCTCGAACGCATCTTCCCGTTCCTGTTCGGCATGCCGGTGCTGACCTTCCTGCTCTACGCCATCATCCTGGATTTCGGCGAATACTGGCGCCACCGCCTCAGCCACGTCTTCCGCTGGTGGTATTCGCTCCACGCCCTGCACCACGCCCAGCGCCAGATGACCTTCTGGTCCGATGACCGCAACCATTTGCTGGACGACATCATCGGCTTCGCCTGGTTCACCTGCATCGCGCTGCTGATCGGGGTGCCGCCGATGCAGTTCCCGCTGCTGGTGCTGCTGCTGCGCCTGATCGAAAGCCTGAGCCACGCCAATGCCCGCGTCTCCTACGGCTGGCTCGGCGAGCGGCTGCTGGTCTCGCCGCGCTTCCACCGGGCCCATCACGGCGTGACCGCGGCCGGCGAGATCAGCGTGAACTACGGCGCCGTGCTGCCCTGGTGGGACATGATCTTCCGCACCGCCGATTTCTCGCGCGAGTTCGTGCAGACCGGTGATCCGACGGCGGAGGAGGAACTGGCCACCGGCGGCTACTTCACCCAGCAATGGGTGGGGGCCAAACGGATGCTGCGCGATATCTTCAGCAGCACGCCAAGGGGCGCCGGCTGATGGCAGACACCCAGCCCTATGGCGGCCCCATCATCGACACCTTCCTGCACGCCCCCTGGATCGGCGAGGCCGGTCCCATCCCCCGCGCCGACGTAGTGCCCTGGACCGACGACGCCCGCCTGCGCCGGGTGATGAGCACCTTCCACCACCCAGACCAGCCCGGCGGCCTCCCGCCGCAACGCAGCCTCGATCAAGTGCTGGCCGAGATGGACCGCGCCGGCGTTACCCACGGCATCCTGGCCGCCAAGGTCTACTACCCCACCACCACCCCGGCGCTCGACGCGCTGCACGCCGAACTCGCCCGCCTCTGCGCCGCCTCCAACGGCCGGTTGCGCTGGATCGCCACGGTGATGCCGCCGGAGCACGGGCCTGGCTCCTACTGGGACCTCATGCGCAACCCGCGCATCCTCCAGGCCCTGCACGGCGATCCCAACCTGGTCGGCGTCCACATCACCCCCTCGCCCTGGGGGCTGGCACCGAACGACCGCTGGTACTACCCGCTCTATGCGCGCTGCGTGGAACTCGGGCTGAAGCTCTTCACCTATGTCGGCATGCCCGGCCCGCTCTGGCCCATGGCCCCCAACGACCCTACCCACCTCGACGACGTCGCCCTGGCCTTCCCCGACCTCGCGATCATCGCCCACCATATCGGCGACCCCTGGACCGAGATGGCCGTGCGCCTGGCCGCCCGCCACGCCAATTTCTACATCTGCACCTCGGCCTGGTCGCCGAAATCCTACCCGGAGCCGCTGCTGCGCTTCCTCTCGGGCCGCTGGCACGGCCAGCGCGGCAGCGAGAAGGTGCTGTTCGCGTCGGACTACCCGTTGCTCGATCTCGCCCGCACGGTGGCAGCCGCGCGCGCCATGAACCTCCCGGCGGAGGACCTGCGCCGCATGCTGCACGACAACGCCCAGGCGCTGCTTTTCAGTTAACCCAGCCGCAGCAACGGCACTGCCGCCCCCGCCAGCGCCACCGCGGCAATCCGCACCGCTGTGAACCGCTCGCGCAGGAACAGCGCTGCAATCACGATGGCAAACAGCGCCGAGGTATCGCGCAGTGCCGCCGCCGGGGCGATCGGTGCCAGGCTGAACACCCACAGGATCAGCAGATACGATATCATGGAGGCGATCCCGCCCGGCACCGCCACCCGCAGCACGCCGGGCAATTCCGCCACCGCCGGCAGGTTGCGCCGCTGCCGCACCAGCATCGCCAGTGCATTGGCCACCGACACCACGATCCCATAGGCCCACGGCGAGCCCGAGGCCCGCACACCCTGCGCATCACAGATCACATAGGCCGCCGTCCCCAGCCCCGCCGCCAGGGTCCAACCCATCGCCTGCATGTTGGCGGCCCGTCCCGCCCCCGCCCGGGCCGCATCGAAGGCGAGCGTCAGCAACGAAAGCGCGATCACCGCCACGCCCACCAACCCCCACGGCCCCACATGCTCCCCGGCCACGGCCGCGGCCAGCGGCACGATCAGCAGCACCGCCACCGCCCGGATCACCGGATACACCAGCCCGAACCCCGCCAGCGCATAGGCCCGCAGCATCGCCGGCACCGTCATCGTGTTGATCGCCGTGGACAGCGCAATCCACGCCAACGACTCCACCGCCGGCAGCCCGGTCCAATACAGCCCGGGAAGCCCGATCAGCGCCGCGAAGCACATCTGGCCCGTGGCCGCCTGCGCCGGATTTCGGCTGGCCTTCACCGCGGCATTCCACCCGGCATGCAGCACGGCACTGAACAGGGCGGCGGCAACGAAGATCTGGTCCATGCCGCAGCCTAGCCCTGCCTGCCGCGCCGGCGGAACTGGCCGCGCCCCGCCGCGCGGGCTACCATCCCATCCAGGAGCCAGGAGCCGTACCATGAAGCTGTTCACCGCCGCCTTCCTGACCGAAACCAACACCTGGTCCCCGGTCCCCACCGGCATGAACGCCTTCAAGGTCGACAAGCCCTTCTACCGCCGGGACGGCAGCCTCCAGCCCGTCGTCGGCGGCGGCAACGGCGTGCTGGCCGTCTGGCGCAAGCGTGGCCAGGCGGACGGGTTCGAGATCGTGGAAAGCATCTGCGCCACCACCGAGCCCTCCGGCCCCATCGTCTCTGAGGTCTATGAGGAACTGCGCGACACCCTGCTCAACGACCTGCGCGCCGCCCTGCCGGTCGATGGCGTGCTGCTCTTCCTGCACGGCGCCATGGTCGCCTACGGCTACGACGACTGCGAGGGCGACGTGCTGAAGCGCGCCCGCGCCATCGTCGGCCCCAACGTGCCCATCGGCGTCGAGCTCGACCTGCACTGCCACCTCACCAACGACATCTGCGACAACGCCCTGCCGGTGATCTTCAAGGAATACCCGCATATCGACGGCATCGAGCGCGCCCAGGAGCTCTACGACATCGTGCGCGACGCCATCAGCGGCAAGACGAAGCCCGTCGTCGCCCTGCATGATTGCCGCATGGTCGGCATGTGGCGCACCCCGGTGGAACCCACGAAATCCTTCGTCGCCCGCATGCAATCCCTCGAAGGCAAAAACGGCATCCTCTCGATTTCGTTCGGCCACGGCTTCCCCTGGGCCGACGTGGCCGAGGTCGGCGCCAAGTTCGTGGTCATCGCCGACAACGACAAGCCAAAGGCCGCCGCCCTCGCCGTCCAGCTCCACCAGGAGGTCTGGGCCTTCCGCAACGAAGCCGTCACCCCGCACGACACCATCGACCAGGCGATCGATTTCGCCCTCGCCCAGCCGGAAGGCCCCATCGTGCTGGCCGACGTGGCGGACAATGCCGGCGGCGGCGCCCCCAGCGACAGCACCTTCGTGCTGCGCCGCCTGGTGGAACGCGGCGTCACCAACGCCGCCATCGGCTGCTTCTGGGACCCGATCGCGGTTTCCTTCTGCGCCGAGGCCGGGGAGGGGGCGAGCTTCGACCTGCGCATCGGCGGCAAGTCCGGCCCCGTGTCGGGCACGCCGATCGACCTGCGCGTCACGGTGCGCCGCATCGTGGAGAACCACACCCAGAAGGGCCTCGGCGGCGGCCGCGCGCAATACGGCACCTCGGCCTGGGTGGAAGCGCCCATGGACAAGGGGGGCGGCATCCACATCATCCTCACCAGCAAGCGCCAGCAGGTCTTCAACCCCGATGCCTTCACCGGCACCGGCTGCACGCTGGCCGACAAGCGGATCGTGGTGGTAAAGTCGATGCAGCACTTCTACGCCGGCTTCGCCCCCATCGCGCAGGCGGTGCGCTACGTCGCCGCGCCGGGCACAGTGGGTGCCGATTTCGTCAACCTGCCCTACACCAAGGTCACGCGCCCGTTCTGGCCGCGCGTGGCCGATCCCTTCGCCTGAGGCCCGGATGACCAACCCCGCAGCCCCCGTCGCCCGACAGCTGGACGCCTACAACGCCCGCGACATCGAAGGCTTCATGGCCTGCTGGGCACCGGAGTGCGAATACTACGCCTTCCCCAGCACCCTCCTGGCCCAAGGCGCCGAAGCCGTCCGCGCCCGCCACGTCGAGCGGTTCCAGGAGCCAGACCTGTTCGGCCGCCTGGAGGCGCGGGTGGTGATGGGCAACCTCGTCGTGGATCGCGAGACCGTCACCCGCAACTTCCCCGAGGGCATCGGCGAGGTCCAGGTGCTGGCGATCTATGAGGTCGAAGGCGGCCTGATCCGTCGGGCCTGGTTCTCGATGGGCCCGCGCCGCATCTGCGCGCCGAACCCCTAGCAGGAGCCCCCATGCCCGAGGCCGAGACGCGCACGCGCTACCGGGTGGAGGGCATGGATTGCGCCGCCTGCGCCGCCAAGATCGATACGGCAGTGCGGCGCCTGCCCGGCGTGGTGGATGTCTCCGTCTCCGTCTCTGCCGCCACGCTGGTGGTGCGCCACGGCTCCGCCGATGTGCTGGCGGATGTGGAACGCCAGGTGACCCGCCTGGGCTACGGCCTCTCATCCCTCGGCGATGCCGGCGCGGTGCCGGATCTGGTCGCCGATGGCGGCACCGGCGCGGGATCGCCAGCCTGGTGGCGCGGCGCCAAGGCGCAGCTGGTGCTGGCCTGTGCCGCAGCCCTTGCCCTGGCCTTCGCGGTGGAAACCGCCGTGCCGGCCCTCGCACCCTGGCCCTTCGTCGTCGCCCTCCTGATAGGGCTGGTGCCGGTGGCCCGCCGCGCCTTTCTCGCCGCCCGCGCCGGCACGCCGTTCTCGATCGAAACCCTGATGGTCGTCGCCGCCATCGGCGCCGTAGCAAACGGCGCGGCGGAGGAAGCGGCCAGCGTGGTGCTGCTCTTCCTGGTTGGCGAGATGCTGGAAGGCGTGGCCGCCGGCCGCGCCCGTGCCGGCATCCAGGCACTCGCCAACCTCGTCCCCCGCACCGCGCTGCTGGAGGTCGGCCCCCGTCTGCTGGAACGCCCGGCCGCCGAGCTCATGCCCGGCCATGTCATCCTCGTTCGCCCCGGCGAGCGCATCGCCGCCGACGGCACGGTGCTGGAAGGCGAAGGCGGCGTGGACGAAGCCCCGGTCTCCGGCGAGAGCATCCCGGTGGCCAAGGCGCCTGGCGACACCGTCTTCGCCGGCACGGTCAACGGCGCCGCCGCCCTGCGCGTGCGCGTCACCGCCAAGGCGGCGGACAACACCATCGCCCGTATCGTGCGCCTGGTGGAGGAAGCGCAGGAACACCGCGCCCCCACCGAACGTATGATCGACCGCTTCGCCCGCTGGTACACGCCCTCGGTCATGGTGATCGCCGCCCTGGTCGCCGTGCTGCCGCCGCTGCTGCTGGGCGGGGACTGGGCCGGCTGGATCTACAAGGGCCTCGCCCTGCTGCTGATCGGCTGCCCCTGCGCGCTGGTCATCTCCACCCCCGCCGCCATCGCCGCCGGCCTGTCCAACGGCGCCCGGCGCGGCCTGCTGCTCAAGGGCGGCGCGGTCCTGGAGCGGCTGGGCCAGGTGACGATGGTCGCCTTCGACAAGACCGGCACACTCACCCGCGGCAAGCCGGAGGTGACCGACATCGTCGCCTTCGCCCTGCCGGCGCGCGAGGTGTTGCGGCTCGCGGCAGCATTGGAAACCGGCTCCAGCCACCCGCTCGCCTCCGCCATCCTGGCCTCGGCCGAGGAAGACCGGCTGGCGGTCCCGCGCGTGGAAGGGGCCGCCGCGCTGGCGGGGCAGGGGGTGTCTGGCACGGTGGAGGGCAGGGCACTCTTCCTCGGCGCCCCGTCCGCCGCCCTGCAACGCGCCGCCGCCACCAACGATGAGCGCGAAACCATCGAAGGCATGGCCGCCATCGGCCGCAGTCTGGCCGTGCTGGTGGCTGACGGCAGGCTGGCCGGCGCCATCGCCCTGCGCGACATGCCGCGCGACGATGCCAAGGCCGGCCTCGCCGCGCTGGAGGCCATGGGCATCGGCCGCGTGATGCTCACCGGCGACAACGAAGCCACCGCCGCCGCCATCGGCGGCCGCCTGGGCATCGAATCCCGCGCCGGTCTCAAGCCGGAAGACAAGCTCGAAGCCGTGCGCGCCTTCCAGGCCCAGGGCGAAGTGGTGGCCAAGGTGGGCGACGGCATCAACGACGCCCCGGCCCTGGCCGCCGCCGATATCGGCATCGCCATGGGCGGCGGCACTGACGTGGCACTGGAAACCGCCGACGCCGCCGTCCTGCACGGCCGCGTGGCCGACGTGGCCGCCATGATTGTCCTGTCGCGCCGCGTCATGGCCAATATCCGCCAGAACATCGCCATCGCGCTGGGGCTGAAGGCCGTGTTCCTGGTCACCACCATCGCCGGCGTCACCGGCCTCTGGCCCGCCATCCTCGCCGATACCGGCGCCACCGTGCTGGTAACCCTGAACGCCCTGCGCCTGCTGCAGCGGCACTAGAAGCCATTCGTCCTGCGTGGGCGACGCGGGGGGAGCGGCATTTCCAATGTCGCCCCCCTAGACCTGCCAGTCTACGTCGCGGCTGCTGACGGCCGAGCGCGGGATGCCGGCCAGCAGGATGCTGTCGCCCCCCGCGGTGAGCACTGCACCGCTGGCCGTCGACGTGATCGTAACGTCCCGAATGGACGCGACGCCCGGCAGGCTGAACACGATGCGGTCCGTTCCAGGCACAAAGTCCGTGATGACCGCGTTGATGCCTGTTGTGCTGAAGACGAATGTGTCCGCCGCGGCGCCGCCGGTCAGGCGTGGGGTGCCGGCGGCTGCCACCAGGATATCTGCCGCCGTGCCGCCGGTGAGCGTATCGGCCCCGGCACTGCCGACGATGAACTGGGGGCTGGCCGGATTGTCCGCCGCCACCCCGCCGAGGGTGCCGGAGTGACGGTCGTAATAGACGAAGACGTCCGGCTGGATCTGCTTCGTGTCGGTGTTCAGGCGGATGAGGTCGGCCAGCGTGGTCTTGCCGATCTGCGTGGCGGTCTGGGCGTCGAAGCCCTGGTTCTGCCACCACAGCCGGTCCCCGTCGCGCAGGGCGGTGAACTGGCGGGCAATGATGGCCTGGAATGTCTGGCCCACGAATGCGCCGGAGGCATGCTTCTCGGCCAGGCCGCCGATCCAAAGCTCGACCTTGTCAACGGTGCCGTAGACGGTCTTGAGGTCCGCGAGCGTTGCCGCGTCGGAGGTGATCTGCTCGAACTTGGTATAGGCCTTCAGGCCAAGGGCGACGCGTGTTTCGTTCAGCGTGCCGAGGCCGAGGTCGCGGCCACGCTGGATGTTGATCGCCGCGAGATCCATGCCGTCGGGCGGGTTGGCAAGAAAATTGCGCAGATCCCCCACGATGCGCGCATCCAGCGCCTGCGACCGGTCGTCCGCCAGATGGCGGAGGATGCCGCCGATACCGCCATTGGCGGTGAAATCCGCGGGCGACTGGAAGAACACATCCACCAACCCCAGCTCCGGCCCGACGGTTGCGCCGAGTTCGTTGATCTTCTCCACCTCGTTGGAGACGATCGAGTGGCCGAAACGGTAGGCGGCACCGGCGAACTCGTCGGTGATCCGGGCATCCACCTTCGCATCGTACCCGCGATAGGGCGCGATCGCGTTGCGCCCGAGAAGATGCGGCAGGAACTCGGTATAGGTGATGTTGGCGATCTCGGCGGTGACGATGGCGCGGGCCTGTTGGTACAGCTGCTCGCCGCTCCATGTGGGGTGGGCAGTCTTCAGCAGATCAACCTGGCGGTTGTGCTCCCGCACGAACAGGGTCTGCAGCGCGGTCAGCGAGGGGTTCTCCTGCACCCGTACGTCCCCGGCGAGGAACTGTCCGCCGGCGATCGGCAGATTGCCGCCGTCGGAGGTCGCCATGTAGCCGCCGGCGGTGCGCAGGCTGGCGGCGACGCTGGCCGAGGAGCCATAGACCATCGAGGCGTCGAGCCAGCCGGTCACGTGGTTCACCACCGCGCCGTTCGCGGGATCGGTGATGACCCGCGTCATCGCGATGGTGGAGCCGTCGGCAAACACCGGGTCTCCGTTTGGCACGGCGACATCAATATGCGTCGTTCCGTCGCCGCGCGCGAGATCGAGGTCATGGTCGATGAATTGGCCCCAGGCATACATCATGCCCGACAGGCCCTCGGGGTTCGGGATCGCCGCATCGCCGTCGCCGACCACGATGTTGCTGATCGTGCGCGCGTTTGGCCCGTCGCGCAGGGCCGAGACGCCATCGGCGAAATGGGCGGGGCCAATTCGGGTGAAGTCGCTGCCGGCGACATTGTCGGTGGGCCGGCCAAGATTGTTGCCGCTGCCGTCGATGCTGCGGAATTCCAGGGTGCGGGGCGGGGGCGAGGGCTGGGGCGCGTGTTGGGCCGGGCGCGCAGGGGTGGGCGCGGAGCTTGCTTGGGGCCGGGCGGGCAGGGCCAGCGGTGTCTCGTCCTGCGGGACGGGTTCGAACAGCGGGCGGCGAAACCAGGGCAGTTCGTCGCGCAGGGTTTCGAACAATGGGCGGCGAAGCCCAGGCGTGGGTGTGCTCATGGCGGTGCTCCCTCTACGGTGCATTCAGGCAAGGGCAGCAGCAGGCAGACCAGGCGAAGCCGGTGGCCAGCATGGCACTGAGCATGAGGTGCTGTTCGGCGCTCATGGTCCGCTACCCCTTCGTGATGCCGGCGCCGTGCCGGCAGAAGAGGCATACGGGTGTGGGCGTGTCGCGAGGCTGACGGCGTATGTCAGCGTCCGGTCAGCCTGCGGTCATGGCGCCGTCGGGGATCAAGCTGCCCGGGTAGGGCGGTCGCATCCGGTGGTGCGGCCGGTATCGTGTGTTGATCCCGGAGGGGCTTATCGCAAAGTGGGAGTTCCCTGCTGCGGCGGAGCTAGATGTGCAGGTAGTCGCGGATCCGCCCATAGGCGATGCGCGCAGCGACCCCGCTCCGCCACAACGCGTGGAACGGCACCGGCTTCAAATCCGTGATCGGCATGTCGATCTCGTCCTGCCGCCCACCCAGGATCCGCTTGGCCAGTTGCGGCCCCATCGCGCTCGCCATTGCCACGCCGCGGCCATTGTAGCCCAGGCACACCGTCACCCCTGGCGCCGGCTCATGGATATGCGGGTAGTGATCGAGCGTGATCGCCAGTTGCCCGTTCCAGCCATGGGTCCAGCGAATGCCCTTCATCACAGGCCACAGCCGCTCGGCATAGCGCCGAAGGAACATCAGGTCCTCCGGCCCGCCCACCGGGGATTGCTTGCTGCGCCCCCCCATCAGTACCCGGTTCTGCCGATCGAGCCGGTAGTAGGTGGTCACCTTGCCCAACTCATAGAGCGAGGACCGCATCGGAAAGATCGCCCGCGCCGCCTCGTCGCTCAGCGGCTCCGATGCCACCACGGCGCTGAACACCGGCACCACCGTCTTGCGCAGGTTCGGCCACAGAGTGTCGGTATAGCCGTTGGTGCCCAGCACAATCTCGTCGGCATGCACCGTCCCGGTCGGCGTCTGCACATGCCACTTGCCGCCATCGCGCCACACCTTCTGCGCCGGCGTCCCGCCATGCACCGCCGCCCCGGCCTGGATCGCCGCCTGCGCCAGCCCGCGCGCATAGCCCAGCGGGTTCACATGCCCGCCGCGCTTGTCGACCACGGCGCAAAGATACCTGTCCGTCCCGGTCGCCTCGCGCATCCGCGCGGCATCCAGGAACTCCACCGGCATGCCGCGCTTGGCCCCCTGGTCATAGGCGCCCTGGATGTCGGCCACATTGTTCTGCTGGAACGCCGCACGGATCGTGCCGGTCTGGCTGGCATCGCACTGGATCTGGTGGCGCCGGATCAGCTCGAACGTCGTATTCGGCGCGTTCCAGCTCATCTCCACCATGCGCCGGCCCAATTCGGGGCCGAACAGCCGCTCCACCTCGTCCGGATCGCCCTTCAGCCCCGGATTCACCTGCCCGCCATTGCGCCCCGATGCCCCCCAGCCCGGCTCATGCGCCTCCAGCACCGCCACATCCGCCCCGCGCTCGGCCAGGTGCAACGCCGCCGACAACCCGGTGAACCCACCCCCGATCACCGCCACCGACACGCTCTTGTCCCCATCCAGCGGTGGCGCCACCACCGGCGGGCGCGCCGTTTCGGCATAGAGGCTGGGCGGCAGTGGCAGGCGGGGCGGTGCGGTCACGGCAACCTCGTCGGTCAGGCCATCCAGGGCGGGATGGGCAATCCCTTCTCGCGCAGGAATTCCGGGTTGAACAGCTTGGACTGGTAGCGCGCGCCACCGTCGCACAGGATCGTCACGATCGTGTGCCCCGGCCCCATCGCCTTCGCCACCCGGATCGCCGCCGCCACGTTGATCCCTGCCGAGCCGCCGATCGACAGGCCCTCATGGATCAGCAAATCGAACACCTGCTCCAGCGCCTCCGCATCGGGAATCCGCACGGCATCGTCGATCGGCACGCCTTCCAGGTTCCCAGGCACCCGCCCCTGGCCAATGCCCTCGGTGATCGAGGAACCGGTCACGGTCAGGTCGTTGCTCTTCACCCAGCCATACAGCGCGCTGCCCTCGGGGTCCGCCAGCACCACGCGCACCGCGTTGCTGCGCGCCTTCAGCGCCATCGCCACCCCGGCCAGCGTGCCGCCGGTGCCGCAGGCGCAGGTGAAGGCATCGATCTTGCCCTCCGTCTGCTGCCATATCTCCGGCCCCGTCGTCGCCTGGTGTCCTTCCCGGTTGGCCAGGTTGTCGAACTGGTTCGCCCACACCGCGCCCATCTCCTCGGCCAGCCGGCGCGAGACATGCACGTAGTTGCCGGGGTCCTTGAACGGCTTGGCCGGCACCAGCCGCAGATCGGCGCCGATCATGCGCAGGAAGTCGATCTTCTCGCGGCTTTGCGTCTCCGGCATCACGATCACGCTGCGATAGCCCTTGGCATTGCCCACCAGCGTCAGCCCGATGCCGGTATTGCCCGCCGTGCCTTCCACCACCGTGCCGCCCGGCTTCAGCAGCCCGCGCCGCTCCGCATCCTCGATGATCGCCAGCCCCGCGCGATCTTTCACGGAGCCGCCGGGGTTCATGAACTCAGCCTTGCCGAGAATCGTGCAGCCAGTGGCCTCCGAGGCGCGGCGCAACCGGATCAGGGGCGTGTTGCCGATCGCGGCCTCCAACCCAGCAGCCGGGCGGGGAGCGGCAACGGTCGCGGAAGGCGCCATCATACAGTCTCTCTCGGTTGTTTCCCGTTGCAACCCGGCCGGGGCCGGGCCATGTCGCCATATCATCATAGGGAGTCGCAGAATGGTCGAGAACATTTCCCCGTCCCAGGTCTGGCAGGTGCTGCAGCAAGACCCGCAGGCCCAGCTTGTGGATGTGCGCACCGATGCCGAATGGACCTATGTCGGCCTCGTCGACCTCTCCGCCGCCGGCAAGCAGCCGGTGCTGATCCCGTGGCAGATCTTCCCGAAGATGGAGGTCAACACCGCCTTCGTGGACCAGCTGAAGCAGGCCGGTTTCACCCCGGAACACCGCATCTACTTCCTCTGCCGCTCCGGCGTGCGCTCCCTTGCCGCCGCCCAGGCAGCCGCAGAAGCGGGCTTCCCGCAGGTGTACAACGTGGCCGACGGGTTCGAGGGCAATCCGGATGGTAGCGGCCATCGCGGCCAGATCGCCGGCTGGAAGGCCTCCGGCCTGCCCTGGCGCCAGCGTTGAAAGCAGGCCCCAGCCTCGCCGCCGAGATCGGCCGCGCCTACGATACGGTGCCGTACGAGGGCGGAGCCATCCCGGCGCTCGCGCTCCCAGCCCTGCGCGGCGCGGCGGCGGCGCTCGGGCTGGAGCCGTCACCCGGCCCGGTGCTGGACGTGCTGGATATCGGCTGCGGCGCCGCCGCCCAATTGCTGGAGGCCTCACGGCACAGCGCGGGCCGGATGGTTGGCATCGATGCCTCGGCCGACTCCTGTGCCCGCGCCCGGGCCCGCGGTGCCCATCTGGGCGAGCGCTGGCGCATCCTGCACGGCGATGCCGCCTCGATCACGGCGGAGGAACTCGGGCAGTTCGACGTGATCGACCTCGTCGGCACCGCCTATGTGATGCCGCCGCCGGCCCGTGCCGCGGCACTGGCATTGATGGCCCGCTGCCTGCGCCCGGGCGGCGTGGCCGTGGTCACCGCCTATACCGGCCTGGTTGGCGTGGCGCGCAGCTGGTTGGCCGGCATCCTGCGCGCCGGCAACGACACTTCCCTGCCGCCCGATCGGCAACTCGCCCTGGCCCGCGCCAACCTGCGCGCCCTTGCCGCCGTTGTGCCGGCGCAGGGAGAGGCAACACAGCTTGCCCGTGCCACGCTGGCCGCGATGGAAGCCGCATCGGATGTGGTGTTGTTTCACGAAGCGCTCGGCCCGGTCTTCGCCCCGCTGCTTGCCGGCACTCTGGAGGCCGCACTGGCGCCGGAGGGTCTCGCCTACCTCAATGCGCTCCCGCCGCTGGCACTGGCGCCGGGTGTCTCATCGAGCGCGGCGGCACGGTCCGCCGATGCGTTGGATTTCACGACCGGCGGTGGCTACCGCACGATGCTGTTTGCCCGCCCGGGCGCGCCGGGGCAGGGCCTTCGCCATCCCGGCGTGGTCTGGACAGCGGCTCTGCGCCGCGAACAGGCGCCGGATGGCGGCACTGTGTTCACCGATCCAGCCCGTCGCGCGACGATCAACGGCCACACCCCCTGGGCCCGTGCGCAGCTGGAGGCGCTGTGCGCCGGGCCCGGCACGTGGCAGCAGCTGCGCGATGAAGCGTCGGCCCTGCTGCCAAGCCTCGGTGTCGCCCCTCCGGACCCTGCCGCGTTCGACGCAGGGCTGGACGAGATCCTGATGCTGCTCTGGCGGCAAGCCATGATCCAGCCGAATTTCTCGGCCGCCGGCTGACCCCTCTCAGCCGTCCGACCGCTCCAGCGCCCGCGCCATCTGCGGCTGCCGCCGCCAGGCATAGGCGCAGGCCAGCAGCGCGATCGTGCAGCCGATCACCACCGGCCAGCGCAGCCCGCTGAACTCCGCCGCAATCCCGTAGATCAGCGCCCCCAGGGCTGGCCCGGCCCGCCCAACCATGCCCCACAGGCTCAGCGCCCGCCCCAGCATCTGGCCAGACGTGCCGGACTGGATCAGCGTCTGCGCCGAGATGCCGTGCATGGTCGTCGCGGCACTCAACACCGCGGCCACCGCGCAGGCAAAGGCGAAATGCCCAGTGGCCACGAAACCCGCGGTGCACACCGTCAGCACCACGCCCGCCCAAACGGTCACCGTCGAAAGGCCGGAAAGCTTGCCGCGCAACCCGATCGCCATCCCGCCCGCGAAGGCAGCCAGGCCCATCACGCTGGACAGTACCGCCAAGCCCTCCGGCCCCTGGCCGAACACCTTGTCCACGTAGGGCGGCAGCATTTCCTGGATCGGCCGCGCCAGCACCGCCAGCACCGCGGCGAAGATGAACAGCGGCCGCATCCCGGGATGGCGTCCGACGTACAGCAGCCCGTCCAGCGTCTCGCGCAGCATGGAGCCTGTGGGCGCATGCCCGCGTCGGGTCGCGGGATCCAGCTTCAGCGCGAACATCGACAGGCAGGCGATCACATAGGCGGCGCAGTTCACCGCCATCGCCGGCACCACCCCCCAGAACGCCACGATCAATCCACCGATGCCGGGGCCGATGGAGCGGCCGAGGTTCCAGGTGAGCGAGTTGATCGCCACCGCCGCGGGCAGGTCCTCGCGCGTTACCATGCCCGGCACAAGCGATTGCCGCGCCGGCTGGGCGAAGCTGCCGGAGATGCCGGTGAAAACCGCCAGCACCGCCAGGATCTCGATCCTGATCCACCCGGTCACCACCAGCAGGATCAGAAGGGCCGAGTGGGTGGCCACCACCATCTGGGTGATCTGGGTCAGCCGCACGCGGTCCATGCGGTCGGCGATCGCGCCGGCGAACGGGGAGACGATCACCGAGGGCGCCAGGTTGCAGAATGCCAGGATGCCCACCCACAGTGGCGAATGGGTGAGCTGCCAGGCCAACCAGTCAACGGCGATCTGCTGAATCCAGATCCCCGTCCAGCACGTCATGCTGGCGCCGTAGAACACCGCGGTGTTGCGCCGCGACAACACGCGGCCAATGGATGAGAGGTTGGCCACGGCTGCGTGCTGGCTTCGTCAGGGCCTCGCGCGCGCGGCGGGCGCGGCCGGCGCAATCGCCGGGGCCGGGGCGTCGGGCGTGCTGGCGACATTGTTGGCGGCCCCGCGCAGGCAATCGGCCAGCATGCGGTCGCGTGCAAACCGGCCGGAGAGCCCCATCACCGCCGCCGCCGGTGAGCCGGTGGAGGAGAACATCGCATCGCGCGTGCCGGAGGCATAAGTGTCGCTGCGGTACACGTCGGCGCGGTTCTGGCGCTCATACACCTCGTCGGCCCGCTGCCGGCAGGCGGCTGCCTGTGCCGGCGTTGCGGTGGTGCTCGGGGGCGGGGTGCAGCCGGGCAAAACGGCGACCCCCAACAGGATGGCGAGTGCAAGGGGGCGCAGGATCATGCGCGGGCTCCGGGGTGGGAGGGGGCGGCAACCGGTATCGGCGAGGCGGCTGGCGCGGGCAGGGCCGCCTCCTGCCGCAGGACCTCGCGAAGCGTGCCGGCATCGAAGGTGGCATGCGGTGTCAGCGGCGCCACGGAGGCAGCGCGCAGCAGCGAGGGATGAACCGAGGCACCGTCGCGGTTCAGCGCGACCAGCGGCAGTGCCCAGGGCTCGCGCGGCAGCAGTTCCACCAGCGCCAGAAGGCGCAGGCAAACGGATAGCCCATATGGGCTGGCCAGCCCCACCGTCGCATCCACCGCCGCGGCCCAGCAGCAGGCATCGGCATCGGCAAGTGCCAGCTCGGTCTCTTCGGCATCCGGCCTGCGGAAGCGCAGCATCAGCGGCCGGCCCCATTGCTGGGCGATCGCGGCCCCGCGCGCACTATCCCACGCCGCATGCATGTCGCGCGGCCGCACCGGCGGCAGGGCCTCCGGCGGCAGGTCGATCAGGTAGGTGCGCGCGCCGCTGGCCGCCTCAGCCACGCGGATACGGGAATCGAACCGGTCCATTACCCCTAGGATGGACCCGCGGCGCGGCGCGCGCCACCCTTGCCTGCGCGCCCCTGCCCTCTCGCGCCGCCGGGGCGCAGGTTGACCGGCCCGGCCGGCCCGGCCATCGTCGCCGCACCAGGAGGGCCCCCATGAACGATGCCATGACCATCACCTCGCCCGAGGATGTCGGGCTTTGCAGCCAGCGCCTCGCGCGCATCGACACCTGGCGCGATGAGCTGGTGGCCAGCGGCCGCTTCGCCGGCGTCTCCACCCTGGTCGCCCGCCGCGGCCAGGTGGCCCATTGGGGCATGAGCGGCCACGCCGACAAGGAACGCGGCGTGCGGATGGCGCCGGACACCATCTTCCGCATCTATTCGATGTCCAAGCCGATCACCTCGGTGGCCATCATGATGCTCTATGAGGAAGGCCGCTTCCAGCTGGATGACCCGATCAGCCGCTTCCTGCCGGCCTTCAAGGGCAGCCGGGTGGCCGTGGGTGGCAGCCGCGGCAAGGTGGAGACCGTGCCGGCCGAGCGCGACATCACCTTCCGCGACCTGCTCACCCACACCTCCGGCCTCACCTACGGCTTCATGGAAGCCACCGCCGTTGATGCGCTGTACCGCGACAACAAGCTTGCGGATTTCGGGCACCCCGACAGCGAATTGATGGAAACTGTTGAAAAGCTGGCAAAGCTGCCGCTGATCGCGCAGCCTGGCAAGGAATGGAACTACTCCGTCGCCACCGACGTGCTGGGCGCGCTGGTGCAGGCGATCAGCGGCCAGACCTTCGGCCAATTCCTGCAGGAACGCATCCTCAACCCGCTGAAGATGAATGATACCCACTTCATCGTGCCGGAGGAGAAGCGCGGCCGCTTTGCCGCGAACTACGTGCCGCACCCCAAGGGCGGCGTGATGCTGTTCGACGACCCCGCCACCAGCCGCTACCTCGGCGACCGCAAGATGGAATCCGGTGGCGGCGGCCTCGCCTCCACCACTGGCGACTACCTCAAGTTCTGCATGATGCTGCGCAACAAGGGCGTGCTGGGCGGCGAGCGCCTGCTCGGCCGCAAGACGGTGGAACTGATGACCACCAACCACCTGCGCGGCGACATGGGCGACATGGGGCAGGCGCGCTTCAGCGAAAGCTCCTATCTCGGCATCGGTTTCGGCCTGGGTTTCTCGGTGATGCTCGACCCCGCCAAGGCGCAGATCCTTGGCACGCCCGGCGAGTATGCCTGGGGCGGCGCGGCCAGCACCGCGTTCTGGGTGGACCCGGTGGAAGACATGATCGTCATCATGATGACGCAGCTGATGCCCAGCAGCACCTACCCGATCCGCAAGGAGCTGCGGGTGCTGAGCTACCAGGCCGCGATCGACTGAAGAAGACGCATCCGTTTGCGGCTCGCCCCGGAGCGGCCGCAAACGAATGAAAGTTTTTTGGTTCTTTTTTTCAAAAAAGAACCGCTTGCTTCCTTACCCCTTGGCCCAGGCGATGGATGCCAGCGCAAGAGCATCGATCGTATCGATGATTGGCACCGGCAGAGTCTCGTGCGGCCCGGCCAGGATGCCCAGCGGGATTTCGGTGCAGCCCAGCACCACCGCCTGCGCCCCGCGTGCCGCCAGCGATGCCACCACCTCGGCCAGCGGCGCATAGGCCTCGGCCACCCGGTTGGCCTTCACCAGCCCGATCCCTGGTGTCACCCGCGTGGCCATCTCCTCGTCCGACGGCGTGAGGCAGGTCCAGCCCTGGGTTTCCAGCCGCTCCTGATACAGCCGCATCCGCAGCGTGGCCGCCGTGCCCATCAGCCCGATCGTGCCGCGCGGTGCCGCCTTGCGCAGCTCCGCCGCCGCCGCATCCACGATGTGCAGGATCGGCAGCCCCTCCGCCGCCATCGCGTCGTACCAGCCATGCGCCGTGTTGCACGGAATGGCGATCGCGCCGCACCCGGCCGCCTTTAGCCCGCGCACCCCGCGCAGCAGCCAGGGCAGCGGGTCCTCCCCGCCATCCAGCTTGCCTTTCGTGCGGTCCGGCACCCGCGGATCGGACCACAGCACGGCCGGAATATGCTCCTGGTCGCGCGACGCCGGGGTCAGCAGGGTGAGCCGGAGCATGAACTGTGCGCTGGCCAGTGGGCCCATGCCGCCGAGCACGCCGAGAATCTTCTGTGTCATCCGCGTAGTCTGCCGTGATCTTGACGCGCCGGCAAACCCGGGGGAGACCAGGGCCATGGCACAGTCATTCCACATCTCCGGCCACCGCGGCGCACGAGGGCTGTTTCCCGAGAACACGCTGGAGGGCTTCGCCGGCACCTTCGCCTTGGGCGTTGCGTCCGTAGAACTGGACGTGGCCCTCACGGCCGACGGGATCCCCGTTGTGGTCCACGATCCCGTCCTGCACGGCGATATCGTCCGTGGCCCGGATGGGCGATGGCTGGCGGGGCAGGGGGCTCGCATAGGCGACCTGCCGCGTGCCGCGCTGCACCGCTACGATGTCGGCCGCCTGCGGCCGGGCAGTGCCTATGCAGCGCCCTTCGCTACGCAGGCGCCCCGCGACGGCGCGCGGATCCCCGCCTTGGTCGACGTGCTGGCCTTGGCCCGCCCCGCCGGCGTGGTGGTGGATATCGAGATCAAGACCATGCCCGATCGCCCGGAACTGACGGCGCCACCGGAGCGGATCGTCGACGCCGTGCTGGATGCAGTCGCCGCGATCGGCATGCAACACCAGGTTGCCCTGCGCAGCTTCGACTGGCGCGCCCTGGCCCATGCCCAGCGCGTCGCCCCATCCATCCCGCGCGGCTACATCACCAGCGCCGAGACACAGGCCAACGCGGCCCTGTGGTGGGCGGGCGCCGATCCGGCCGCGCATGGCGGCTCCGTCCCGGCCACCATCGCCGCCCTCTCGCCGGTGCCTGGAACCCTCTGGGCGCCTGGCTTCCGGGCCCTTACTGCCGCGCAGGTGGCGGAGGCGAAGGCGCTCGGCCTGCGGGTGATGCCCTGGACGGTGAACGAGCCGGCCGACATGGCCCGGCTGATCGCGATGGGGGCGCAGGAGATGTGCACGGACTACCCGGACCGGTTGCTGGCCGTGCTCGCGGCTCAGGTGCCCTGATAGAAGTTGCTGCGCACGGAGGCGCGGGAGACCAGTTCGCGCAAAGCGGGGTTCTCGTGCGCATCCTCCGCCACCAGCGTTTCCATCGGTACGAAATACTCGTGCGGCTGCGGCAGCTGGCATTCGGCGAAGCCTTTGTACTGCCGCTGCTTCAGGGCGTACATCACCCGGATATCCCGCACTGGCAGTACCAGCGGCACGATCGGTTCGCCGCGCAGCACTCGTGTGGCCTTCCATCGCGGCGTGGGGTCCCCGGGCATCACAGGGGCCATCAGCCAGGAGACGGGGCAGACCGCCAGCAGTGACCGCGTGCTGGGAGCGAAGCGGGACCGCTTGTCCAGCAGGTTCTGTAGCGACCCGCAGGCCTCGATGGCGAAGATGTCGGCGAACGGCTCGTCTGGCGTGCCGCCGAAATTCAGCCATAGCCCATCCGGCAGCGTGCGCATGCGGTTGCTGCCCGGGAACTTCAGGAAGGGTTGCGCCGGCGGGATCGGGCTGTTGCTGGGGTCACCCGGCCGGCACCGCAGCCAGGCTTCGCGCACAGGTTGCTTGTTCAGCCCTGGCGGCCGTTGGGGCCATTGCTGCAGCCGTCGTCGCACGAGATGGTCAAGGGATCGTAATGGCACCATAATGTCCATTCTCCTGACGGAGATTGACGGAACATCACAATAGGATCGGGTTCGCTGCTAGATTGCAACTAGCAATTGGCCCGAAGTGGTTCATTCGTAAGCTTTCTTGGTCCGCTGAAGTGCGATGTGCGCGCGTCTCCATGGTTCCATGACGCGACTCACATATTAACGCTACGCTAATTCAAATTTCCGCACTTATGTCGGTCGTGAATAAAATTCTGGAAAGGGAGTCCTGTAAGCAACTTGCGTGACCATCTTGAGGCGCAGCGTGACGTCATGGATTCACGGGATTCACACGCAGGGAGACGTCGGGACCATTCTGGCAAGTGGCGGCGTAAATCGGTGCACGTGCTGCACTACCGGCATCCCAGACACGCAAAAATGCCGCCCGCGGCCGGAGCCCCGGCTCATCCACCGACGGGAGCGGTCATGGAAAAGCCGACCGGATGCATCCATCCGATCGGCTCGCCATGGCTAGGCTCTGGATCGATCGCCGCCCTTCCGCCGGGCGGCGGCAGGAAGCCTACCGCTTGCCCATCGGCACGAAATCCCGGCGGCCGGCGCCGGTGTAGATCTGGCGCGGGCGGCCGATGCGCTGCGACGGGTCCTCGATCATCTCCTTCCACTGGCTGATCCAGCCGGTGGTGCGGGCAACCGCGAACAGCACGGTGAACATGCTCACCGGCAGCCCCATCGCCTTCAGGATGATGCCCGAATAGAAATCCACGTTCGGGTAGAGCTTGCGACTGACGAAGTAGTCGTCGGAGAGCGCGATCCGCTCCAGCTCCATCGCCAGGTCCAGCAACGGGTCGCCCTTGATGCCGAGCTCCTTCAGCACCTCATGCGCGCTCTGCGACATGATCTTCGCCCGCGGGTCGTAGTTTTTGTACACGCGGTGGCCGAAGCCCATCAGGCGGGTGTGGTTGTTCTTGTCCTTCACCTCGGACAGGAACTGCGGGATGTTCTTCACGTCGCCGATATCGGCCAGCATCTTCAGCACCGCCTCGTTGGCGCCGCCATGCGCGGGCCCCCACAGGCTCGCCACGCCCGCCGCGATGCAGGCGAACGGGTTGGCGCCGGAGGAGCCGGCCAGACGCACGGTGGAGGAGGAGGCGTTTTGCTCGTGGTCGGCGTGCAGGATGAACCAGCGCTCCATGGCCTTCGAGAGCACCGGCGGCACCGTGTAGGGCTCGGCCGGCACCGCGTTCATCATGTAGAGGAAGTTGTCCACATACCCGAGGTCGTTGCGCGGGTAGATGAACGGCTGCCCGATCGAGTATTTGTAGGCCCAGGCGGCGATCGTCGGCACCTTGGCGATCAGGCGGAAGGCGCTGATGCGGCGGTGCTCGGGGTCGTTGATGTCCAGGCTGTCGTGGTAGAACGCCGACAGCGCGCCGATCACGCCGCACATCACGGCCATCGGGTGCGCATCGCGGCGAAACCCGTCGAAGAAGCGGCGCAGCTGCTCGTGCAGCATCGTGTGCCGCATGATCCCCAGGTCGAATTCCTTCTGGGACGACGCATCGGCCAGCTCGCCGTTCAGCAGGAGGTGCGCCACTTCCAGGAAGGTGGACTGCTCGGCCAGCTGCTCGATCGGGTAGCCGCGATACAGCAGCTCGCCCACGTCGCCATCGATGTAGGTGATCTTGCTCTCGCAGGACGCCGTGCTGCCGTAGCCGGGGTCATAGGTGAACACGCCCAGCTGGTCGTACAGCTTGCGGATATCGAACACTGCCGGGCCCACGGTGCCCTCCATCAGCTTCATCGATGTCGTCTTGTTGCTGCCGTCGAGCGTGATCGTGACCGATCCGCCGCCCGTGCTTGCCGTCGCACTCATGCCTCATCCCCTGGCTTGGTGGCGCTCCGCGCCGCCCGATACAATCCGTAGCATGCCGCAAGTCAGCTGGGCGGCCATCGCCTCCGGCCAGCGGCCGGACCAGCCGATGCTACGGCCACCTCCTTGCAGAAGGCTTGAAGCCTACGGCTGCCGCCGCGGCAGCGCAACCGGGCGCAGTGGCGGGGTGCCGCGCGGTCAGAAGGAAGCTTCGCCTCCCTGCCACAGGCCACGATTCGCCGCCTTGGCCTCGCCCTCCTCATCGCCGAAGCTGGCGGCGGCAAAACCCGGGGACTCGCTGCGCGCCCGTGCCCAGCCGGAGGCGACCATGCCGCGGTTGAGGTCCAGCCCCTGGGCCTCGCACAGTCCCTGCAGGAAGCCCCCGGCATCGCGCCCGTAGAGCCGGCACGCCACGGGCTCGATGCGCAGCAGATGTGCCAGGGCATCGCTGGCCGCTGCCCCGCAATCGAACCGGCTATTGTCCGGCCGCAGGCAGGAGGTGCCGCGCGGCGGCGCCGAGACGCCCTGCAACCGCACCACCGTATCGCCCAGCCGCAAGGTCTGGCCATCGACCACCGCCACCTGGGCCGCGGGCACCGCCACCGTTCCAGTCATGGCAGGTGCGCGGCCGAAAAGGTCGGCTGGCTGCAGCAGCAGCGCGCCCACGCCCAATACAGCAGCCCCGGCGAGAGTCGCCAGCAGGCCACGCGGCATGTCGCCACCGCCATTCCGCGATGCCAGGCCGCCACTGAAGATCCGTCGCCGACGATGCAGGGCCACGCCGCGATTCCTCACGGGTTGTCACTGGAGGCGCCCGGGCCAAGTCCCGGACCACGCTGCACCTAGCGCGCCATTCGCATGCGCGCAACACTGGATTCGCAGTCGTGCGAATCGCCTGCGAATCGGTGAATAGATCGATTCGCAGGTTTCATTGCCAGAACGGCCCGGCCTTGCGCAGCCGCTTCCAGGCGCGCGTGGCGGCCCGCCGCGTCTGCCCGGCCTGGCCGGCGACGAAGCCGCGCACCAGCCCGCCCGCCAGCCCGCCTCCGCCATGCGCCGCCAGCGCCTGCATCAACCCGGCTGCCACGGCGTTGTCGTTCAGGTGGCCGAGAGCTTCCTGCAAGGCTGCCAGCCGCCGCAGGAAGCGCTGCGCATCCCGCCCGGGGAACAGTGGCGCAAAAACCTCCGCGGCATAGCGCAGCCGCTTGGCCTTCAGCCGCACCTCGTGCAGCACCGCATCGGGCTGGGACGCCATGCCCTTCGCCTGTCGCGCCACCTGGCGCATGCGCTTGGCCAGAACCGAAGCGCCGAATTCTGCGGTCTCCGGCGTGGGAAGGCCCGCCACCCCCTCCCAGGGCCGGCCGATCGCCAGGGCGGAAATCCCGATTGCCAGGCAGCGCAGCTGTGGCCCCGCCAGTGTCGTGCCCAATGCCGTGTAGGCCTCGGTTCGGCATGACGCGGCCGCCGCCATCAGCGCCGCAACCTCGGCAATCTCCGGAAATGCCGCCTGAACCTGCCGTCCGGTGCCGTCCAGAAAGACATCCCAGTCACGCGCCGGCCCAAGCGCATCCGCCAGCGCCTTCAACCCTGGGCGTACCGCATCGATGTCCGGGCAGGCCACCACGTCCCGGAAGACAGAGGCCAGGGCGCGGAGCCGGCGCAGCGCCACGCGCATCTGGTGCACCGGCTCGCCCGTCTGCCCGGCCGCCGCCGCCGGCGCATGATGCAGCAGCACGCCCAGCAGGTGCCCCGCCGCCTGGGCGAATCCGGCGCCCGGCGGCAGCCCCGCCGGCAAGTCTGGCGCGCCCAGCCGCCGGGCCGGCACCGGCAGCCCGGCGTGCAACAGCGCCTCCGCGGCGAGGCTGCGCGGCGGCACCGAGACTGGCACCGCCTCCGCCAGCGCAAGCCCCAGCGCCGTCACCTCCGCCAGGGGGCCTGACAGGAACAGACGCGCCACCGCGTGCCCGTCCTGCCATTGTCCGTCCACCAGCCGCAGCGCGACATCGGCCAGCAGCCCCTCGCGCACCCGCCCCGCCAGCCGTTGCACCGGCCGCAGCCCGTCCGGCACCGCCACCCCCTGCAGCGCGCTTGCCGTGGCCGCCTCGGCGCGCACCGGTGCGGCGGCTCCGGGTGCAAGCGACGGATCCAGCACCTCCACCCGCCAGCCCGAAAGATGGCGGATACTCCAAGACACCAGGGCAAGACCGTGCCGGGCGAGCGAACCCTCGCCGTCATCGTGCCATACCTGGGTCAATGCCACGGCGCGCCCCAGAGACCCGCGCAGCCGGCGCCGCACCGCCGCGATCTCCGCCACCGGCAACGTGAGCTCAAGAATCACGCTGGCCTGGGCCGGGGTCATCGCATGCTCCGGCTCATTCCCCTGGCAGGTCGCGCGGCGTCACGAACCGCACCAGCCGCCCGCCGCCCTCGCCCAGCGTGGCCCAACTCCCGGGCACGCTGAACTCGGCCAATGCGCCGCTCGGGAACCCCTCGTCCAGCCGGCGCCGGATCGCTTCGTCGCCGGAGCCAGCCAGCAGCAGCGCGAGGTCATGCAGCCCGGGGTTGTGCCCCAGCACCAGCACGCTGCGCGCCGTCTCCGCCACCCCATGCAGCAACTGCAGCAACTGGGCCGGGTCCGCGAGGTACAGCGCGTCCATCGGCTCCACCAGCGGCGTGTCGTCCCACGGTTCCAGTGCCTCCAGCGTCTGCAACGTGCGCCGCGCGGAAGACACCAGCACGATATCGGGTGCGAGCCCCACGGCCTGCATCATGCCCCGCATCGCCGCCGCCGCCGCGCGCCCGCGCGGGTTCAACGGCCTGGCATGGTCCGAAAGCCGCGGGTCATCCCAGGATGACTTGGCGTGCCGCATCAGCAGCAGCTGGCGAAAGGCGGAGATCACAGCCTCCTGTGGCGGTTCGCCACCACAGTAGCGCGAAGCGGCCGCCATGCCAGCCAGCGCAACATGACAGTTCCGGCCGAACCGGTCCTATGTCCGCGGCTCGAACAGCTCCACGCAGTTGCCGGAGGGATCCTCGGCCAGGATCTGCCGGCCACCCGGCCCCGCCAGGATGTCATTGCGGAACGCCACCCCGGCCGTGCGCAGCCGCGCCACCAGCGCCGGCAGGTCCTTCACCTCCAGCACGAAGCGCCCCCAGCCGCCTGGCACTGGCTGGCGCCCATCCGGCATCGGCTTCGCGGCGGAGGCCATCGGCCCCGCGAGCCACAGCGTGAGGTCATCGCGCGCCAGGATCGCCATCGCCGGCCCGAATTGCTGTTGCAGCGTGAAGCCCAGATGCTCCGTGTAGAAGGCGATCGCTACCGGCACGTCCTGCACGAGATAGCGCACTGCGGCCATGGCCCAGTTCCCCGTTCGTTGCCCTCAAACCCTAGGCTGGCAGGTCGATCCAGGAAAGATGCCCGCCCTTGCCCGCCCCGGTATCCAGGAACACCGCCGTCCCGCCGCCGCGCCCGGTGCGCAGATAGGGCCGGCCATCGTTGCTGCGCCGGTCATGGCCGACATAGACGGTCATGCCCGCGGGGATATGGTCTACCCAGTGCAGCACGCGTTCCGGATAGCCGTCTGGCTGCAGGCGCCCGGTGGTCTGGCCATAGAGCGCGCGGGCCAGCACGCCCTGCACCTTGCCGCCCGGCATCGGCGGCGGATCATGGCCCAGCATGTCGGTGTGGAAGCCGCCATGCACGAACATCCGGGCGGACCCGTCGGCGGCGCGCTGGCGCAGCCACACCGGCGCCCGGTCGATGACGCCCGCGGCCTGGTGCCGCAATCCGGGGTCGAGCTGCCGCAGCGTCACCGCCAGCTCGGGCCCCACCCGGATGTTGCGGCCGCCCAGGGCGCGGCGCAGCTTGTGGTCGTGGTTGCCCAGCAGGAAGATGCCGCGCCCTTCCTCCACCATGCGCAGCGCCAGGCGCAACGCCTCCGCGCTGTCTGGCCCGTAGTCCACGATATCGCCCAGCTGGATCACGAAGCGGTCGGTGGCCACCGCCAGGGCGAAGGCTCGCGCATCGCCATGCACGTCACCCACCACGCGCAATGGAATGCCATCCGGCACCAGCGACGGCGGCAGGCGCCCGGCGGCGTGCGAACCGTCCGGCGCCATCATGCGGCTTTCCGCAGCCCCGCAAAGGCCTGCAAGGCCCGGTCACGCCCGGCCGCGAGATCCACGATCGGGGCCGGATAGGTCGCGCCCAGCCGAACCCCCGCCGCTTGCAGCACCAGCGCCGGCGCCTCCCACGGCGCATGGATCACACTCTCCGGCAGCCGGGCCAGTTCCGGCACGAAGCGGCGGACATAGGTGCCGTCGGGGTCGAACTTCTTGCCCTGCAGCACCGGGTTGAACACCCGGAAATACGGCGCCGCATCCGCCCCGCAGCCGGCCACCCACTGCCAGCTGGCCGCGTTCTGCGCCAGATCGGCATCCACCAGCGTGTCCCAGAACCAGGCCTCGCCTGCCTGCCATGGGATCATCAGGTGCTTGGCCAGGAAACTCGCCACGACCATGCGCACCCGGTTGTGCATCCAGCCGGTCTGCCAAAGCTGCCGCATCCCGGCATCCACGATCGGCACCCCGGTACGCCCCTGTTGCCAGGCGCGCAGCCCGGCCGGGTCGTCCCGCCACGGCATCGCCGCGAAGTCCGCGCGCAACGGCGCCTCCGGCAAGGCCTGATGATGCCACAGCAGATGGGCGGCGAATTCCCGCCACAGCACCTCGTCGCGGAACTTCTCGCAGGCCGCGCCGGCATGCCACACCTGCCGCGACGAGATCTCCCCGAAGGCGAAATAGGGCGAGAGCCGGGAGGTTGAATCCACCCCCGGCACATCCCGCTCGCCACGGTAGTGCCCGATCCGCTCGGCCACGAAGGCAGCCAGCCGCGCCTGCGCCCCGGCCTCGCCCGGCACCCAGGCGGCCCGCAGCCCACCCGCCCAATCCGGCGTGCGCGGCAGCAGATCCCAGGATGCCAACGGGTCCGACGCCACTTCCGGCCCCGCCGGGATCGCCCCCGGCGCTGGCACCGGCATGGGAACTGCCCCGCTGGCCCGGAACGCCCGTGCGAAGGGCGAAAACACGCCATAGGGCCCACCCGCCTGGGTGCGCAGCCGATCGGGATGATGCAGGAGTGCCGTCATATGGCAGTGCAGCTTCACCGGCCCCAGCGCGGCGATCACCCGGCGATAGGTCTCGCGCGCCCACGGCTCGGTGGGAATGCCGGCATGCACCTCCGCCGCACCGGTCTCGGCCACCAGGCGCGGGATCACCTCCTCGAACCGCCCGCGCCGCAGCACAAGACGTGCGCCGCGTGCGGCCAGCTCCGCCGCCAGTTCCGCGAGGCTGTGATGCAGCCACCACCGGCTCGCCCCGCCCGGCGCCCAGGCTCCCGGGCTTTCCTCGTCCAGCACGAACACCGGCAGCACCGGGCGCCCTGTGGCCAGCGCCGCCTCCAGGGCCGGGTTGTCGGCCAAGCGCAACTCACGGCGCAGCCACAGCAAGACAGGTGATCGGGAGGCACTCACGGCGCGATCGACGCTCCTGGCAGAAACATCCCTGTCATATGGGGCGCTGCCGCCGGTACAACACCCTCATCCGGCGGCGTAGCGCGCCCGCAACTCCTTGCCGATCGCCGCCTCGTCCACCAGCTTGCCGCCGGCATACACCACGGAGGCCACCTCGCCGCCGCGCCCGCGCACCAGCCGGGCGGCCTCGCCATGGCTGCCGAACCCGCCGGACTTGCGGATCACCGCCGCATCCGCCCCGGTCACCTCCAGCTCGGACACGTCGGCGAACGGGTTCGCCTGCCCCGGCACGGCCACGAACACCGTATTGCCCATCGGCACCAGATCGACCGCATCCCACAAAGACCACCACCGCCCGCCCCAGCCCGCCACCGCCTTGCCGGGTGCGCCGTGCTTCTGGAAGGCGCGCAGGATGTGCACCACCCCCTCCAGCAGCAGCGCCGGATTGCCGTCCGCCGCATTGGTCAGCACGGAGACGGTCAGCTTCTGCGAGGGGATCGTCGCCGTCTGCGTCTTCACGCCCTGGAATCCGCCGGAATGGCCGTACATCTCCCAATCCCCCACGCGCCCATGGATGGTGCCGAGCCCATAGTGCCGGTCCCCCGCGGTATCCGGCACCGGCCATTGCCGCCGCGTGATTTCCCGCCGGCTCGCCGCGGAGAGGATGCTCTTCGGCGCCGCCGGATCCAGCGTGGCATAGAACCGCGCGAGGTCCCCGGCGGTGGAAAGGAACCCGGTGGCCGAGGCCAGGGCATGGGTGCAGTTGTCGGCCGGGATCACCAGCCGCTCGCCCAGCGCCCATTTGGAGGAATGGCCCCGGCTGGTCTTCACCTTCGGCCCTACCGGCGCATCCGGCGCGGTGTTCTCCAGCCCCGCCTTCTTCACCACCTCGCGCGCGATCCAGCTGTTGTAGCTCTCGCCCGTCACCGCCGCGATCACCAGCCCGGCCAGACCGAAGGCGTGGTTGCTGTATTTCATGCGCGTGTTGGCCGGGATCACCGGCGCCTCGGCCAGCGCCGCGTGCAACTCCGCCTCATTCAGGAACGGCCGCCGATCCTGCCACTGCCCGGTGTCGTCGCCATCGCGCACGATGCCGGCAGTGTGGCTCAGCAGTTGCGCGATCGTGGCCTTCGCCACCTCGGGGTGCAGCCCCTGCACGTATTGCCCGGCCGCGTCGTCCAGCCGCAGCTTGCCCGCCTCCAGCAGCCGCATGATCCCCACGGCGGTGAAGGTCTTGGAATGGGAGGCCACGCGGAACAGATGCTTCGGCGTCAGCGCCTCGCCGGTGCCGAGGTTCGCCACCCCGAAGGCCTGGTCCAGCACCAGCTTGCCCCCTTGCGCCACCGCCACCGCGATCCCCGGCATCTCCGTGATCCGGCGCTGGTGCGCGATCCATTGCGGGATATAGGCGAGGGCAGGGGCGAACCAGTCGGCCATGGCGTCCGTCTCCGGTCTGGAAAACTACAGCTTGAGCGTGGATTGCCCGGCCGGCAACGGGTCCCGCGCCGCCCACCCCTGGTAGGGAAAGCCGAACAGCCGCCCCTGGCCCAGCAGGAACACCCGCCCGCCCTGCGGAAACAGCGCCGCAATGGCACGGTCCTGCACATCCAGCCCGCCGGTATAGGCCCCCAGCGCCGGCAGGATCAGGCGCCGCGAATCGGCCACGAAGCACGGCCGCACCACCGTCGTCCCCCGCGTTGGAATGCGTGCCTTGGGGTGGAAATGTCCGCTGATTTCTTCCGTGGCACCTGGTCGGGCCTGGTGCCGGAACACCAGCCCGCCCAGCACGAACTCCACCGCCGCCTCGCCCGGCAAGCCCGCAGGCGCATCCGGGTCATGGTTGCCCAGCACCCACACCAGCCGCGTCGCCCGCGCCATCAGCCCCAGCCGCTCCCGCTCCGCCACGCCCAGGCGCGAGGCCCCGGCCCGGTCGTGGAAGGAATCACCCAGCAGCACCGTCACCTCCGGCCGATGCCGCCGCAGCAGCCCGGCCAGCCGGTCCAGCGTGACCGTGCTGTCCCAGGGCGGCAGCAGGCTCCCCTTCGCCGCCGCCGCCGAGCCCTTTTCCAGATGCAGGTCGGCCACCGCCATCAGCTTGCGGGCCGGCCACAGCACGGCCCCGCCGGCATCGAGCACCAGCCGCTCTCCGCCCAGGCACAGATCAGTTTCAGTCATGCGCCATTGAAGCGGTGCCGGCGCCCGGGCTCAAGGGGCGGCGGCATCGCCTGGCAGCACCGTCAGCCGATGCAGGCGGATGCCCGCCCAGCGCACTGGCATGGGCTTGCCGCGCACGCGCGGGTCCACCGGCTCCGGGATCTGGATCACCACCCGCACGATGCTGCCGGGCTCACCCACCGGGGCGATCTCCAGCGCCATTGGTGCCACCTGCGCATCGGCCAGCGTCAGCTCCTGCCGCGCCTGGGGGGCGGCGGACCAGACATTGGGCCCGGCGCTGGCCAGAACCCGGTTGGGCCGCCCCTCGCGCGCGCCGATCCCTTCCGCCTCCAGCCTCAGGCGCAGTTTCGCACCGTCCTGCAAGGCGGGCATCCGGAACAGCAGAACGGCACGCGGCCCGTTCGACCAGTACCGCGCCACCGGGTCCCGCACCCAACCCCAGCCCAGGAACGGCGCAAGCGCGTCGCCCTCCACCACCTGGCCCAATCCGAGCGGCAGCACGGCGCCACCGAGCTCCGACATCTCCCAGCCCGTCATGGGGTCTGTGGCGCAGAGGATCATGGCCTGGCCCCGGCGGCATCGCGCCCCAGGGCCCAGCAACGCGCCGCGCAGGCTCGCCATCGCCTTGTCGCCGACATAGGCCCGCACTTCACCCGGCCGCAGTTGCAGTTCCAGGGCATCGCTCGTTACACCCTCGCACGAGCGCTGCGCCGGCTCGCGCGACATCCTGACATCACTCAGCGGAATACCGGCCCGGATCGCATCCAGCCGTAGACGATCAATCGGCCCGGTCGCCGGCGCCGGTGCGCCACAGGAGGAAACTGACGTCAGCAACGTCGCCCGCGCCGGCAACGCCACGCCACCACTCCGGTCCACCCCGGTGGTGGCATAGGCCTGCACGGCGGCGCGCAGCGGGGCGGCATCCACCCATTGCAGCAGGGCGGCAACGGCCAGCACCAGCACGGCCCATGGCTGGCGCATTCGTTGGGCGACAATCGCAAGCGGCACGATCGCCAGCAGATACGCAACGGGCCAGAACAGCCGGCCACTGGCCCGTACTGGCCCCATCACGCGCTCGACGATATAGGCATCGATCGAGACAACCGGCCACGGGCCGAGATACGCCTTGTGCGTCACGGCCATCCCGGCCAGCACCAACAGCACGGCGGCATGCCCGATCCACAGCCGCCAGGGCGGCAGCGTCGCGCGGCCGGATAAAAGCAGCCACACCGCGACGGCCAACAGCAGCAGCCCTCCGGCACCGAGGTAGTTGAGCCCCTCGTACTGGCCCGCGGTCGCGTCGATCACCGGCAGATCCGGTCCGAACATCCCGGAACGCTGCGGCCAGAACGGCGAGGCCAAGTTCATCGAATAATGGCCGTATCCGAAATCCCCCCCGCCCGTCACGCCGGCCAGGAACGCGAACAGGCCATAGGGGATGGCCGTGCTGGCCACGAACCCCGCCAGCGCGCGCGCCACGCCACGCCGCGCCAGAACGCAGGCGATCAGTGGCGCCGCGAACAGGGGGCACAGCAGCACGAAGAGGAAGGGATGGATGAAGATGGCCACCGTTGCCAGCGCCACCGCCTGCCACCACCGCCCGCGGCTGCCCCCCACCATCCGGATCGACCAGCCAAGGCCCAGCAACACCAGGAAGTGGCCGACGAGATTGATGTGGCCAAGGTTCTCATGCCCGATCCGCGCCAGCAGCGCCGGAAACGACAGCGCAAGCACAGATGCCGCCAACGCCGCCTCCAGCGATCGCGCCCCCAGGCTGCGCACCAGATACACCGCGGCCACCGGCTGCAGCACGAGGCACAGCCCCAGCCACGCGCCGAACAGGTTCACCGGCCGCCCGGTCACGCTGGCCGCCAGCTTGGCCAGCACCGAGACCAGCGGATTGCTGTCGGTCAGCGCGATGCTGACGCCCTCGGGCCAGCGCAAGGTACGGGCCAGCAGCGGCGGCCACTGCCAGGGCTCCTGTTGGAACGCGAGGTGCCCGGTCAGGTTCTGCGCCAGGTCGTCCGGCGGGGAGTGCCACACCGCGCCCGTGCCCATCAGCACCTCAAGCGGCAGCAGCAGCCATACGAAACCGGCACCCAGCAGCGCAGCCGCCCAATAGGTCGATGCAGGCCCTCGCACCTCGACGGGTCTCCAGCAGTTCGTTCCGCCTGACAAAAGCACGCCCGCCGGCCCCCCGCCACTGCGGCCCGCACGCCACCCCCTGCCGCTACCGCAACGAAAGCCGCCCCTGCCGCCGGTCTGCCGGCACGCGCCGCGGCTCCGGCCGCCGCGGGCTCGGCCCCGGCGGCGCCACCTCGCCCATCGCCTCTGCCACCAGCGTCTCCGCCTCGGCCAGCAGCGCATCATCGCCCTCGCCGCTGCGCACGCTTTCCCGCCCGATCTCCAGCAGGATCGGCACCGCGAGCGGGGACACGCGCGAAAGGCTCACATGCCGGATACGCCGCTGTATGCGCCGCAGGAACTCGGCGATCCGGCCGAGATCGGTCAGCCCACCCGCCGCATCCGCCCGCGTGGCGCGCAGCAGCACGTGGTCCGGCTGATGCTTGCGCAGCACGTTGTAGATGAGGTCGGAATTCACCGTGACCTGCCGCCGGCTCTTCTCCTGGCCGGGATGGTGCCGCTCGATCAGCCCGGCAATCACTGCCACGTTGCGGAACGTCCGGCGCAGCATGGAGCTTTCCGCCAGCCACGCCTCCAGATCGTCACCCAGCATGTCCTCCTCGAACAGCCGCGCCACGTCGGTCGGCGGCTGCGCGCTCCAGGTCGCCAGCACGTAGTCGGTGGCCACGAAGCCCAGCGGCTGGAATCCCATCCGCTCCATCCGCCGCGTCAGCAGCATCCCCAGCGTCTGGTGCGCATTGCGGCCCTCGAAGCAGTAGGCCACTAGGAAATGCACGTCCCCGCGCGGAAAGGTCTCCACCAGCAGCCCCTGCTTCCCCGGCAGGCGGGAGAGCGATTTCTGCAACTGCAGCCATTCCTGCACCGGCTCCGGAAAGCTCGGCCAGGTCGCGGGATCGTTCAGCATCGCCCGCACCCGCGCCGCGAGGTTCGTGCTCAGCGGCATCCGTCCGCCGGCATAGGCCGGCACCTTCGGCTCCCCGCTGCCGCCCTCCACCACCTCGATCCAGGTCTCGCGCAGCCGGAGGAAGCGCAGCAGGCGCCCGGCGAACATGAAGGTGTCACCCTCCACCAGCCCGTTGACGAAATACTCCTCCACCTCGCCCAGCGTGCCGCCGCCCCGGCCCGCGAGGCGCACCTTGATCATCGGCTCCTCCACGATGGTGCCGATATTCATCCGGTGCTGCCGCGCCACCCGCTCGCCCATCACCTGCACCCGCCCTTCGCTGTCGCGGAACAGTTTGCGGAATTGCTGGTAGGCCTGCAGCGAGTAGCCGCCGCTCTCCACGAATTCCAGCACATCGCGGAAATCCCGCCGCGACAGCTCCGCATAGGGCGAGGCACGCCGCACTTCCGCATACAGCTCCTCCGGCAGGAACGGCCCGGCGCAGGCCACGCCCAGCACGTGCTGCGCCAGCACATCCAGCCCCCCGGGGCGCGGCGCATCGCCATCCAGTTCCCCCGCCGCAACCCCTTGGATCGCCGCTTCGCATTCCAGCACCTCGAACCGGTTCGCCGGCACCAGGATCGCCCGGCTCGCCTCGTCCATCCGGTGGTTCGCCCGCCCCACCCGCTGCAACAGCCGCGACACCCCCTTCGGCGCGCCGATCTGCAGCACCTGGTCCACCCCGCCCCAGTCGATGCCGAGATCCAGGGAAGACGTCGCCACCACCGCCCGCAGCGCCCCGGCCGCCATCGCGCGTTCCACCTTCTGGCGCTGGTCCGGCTCCAGCGAGCCATGGTGGATGGCGATCGGCAGCGTCTCCTCGTTCAGCTTCCAGAGTTCCTGGAACATCAGCTCCGCCTGAGCGCGGGTATTCACAAACACGATCGTCATCCCCGCCGCGCGGATGCGCTCCAGCACCAGGGGCGCACTCGCCAGCCCCATATGCCCAGACCACGGCAGCCGCCCCTCCGGCAGCATCACCTCGATCGCCGGTGGCGCCCCTCCGGACACCTCCACAAGCCGCACGCCCCCGCCCCGACCGTCATCAGAGACAAAGGCCGCCAGTGCAGCGGGATGCGCCGCCGTTGCCGAAAGCCCAATCCGCCGCACCCCCGGCGCCAGAACTGCCAGCCGCGCCATCCCCAGCGCCAGCTGATCGCCGCGCTTGGTGCCGGCCAGCGCATGCACCTCGTCCACCACGATGGCCTTCAAGGTGGCGAAGAACACCGCGCCCTCGGGCTGGGAGACCAGAACGGCCAGGCTCTCCGGCGTCGTCAGCAGGATGTTCGGTGGCGCCTCCTTTTGCTGCTTGCGCTTCGCCGTGGAGGTATCCCCGGTGCGCGTGTCGATCGAGATCGACAGCCCCATCTCCTCCACCGGCGCCATCAGGTTGCGCGCGATATCGGCGGCCAGCGCCTTCAGCGGCGAGACGTACAGCGTGTGCAAGCCGGGGCAGGGCGCTTCATGCAGATCCACCAGGCTCGGCAAAAACCCCGCCAGCGTCTTGCCGCCGCCGGTCGGCGCCGTCAGCAACACGCTCGCCCCATCCCGCGCCGCCGCCAGCACGTCCAGCTGGTGCGCCCGCGGCACCCAGCCGCGCCACACGAACCAGCCGGCAAAGGGTTCTGGTAATGTTCCCACCATCAGCGCAACTTAGGCTGTGCCACAAGGTGGCGAAAGCCCAGCGTGGCATCACCCCCTGCCACTGTGATACTGTGGAGCCATGAAGAACATCACAGTTTCCGTGGACGACGACACCTATCGCCGCGCCCGCATCAAGGCCGCCGAGCGCGACACCTCCGTCTCTGCCCTTGTCCGCGATTTCCTCAACGGCCTCGTCCGCGAGGAGAGCGAGTTCGAGCGCCTGAAGCGCGAGGAAAAGGAACTGCGCGCCTCGATCAAGGGCTTTTCCGCGTCCGACCGCCTGCCGCGCGAGGAGCTCTACGACCGCGGCCGGAAATGACGCGCCGCTTCCTCGACACCAACATCCTCCTCTACGCCATCAGCGACCGCCCGCACGAAACCGCCAAGCGCCGCATTGCCGATGAAGTGCTGGACCAGGACGACAACGCCCTCTCGGTCCAGGTCCTGCAGGAATTCTACCACCAATCCACCCGGCCCAGCCGCCCTGATGCCATCACCCACGCCAAGGCCGTCGCCATCGTGCACAGCCTCAGCCGCTTCCCGGTGCAGCCGATGACCCTCGCTGTCCTGCACGAAGCCTTCGCCATCCGGCAGGCAACGGGATACAGCTACTGGGACAGCGCCATCCTCGCCGCCGCCGCCCAGCTCGGCTGCACCGAGGTGCTCTCAGAAGACATGCAGCACGACCGCCGCATTGCCGGCCTGCGCATCGTGAACCCCTTCGCGTGACCGCCCCGCACCCCGAGACCTGGCTCACGCCCATGCCAGCCGGCCTCTATTGCGCCCCCGGCGATTTCTTCATCGACCCGCTGCGCCCCGTCCCGCGCGCCATCATCACCCACGCCCATTCCGACCACGCCCGCCCCGGCCACGAAGCCGTCCTCGCCAGCCCACCCACGCTGGCCCTCATGCGCGCCCGCCTGGGCGAAGGCGCCGGCCGCAGCCAGCAACCGCTTGCCTGGGGCGAACGCCTCACGGTCGGCGATGTCGCGCTCTGGCTCCAACCAGCCGGCCACGTCCTCGGCAGTGCCCAGGTCGCCATCGAGTATCGCGGCAGCCGCGCCGTGATCTCCGGCGACTACAAGCGCCAGCCGGACATCACCTGCGACCCCTTCACCCCCATCCCCTGCGACGTCTTCGTCACAGAGGCCACCTTCGCGCTGCCGGTCTTCCGTCACCCCCCGGCCGCTGGCGAGATCGCCAAACTCCTGGCCAGCGTGAAGCTGTTCCCCGAACGCACCCACGTCATCGGCTGCTATTCCCTGGGCAAGACCCAGCGCCTGATCGCCCTGCTGCGCCAGGCCGGCTGGGATGAGCCGATCTACATGCACGGCGCCTTGGCCCCGATGTGCGAGATCTACGAAGCCCACGGCATCCCCCTCGGCGAGCTCCGCCCCGCCACCGTCGCCGCGAAGAAGGACCTCGTCGGCCGCATCGTCCTCGCGCCGCCCTCCGCCATCGCCGACCGCTGGGCCCGACGCCTCGCCGAGCCCGTGGTCTGCATGGCCAGTGGCTGGATGCGCGTGCGCCAGCGCGCCAAGCAGGGCGGCGTGGAACTCCCGCTCGTCATCTCCGACCACGCCGACTGGCACGAACTGAACCGCACCATCGACGAGGTCGGCGCCCCCGAAGTCTGGGTCACCCATGGCAGCGAGGACGCCCTGATCCACGAGATCGCCAAGCGCGGCATCCGCGGCCGCCCCCTGCGCCTGATCGGATACGGCGAGGAGGACGGATCGTGACGCGTGCAAGCCCCCGGCATCTCGAAGCCAAACCAGTGCACGAAACTGGCCTATACGCCCGCGCCCCCCTAGGCTTCCCGTCCAGCGCCGCATCCCGCCCGCTGCCAGGAACGGAGGAAACCCATGCCGATCACCGTCATCACGCGCTACTCCGGCGACTCCGAAGCCATCCTGCAGGCGGCCAAGGTCAACGCGCCGCTGCTGCTGAAGCATGGCGCCACCGAAGCGCGCCTGCTGCGGATCGGCACCGGCGGCCATTTCGGGCAGCATGTCACGGTCGTCACCTACAACAGCTATGCGGACTACGAAGCGGTCGGCGCCAAGCTGATGCAGGATGCCACCTACAAGAATCAGATGCTGGCGCTCGGCAAGGCCGCGGTCGCCGAGGATCGGACGATCTACTCCGAAATCCCCTACTAGCCCGCTCCGGCCGGCGTGGCCGGGTTCCTGCGGCGGCGGAGGCCACATGATCGCCTTCGCCACCCTGCTCGAACGCCTGCTCTTCACTCAGGGCCGCAACGACAAGATCCGCCTGCTGCGCCAGTTTTTCGAAACCCAGCCCGACCCGGACCGCGGCCTGGCCCTGGCCGCCATCGCCGGCGAACTCCATTTCGCCACCGCCAAGGCCGGCCTCATCCGGGACCTTGCCAACAGCCGCACCGACCCGACCCTGTTCGCCCTGTCCTATGATTTCGTCGGCGACCTCGCCGAAACCGTCGCGCTGATCTGGCCGGACTCCCAAACCAACGCCCCGCCGCCGACGCTGCCGGAGGTGGTGGAGGCCCTCAACCTCACCCCCAAAACCCGCCTGCCCGATCTCGTCGCCGGCTGGCTCGATGCCACCGATGCCGCCACCCGCCTCGCCCTGCTGAAACTCATCACCGGCGGCCTGCGCGTCGGCGCCACCGGCCGCCTCGCCCGAATCGCGCTCGCCGAGTTCTCCCAGGGCCGTGCCGCACCTGACGACATAGAAGAGGTCTGGCACAGCCTCGCGCCCCCCTACCTCCCGCTCTTCGCCTGGCTCGAAGGCCACGCCGAAAAGCCCGACCCCGCCACCGCCCCGGTCTTCCGCCCCCCCATGCTCGCCCACCCGCTGGAACCGGATGACATCGCCAACCTCACGCCAACCCTTCTGCGCGCAGAATGGAAATGGGACGGCATCCGCGTCCAGCTCGTCTCCACACCGGGCGGCCGCCGCCTCTACTCCCGCGGCGCCGAAGACATCTCCGCCGCCTTCCCCGAACTCCTCGAAGGCGTCGATTTCGAAGCCGTGCTCGATGGCGAACTCCTCGTCATTCGCGATGGCACCGTCGCCCCCTTCGCGGACCTGCAGCAGCGCCTCAACCGCAAGACCGTCGGCCCCAAGCTGATGGCCGAACACCCCGTCGCCATCCGCCTCTACGACATCCTGTTCGACGGCGCAGAAGACCTACGCCCGCTCCCGTTCGACAGCCGCCGCGCCCGGCTGGAAGACTGGTTTGCCCGCACAAGCCCCGCGCGCATGGACCTCTCGGCCCTCATCCCCTTCGCCACCATCGAAGACCTCGCCGAGATCCGCGCCGGCGCCCGCGAGGCCGCCATCGAAGGCCTGATGCTGAAGGACGCCGCCTCGCCCTACCTCCCTGGCCGCCCCAAGGGGAAATGGTGGAAATGGAAGCGCGCGCCCCTCACGCTCGATGCCGTGCTGCTCTACGCCCAGCGCGGCCACGGCAAGCGCAGCGGCAGCTATTCCGACTACACCTTCGGCCTCTGGCGCGGAGACGAACTCGTGCCGGTGGGAAAGGCCTATTTCGGCTTCACCGACGCCGAACTCGCCTGGCTCGACCGCTGGATCCGCAACCACACCACCGCCCGCTTCGGCCCGGTGCGCGAGGTGGAAAAATCCCTCGTCCTCGAAGTCGCCTTCGACGGCGCCCAGCGCAGCACCCGCCACAAATCCGGCGTGGCGCTGCGCTTCCCCCGTATCTCCCGCCTGCGCACCGACAAGCCGGCGGCCGAGGCGGACCGGCTGGAGACGCTGGAGAAATTGATCCCCGGATAAGGAAGGCAACCGCCAAGGCGCCAAGATCGCCAAGAAGGCGCCACGGCACTCTTGGCGTCACCTTGGCGCCCTTCGCGTCTTGGCGGTTCCCTTCCCTGATTGACCCCGCCCCCCGCCCGTGGTGCGCTCCCTCCAACCCGAACGGAGGAAACCCATGGCCATCATCCCCAATGTCTCGCTCGATCGCCTGCGCGCGGGCAAGGTCTCGCTCGGCTTCGGCGCCAGCCACCTGCGCACCGTCGCCACCCCCATGCTCGCCAAGTCCGCAGGCTTCGACTGGCTGTTCATCGACATGGAGCACGGCGCCTTCTCGGTGCACGAGGCCACCCAGCTCTGCTTCGCCTCCCTCACCGCCGGCATCTCGCCCATCGTCCGCGTCTGCTTCGATGCGCTCGATGAGGGCACCCGCGCGCTGGACAACGGGGCCCAGGGCCTCGTCATCCCGCATGTCGATACGCCGGAGCAGGCCAGGCGCATCGCCGCCGCCTTCCGCTACCCGCCGCGCGGCACCCGCTCCTGGGGCGGCGGCATCGCCCAGTTCGGCTTCCTGCCCCCGCCGGTGGCCGAGGCGCAGGCCCAGATCAACAGCGAAACCCTCATCGTCGCCATGATCGAAACCGAGGAAGCCGTCGCCAACGCCGATGCTATCGCCGGCACCGACGGGATTGACTGCCTGCTGATCGGCACTTCGGACCTCACGGCGGACATGGGCATCTCCGGCCAGGCCGATCACCCCAAGGTCCAGGCCGCCTACAAGGCCGTGATCGATGCCTGCAAGAAGCACGGCAAGTTCCCCGGCATGGGCGGCATCTACGATGAGGAGAACGCCCGCCGCTACATCAGCTGGGGCTGCAAGTTCATCCTCGGTGGGTCCGACGGCATGTTCATCACCCAGGCCGCCACCGCGCGCGCGAAGTTCCTCAATAGCCTGGTGGGCTGACCCTCACTGGATGAGGCGATCGGTGTCCTCGGCAGCGATCGCCTCCACCACCACCTCGCCGAAGCGCTTCGTCAGCGCCACCATCGTGGCCCGGCTGATCCCCGCGCCCAGCATCACGTAGTAGTCCACCGCCAGCGTTCCCGGCCGCACCTCGGGCAGGGAGGCACGGGCCATGAGGTAGCCGTCATTGATCCGGTTCGCGAGGTCGAGCCGTTCCTGCCAGCTCGCCCGCGGCGCGAAGTCGTAGGTCGCCAGCAGCCGCACGCTGTCCTTGCCGGGCAGCACGAACACCTTCACCTCCGGCAGTGCCAGCACCAGGTTGCCTCCGCCATCCACCGAAGCCGGCACCTTCGCCGCGTCGTACATCGCCTTCATCAGGTCGCGCGAGACATTGGCCTCCGTCACCAACTCGGGCGCTGCTGCCGGGCGCGGTGCGGCGGCCTGGGGCGTGGGCCGTGCCGCCGGTTGCGCGACAGCGGGCAGCACGCCGGCGGTCAGCACGGCGATGGGCGCAGCCAGAGCCAGGCGGCGATATCTGGAAAACATCATCCCTCTCCCACGCCGTGCGCATCCGTCCCTGCCGGCATCGAGTCGCCATCGTGCCCGCTTCACCGCCCGGCGCAACAGTGGCGCCTCACCCGCTGCTGCGCCCCCGCGCCAACGTCCACACCCCTTGCAGCGTGATCACCCCGCCGCACAACGCCACGCCCATTGCTGGCCCAATCCGCTCGAACACCATCGGCGCCACCGCCAGCACACCCAGCAGCCCCAGCTGGTTCACCACCATGAAGGCCCGCACCGCGGCCGGAATATCGGCGCGCGCCAGAACCGTCTGCCGAAGCGTTGCCGTCGGCACATCCATCATCGGCGCCCCCGCGCCCGACAGCGCCGCCCCGGCCATCAGCCCCAGCAGCAGCCAGTCCGGCGGCAGCAGCAGCGCCGCCACCCCCATGCCCACGATCCCCGCCCCCAGCACCGCGTAGCCCCACAGGATCACCACGCCGGGCCGGCGCGGCTGACCCAGATTGCCCACCACCAGCGTCGCCGCCAGGTTCGCCCTGCCATAGGTGGCGAACACCAGCCCGAACGCCGCCAGCCCCGATCCGCCGCCGGCCGTCAGCCCCGCCGCCTCGATGATCAGCGGCGTGCCCAGGAACATCGCGGCATACCAGGCCCCGTTCATCGGCGCGGTCATGATCAGCAGCAGGAACAGCAGCTCGTGCCGCCGCACCGCCGCGAAGCCGCGCGCCACGGCCGTCGCCATCCCCTCGCGCTCCGCCCGCGCCGGCGCCACCGGAAAGCGCCGCGCCAATCCCGCCACCACCACGGCGGCGGCAACGAAGGCCGCCATCTCCAGCCCCACCACCGCGGCCAGCGGCACCAGGCCGGCCACCAGCCCCAGCAGGCCGGGGCCGAGCAGCCGTGCGATGCGGTCGGTCGTATCCAGCAACGCATTGGCCGGCGCCAGCAGCGTGGGGTCGCGCGCCAGCCCCGGCAGTGCCCCCTGCAGCGCCGGGCGGAACAGCGCCATGCCCGCCGCCAGCACCGCGACGGCCAGCACCAGCACCCAGCCCACCGGTTGCCCGGCCCACACCCACGCCGCCACAACGGCCCCCAGCGCCGCGGCGCGCAGCAGCAGCGTCACCCCCATCAACCGCAGCGGCGCCACCCGGTCCGCCAGGTGCCCCAGCCCCATCACCACGGCCATCGCGATCGCGCCCTGCAGCACCGCGAGATACCCCGCCGCCGCGCCGAACGCCCCCACCGCCACCCAGCTCAGCACCACGGTGAAGGATTGGTCCGCCAGCGCCGACAGCGCCAGTGCCGCCCACAACCGCCCGATCGCGGGGTCGCGCACGGCGCGCAGCATCGGCGCCATGCTCAGCCCCGAACGCGCATGAAGCCCGCCAGCGCGATCGCCACGTAGATCGCCCCACCCCCCAGCGCGACCGCCGCCGGCCCCAGCGACGCCACCAGCGCGGGTGCGGCCAGCATTGCCACCACGGTGCCGAGCTGGACGGAGACCATGTGCGCCCGCACCGCCGCCGCCACGTCCTCGCGCGCCAGATCCGTCTGCCGCAGCGTTGCCACCACGATGTCCTGCATCGGCCCGCCGATGGCCGCCACCGCCGCCGCCAGCGCAATTCCCGCCACCTGCCAGCCCGCCGGCAGCAGCATCGCACCGGCCATCGCCATCGTCGCCGCGCCGAACAAAAGGATCCCGATGAACACAAGCCGAGCAGGCCGCGTCGGCAGGCCGAGACTTCCCAGCACCAGCGTGCCGGCGAGGTTGCCCACGCCGTAGGCCGCGATCACCGTGCCGAAGGCCGGCAGCCCCGCCGCCCCCAGACTGCGCTCCAGCTGCAGCGGCAGGGCGAGGTAATACACCGCCACCCACACCCCGTTCTGCAGCCCCACCACCGCCAGCATGAAGCCCAGCAGCGCATGCCGCCGCACCGCCCGCACGCCTCGCAGCGCGGCATCCAGCAGCGACTCACCGCCCATGCTCCCCGGCGGCACGGTTCGAATGCGGGCCACCGCCCAGATTGCCAGCGCCGAGAGCAGGAAGGTGGCCACGTTCAGCGCCACGAACTGCACTTCCGCCAGCAGCGCGGCCGCTAGCACCAGCAGCCCGGGCCCGGCCAGCCGTGCCAGGCGCTCGGTGGTGTCCATCAGCGCATTCGCCGCCGGCAGCATCTCCCGGTCCCCGGCCAGCACCGGCAGTGCCGCCTGCATCGCCGGGCGGAACGCGGCAAGCCCGGCGCCCAGCACCAGGATGGTGGCGAACAGTGCCCAGGCCGGTGGCGCGCCCCATAAGGCCCACGCAAGCGCCAGCCCGGTGAGGGCGGCGGCGCGCAGCAGGTCGGCCGCCATCATCACCCGCAGTGGCGCCACCCGATCCAGCGCCCGCGCCCCCAGCAGCAGCGTGGCCAGCGTCGCCGCCGCCTGCACCACCGAGAGATAGCCGGCATCTGGCCCCAGCGTGCGCGCGGCGACGTAGCCGAGCACCACGCGGAACAGCTCATCCCCCACCGCCGCGCCGGCCAGGCCGGCCCACAGCAGCGCCGTCGGCCGGTGCGCCAGCGGGCGCAGCAGCGGCAGGGTCACGTTGTGGTCTTCCAGGCCTCCAGCGGAATGCGCGGCAGTTCGAAGCTGTCGCTGGTGCGCGAGTACCACCCGCCGCCATGCAGGCGCCCGATCAGGTCCAGCTTCGGCGTGTCGATGTAGCAGCGCGCGGCATCCAGCACGCAGTCGTCGCGCACATGCATCGCCACCACGCGGCCCAGCACCAGGGCGCGGTCGGTGTTCAGCTCGATGATCATGAAGCGCTCACATTCCAGCGCCACCGGGCTCTCGGCGATGCGCGGCGGCTTCACGCGCGTGCTCGGCAGCGTCGTCAATCCGGCTTCGGCCAGCTCGTCCACCTCCGGCGGGAAGTCGATCGCCGTGATGTTCATCGGCTTCGCCGTTTCCTGGTTCACCAGGCACACGGTGAACTGCCCGGTCTCGCGGATGTTCTGCCCGGTGTCCTTCGTGTCGCCCGGCTTGCGCCCGCCGATGCCGAACACCACCACCGGCGGATCGGCGGAGAACACGTTGAAGAAGGAATAGGGCGCGGCATTCAGCCGGCCGCCCAGGTCCTGCGTCACCACCCAGGCGATCGGCCGTGGCACCACGGTGGAGACCAGCAGCTTGTAGCGTTCCTGCGTCGATAGCGTCTCGAAGTCGAACAGCATCATGGCCCCCGTTGGCGTTCGGGCCAGACTTGCCGCTGGCCGGATCGACTGTCCAGGGGGCGGCTGCCATGCTCGTGCCATGGGGTCGAATCCGTGAGTGCCTGGCTGTTCCTGCTCGCCTGGGCGGCGTCGCTGGCCGACCAGCTGTCCGCACTGCCCGGCGCGGGTGTGGTGGCGGGCGTGGCGGTGGCGCTGTATCTCGCGCTGGAGGCACCGCGGCTGCGGCGGGGCATCCGCATCGTGGCGGCCGTGCTGGTGCTGGCCGGCGGCGTATCGGCGCTGATGGCGCCGGATCCGCTCGCCGCGCTGCTCGCCGGGCTGCGGCGCGGGGCGGCCTATGCGGCGTTCTTCCTGGCCCTTGGCGCGCTGCGCGACGCGGCCGAGCGTAGCAGGACGGTGCGGCGCAGCGGGGCGCATTTGGTGGCCCAGCCCGAGGGAAGGCGCTACCTCGCGGTGACGTCCGGCGCGCATCTCTTCGCCATGATCCTCTCCTACGGCGCCATCGACCTGATCGGCGCCATGGTGGCGCGCGGCGGTGCGGCGAAGGAAGCGGCGCGACGGCTGTTGATGGGCGCCTATCGCGGCTTTGCCACCATGAATTGCTGGAGCCCGCTGAACATCATGACCGTGGTGGTCGGCGCCGCCGTGCCCGCCGCCGATCTGCGCCCGGTGATGCCGATCGCCTTCCTGGCCGCGATGCTGTTGCTGTTCGCCGGCGCGGCGGTGGATCGGTGGGAGGGACGCAGCGGCGGCGCGGCGGCCCGTTCCGGCGAGCGCTGGACCATCCATCTGCGCATCGCGGCCATCGTCGCGTTGGTGATGGCGGTGGCGGAGGCAGTGGCCGTGCTGTTCGCCACCTCCCTGGCCACCGGTGTGACGGCGGCGGTCCCGGCGGTGGGCGCGGCATGGACACTGGCGCAGCTACTGCGGCGGCGACATGTGGCGGCGATGTTCGCCCGCCGGCTGCGCGGCTTCCACGCCAGGCTGCCCTCGTTCCGCGGCGAGGCGACGTTGCTGGCCACCAGCGGGTTCCTCGGCGTCACGCTCGGCATGGCGCTGCCGGCGGGCGGGCTGGCCGGGTTCCTGCCGGCGGTGCCGCCGCTGCTGGTGCCGCTTGCGGTGCCAGTGGTGCTGATCGGTACCTCCCTGCTCGGGCTCAATCCTATCGCCGTGGTGGCGGTGATCGGGGCGGCGATACCCGATCCCGCCGCGCTCGGCGTGGCGCCTGGGGTGCTGGCGCTAGCCTGCATGCTGGGCTGGGGCGTGGGCGTGGGGATGACGCCGTTTTCCGCCAGCGCGCTGGCCACGGCGCGTTGGACGGGGGCGGACCCGTGGCAGGTGACCACGGGCTGGAACCGGCGCTTCACCCTGGTGGCGCTGGCGATCGCGCTGGCCGTTCTCGCGGCGGCACATGGCTTGACGGGTTGAGGCGGGCGAGGAAGGTTCGCCTGCCCAGGGGGAACGATCCATGCACGTCAGCGTCAACGGCACCCGCATCTTCTTCGATGTCTCCGGCGAGAAGCTGGTGCCGGACGGGAAGCGGATGCGCGAGCGGCCCACCTTGCTGCTGCTGCATGGCGGGCCCGGCGGCGACCATTCCACCTTCCGCCCGTTGTTTTCCCAGCTGGCTGACGTGGCGCAGGTGATCTACCTGGACCATCGCGGCAACGGGCGCAGCGACTGGGGCGAGCCCGCCAGCTGGAACCTGCCGCAATGGGGCGACGACATTCGCGGCTTCTGCGATGTGCTGGGGATCGAGAAGCCCATCGTGCTCGGCTACTCCTTCGGCGGCATGGTCGCGCAATCCTATGCCACGCGGCATCCCGATCATCCCGGCAAGATGGTGTTCTATTCCACCTCGCCGAAGCGCGACCGGGCGGAGACCTACGCGATCTTCGAACGGCTCGGCGGGCCCGAGGCGCGGGCGGTGGCGGAGGCGCGCTGGACGAACCCGAACCCGGAGACCTCGGCCGCCTATCTGCGGGTCTGCTCGCCGCTGTACAATCCGCGCGGCAAGCGCGACCCGGATGCCGTGGCGCGGACGGTGCGCAACGAGCAGGTGTCGTTCCAGTTCGCCAAATCCGATGACGGGCCGCACCCGATGGATTTCCGCGCGGCGCTGGCCAACATCAAGTGCCCGTCGCTGGTGATCGGCGGCGAGGACGACCCGATCACGCCGATCTCGCGCAGCGAATTGCTCGCCGCGTGCATCCCGCAGCATTTGGTCAGGCTGGTGCGGGTGCCCAATGCCGGGCACGGGGTGCATAACGACGATCCCGCCTTGGCCATGCGGCTGCTGCGGGAGTTCATCCTGGCTACCTGATCAGGTTCCAGGGCTCGTTGCCGGCCAGCACGGCGGTGATGGCATCCAGGCAGAGGTCGCCCATCGCGGCGCGGGTTTCGGTGGTGGAGGAGCCCATGTGCGGCAGCAGCACGACGTTCTCCAGGCCAAAGTAGCCTTGGTGCAGGTTTGGCTCGCCGTCGTAGACATCGAGGCCGGCGAAGGCGACCTGGCCGGAGCGAAGCGCTTCCTGCAGGGCGGCGTCGTCCACCAGGGAGCCGCGGGCGGCGTTGGCGACGATGGCGCCGCGGGGGAGCATGGCGAGGCGTTCGGCGTTCAGCCATTTCGCGGTGCCGTCGCCGCCGGGGGCGGTGAGGGCCAGGGCGTCGCAGCTGGCCAGGAAGCTTTCGTCGTTGGCGTGCCAGGTGGCGCCTTGTTCGAGGTCCTCCGGAAGGCGGGTGCGGTTGCGGTAGTGGATGGCCATGCCGAAGCCGCGTGCCATCTTGGCCAGTTCGCGGCCGATGCGGCCCATGCCGAAGATGCCCAGGCGCTTGCCGCTGATCTGGGTGCCGAGCAGCAGCATCGGGGCCCAGCCTTTCCACTGGCCGGAGCGGACCAGGCGCTCGCCTTCGCCGGCGCGGCGGGCGGACATCAGGATCAGCAGCATGGCGATCTCAGCCGTGGCGACCGAGAGGACCTCTGGCGTGTTGGCCACGGGGATGGAGCGGGCGCGGGCGGCGGCGACGTCGACATGGTCGTAGCCGACGGAGCAGGAGGCGATGGCCTTCACGCTGGCGGGCAGGGCGGCGATGGTCTGGGCGTTCAGGCGATCGGTGGAGAAGCAGAGGATGGCGTCGCAGCCTTGGGCGAGGGCCACGATCTCATCCGGCGCCCATTGCAGGTCCGGCTGGTTCAGGCGCACGTCGAACTCGCGCTGGGCGCGGTCGGCGACGGCTTCGGGCAGCTGGCGGGTGACGAGCAGCACCGGCTTGGTCATGGGGCACTCCCAGAATTTCGCGCCTTATGGCGACTGCGGGGCGGTTGCGGAAGAGGAGGCGGGGCGGCAGGGTTGGGGGGACCGAAGGAGACTGACCATGCGCCCCAACCTGACCCCGGACATTGAGCTGGCATCGCGGCTGTTCGATGCGTTGCGCGAGCGGACCTTCGACGGGGTGGGGGTGACGCGGGAGGCCTATGGGCGGGGCGAGCGGATTGGGCATGAGATCGTGCGGGCGGAGGCGGAGAAGCTCGGGCTGGAGACGCGGACGGACGCGGCGGGCAATCTGCTGATGACGCTGCCGGGGCGGGACCGGTCGGCGAAGCGGATCATCCTGGGGAGCCATCTGGATTCGGTGCCGCAGGGTGGGAATTTCGACGGGGCGGCGGGTGTGCTGGCGGGGTTGGCGGCGGTGGCGGGGATGGTGCGGGCGGGGTTCGTGCCGGCGCGGGACATCACGGTGCTGGCGATCCGGGCGGAGGAGGGTGGGGCGTGGTTTCCCTCTGGCCTGCCGGGCAGCAAGGCGGCGCTGGGGCGGTTGCCGGCGGAGCATCTGCAGGTGGCGCGGCTGGATAGCGGGCGGTCCTTGGCCGACCATATGGCGGAGGAGGGGTTCGATCCCGCGGCGGTGGCGCGGGGCGAGTGCCTGCTGCCGCCGGAGAGCATCGAGGCCTATGTGGAACTGCATATCGAGCAGGGGCCGGTGCTGGAGGCGCAGGAGATTCCGATCGCGCTGGTGACGGCGCTGCCGGGATCGCGGCGCATCCGCGAGGGGCGGGTGCTGGGCGAATACAACCATTCCGGGGCGACGCCGCGGCGGTATCGCAAGGATGCCGCGATCGCGCTGGCGGAGTTCGCGACCAAGTTGGACGACGAATGGGCGCGGCTGGAGACGCTGGGGCATCGGCTGGTGGTGACGTTCTGCATTCTGGAGACGACGGAGCAGGCGGGGTTCACCAAGGTGCCGGGCGAGGCGCGGTTCCAGATCGATATTCGCGGCACGACGGAGGCGGGGATCAACGCGGTGCATGATGCGATCGACCGGCTGGTGGGGGAGGTGGAGGCACGGCGCGGGGTGAGCTTCGAGCTGGTGCGGGGGGCGATGAGCGCGCCGACGCCGATGTCGGCCGAGGTGCGCAGCGGGTTGGCGCGGGCGGCGGAGGCGCTGGGGGTGGATTACCTGACCATGCCGAGCGGCGGCGGGCATGATGCGGCGAGCTTCGCCCAGGCGGGGGTGCCGAGCTGCATGCTGTTCGTGCGGAACCAGAATGGCAGCCACAATCCCGACGAGGCGATGCGGATCGAGGATTTCGCCAAGGGGTGCGAGGTGATTACGCGCTGGGCGGCGGAGATGGCGGGATAAAATTACGATATCGCAACAAAATGGGCGTGGGTTGGCGCGGCGGTCTGGGCGGGTTTTGAAAACGCGAGGGGTGCGGGGCGGCGCAGGGCCGGGGCAGGTCCGGTGTACGGTTCGGACGCGGGTGTGGGGACGCTGGCCCAAAAGGGCGCGGACGGGCGCGCGGGTTTGGTCGCGGCCTTGGGCGCGCGACGGCCGGCGACGCGGCGGGCGAGGCGGGCCAGGCGGTCCAGGGAATCCGGGCGCGTGGACAGTTTGTAGCGGATGGCCGGATGGGGGGCGGCGGGCAGCGTGAGGCGGCCCTGCTGCCAGGCCTCGGCCATGTCGGCCAGGCGCACGAGGAAGCTGACCAGGAGGCACAGCACGGCCGCGTGCATGGCGGCGGCGATGCCGGCCTCTGCCTGCTGGGCCTGGGCCATCGCGCGCAACTCGCCGGCGATGGCGGCGAGGCCATCGGCCAGCGAGGCGGGGGCCTCCTGGTGCGGGGTTTCATGGGTCATGTCGGTGAATATAATTAACTTTATTCTGGGTGGCAAGGGGAGTTTTTACGTACGTACTCGGGGTGGTTGGCTTGCGGATGGGGGTGGGACTACGCAAGAAAGCAAGAAAGTGGACACAGAGGCACAGAGGCACAGAGGCACAGAGGCACAGAGGCACAGAGGAGCAAGGCAAGGGAGGGAATTGGGGGGGGCGGTAGCGCACTCGGGTTTGGTTTCCGTGAGGCTTTCTTCTCCCTTGGATTGCTTCTTTGTGTCTTTGTGTCTTGGTGGCCGCTTTCTTATTTGTCTTTTACATGGAGGTAGATGGCGGATTCGGCTTTGCCGATCCGCCCTACGCGGGGTTTAGCTGTCGCTGAAGGGGTAGATGGTTTCGGTGGGAACCTGGCGGTAGGGCAGGGTGGTGAGGTCTGCGGGGCCCCAGTCGGGCGTGTCCACGATCAGGATGGCCTCGCTGAGGGGTTCGTAGACGGCGCGGAAATGGGTTTTGCTGCGCAGGACGATGATGGCGAAATCCTCCGGCCGGAGGCCGAACTGCTCGAAGGGGGCGCGGTCGATTGCCGTGGTTTGGTGGGTGGTGACGGAGACGACGATGCCGCCGGCGTCGATCACCGCGGTGGGGCCGAGATCCATGCTGTCGCCGCGGCCGACGGGGCCGGTGCGGGTGAAGAGGGTGGGCTGGGCGTAGAGAACCTTGCCGGTGAGGCGAACCTTGCCGCCGGCGCGGGGGGAGGAATCGCTGCCGACATCGAGGGTGACGGTGGCGCCAATTCCGGCCTTCATGGCGGCAGCGGCGGCGGCGGGGTCGCAGAGGAAGGGCACGGCGACGCGCTGCAGGCCGCGGGCAAGGACCTCACGCAGGATGTAGGTGGAATCGTTCATGCGGTCGGCGTGTTCGAGCAGGACGATGGGCTTCGTGGCGGTCTTGGAGAGTTCCACGGCGCGGTCGATGCCGTCTTGCAGGCCGTACACGGCGTCGCGGTGCATCAGCGCCTCGCGCTCGGCGTGCAGGCGGGCGCTGAACAGCTCGGCGGTGGCGCGGGCCAGCTTGGCGTTGCCGTCTGTCACCGCGACGGCGGTGAAGCCGCAATTCGGCACGTCGGCATAGGAGAAGCCGGCGAAGATGGAGACGTCGAGCAGGCCGGGGATGCGGCTGGGCATCTCGACCGATTCACGCACGATGTCGCTGAGGGGGGCGATATCCGTGGCGCTGAAGATGCTGGGCACCATGATGCCGGGCTTGGCGATGGCGACGACGGGACGGATTTCGCCGCGCAGGGTGCGCACGATGCAGGTGGCGGCGCGCTCGCCGGTGGCGCCCATGTCGATATGCGGGGAGTAGTGGTAGCCGAACAAGCCATCGACCAGCGGCAGCCAGGATTCGTCGATGTTGCCGTGGTAGTCGGCCGCGACCACGAGTTTGGTGGCACGGCCGATGGTGCCGCGCACGCGTTCGATGAACTCGCGGTCCGGGTCCAGGCGCGTGGTGGTGGTCATGGCGCCGTGGGGGTGCAGGAGCACGCCATCCAACTGGCCGGCGGCGGCGAGTTCGGCGCAGATGCGGTCGATGTAGTGGGTGAAGGCATCGTCGGTGGCGGGGCCGGCGGCGCCGCCTTCGGCGTGGAGGATGGGGACGATCTCTGCGCCCTCGGCCTCCAGCACCTTGATGAAGCCGCCCATCACCGTGTTGGTGCCGCGTGAGCCCGCGATCAGGGCGGGGCCGGCGGATTCGGTGCGGGCGAAATCCTCGCGCGTGGTGGGCACGGGCAGGAAGCTGACGGATTCCAGCGACAGGCCGGCAATGGCGATGCGCATGATCATTCCTCTCGCGGAAGCGGGATGGGGTGACGGAGGCGGTGGGCGACCCAACCGCGGGTGAAGATAGGCGCGGTGGCAGCGGCGCCGAGGGCCCAGACGAGCCAGCTTGCGGTGGGGGCAGCGCCGGAGGCGGTGCCGGGCAGGGGGGCGGACAGCCACCAGGCGATGGAGGCGATCAGCACGGCCAGGGCGATGCGGGCGGGCAGGGTGTTGTGCCCCTCCGCGGCCAGGAAGAGCAGCATCCAGCCGAAGACAAGGCCGAGGAGAAAGGCGCCGGGGCCGGCGATGACGATGGCCCAGGGGGCAAGCGCCAAGGCGTAGGCAGCCTGAAAGGACAGGCCGTTGGCCTGCACCGCCAGCAGCAGGGTGGCCACAGTCGGGGCGACAATGGCGCAGGTGACGGCGATCAGCAGCAGCGTGGTGGCGTGGCGGGCGAGGCGGCGCCAGAGCGGTGGTACTGTTGGGTCGGCGGCATCTTGCATCGCCGCAGAATGGCACAGGGCCCGCCGCGGTGCGACGGGCCCTGTCCTTGTTCAGTGGCGGGGGTTGGTCAGGCGGCGCGGACCTGGTGGAGGAAGGCATCGACCTCGCGCTTGAGGCCTTCGGCCTGTTCGGCGACCTCGGCGGAGGAGGCCTGGACCTGGCTGGCGGCGGTGCCGGTTTCCGCCGAGGCCTGGGTGACCTGGAGGATGTTGGCGGAGACGAGCTGGGTGCCGTCTGCCGCCTGGGCGACGTTGCGGGCGATTTCCTTGGTGGCCGCGCCCTGTTCCTCCACCGCCGAGGCGATGGCCAGCGAGATTTCGTTCATCTGCTGGATCACGTGGTTGACGCGGTCGATCGCCTCGACGGACTGGCCGGTGGCGGATTGGATTTCGTTGATGCGGCCGGTGATGTCTTCCGTGGCGCGGGCGGTTTGGGTGGCGAGGTGCTTCACTTCCGAGGCGACCACCGCGAATCCCTTGCCGGCATCGCCGGCGCGGGCGGCCTCGATGGTGGCGTTGAGTGCGAGCAGGTTGGTCTGGCTGGCGATTTCGCTGATGAGGCGGACGACTTCGGAGATGCGCGCGACGGAGGCGGTGAGGCCCTGCACGGTTTGGTTGGTCTGCGCGACCTCACCCATGGCCTGGCCGGCGATCTGGGTGGACTGGGCGACCTGGCGGCTGATCTCGGAGACCGAGGAGGCGAGTTCCTCGGTCGCGGCGGCGACGGTTTGCACGTTCACGCTGGCCTGTTCGGAGGCGCTGGCGACGGTGGTGGCCTGGCGGGAGGTTTCATCGGCGATGGAGGCCATGGAGCCGGCGGCGGCGGTGAGCTCGGTGGAGGCCGAGGAGAGGGTGCCGACGACGCTGCCGACGCTGGACTGGAAATGGTCGGCGAGCGCGTTCATGGCGGCGCGCTTTTCGAGTTCGGCGCGCTGCTTGAGGGTTTCCTGCTCGGCCTTGAGGCGCTCGACCTCCACGAGGCCCTGGCGGAAGGTCTCGACGGAGCGGGCCATGGTGCCGAGTTCGTCGCCGCGGTCGGTGCCGGGGACGGTGGTGTTGAGCTGGCCGGCGGCGAGCGTGTCCATCGTGCCGGTGAGGGCGCGGACGGGGCTGACGAGGCCCTTGATGGCGATCCAGGTGCCGAGGAGCATGACCAGGGCCAGGGAGACGGAAACAATCAGGATGGCATTGTTGCGGGCCTCTGCGGTTTCAGCACTGAGGGCGGCGGAGCGCGCATCGGATTGCTGGACGATGTTGTCGGTGAACTCGATCAGTTTCGATCGCAGAGAGGTGAGCTGGGGGAGGAAGTTCGTGCGCAAGAAGGTGGCGGCCGCTTCCGCGCCCTGCTCCTGGTGGATGCGCAGGCCTTCGCGTGCGCTGGCAACCATGCGGGCAAAATCCTGATCGTAGACCTGGAGCTTTGCCGCGAGGGGGTTGTCGCCCAGAAACTCGCGGGTCTTGCGCATGCGCTCGCCGAAGGTTTTGACGATGCGATCAAGCTCGGCCCGATCGGCGGCGAGGTCGGTGTTCGGGTCGGCCACGGCGTGCCAGACCACCTGGCTTATGTCGACGGCCGAGACGTTGGTGCGCGTGGCCCAGACGGCAGCCGGTGCCTCGCGATCCACGAGCCTGCTGTAGCTGTCGTCGGTCGACTGCAAGACCAGGATGAGCTTGGTGGAGAGGCCGAGGGCGACGAGGCCGCACAGCACCAGCGGCAGGAGCGACTTCTGCCAGATCTTCAGCGAGGCCAGGAGACGAGACATGCGGGGTCCTATCGCTATCCGAGAGACAACGCGGATGAATTGAGACAAGAGGCGTTAACCCAAGGTTACGTGCCGGGAAGGCTTTTGACTCTCTGACCGACCGTCGACGCCTTGTTTTGTCCGTGATCGGCGGGGGAAACGAAACAGGGCCCGCCGCATTGCGACCGGCCCTGTCCCTGTTCAGAGGCGGGGGTTGGTCAGGCGGCGCGGACCTGGTGGAGGAAGGCATCCACCTCGCGCTTGAGGCCTTCGGCCTGCTGGGTGACTTCGGCGGAAGAGGCCTGGACCTGGCTGGCGGCGGTGCCGGTTTCCGCCGAGGCCTGGGTGACCTGGAGGATGTTGGCGGAGACCAGCTGGGTGCCGTCTGCCGCCTGGGCGACGTTGCGGGCGATTTCCTGCGTGGCCGCGCCCTGTTCCTCCACCGCCGAGGCGATGGCCAGCGAGATTTCGTTCATCTGCTGGATCACGTGGTTGACGCGGTCGATCGCTTCGACGGACTGGCCGGTGGCGGATTGGATTTCGTTGATCCGGCCGGTGATGTCTTCCGTGGCGCGGGCGGTTTGAGTGGCGAGGTGCTTCACTTCCGAGGCGACCACCGCGAAGCCCTTGCCGGCGTCACCGGCGCGGGCGGCCTCGATGGTGGCGTTGAGTGCCAGCAGGTTGGTCTGGCTGGCGATCTCGCTGATGAGGCGGACGACTTCGCTGATGCGCGAGACCGAGCCGGTGAGGCCCTGCACGGTTTGGTTGGTTTGCGCGACCTCGCCCATGGCCTGGCCGGCGATCTGGGTGGACTGGGCGACCTGGCGGCTGATCTCGGAGACCGAGGCGGCGAGTTCCTCGGCGGCGGCGGCGACGGTTTGGACGTTGACGGTGGCCTGTTCCGAGGCGCTGGCCACCGTGGTGGCCTGGCGGGAGGTTTCCTCGGCGATGGAGGCCATGGAGCCGGCGGCGGCGGTGAGCTCGGTGGAGGCCGAGGAGAGGGTGCCGACGACGCTGCCGACGCTGGCCTGGAAGCGATCTGCCAGGGTGTTCATGGCGGCGCGCTTTTCCAGTTCGGCGCGCTGCTTGAGGGTTTCCTGCTCGGCCTTGAGGCGTTCGACCTCGACGAGGCCCTGGCGGAAGGTCTCGACGGAGCGGGCCATGGTGCCGATCTCGTCGCGGCGGTCGGTGCCGGTGACGGTGGTGTTGAGCTGGCCGGCGGCGAGCGTGTCCATCGTGCCGGTCAGGGCGCGGACGGGGGTGACAAGGCCCTTGAACGCGATCCAGGTGCCGAGCAGCACGACGAGGGTGAGGGACGCGGTGACGAGGAAGATGGTGTCGCGGTGGGTCTTGTCGGCTTCGTCCGAAAGCTGGCGGGCGAGGGAATCCGCTTCGGCGAGGATGTCGTCGGCGAAGGTGACGAGATCATGGCGCAGGGTGGCGAAGGGCTGGTTGAAGCTGGCCTGCAGCAGGGTGGCCGCCTCTGCGCCCTTGCCGGACTGTTCCAGTGCCACCGCGTTCAGGGCCACGACGTGCAGGGCCTCGAAGCGCTGCTGGAAGCCGGGCACGCGGCTGGCGGCCTTCTCCTCCGTGAGGAGGGTGCGCGTGCGGGCGGCGCGCTCACGGAATTGGGGCAGCAGGGCCTCCAGGGCGCGGCGCTCCTCGGCGGGGTCGGTGGTGTTGTCGCCGAAGGAGCGCCAAGTGAGGCGGCTGAGGTCGATGACCGAGGCGCCCATGCGGGTGGCCCAGGTGGCGGCAGGGGATTTCTGCTGGACGAGCGCGGTGTAGTGCCCGTCGGCCGTTTGCGTGGCGATGAGAAGCTTGGTGGAGAGGCCGATGGCGACAAGGGCGCATAGGGCGAGGGGCAAGAGCGCCTTCTGCAAGATCGGAAGCGAGGCCAGAAGGCGAAGCATGGCGGGGCTCTTTCTGACTGTTCTGTTGGGCTCGTCATCCGATGCCGCTGGTTTGCAGCGGGTTATCGATGGGCCGGGAAAGGCTTTCCGGCATGTGACAATCATGAAAAGTCGCCGGGCGCATTGTTGCCCTTGCCAGGGGCGCGCCGGGCCGGTTGACTCCGTGGTCTGTCGTTTTCCGGGATCGCGCATCGCATGGCTTCCGCACGTTTGGCCGTTGATATCGGCGGCACCTTCACTGACCTCGCGCTGGAGCATGGGGGGCGCAGGACGACGGCCAAGGTGCTGACTACGCCTTCGGCGCCGGAGCAGGGGGTGATGGAGGGGGTGCGGGCGATCCTGGCGCAGGCGGGGATCGGGCCCGGGGACGTGGCGATCCTGATCCATGGGACGACGCTGGCCACGAATGCGGTGATCGAGCGCAAGGGGGCGCGCACGGCGCTGGTGACGACGCAGGGGTTCCGCGACGTGCTGGCGATGGGCAATGAGAGCCGGTACGACCAGTACGACCTGAACATCACGCTGCCGCAGCCGCTGGTGCCGCGGCATCTGCGCCTGGCGGTGGCGGAAAGGCTGGACAATACCGGGCGGGTGTTGCTGAAGCTGGACGAGGCCGGCGTGCGGGCGCTGGTGCCGGTGCTGAAGCGCCACGCGGTGGAGAGTGTCGCCGTTGGGTTCCTGCACAGCTTCGTCAATCCGGCGCATGAGAAGCGGGCGGCGGAGATTCTGGCGGCCGAGCTGCCCGGCGTGCCGGTTTCGCTTTCCTGCGAGGTGTCGCCGGAGATGCGGGAATGGGAGCGGTTCTCCACCACGGCGGCCAATGCCTATGTGCAGCCGCTGATGGCGCGGTACCTGACGAAGCTCGCGGCGGAGCTGAAGGGGATGGGGCTCGATGCGCCGGTGTTCCTGATGCTGTCGGGCGGCGGGTTGACCACGATCGAGACGGCGTGCCGGTTTCCGATCCGGCTGGTGGAGAGTGGGCCGGCGGGGGGGGCGATCTTCTCGGCGCATGTGGCGAAGGAGTGCGGGTTGAACGCCGTGCTGTCGTTCGACATGGGGGGGACGACGGCGAAGATCTGCCTGATCGACGATTTCAAGCCGCAGACGTCGCGCACGTTCGAGGTGGCGCGGGTGGGGCGGTTCCGGAAGGGATCGGGGCTGCCGCTGCGAATTCCGGTGATCGAGATGGTGGAGATCGGGGCGGGCGGTGGGAGCCTCGCGCATGTGGACAGCCTTGGGCGGATCGGGGTGGGGCCGGAGAGTGCGGGGGCGATGCCGGGGCCGGCGTGTTATGGGCGTGGCGGCACGAAGCCGGCGGTGACGGATGCCAATTTGGTGCTGGGGCGGTACGATCCGGCGCGGTTCGCGGGGGGGGCGATGACGCTGCATGAGGGGCCGGCGCAGGCGGCGCTGGGTGAGCATGTGGGGGCGAAGCTGGGGCTGGCGCCGGAGATGGCGGCGCTGGCGGTGGTGGAGATGGTGGACGAGAACATGTCCAACGCCGCGCGGGTGCACGCGATTGAATCCGGCAAGGGCTATGACGGGCGCACGATGATCGCCTTTGGCGGCGGCGGGCCGGTGCATGGGTATCGCGTGGCGGAGAAGATCGGGATTGATCGGGTGCTGGTGCCCTCCGGCGCGGGGGTGGGGAGTGCGATCGGGTTCCTGCGGGCGCCGGTGGGCTATGAGGTGGTGCGGAGTTTGTACCAGCGGTTCCGGTCGTTCGATGTGGCGGCGGTGAACGGCCTGCTGGACGACATGGTGCGCGAGGCGGAGGAGGTGGTGGCGGCCGGGAGTTTCGGGGCGCCGACGACACAGAGCCGGATCGCGTTCATGCGCTACGTGGGCCAGGGGCACGAGATTCCGGTGGCGTTGCCGGCGCGGACGTTGGTGGCCGACGATGTGGCGGCGATCCGGGCGGCGTATGACGTGGAATACTCGCGGTTCTATGACCGGCCGGTGCCTGGGTCTGACGTGGAGATTATGAGCTACGCGGTGGTGGTGGCGACCGTGGCGGAGGCGGCGCCTGTGGTGGCGGCGGTTGCGCCAGGTGGTGCGGCGACGGCGGCGCGAGTGCAGCGCGTACGGGACAGCGTGACCGGGGAGGTGGCGGACTGGGCCATCTATGACCGGGCTTCGTTGGCGCCCGGGGCGGTGCTGGCAGGGCCGGCGATCGTGGCGGAGGACGAGACCTCCACGCTGGTGGGGGCGGGTTGGACCGCTTCGGTGACGGCGCAGGGCTATATCGAGCTGGTGCGGGGGGCACGCTGATGTCGGGTGGGCAGATGGCCGCAATTCAGCGGCAGATCATGTGGAACCGGCTGATCGCGGTGGTGGAGGAGCAGGCGCAGATCATGATCCGCACCGCGTTTTCCACCACGGTGCGCGAGGCGGGCGATCTTTCGGCGGGGATCTTCGACCTGCAGGGGCGGATGATGGCCCAGGCAGTGACGGGAACGCCGGGGCATGTGAATTCCATGGCCGAGGCGGTGGGGCATTTCCTGGCGAAGTTCCCGACGGCGACGATGAAGCCGGGCGATCACTACATCACCAATGATCCCTGGCTGGGCACGGGGCATCTGCATGATTTGACGGTGGTGACACCGGCGTTCCGCAACGGGGCGATCGTGGGGCTGTTCGCCAACACCGCGCATGTGATCGACGTGGGCGGGCTGGGGATGGGGCCGGAGGGGCGCAGCGTTTACGAGGAAGGGCTGTATATTCCGATCGTGAAATGCTTCGACCAGGGGGCGCCGAACGAGACGTTCTTTGATTTCATCCGCGTGGGCTCGCGCCTGCCGGTGGAGCTGGAAGGAGACGTGTATTCGCTGTGCGCCTGCAACGACGCGGGGGCGAAGCGGCTGGTGGAGATGATGGACGAGTTCGGGATGGACTCGCTGGATCCGCTGGCCGGGTTCATCTTCGAGAGTTCCATGCGCGCAACGGCCGCAGAGATTGCCAAGCTGGGGCGCGGGACATTCTCCGCCGAGATCAGCAGTGACGGGTATGACGAGCCGGTGACCCTTCGCGGGGCGATGAGCATTCTTGATGATGCGATCGAGGTGGATTTCGCGGGGACTTCCGGCTTGTCGCAGCGGGGGATCAACGTGCCGCCGGCCTATACGCGGGCCTATGCGTGCTTCGGGATCAAGGTGGTGGTGGCGCCGGAGATTCCGAACAACTGGGCCAGCCTGCTGCCGTTCCGCATGGTGATCCCCGAGGGGTGCATCCTGAACGCGCCGCGGCCTTATCCGGTGAGCGTGCGGCATGTGATCGGGCATCTGATCCCGGACCTGGTGATGGGGTGCCTGCACCAGGTGGTGCCGGACCGGGTGGCGGCGGAGGGGGCATCGTGCCTGTGGAACCCGCCGATGCGCGGGGGCGCCAGCGTTTCCGGGCAGGCGCGTGGGAACAAGCCGGTGGTGTCTGATTTCGAGATCATCACGTTCAATTCGGGCGGGACGGGCGCGCGGCGGACGCTGGATGGGTTGGATGCCACGGCGTTCCCCTCTGGCGTGCGAACCATGCCGGTGGAGGCGACGGAGAATGTTTCGCCGCTGGTGTTCTGGCGCAAGGAGTTGCGCGAGGGCTCCGGCGGGGCGGGGCTGACGCGCGGCGGGTTCGGGCAGGTGATGGAGGTG
>JAPLOI010000016.1 GCA_026400815.1 Alphaproteobacteria bacterium
CAGTTCCTGGGCAATGCCTTCGGCTTGCCGAGCGATCCCACCAACCATCCAGAACCCGCTCCGAATAAGGGCGGACTCCTTGAATCACGCGCCGATTCGGGGCGTCAATCCACAGTTACAAAAAACTGATGGGTGCTGAGGGCCTCCTGCGAACTCCTCAAGAGATACCTGCTTGATTGGCCCAGTTTGGCGGGGTTGAGCGTTTCCTTCGTAGTGAATAACGCGTCCATCACCTACGTATATGCCGTGGTGAGTGTAGGCGAACACCCGAAGAAAATGGCGGCCGGAGACAATGTGATCTCCGACCTGGAACTCTGTCTTCATCGTACGTCTTTCGGGTCAATGTCCAGGGGCGCGGCCCCTGGTGGGGTCCGGGGCGAAGCCCCGGGCTTTGTTGTTAGCCGATTGGCGGTGCGTTGTGCAGCTCTGACCCCCATCCTGGCCCTCCCCACATGGGGGAGGGGGAAGAAGGATCGAGACAGTAAAGGAAACGGAAAGTGATGACGGACGGTGGCTAGGGGCGATCAGGTGATGAGAGGTGGGACTGGATGAGGGTGGCGATGCCTTCAAGGTTGGTAAGGACTTCGGTGGCGGGGAGGCGGAGGGTTTGGAACCCTTCGCGGGCGAGGAGGGTGTCGCGCTTTGCGTCGTGGGCCTGTTGGGCTTCGGTGCCGTGGTGGGCGCCGTCGATTTCGATGACGAGGCGTTGGCGTTAGCAAACGAAATCGAGGATGTAGCCGCGGAACGGCGCCTGGCGGCGGAAGTGGTGGCCTTGGGGGCGGAGGGTTCGGAGCCAGGTCCAGAGGTGGCGCTCGGGTGGGGTGGCGGCTTGGCGGAGGGCTCGGGCTCGGGTGTTTGGGGTGGTGGTGGGGCACACGTTCCTTCACCCGGTCTGGCGGGTGGCGGGACCGGCCCCCACCCCAGCCCTCCCCACAAGGGGGAGGGGGAAGCGATGTGGGGCGTTGCTACTCTGCGGCCTTCACCACGTCGAAGAAGCGGTTTTTCAGGCCCTTCTGGTTCTCGTAGATGCTGCCTTGCTTGTCGGCGCCGGGCAGCGGCATGCGGACGGGGACCGGGGTGAGGCGCGGCGTGATGCCGGGGGTGCCGCAGGCCATCAGGCTGTCGAACTCGGCGAGGTCTTTCACCGGGTTGACGATGGGCCAGGCATCTGCCGCGCGGAATTGGAACAGCAGCAGGCGGCGGTCCTTGTTGGAGGTGTTCACGGCGCTGCCGTGGATGGCGCGGACGTGGTGGATGGTGATGCTGCCGGCGGGGCCGGTGAGGGGAAGGGCCTGGGTGTAGTCCACGCCGCCCTTGGTGGGGTCCATCGCGCCGCAGAAGCGGCCTTCGAAGTGGTGGTCGTGGACCGGGCCCTTGTGGCTGCCGGGGATGATCATGAGGGGGCCGTTGGCCAGCTCCATGTCGTCCATCATGATGCCGACGGCGGCGAGGTCGTCATTCGTGTGGGGGTAGAAGGCCCAGTCCTGGTGCCATTCGACGGCCGCGCCGTAGCCGGCGGACTTGAGGTTCAGCTTGGCGGTGTCGAAGCGGATGTCGGGGCCCCAGAGGTCGCGCAGGGCGGCGAGGATGCGGGGGTGGCGGACCAGGTCGCCATAGGCGGGATCGACGATGTGCGGCTGCTTGATGCGGCGCACGCGGGGCTGGGCGGCGCTGTGGGTATCCTCGAGGTCGTAGATATCGGTGTGGGTGGAGATGGCGCGGGATTTCTCCACCATCTCATCCGTGACGCGGCGCAGGCGCTGGACTTCCTGCGACGAGAGGACGTTGTGGACGACGATGGCGCCGACTTCGTTGTACTCGTCGATCTGCGCCTGGGTGAGGATCTCGGGCATCTCGGTTCACTCCCGCTTGTTGCGGGGGAGTGTAGCGGGGAGGCGCGTGGGAGGGAAGGAAGGGGTTCTTTTTTGAAAAAAAGAACCAAAAAACTTTTATTCGCGTGCACGCGTGCCGGTCTCCCAGCACGCGTGCAAGTGAATGAAGTCTTTTTGCTTCTTTTTCTTCAGAAAAAGAAGAGTCCTTGCTTGAGCCTCAGATGTAATGCCACGGCTTGCGATTGGCTTCGAACTGCGCCTGGGCGCGGCTGACGCCGATGTCGCTGAGCATGTGGTCGTCCATCCGGCGCAGGTTGCGGCGGGAGACTTCGTCGCGCAGGGCCAGGGCGTAGGCGCGGCGGAAGCGGCGCCAGGCGAGGCGGAGGACGAGGGTGAGGTGCGGCGCGGTGAGGATGAGGCCGCGGGCGATCGGGGCGGGGGAGAGATGGGCCGACATGGCAGGGGTCCTTCCATGGGTGGTGTCGACGGCTGGAGTATCTTCGCACCTGCCGCATGAAGGAAACGAATTGCATTGATGGATGGTATCAGGAATTATGATGCCATGAGCATGCCCTCGCCCTCCCTGACGAATAACCCCCTGCCGCAGGGGTTGGACCCCGATTTGCTGCGCAGCTTCGTGCTGATCGCGGAGGAGGGGAGTTTCTCGCGCGCTGGGGAGCGAGTGGGGCGGACGCAGTCGGCGGTTTCGATGCAGATGCAGCGGCTGGAGGCGATGCTGGGGCGGCGGTTGCTGGACCGGGGGCGGGGCGGGCAGGTGGGGCTGACGCAGCACGGGGCGATGCTGCTGGACCGGGCGCGCGAGCTGCTGGCGCTGAACGACCAGATCTGGGCGAGTTTCCGCACGCCGGTGGTGCAGGGGCGGGTGCGGCTGGGCTCGCCGGACGATTATGCGCTGCGGTATCTGCCGCCGGTGCTGAAGAGCTTCGCCGATACGCATCCGGGGGTTGAGGTGGCGGTGGAGTGCCTGCCTTCGGTGGAACTGCTGCCGAAGCTGCGGGCGGGGGAGCTGGATCTTTCGCTGCTGTCGGAGGGCGAGGAGATCGGGGCCTGGCCTTCCATCGAGCTGTGGCGGGGGAAGCTGCGCTGGATCACCTCCGAGCGGTATTCGCCGCATCGGCTGGACCCGCTGCCGCTGGCGCTTTCGCGGACGAGTTGTTCCTGGGGCAAGTCGGCGGTGGAGGCGCTGGAGGCGGCGGGGCGGCGGTATCGGGTGGCCTATACGTCGGCGTCCCAGATGGGGACGCATGCGCCGGTGATGGCGGGGCTGGCGGTGACGGTTTCCACCATCTCCTGGGTGCCGGAGGGGCTGCGGGTGGTGCGGCGGGAGGAAGGGCTGCCGGATTTGCCGGATTTCGGCATCCGGATGGCGCGTGGGCGGGATGCACAGCAGCCGGTGACGGATGTGCTGGCGCGGCACATCACCGATACGTTTCGCGGCGAGATGCGGCGGATGGACCGGGTGGCCTGAGCTACAGGCTCTCCCGCCCGTCGAAGCCGGCCACGGCGCTGGCGACGCAGCGTCCGATCGTGTCCACGTTGTAGCCGCCTTCCTGGACCAGGACGGTGGGCAGGCCGAGGGCGCGCAGGCGGGCGCCGATGCGGCGGAAACCTTCGTGGGTGATGCTGAGGCCGTCTGTCGGGTCGTCCTCATGGCCGTCGACGCCGAGGGAGACGACGAGCGCATCCGGGCCGTAGGCTGCGATGCGGGTGCAGGCTTCCTCCAGCGCATCGAGTACCACTGGGTCTCCGGAATGGGGGGGCAGGGGGAGGTTGAGGTTGTAGCCTAGGCCGGCGCCCTCGCCGCGTTCGTTGGCGTAGCCGGTGAAGAAGGGGTGGTAGTCCGTGGGGTCTCGGTGGAGGGAGACGAAGAGGACGTCGTTGCGGGCGTAGAAGATGCCCTGGGTGCCGTTGCCGTGGTGCACGTCGAAATCCACGATGGCGATGCGGCCGAGTTTGCGGCGCAGATGCTGGGCGGCGATGGCGGCGTTGTTGAGGAAGCACTGGCCGCCGCCCATGTCGGTGTAGGCGTGGTGGCCGGAGGGGCGGCAGAGCGCGTAGGCCATGGGTTCGCCGGCCAGGACGCGCTCGGCGGCTTCCACGGCGAGGTGGGCGGAGGCGACGGCGACCTGGAAGCTGTGTTCGCCGAGCGGCACCCAGAGGTCGTGCATGTGGTAGCCGGCCTGGCCGATGACGGATTTCGGGTAGCCGTGCTGCATGCCGCGGACGGGGAAGACGTAGGGGTACACTTCCTCGCCGGCGTTGGGGATCTTGCGCCATTCGGCCCAGGCGGTTTCGAGAAAGCGGAGGTATTCCGGGGTGTGGATGGCGGCGATGGGGGCCATGCCGTGCCAGGGGGCTTCGCTGGCCACGTGGCCGTCCGCCAGCAGGGCGGCCAGGACGTTGTCGGCGCGGCGCGGCGTGTCGCGGCCTTCGACGAAGCGGCCGTGGCGCATGAAGTTGCGGACGTGGTGGCGGCGCTGGAGCGGGGAGTGGAGGACCTGCATGGCCGGCATTAGGCCAGGAAGGCGGGCTCCAGGTCCACCAGGGCGGGGGTGACGCCGTGGTGGGTGAGGAAGCGGAGCAGGTCGGCCGGCGGCATTGCCAGCGTGGCGGTGTTGACCAGCGGGTGGACGAGCAGGGTCTCGGCCTGCATCAGCTTGGCGTGGATGACGAGGCGGACCTGGTGGTTGCGGTCGTTCATCATGGCCAGCGGGGTGACGGAGCCGGGCTCGACGCCGAGGATGGCGCGCAGGTCGTCGGCAGAGGCGAAGGAGATGCGTTTGCTGCCGATGAGGGGCGCCATCGCCTTGGTGTCCATGCGCGGGTCGCCGGGGACGACGACAAGCCAGTGCTGCTTTCCCGCATCCTTGATGAAGAGGTTCTTCACCTGGGCGCCGGGGAGATTGTCCCAGATGGCGTGGGCGTCTTCCACCGTGGCGAGCGGGGGGTGCTCGTGGCAAATGGGGGTGAGGGCGAGGGCGGCGAGGGCTTCGGCGAGGGCGGCGGGGATGGGCATGGCGGGTCCGGTCAGGCGGCGGTAGCGGCTTCGAGGGCTTCCTCGGCGGCGAGCCATTCGGCCTCGGCGGCCTGGAGCTGGCGCTTGAGGGCGGCCAGGGTGGATTGGGCGGCGGCGACCTCGCCCTTGCGGGCGGGGGTGTAGAGATCGGGGCTGGCGAGCTTGGCCTCGATCTTCTTGATCTCGGTGGTGAGGCGGGCGGTGCGCGCTTCGGCGTCTTTGGCGGCGCGGCGCAGGGGGGCGGTGGCGGCGCGGGCATCGGCGCGGGCGCGGCGTTCGTCGCGCTGGTTGCCGGCATCCTGCTTCGGCGCGGGGCGGGCGCGTTCGGTGAGCAGGGCGCGGTAGTCGTCCAGGTCGCCGTCGAAGGGTTTCACGGTGCCGTCGGCGACCAGCCAGAGCGTATCGGCCACGAGATCGACCAGATGGGGGTCGTGGGTGATGAGCATGACGGCGCCCTCGAAATCGGCCAGGGCGCGGACCAGGGCCTCGCGGGCGTCGATGTCGAGGTGGTTGGTGGGTTCGTCGAGCAGGAGGAGCTGGGGGGCGTCGCGGGTGGCCAGCGCCAGGAGGAGGCGGGCCTTTTCGCCGCCGGAGCAGTTCTTCACGGGCGTGGTGGCGCGGTCGGCATCCAGGCCGAAGCGGGCGAGCTGGCTGCGGACCTGGGCGGGCAGGGCGCGGGGGAGGGCGCGCTGCATGTGGTCGATCGGGGTTTCGTTGGGGATCAGCTCATCCGACTGGTGCTGGGCGAAGTAGCCGACGCGCAGCTTGCCGGAGCGGTGCATGGTGCCGCTGTCTGGCTCCAGCTTGCCGGCGATGAGCTTGGCCAGGGTGGACTTGCCGTTGCCGTTGGCGCCGAGGAGCGCGATGCGATCTTCCTGGTCGACGCGCAGGCTGAGGCCGCGCAGGATGGGCGCGCCGCCATAGCCGACGGAGACGCGGTCCATGGTGAGGATGGGGGGCGCGAGGGCTGCCGGCTCCGGGAAGTTGAAGCGGGTGACGTGGTCTTCCAGCACGCTGTCGATCACCGGCAGGCGGGCGATGGCCTTGAGGCGGCTTTGCGCCTGGCGGGCCTTGCTGGCCTTGTAGCGGAAGCGATCAACATAGGCCTGCATGTGGGCCTTTTGCGTGGCGATCTTGGCGGCGGCGGCGGCCTGTTGGGCGGCGCGTTCGGTGCGGATGCGGACGAATTCGTCGTAGCCGCCGGGGGTGACGTTGATCTTGCCGCGGTCGAGATGGGCGATGCTGTCCACGCAGCGATCCAGCAGGCCGCGGTCGTGGCTGACGACGATGGCGGCGCCGGGGAATTTCTGCAGCCAGGTCTCCAGCCAGAGCGTGGCTTCGAGATCCAGGTGGTTGGTGGGCTCATCGAGCAGCAGCAGGTCGGGCGCGCTGAACAGGGCGGTGGCGAGCGAGACGCGCATGCGCCAGCCGCCGGAGAAGCTGCTCACCGGGCGGGCCTGTGCCGCCATGTCGAAGCCGAGGCCGGCCAGGATGGTGGCGGCGCGGGCGGGGGCGCTGTCGGCGTCGATGGCCTGCAGGCGGTCGTGGATTTCGGCCAGGCGCTCCGGGGGCGCGGTTTCGGCCTCGGCCAGCAGGGACAGGCGTTCAGGGTCGCCTTCGAGCACGATGTCGACCAGGGATTTCGGGCCCTCGGGGGTTTCCTGCTTCACCTGGCCGAGCTTGGCGCGCTGGGCGAGGCGGATGTCGCCGTCGTCGATGGCCAACTCGCCGGAGATGGCGCGTAGCAGGGTGGATTTGCCGGCGCCGTTGCGCCCGACCAGGCCGACATGGCGGCCGGGGTCGATGGTGAGGTCGGCATTGTCCAGCAGGGTGCGACCCCCGAGCCGGATGACGACGCCGCGTGCGATCAGGAGGCTCATGATGTGGGGGATGTAGCCGCCCGGCTGCGCAGGGGAAAGGGGTTGCCGCTGTGCGGTGGCTGCTCTAAAGCCCCGCCCGATCACGAGTCCTCATGAAGGGTCCAGTTCCATGGCCACTGAACGCACTTTTTCCATCCTCAAGCCCGACGCGACGCGGCGCAACCTGACCGGCGCGATCAACGCCAAGATCGAGGCTTCGGGCCTGCGCATCGTGGCGCAGAAGCGCATCCACATGACCACGGCGCAGGCCGAGACGTTCTACGGCGTGCACAGCGAGCGCGGCTTCTTCCGCGAGCTGGTGACGTTCATGACCTCCGGCCCCGTGGTGGTGCAGGTGCTGGAAGGCGAGAACGCGGTGGCGCAGTACCGCGAAGTGATGGGCGCGACGAACCCGGCCAACGCGGCGCCCGGGACGATCCGCAAGGAATTCGCCGAAAGCATCGAGGCGAACTCGGCGCATGGCTCGGACAGCACGGAGAATGCGGCGATCGAGATCGCTTATTTCTTCTCGGGCTGCGAGATTGTCGGCTGAGGAAGGAAGCGGTTCTTTTTTGAAAAAAAGAACCAAAAAACTTTTGTTCGTTTGATGCGGAGAGGCTCGGCCTCTCCGCATCAATTCATAAAAGTCTTTTTGCTTCTTTTTCTTCAGAAAAAGAAGGCCTTGCTCAGGCTGGTGCCAGCCGATGCAGGATGGCGGCGCGCACCGCATTGATGATGGCGAAGACCGTTTGCAGGACGGCGCCGAAGAACAGCATCACGAAGGCGAAGAGCATGATCTGGTCCGACAGGGCCGGCAGGCGCTCGGCCTGGCGCAGGGTGACGAAGATCGCCTCTGGCGTGCCGACCGCGGCGGCCATGGACGAGGCCAGGGTGAGCACGAAGAAGGCGCGGGTGAGGTTGGGCAGGAACAGCACGGCGGTGGCGATGTTGCCGGCGCGCAGGGCCCGCAGCGCCACCAGGCCGTTATCGGCGATGTAGGCCACGGCGTAGGCGGCATTGGCCAGGATGACGGCGAGCAGGCCGGTTTGGATATCGTGGCCGGCGATCTGGATTTCGCGCGGCAGGATGTTGAGCAGGAAGAACATCACCACGAAGGTGGGGGCGGCGCGCAGCAGGCCGACGAGGCTGCCGGCGGGGGCAGCGAGGGCGCGGCCGGCGCCGAGGGAGACCGCCAGCGGCAGGCCGAGGAGCAGCCCGAGGACCAGCGAGGCGAAGGCGATCTCCAGGTTGACGACCAGGCCGGCGAGGAAGACCGGCAGGAAGCTGGGCAGGATCTCGATCATGCCGCAGCCCTCCGTTCGAAGACGCCCTGGAGCGAGCGCATCAGTGTGACCACGAGGCTGACCAGCAGCGTGTAGAAGACGAGCAGGAACGAGTAGGTCATGATCCGCTCACTGGTGAAGGAGGTGATGTCCGTTAGTTCGTTCAGCAGTTCCGGCACGCCGACCATGCTGGCGACCGCGCTGGATTTCGTGGCGTTGACCAGGAAGGACATGATCTGCACCGCAGCGCCCTGGATGGCGCCGCGCAAAGGCGGCCAGGTGGCGGAGGTGCTGCGCTGGGTGGCGTGGTATTCGCCGATCGCCTGGGCGGCGGAGCTGCCGTTGTAGAGGCCGATCATCACCACCGCGATCACCAGCGCCACGGGGGCGGAATAGGGCACCAGGGTGCTGGCGACCATGTAGCCGAAGAACAGCAGCAGCACGAGCGGCGAGCATTGCAGCACGCCGGTGGCCATGCGGGCGGCGATGCGGGCGGCGGCGGGGCGGGCGCAGAGCGCGCTGGCGAAGAGCATGGCCAGACCCAGGGTGGAGATGATGGAGCCGACCACCAGCACCAGCGAGAAGATGATGCCGCGCAGGAAGGCCTCGAACGCCACTTCGGTCTTCAGCATCGGTAGCGTGATGGAAATGCCGAGCGTATCGCGCAGCCAGGCTTCGAACCGATCCACATCCGGGGCGAAGCGGGTGGGGGGCAGGGTGGTGTCCGACGGTTCTCCGAGGCAGCCGGGGGCGGGGGTGGCGCCGGCGGCGATGCAGGCCGGGCTGGACCACAGGCTGCGCTGGTCTTCCAGAAAGCCGCGCGCGATCGGGAAGCCGGTGGCGGCCTGCAGGAAGCGGCCCTCGGCGTGCCACTGGGCGCTCAGCCCATCGAGGAAGGCGGCGAGGTCGCTGCCGGGCGGTGTGGCCATGCCCCAGGGCAGGGCGGAGATGGCGAGCTTCTGTTCGAACCGGGCGGCGAAGGCGGGGTCGGCGAAGCTGTTGCTGAAGAAGCTGTCGTCGTGCATCGCCAGCGAGCAGATCTCGCGCTTCAGCGCATCGACCAGCTGTTGCGGGCTGTCGAAGATCAGCAGGCGCACGCCGTGCTGTACGAGGTGCAGCGTGTCGGCATTGCCGAGCGGCACGCAGACGGTGCGGCCGGCCATCTGGTCCAGGCTGCGGGCGGTGATGCGGCGGTCTCCGACCACGACGGTGGTGGACTGGTAGTAGTGCGGGCGGATGAAGCGCACCTGCTCGTCGCGCTGCAGGGTGTGGCCCATGGTGGCGATGACCAGATCCACCCGGCGTTCGACGAGGTTGGCGATGCGGTTGGCCGGCGTGACGGTGACGAAGCGTGCTTCCACCCCGAGGCGGGCGGCGATGGCGCGGGCCACCTCGATCTCGAAGCCGGAGCGGCGCGTGTCCGCACCCAGGCCGTCGGCGATGCCGAAATTGGGGTAGTTGCCGCGCACGCCGACGCGGATGTGGCCGTTGCAGAGGACCCCGGCGAGGCTGTCGCGCGGCACGGCCTCGCAGCCTTGGGTGGTGGCGCGGGCGCGGGCCTGGTCCAGCATGGCCTGGAGCGCCGCGGCGCTGTCGGCGCGGGCGGGGGATGTGAGGCCGGCGAGGAGGAGCAGCAGGGCGGCGAGGAGGTGGCGCATGGTGCTAGGCGTCTCCTGGCCCGGCGGCGGAAATCTCGAGAACGTCGGTGCGCAGGAAAGTGTGCGGGCCGATGCGCTGGATCGCCTCGGGCCCGGCGCCGTGCAGCACGGCGGGGGTCATGACCGGCAGCTTTTCGGGCGCCAGCGGCATGAAGCTTGAGGCGACGATGCGGGCGGCGAGGCCGCGTTCGGCCAGCAGGCGGTTTGTGGCGGCGAGGCCCAGGAAGGCGCTGTGCACGACATAGGCGTGGCCGCCGGGGGCGAGGTGCCACGGCAGGCCGCGCAGCAATTGGTCCATCACCAGGCGCCCGTCTGGCCCGCCGAAGCTCCATTGCGGTGGGCGGCCGGCATAGCCTGGGGCGAGCATGGGGAAGTGTGGCGGGTTGGCCAGCACGAGATCGAAGCGGCGGCCGGCGAGCGGTGCCCAGAGGTCGCCGCAAGCCAGTTCGACAGGCTGGCCCAGGCTGTCCATCAGGCGCTGGGTGGCAAGGATCGCGCCGGGATCGACATCGGTGCCGGTCAGGCTGGTGGCGCCGCATCCGGCGAGGCTGGCGAGCACGGCGCCGGAGCCGACGCCGATTTCCACGACACGGCCCAGGGGGCGGGCCAGGGGGCGGCCCAGGGGGCGGGCCAGGGGGTGGCCGGCGATGGCGGCCTGCACGGCGTGGATCAGGAAGCCGGTGTATTCGCTGGGGCGGAAGGCGGCATCTGCGCCGGCTTCATGGGGACTCACTTGGTCCGATCGGGCCTGCACGTGTTCGAGGATGTCGGTCATCGAGGACCTTCCGCGGGCGAGGGGCCCGGCCGGTGATGGGGGCAGGACCCGCCCGGCATGGGTGCCGGGCGGGAGGGGGCGGGGACCGGATTCAGCGGATCGGGGGGGCGTATTGCAGGCCGCCCTGGTTCCACAGCAGGTTCAGGCCGCGCTGCAGGCCCAGCGGCTGGATGTTGCGCTCCCACACCTCGCGGTAGTTGCCCACCTGGCGGATGACGCGCGAGCCCCAGTCGGCATCCAGGCCCAGCAGGTCGCCGGAGCGGCCGGTGACGCCGAACAGGCGCTGCACTTCCTGGCCGGCTTCGGCCAGGGCGCCGGCGGGGCCGGCCTTCATCTCGGCTACGTTCTTGCTGTCCAGCCCCAGCTCCTCGCCGGCGAGCATGGCGAAGTGGACCCAGCGGGCGATGCTGAACAGCTTGCGGTCGCCTTCGCGCACCACGGGGCCCAGCGGCTCCTTGGAGATCACCTCATAGAGGATGGCGAAGTTGGCGGCATTGTTGCCCTGCTGCGCCATGAAGCCGGCGAGTGCGGCGGTGTCGCTGGTGAGCGCATCGCAGTACTGGGCCATGAAGGCCGCACGGGTGGCATCGGCGCCGCGCGCGGCCACCGGGGTGATGCGCAGGCGCATGGTGCGGGCGTATTCGGCGAGGTTCTGTTCGGAGGTGGTGCCGGCCTCTACGCAGACCTTGGCGCCATCCAGCTGCTGCACGCGGCTGACGGCGCTGGCGCGGCGAACCAGGAAGCCCTGGCCATCGAAATAGGTGACGGCGGCGAAGCTGGCACCCTCGCCCACGTCGCGCTCCAGGGTCCAGGTGGTGGCGCGGGCCAGGATATCGATGGCGCCGCGGCGCAGCATGTCGAAGCGCTCGGCGGCGGGGACGGGCACGAAACGGGCCTTGGCGGCATCGCCCAGCACCGCGGAGGCGATGCCACGGCAGTAATCGACATCGAGGCCGCGCCATTCGCCGCGACCATCCTGCAGGGCGAAGCCGGGGGTGGCCGGGGAGACGCCGCAGAGGAGGTGGCCGCGGGCGCGGATTGCCTCCAGCGCGCCGGGGGCTGCCGCCGGGGCAGCCGCGGCGGCGACCACGGGCGCGGCGGGGGTGGCGGGCTTGGCGGTGCCCTGGGCCAGCGCAGGCAGGGCGCCGGCGCAGGCCGCGAGTGCCACGGCCGCGGCCAGGAATTGAGCTGTCTTCATAGACCTCGGTCCTTCTGCTGATCGGTGCGGGGTGCCGGAATTCCGGCCCGCATGAGCATTCCAGCGCCCCGCTAGGCGCCGCCGCAGCGCAGGGCGCGCCCGGCCACGTAGCGTTCGCGCACGTCGTCGTAGGTGCCGCCGCGCTCCTGCGCGGAGTCGATCTGGCGGGCGACGGCCAGGGCGGCGGCTTCGTCCAGCGCCTCTATGACCAGGAGGGTCATGAGGCCTGGTACCGGCCCGAAGACCGGGATGAGGGCCACGTAGATGATGGCGTTGGTGACCACGATGTCGGCGATGGCGTCGCGCAGCGTGCGCGGGCCGACGATGGGCAGCACCACGTAGGGGCCGTCCGGCACGCCATTGCGGCACAAGGCGAGGCCGATATCGTTGCGCGGCACCTCCATGCCCATCTCGGTGGCCACGTCGCGCGTGCCGAGCATGCCGAGGGTGAGGTTGGTGCCGAAGCGGCGCAGCGAGCCGGCGGCCAGGCCGAAATCGCCGGACAGGGCGTGGCTGAGCGCGGTGATCGGTTCGTTGACCGTGTTTGAGAGCATGTTGCCGGCGCCCTGGGAGAGCCAGTCCGGCACCGCGAAGCCATCCGGCAGCGATTGGCGCAGGGCGTCGACGCCGTTGGAGAGATGCTCGTTCAGTTCGAACACCTGGCGGTTGAAGCGGTCCAGCCAACCGCCTTGTTGTTGCGCCGCGGCCGGGGTGGCGGCGAGCAGGGCAGCCAGGGCGAGGGCGCCCAGGGCAAGTGTGGCGGTGCGCAGGTTCATGCGCTGGCCTGGCGGCGCGCGGGTGTGGCGGGGGTGGGCTGCACCAGCGTGCGGAACCAGCGCGTGGAGCGGAACGGCCAGGGGCCCTTGGGGCGCGGCACCAGGCCTTCCTCCTCCGCCAGGGTGGCGGCGCGGCGTTCGGATTCCAGATGGCTGGTGCCGGGGCCGGAGAGGCGGCGATAGAGCCGGGCGGCGGCGCGCACATCCTTCTGGCCGATGCGGCCGGCGGTATCGGCACGGGTGCGCAACACTTCGCGCACATCGCGCGTGGCGCCGGCGCCGGTGGGGCGCAGCGTGGCGAGCACGCTGCCGCTGACCTCCTGCGCCGCGCGGGCGGTGAGGCCGTAGCGGGTGATGCCTTCGGAGAGCAGGGCGAGCTCCGCCTCGGCCGAGAGCGGTGGGCCTTCGGCGCGCACGCGCACCAGGGCGGCGAAGCCCTGCGGATCCGGCTGCGTGCCCCGCATGCGCGAGGGCATGAGCACCATGCCTTCCGGCGGCACATCGGCCATCAGCTGGGCGGCGGGGCCGACACTGTTGGGGTGGAAGCCTGCGGGGATGCAGGCGGCGCAGGGGATGACCCTTGTGGTGCCATCCAGGTCCATCAGCTTCAGTTCCACCAGCAGGTCCGGGTGGCAGCGGCGGACTTCCTCGGCGGCGCGGGTCAGCACCTCTGTGTGGCGGCGCTGCTCCTCCATGGGATCGTCTGCCAGGCGGCGGCCGGCCCAGATGTGCATGGCGCCGCAGTCGCGGTGGTTCAGGAACGTCACCTTGCGGATGCCGTGCAGCTTGCGCGAGGCGGCGAGGTTCTCCCACAGCACGGTGGCGGCGGGGGAGGCGGGGTCGTACGCGGCCAGGGCGGCGCCGGCGATGCGGAGTTCGCTGTAGCGATCCTCCCGGCCCAGGGCGGCGAGCAGGTTGGCGACGCCGCCGGAGGTGCGCGGGTCGATGCAGGAGACGACGAAGGCATCGGCCTTCGTGGGGGCTTCCTGTGTTGGGGTGGGCGGCGGGGCGAGGGTGGCGCTCATTTCAGGGGCTCCACGTGGGTGATGCCGGCGGCGCGGTGGTGCACCAGGGACCAGCTGAGACCGAAGGTGTAGAGAAGGCTGACCAGCACCAGCGGGGCGGCGCCGGACCAGGAGCCGGGGAGCTGGGGCAGGCCCAACTCCCTGGCGGCCAGCATCAGCACGGCGAAGGTGGTGCCGACGAGCAGCAGCCCTTTCCAGCCGAGCAGGCCGCGCAGGGTGAGGAACAGGGCGAGATGGGTGAGCAGCAGCACGAGGCCGACGGCCAGCCGCGTCCAGAACCCCGCCTCCCCTTCCCAGGCCCAGTGCCAGTACGAGCGGCCCGAGGGGTTGTAGGTGGCGAAGACAATGAAGAGGCTGAACAGCAGCCGTGCCACGATGCCGTCCCAGCTGATATGGCTCATGGCGTGGCCCCCGCGGTGGTGCTGGCGGGGCAGCCGCCGCGCACGGCGAGGCGGGCGACGCGGGCATCCAGCGCGGCGAGCACCTCGCGGCGGGCTTCCTCGGCCACCGCGAATTCGGCGCGGGCGATGACGCCGAGCGACTGCGCCTCGAAATCGTCGCGGTTGAGGGCGGCGTCGGCGCGGTTGAAGGCCCAGTCGATGCCCCAGTAGGCGCCGACGCCACCGAGCGTGCCGGCGGCGAGGCCGGGCACGCCACCGAAACGGTAGCCGACGGCGCCGACGGTGGCGACGATGGAGCCGGCTTCCGTGGCGCGCAGCATCAGGGCGCTGACGCGGGCGGCGACGGGGCGCAGGGAATGGAAGAACAGCGAGGCGGGGTCGCTGCCGGGCGAGGCGTTGGCCGTGCCGCCCTCACCCACCGCATGCAGCGTAACCGTGGCGGCGCGGGCGGCGGCTTCGGGATCCAGGCGCAGCGTGGCGGTGGTTGTGGCGGGCGGTTCCGGGAAGGCGCGCAACGACGCCAGGGCGCCGGCGAGGGCGTGGTTCCAGTTGCTCTCGACCAGGAAGGCGGCCATCTCCAGGTCGCGGCGCATGGTTTCGGGCGGCGCGGCGCGGGCCAGCACGCGATCGACGAAGGCGCGGCGCATTGGCTCGGCCATCTGTTCCACCACGCCATCGGCCATCGACTTTTGGTCGCCGCGCAGGGCGGCGGCGGCGCTGGTGACCATGCGCCCGGCGATGCGGTAGGCGGTGACGTAGGATTGCACCCAGTCGTAGGCCCAGCCGCCGAAGCCGGGCACCGCTTCCCGCGCGCCGGCATAGCGGGCGGAGGCGGCATCCACCGCCAGGCGCTGGGCGAGGCCGGCTGCGTCTTGCCGGGCCTGTTCCAGGTGCTGGTTGAGCTGGGCGAGTGCCTGGGCCGGCACCTGGCGCAGTTCGCAGATGCCGCCGGGCAGCATCAGCGCCACCACGGGATCCGCGGCGCGGGCCGGGGCGGGCAGGAGGGCGAGGGCGGTGAGCAAAATCGCCAGCAGGGTACACAGCCTGTCGCCAGCCCGTGGGCGCGGCGCTAGAAGGGCGGCGCCGGTTTGGCTGGGGAGCGTGATGTGATCTTGGGCGTGGCGGCCATGCTCGTGGCGATCGTGCTGGTGGGGGGCGCGCTGGTGGGTGCGGCCGCGCTGTTCCAGCGTGGTGCCGCGAAGCTGGGTGCGCCCGCCGCCATGCTGTGCGTGGCAGCACTGCTGGCCGGGCTGGCCGGGGCTGCCGCGCTGCTGCTGGCCGCGCCTGATCGCGCCAGCTTCGAGCCCGCGCGGCTGTTCGCCGCCGGCGGGGCCTGGCAGGGGGCCGGGCCCGTGGATGCCTTGCGCCTCGCCCTGCCTGAACGCGCGGCGCTGAGCGGTGCGCTGGCGGCCCTGGCCGACGGAACCCTGGCGCAGATGGCCGCGGGCTGGCTGGCGGTGGGTGCTGTGCTGGTGGGCATCGGCGCGCTCTGGCGCCGTTGCGCCGGGCGTTCCCTGTGGCTGGCGCTGGCCGGCTTCGCCGCCATGGCCGTGCTCACCGCGCTGGCCATGCATGTCGCCACGCGGCTGCTGGCCTGGGGCATGGCGCAGCTGGGCTTCTGGCTGTTGCTGCTGGCGCTGCTGGGCCTTCAGGCCTGGCGCTATCGGCGGGCAGCCGCGCACTGAGCGGGCGCTCACGGCAGCCGCATCAGTTCGAGGAAGGGCCGCGGCGAGAGCAGCGCGGAGTCTCCCACGACAGGGAAGGCGAGCTTGAGCGCCACCAGCAGCACGATGCCCACGATCAGCGCCACCACCGCGCCCATGGTGTAGTGCAGCGCCAGGTGCGCGCTGCCGATGAACCACTGGAACAGCAGCACCGACACCGAGGCGGTGAGCACCAGGAACCATACCAGCATCGTAAGGGTGCGCGTGCCCACGGAGAGCCGGGCGGTGCGTGCCTCGGCGACCTGCAGCAGCCAATGGGCGGTGTTCTGCGCGATCGCCTGCTGCGCCTGCGTCTCCGGCTCCGGCAGCATGAAGGCGCGCGACAGGCGGGTGAAGGTGGCGTCGGAGGCGCTGCCGGGGGAACCGGCCTGCATTTTCGGCCAATCCTGCTCCACCACCGCGGCGCCATAGCCGCGCAGGGCGCCGCGCATTTCCTCGCGCGCCTCCGCCTGGTGCGGCAGGCCATAGCTGTCGGTGGCGTGGGCCAGCATGTAGAGCGCGCTGGTTTCCTTCTGCAGCGTGTCCCGCGTGGTCTGGTAGATGTCCCAGGCGCCGACCAAGGCGAGGGCGGCAACCACGGCGTAGATCTCCACGATGAAGGAGAATTTGGCGCGGCCGACATCGGCGTTCAGCGCCAGTTCCTGCGGCGTGAACACCGACAGGATCACCATGCCCACGCCCATTGCGAGCAGCAGCGGCAGGCCTATGGCCACCAGCGCCGCGAGTGCCGTGGGCAGGGAGGCGATGCTCTGTACCAGCAGCGCGTCCATCAGCGCGGGGCCCTGTTTTGGGGGCGGCTGGGGGCGTGCACGGTCAGGCCTCGATCTGGCGGTACCAGCGGCGCGTGCGGATCAGCCGGCCGGAGCGGGCGGGCTGCAGGTCGGATTCCTCCATCAGCGCCTTCATGCGCTGGCGCGCCTCGGCGATGGTGATGCGCTTGCCGGCGCGGGCGCGGTAGAAAGCGGCGGCCTTCTCGAAATCGTCGCGCCCCACCTGGCCGCGGCGATCTGCCAGGGTGCGCAGCAACTCCGTGGAGGTGCCGGCGAGGTCGTGTTCCAGCGCCACGTCGGTATCGGCCACGGCGGCGCGCACCACGCCGCGCGCCTCGTCGAAGCTGAGGTTGTAGCGGGTGAGGCCTTCCTCCATCAGCTTGCGCTCGGTGTCCCGGTCCAGGAAGCGGCGGCCGTTGGTGTGCAGGCGCACCAGCTCGCCGAAGCGCAGGCGGGTGTCGTTCTCATTCATGGGCATGGCGGATCCACGGTTTTCGGGGAGTGGGCGGTGGTGGTAGCCGGCGCGCGCTAGAGCGAGGGCTGGGCGGTGGTGCGCAGGCCGGGGCCGGGCACCACTTCGGGCACCTCGAAGCCGCTGGAGCGGTTGGACATCTGCTGCAGGCGGCGGTTGAGCGTTTCGATGGAGCGCATGATGCGCGCGGCATCCAGGCCCAGCGGCGCATCGGACGGGGCGACCACCACCTTCACCTTGGGCAGCGGGAACATGTCGATCTCGACCTTTTCCACGGCGAGGCCGTTGAGGTCGGAGGCCTCCAGCACCGAGCGCACGATCATGCGCTGCAGGGCGGCGAGCGGGCCGGGGTTGCGCAGGGCGTGGCGATCCAGGAACCGCTCCACGTATTCGCGGTCGGAATCGGTCAGCTCGCGGGCCTGGCCGAAGGTCATCTGCAGCGAGGGCAGCAGGGAGACCGTGCTCTCGATCTCCTTCAGCTTGTAGCCGGCGACATCCATCATGGCGGTGAGGTCGTCGCGCGCGCGGGCGTGGCCGCGGTCCAGCGTGCTGTTGCGGTGCATGTAGTAGCTGGCGGTGTCGCGGAAGCGGAACAGGCCCACCACGCTGTCCCACATGCGTTCCGCGCGCTCGGTGAAGCTGTCGGCATCCGGCAGGTCTTGCAGCGGCAGGCTGACGGAGGGGCGGGGCTGGGCGGCGGGTTGGGCCCAGGCGACGGGCGCGGCGGCGAGCAGAACGGGGGCGGCCAGCGCGAGGCGACGCAGCATCGTGGTGATCATGGCGGGCATCCTTCGGGCGCGGTGCGTCAGTTCAGCGACATGGTCGACATGCGCTCGGCGATGGAGCGCTGCGTGACCCGCTCGGCAGGGGGCAGGGAGACGAGGCCGGCGCGGGCGAGGAAGCCGGCGGGGCCGGTGGCGCTTTCGCTGGAGGCCTCGGTGAGCAGCTCGGCGATGCCGTGCACCACGCCCACGCCCTGTTTGTTCCGGGCATGCTGGCGCTTGGCGTAGAGGTAGACGACGCGGGTGGGGTCGTAATCCATCGCCGCGATGCTCGCGATGGTGGGCAGCACGCCATCCAGCGGCAGGGCGATCAGGTTGCCGCCGCTGCGCATCGCCTCATCGAAGGTGACGACGGCGAGGGTGCCGGGCGGGCTGGACATCAGCGTGGCGACGGTCTGGTCTTCCGCCACCTCGACCACGCGGCCATCGGTGCGCAGGGTGATGCACTTGCTGCGGCGGAACCCGGAATCGAACAGCAGCCGCATTTCCTTGATGTCGCGGCAGCCGGCTTCCAGCACCAAATCCTCGAACAGCTGGCGCGTGCCGGAATCGCCGCGCGGCACCAGCACGCGGATCGGCGAGGGCGGCAGGCCGCGGGCGATCTGCGACCAACTGGCATAGGCGTTGGGGGCGAAGATGCCGTCGCTGGTGGGGCGTTCGGCGGCCAGCGCCTCCTGCAGGTTGCGGGCGGAGAGCTGCGGCATCGGGTCGCCGCGCCGGGCGACGAGCACCACGGCGCCGAAGCCGAGCTTGAGCTCGATCACGTCGCGCACGCCGTTCATCCGGCAGGATTGCTGGATGCCGGAGGGCATGCGCCGTGTGGAGATGGCCACGTCCGGCGTTTCCGGCCCGACGCCGCCGCAGAACAGCGCCAGCGCCTGGTTGGCGCCGACATGGCGCACATCGGGCCGCATCTCCTTGCCCCAGCGCTCGGCGAAGCTGCCGGCCAGCAACTCCGACACGCGGCCGGCGGTGTTGGAGCTGGCGACGATGAGGCGGTCGCGCAGGGTCAGCACGCCTTCTGCCTGCGCCGGCTGTGCCGTGGTGGCGGCCATGGCCAACAGGCCCAGGAACAGGGATCTCGCGGTGGTTCGGGTCAAGGGACAGCTCCGGCGTTCGCCCGCACGGGGCGGGAAGGGCGGCATGCGGAAGGGGGCGGGGTGGCAGGCGGCAGCGCCGCCGGAAGGCAAGGAAACGGCGCGGCTATTGCGAAGGGGTTCGGGCCAGCAGGGTGAGGATCGTCTCCCGCAGGGCCTGTTCGACGGCGAGGCGGGCACGGGCCTGGGCCATCCAGCCCACCAGGAGGGGTTCGGCACGCTTATCGAGCGCGGCGGCGTCGGCCACGGCGCCGGCGAGGTCGCCACGGCGCAGGCGCTCGGCGATGCTGGCGGTGGCGGCATCGGCCTCCCCGGGTGGCGGGGGTGCGATCAGGCCGATGCCGGACAGCGCGGCACGCATGTTCAGCTGCGCGCGGTCCAGCACGCCGTGTTCGGCCGGCATGCGCCAGGCGATGGCCGGGATCAGCGCCACGAAGCGGTCGTGCAGCTCGCCTTCCGTGGGCACGCCGCGCAGGGAATGGCTGGTCAGGACTTCCACCACTGGGGGCGGGATGTGGCGGCCGGCATCGAGATCGAGCAGGGCGCGCAGCTCGCGGTGCCACGGGCGCGCGGTGGCGGCGACCATCTGCAGGTTCAGCAGCGCCGGCACCAGCCGGTCTTGCGGGCGGGCCTGGGCGAGGGCGGCGCTGGCCTGGGAGGCGGCCTGGGCGGCGGTTTCGGAGGCGAGGCGTGCGGCGCGCGCGGCATCCTCGGCACGGGCGGTGGCCTGCTCCGTGAGGGTGCCGCGCTCGGCCAGGGCGGCTTCGAGCGCCTGGATGCGGCCCTCCAGCGCGGTGAACTGGGTGGTGATGCCGGGGGTGGAGGCAGCCGTGGAAAGGACAGGGGCCGGCGCCGAGGCCTGCTGGATGATGCGGGGCGGCTGGGCGGACCGGCCGCCGGCGAACATCAGCGCCACCACGGCGGCGGCGGCACCAACGGCAAGGAACATGACGGAGCGCGGCGTTCCGGCACCGAGCCGGCCGGACAGGGCGGCGGCGGCGCGCATGCCGTTGCCCAGCATCCCATGCCGGCCGCGGGCGACTTGCGGCAGGCCCTGGGCCGCGGGATCGGAGGCAAGAAAATGCTGCCCGGACATCAGCGCGGCGTCGGTGCGGGGGAACGGTCTGGACGTGGCATCATGCTCCTGGCCTCGTTCTGCACGACAGGGACGCCCGCCTGGGCGGCAGCGCCGCCTATGTGCGGCACGTTGCAGAACGTTTAGCCGGGGGCGCCTGAACAGCACGTTAACGACTGGGCGTAGGGCCGCCCGCGTAGTGCTGGCGAAGCGTGTGGCGCGTGCCGGCCGCGGGCGGAGAAGAGGCCGTGGCAACTGATATGTGCGGCTTGCCTGGGCACGCGAAGTCTCACGGATATCTCACTGAATCATTGACACAGCAGGGTGTGGAGGCGGTCCGCCAGGGATTGCCGCTGCGCCATGGCGGGGTGCCGTTGGGGCGGCGGACCGGCCGCGGCGGATTTCCTAGCCAATCGTCAAGATTGCCGGAAATAAGCGGCTACGGGTCCGTCGGCGGGCCTGGGCCGAGTCCGGACGGCGATGATGGCCGGCCTTGTGTGCGATGCGCCTGTTGCGCTCGCGCCGTGGGGGGCTAACATCGTCTCTTGATGCTAGACCCCGTCACGTTGCCAGCGCTGGCCGACAGCGCGCTTGCCCAGCTTCGCCAGTCCCTGCGCGGGACGGACGGGGTGCCGTTGGAACGGGATGCGGCGCTGGCGGTATTGCGCCGGCACCTGGCGCGAATCCAGGGCATGGTGCGCGAGAGCTTCGAGGAAGCGCGCATCCAGGGGCTGGAGGCGGCCGGCGCGCTCTGCCGGCTGACCGACACGCTGGTGCTGGCGCTGCACGAGCACGCGCTGGCCGTAGCCGCACAGGGCGGCAAGGGCGACCAGATCGGCCGGCTGAGCCTTTCGGCCACCGGTGGCTACGGGCGCGGGGTGCTGGCGCCGTTCAGCGACATCGACCTGCTGTTCCTCACGCCCGGCGATGCCTCCCGCGAGGCGCAGGCGGCGGTGGAGTTCATGCTCTATGCGCTGTGGGATCTCGGGCTGAAGGTGGGGCACGCCACGCGCTCGATCGCCGATTGCCTGCGCGAGGCCAAGGGCGACATCACGGTGCGGACCTCCCTGCTGGATGCGCGCCACATCGCCGGCGACGTGGCGGTGTTCGCGGAGTTCCAGGGCGCGTTCCGGTCGGCCTGCGTGGAGGCCGGCGTGGCGAAGTTCATCGCCGCCAAGCAGGCCGAGCGCGACACGCGCCACCTGCGCTATGGCGACACGCCCTTCGTGGTGGAGCCGAACGTGAAGGAAGGCCGCGGCGGGCTGCGCGATTTGCAGACGCTGTACTGGATCAACCGCTACATCTTCCCCGACGCGACCTTCGAGCGACTGGTGGACAAGGCGGCCACGCCCGGCAGCGTGATCATGACCGCGGACGAGCACCGCCACATGCGGCGCAGCTGGGACTTCCTGTGGACCCTGCGCTTCCACCTGCACTACGTCGCCGGCCGCGCCGAGGATCGCCTGACCTTCGACCTGCAGCCGGTGATCGGCGCGCGCATGGGCTACACCCGCCACGGAAGGCAGGATGGGGTGGAGCGCTTCATGCGCCACTTCTTCCTCACCGCGCGCGACGTGACGCGGCTGACGCGGGTGCTGGAACCGGCCCTGGTGCGCGCGGCCCTCGGCCCGCCGGCGGCGGCGCGGGAGGCGGATGCCAAGCTGCAGGGCCAGGGCTTCGTGCTGGCCGATGGCAAGCTGCTGCCGGCGGCCGGGCGGGAGTTCGACAAGGAGCCGATCCAGATGCTGCGCTGCCTGCAGGTGGCGCGCGACCGGCACCTGAAGCTGCATCCGTTGACGGTTCGCCAGCTGATCCGCAACGAGCGGCGGGTGCAGGGGCTGCGCGACAACCCCGAGGCGGCGGCGATCTTCCTGGACCTGCTGTGCGGGCGGGATGCTGAGCATAACCGGGCGGATGGGGCAGCCTGGCTTTCGATCATGAACGAGACCGGGGTTCTGGGCCGGCTGCTGCCGGATTGGGCGCGGATCGTCGGCCAGATGCAGTTCGACACCTACCACGTGTTCACGGTGGACGAGCACACGATCGAGGCGGTGCGGATACTGAACACGCTGGAGCGCGGCGAACTGGCGCAGATCGCGCCGGTGGCATCGGGCCTGGTGGACCACATGCAGTCTCGCCGGGCGCTGTACGTGGCGATGCTGGTGCACGACATCGCCAAGGGCCGCGGCGGCGACCATTCGGAGCTGGGCGCGGACGTGGCGCTGCAGGTGGGCCCGGCGCTGGGCCTGTCGGCAGAGGAGACCGAGATGGTTTCCTGGCTGGTGCTGCACCACCTGCTGCTGAGCCAGACCGCGTTCAAGCGCGATATCGACGACCCCAAGACCATCCTCGATCTCGCCGAGACCATCCAGTCGCCCGAGCGGCTGCGGCTGCTGCTGGTGCTGACGGTGGCGGATATGCGGGCCGTCTCCCCTAAGGTGTGGAATGGCTGGAAGGCCACGCTGCTGCGCGAGCTCTACGCCCGCGTGGCCGAGGTGCTGGCCGGCGGGCTGGCCACGGCGGAGCGCGATGTGCGCGTGCAGCGCGCCAAGCAGGCCGCCGGGCTGCTGCTGGGCGATTGGCCGGCTTCGGAGACCGAGACCTTCCACGGCTTGGGTTACGCCGGCTACTGGCTGAGCTTCGACCCCGAGACCCATGCGCGCCATGCCCGGATGATCCGCGAGGCGGAGGCGCGCCAGGCGCCGCTGACGGTGGAAACCCAGCCGCTGCCGGCCCGCGCCGTGACGGAGGTGACCGTTTATGCCGCCGACCATGCCGGGCTGTTCAGCCGCATCGCGGGCGCGTTGGCGGTGGCCGGCGCCTCCATCGTGGATGCGCGCATCCATACGCTGACCAACGGGATGGCGCTGGATACGTTCTGGATCCAGGACGCGGCCGGGGGCGTGTTCGATGCGCCGCATCGCCTGGCGCGGCTTTCGGTGCTGATCGAGCAGGCGCTGTCTGGCCGGTTGAAGCTGGCCGCCGAGATCCGCAAGACCAACAAGACCGTGCTGGGCCAGCGCCTGCGCGCGATCCATGTGCCGCCGCGCGTGGTGATCGACAACCATGCCTCCAACACCCACACGGTGGTGGAGGTGAACGGGCGCGACCGCTCCGGCCTGCTGCACGACGTGACCTCGGCGATCAGCGAGCAGGGGCTGCAGATCGCCTCCGCCCATGTCAGCACCTACGGCCAGCGGGCGGTGGACGTGTTCTATGTGAAGGACGTGTTCGGGCTGAAGGTGGAGAACGAGCGGCGGCTGGGGCAGCTGCGCGAGGCGATCCTGGCGGCGCTGGCCAGCCCGGACGAGGCGCCGGCCGCCCCCCCGGCGCCGGTGAGGCCGGAAAGGCGCCGCAGGCGCGCGGCGGCGGGCTGATCACGTTCCAGTGCATTGGCTTCCCGGGGGGGCGACATGGTATTCTCCCGGGATGATCATTCGTTCCGTCCTTGCGATGCTCGGGCTGGCTGCAGGGTTTGAGGCGGGCGCGGCCATGGCCCAGCCCGCGCCGCCGCGCGCGGTGCCGGGCCCTACCATGCCATCGGGGCCGCTGAATCAGTCCGCTCCGCTGTCGCTGCAGACGCAGCTCGGCGCCATCCCGCTGGTGTCTCCGCGCGCGATGCAGCAGGCCTCCCGCTTGCGCCAGGTGACGCTGACACAGCTTTCGCCGACGGGGCAGGTGGTGGGCACGCCGCACACGATCGAATGCCCGGAAACGGGCTGCCAGCGGGCGGTTTCGCTGGCGGTCGGCGACAAGTCGCTGCCCTTCATGGCCGACATCCAGTTCGTCGGCCGCGGCGCCTATGTGTCGGTGCAGGCCCGCGCGGTGGAGATCGGCGCGGTGGTGGAATTCGAGCAGGGGCGGCGTGGACCGGTCTTCCTGCGCGGCGAGGCCGAGGCGCCGATCGCGCAGACCCTGCGCTATGCCCTGGCGCCCTCGGCCACGCTGCGGCGGCTGGACGTGGCGGATGATGGCAAGACGCTGGGGACCGGCAATGTCTATACCCGCAAGCGCTCGCCGGACCTGGTGGTGAAGGTGGAGATCGGGCCGCCGCAGGAAAAGCCGAACTGAGGCGCTATCCTTCTTCCGGCGGCTTCACGCGCTGGAAGCGCCAGAGCAGCAGCAGGTCGTAGGCCGCTTTCATCGCGCCGCCGATCAGCAGCGGCCAGGCAAAGGCGGAGGCCGTCATCAGCCAGCCGGCCAGTAACGGGCCGGCGGCGGTGGCCATGCTTTTCGCCGTGGCCGTCATGCTCGCCGCCGCCGGGCGTTCGGCCGGGGTGACCACGGCCATCACGTAGGAATTGCGCGTGGGCACATCCATGTTGGACAGCGCGGCGCGGGCCAGCAGCAGCGCCACGGCTACCTCCAGGTTCGGCGCGAAGGGCAGCGCCATCACCATCAGGCTGGCCGGCAGGTGGGTGAAGACCATGGTGTTCACCAGCCCGATGCGCGCGGCGAGCGGCACGGCGGCGAGGTAGGACAGCGCCGAGCACAGGCCGGACCAGAACAGGATCGCCGCCGTGGTGCCCACCGAAAGGTCGAACGTGTCGAACAACCAGAGTGCGAGCAGGGATTGCACGAAGAAGCCGCTGCCGAGGCTATCGAGCGCGAACAGGGCCGAGAGCCCATAGACGATGCGGCGCGAGGGGCCGAGTGCGGCGGGCGGGCCGCTGGTGGCGGGCGTTTCGATCGCCGGTGACAGGCCGCGGTAGATCCCCCAGGCGCCGAGCGCACAGAGCGCGTAGAACAGGAACACCCAGCGCATGGCCCCGCCCTCGCCCAGCCACGCCAGCGGCCAGGGCGCGGTCAGCGTGCCGAAGGCGCCGGCCAGCGTGCCCACCAGGCTGTAGCGCGCGAACACCGCGGTGCGCCGCGATGCCGGGGCCACCTGCGCCAGCGCCGTGTGCTCCAGCGGCAGGAACATCGAAACGTCGCCGCTGGAGGGGTTCAGCGTGCCGAGGAAGGCGACGGCCAGCAGCAGCGCGTAGTCCTGCGTGGCAGCGAAGCCGAGCCCGGTGGCGGCCATCACCGCGCAGCTCAGCGCAAGCCAGGCGCTCCGGGTGAGGCGGTGTGAGAGCCAGCCGACGGCGAGCGTGGCCAGGGCGGAGCCCACCAGCGTGGCGGTCAGCAGCGCGCCGATGGCCAGTGGCGTGAAGCCCTGCGCGTGCAAATGCAGCGGCAGCAGCACAGCCATCATGCCATCCACGAAGGCGCGCAGGGCGCGGGCGGCCAGCAGCCGCACGACATCCCGCGGCAGCCCGGGCGGCAAGGGCCGCCACCATTCCTCACCTACCAGCATGGCGCAGCGTCGTGGGAAGGTGGGGTGCGGTCAATCCCGCTGGCACCGACGCGGCACGCAAGGGCAGGATGGGGGGATGAAGCTCCCGCCCTTCCTCCAGGACCGCCGGCTGTTCACCATGGCGGCGTTCGGCTACTTCGCCGGGCTGCCGTTGCCGCTTTCTGGCTTCACGCTGACGCAGTGGCTGGCCGAGGGCGGGATCTCGCTGGCGGCGATCGGGCTCACCGCCAATATCGGGCTGGCCTATACGCTGAAATTCCTGTGGTCGCCGTTGCTGGACCAGCGGGCACCGTTCGCGTTTCTGGGGCGGCGGCGGGGATGGCTGGTGGCGATCCAGCCGTTGCTGGCGCTGGCCATCGCGGCCATGGCGCTGTCCAACCCGCATGCCCACCCGCTGCCGACCTTCCTGATCGCGGCCTTTGTCGCGTTCCTGTCGGCCAGCCAGGACATCGCCATCGACGCCTGGCGGATCGAGACCTTCCCGCCGGACAGCCAGGGGCCGGCGCTGGGCGCCTATGTGCTGGGCTATCGCGGGGCCATGCTCACCTCTGGCGCCGGCGTGATCGCCAGCGTGGGGTGGCTGGGCTGGCATGGCGCGCTGCTTTGCGTGGCCGGGCTGTTCGTGCTGGCCGTGGCTGTCACGCTGCTGGCCAGCGAGCCGCCGCAGCCGGAGGTGCCGCCCCCGCCCCCCGGGCTTGGCGCGCGCGTGGCCGCGGCCATCACCGACCCGTTGCGCGATTTCCTCGCCCGGCCCGGCGCCTGGCTGATCCTGTCCTATGTCGCGCTGTTCTACCTGGATGAGGTGCTGGCCGGGAAAATGCTGGCGCCGCTGTATCGGTCCTTGGGCTTTGACCGCGCCACGGTGGCGCTGGCGGTGGGGCCGATCTCGCTCACCTGCACGCTGCTGGGCTACGCCGCCGGGGGCACGCTGGTGGCCTGGCTGGGCATGGGCCGGGCGCTGATCGCCACCGGGTTCACCCAGATGGCCTTCATGTCGCTGTACGTGATCCTGACGCTGAACCCGGGCAACACGCAGTTGCTGTATGGCACGGTGGCAGCGGAGGCCTTCGTGCAGGCGATGGCGATGGCGGCGTTCATCGCCTATCTGTCCCACCTGTGCTCGCTGCGCTTCACCGCCACGCAGTATGCGCTGCTGTCCTCGGTGGCCGCGCTGGCCTCCCACACGCTGGGCGGGCTCTCCGGCTTCATGGCCCAGGGGCTGGGCTGGACGATGCACTACACCGTGGCGATGTTCTCCGCGGTGCCCTCGATGATCCTGATGCTGGTGATCCTGCGGCGGTTTCCGCCGGCGGCGAAGGCCGCGAAGTAGCTTCAGCCCTGGGACTGCGACTGGGACTGGCTGGCCTGCACGCCCACATTCACCTGCAGCGTTTCGCTGCCCGCGCCCAGCCGCACGCCGCGCACCGGGGCGGCTTCCGCCGCATCGAGCCCGGCGGCCAGCCGCACATAGCGGTCCGTCGGGCATTGGCCGTTGGCGGCATCGAAGCCGACCCAGCCGAGATCCGGCGTCATCGCCTCCGCCCAGGCATGGTGGGCGACTGCGTCGGCTTCCTCGGTGAGCAGGTAGCCGGTGACGTAGCGTGCCGGCAGGCCCAGGCTGCGCGCGGCGGCGATGAAGATGTGGGCGTGGTCCTGGCAGACGCCGCGCTTGGCCGCGAAGGCCGCGGCGGCGGTGGTGAAGCTGCCGGTGGTGCCGGTTCCATACGCCACCGCCGCGTGCAGCCCATCCAGCACCGCGTGCAGCGTGGCCAGCGCAGTCTCCCGCCGGCAGGTGGCGGCGACGGCGCGGATTGCGTCGTCCGCCTCGGTCAGCGCCGTGTTGCGCAGGCATACGGCCGGCACCACCGCCTCTGGCGGGAAGCCGACCACGCCGGCGGTATCCTCGGTCTCCACCACCCCCTCGGCGGTGATCACCACGCTGGTGGTTGGGCCGTGCGAGGCCATCAGCTCCACCGCGTTGCCGAAGGCATCGGTGTAGCGCAACCCGCCGCCCGCGCCTTCCACCCGCACCTGCCACGACAGCACCGTTTGCCCGCGCAGGCTGCGCGGCACCAGGCGCAGCGCCTGCACCGCGCGGGCCGGGGTGTCGCTGTGGTAGCTGGTGGTGTGGGTTACGGCGATGCGCATGGCCCGCTCAATCGAAATGGTAGTCGGTGGCAAGGGCGCCGGAGATCGCGGCGTTGCGGCCGAGGAAGTCCTGCAGGAATTCGCGCAGCCCGTGGCGGAGGATGGCATCCAGGTCCGTGCTGCGCAGCTCCGCCGCCAGGGTGGAGCCCAGCGCCAGGCTGGAGGCGCCGCCGCCGGTCATCTCCGCCAGCGCGCCGAGCGAGGGCGCGATGAAGTCGCAGCAGAAGCGCAGCGAGCGCGGCATCTCCGGCCGCAGCATCAGGAATTCCGCCACCAGCCGTGGCCGCAGCCGGTCGCGATAGAAATAGCGGTAGGCGCCCACGGCGGAGACGGAGCGCAGGATCGTATCCCACTGGTGCTGGTTGCGCTCGCCGCCCAACGCCTCGTTCACCGGCAGCAGCACGTTGTATTTCACATCCAGGATGCGCGCGGTGTTGTCCGCCCGCTCGATGAAGGTGCCGAGCTGGCAGAAATGGAACCCCTCGTCGCGCAGCAGGCTGCCCAGCATGGCGCCGCGGAACTGGCCGCTGCGCTGGCGGACCCAATCGAGCAGCTCCACCATGCGGCCGGGGCCGACCTCGGCCGGGTCGATGGCGGCGAATTCGATCCAGGTGGAGTTCAGCGCCTCCCACATCTCGCGCGTGAGGGCGGTGCGCACGGCGCGGCCGTTGTTGCGCGCGTTTTCCAGGCAGTTGCGGATGGAGCTGGCATGGGCGCGGTCGAACAGCAGGAAGTTCTGCGCTGTGGCCGCGTCCAGCTTGGCCCCGCGCGCCTCAAACTCCGGCAGGCATCCGGCACTGGCCAGCGTGGCCTTCCAGTCCTCCCGGTAGCCGCCCATGCCATCCGGAATGATCGACACGCGATGCCCCACCTGGGCGAGGCGGGCCAGGTTCTCCGCGCGCTCCATGTAGCGCGCCATCCAGAACAGGCTTGAGGCGGTTCTCCCGAGCACGGCTAATCCTCCAGCACCCAGGTATCCTTGGTGCCGCCCCCCTGGCTGGAGTTGACCACGAGCGAGCCCTTCTTCAGCGCCACGCGGGTGAGGCCGCCGGGCACCACGCGCACCCTATCCCCCACCAGCACGAAGGGGCGCAGATCCACATGGCGCGGGCCGATGCCGCTGCCGGCGAAGGCCGGGCAGGTGGAGAGCGCCAGCGTGGGCTGGGCGATGTAGTTGCCGGGGTTGGCGCGGATGCGCTCGGCGAAATCCGCCCGCTGCTGGCGCGTGCTGCGCGGGCCGATCAGCATGCCGTAGCCGCCGGAGCCGTGCACCTCCTTCACCACCAGCTCCTCCAGGTGCTCCAGCACATGGCCGCGTTCCTCGGCGATGGAGCAGCGGAAGGTTTGCACGTTCTTCAGGATCGGCTTTTCCCCGGTGTAGAACTCCACGATGTCGGGCACGTAGGCGTACACCGCCTTGTCGTCGGCGATCCCCGTGCCCGGCGCGTTCACCAGCGTGACGCGCCCTGCGCGGTAGAGATCGAACAGCCCGGGCACGCCCAGCATCGAATCCGGGCGGAAGTTCAGCGGGTCGATGAAGGCATCGTCGATGCGGCGGTAGAGCACATCCACCCGCGCGCGGCCGCGGATGGTGCGCATCCACAGCGCGCCATCCTCCACCACCAGGTCGCTGCCCTGCACCAGTTCCACGCCCATCTGGTCGGCCAGGAAGGCGTGCTCGAAATAGGCGGAGTTGTAGATGCCCGGCGTGAGCACGGCCACGGCCGGCTCCCCGTCGCAGCCCGAGGGGGCCACGCTTTGCAGGGTTTGGCGCAGCAGTTCCGGGTAGCGTTCCACCGGCGCCACCCGGTGTGCCGCGAACAGCTCCGGGAACAGGTGCATCATCGTCTCGCGGTTCTCGAGCATGTACGACACGCCCGAGGGGGTGCGCAGATTGTCCTCCAGCACGAAGAACCCGTCTTCCTCGGTGCGCACGATGTCGGTGCCGATGATGTGCGAATAGACGCCGCGCGGTGGGTCGAAGCCCATCATCTGCGGCAGGAAGGCGGAATTGCCGTTCACCAGCTCCGACGGGATGCGCCCCGCCCGCACGATTTCCTGCCGGTGGTAGATGTCGTGCAGGAAGGCGTTCAGCGCCCGCACCCGCTGCTCGATCCCGCGTTCCAGGAAGCGCCATTCCGCCGCCGAGATCACGCGTGGAATGAGGTCGAACGGAATCAGCCGCTCATTGGCCTCCGCCGCGCCGTACACGGCGAAGGTGATGCCCAGGCGGCGGAAGATCGCATCCGCCTCCGCCTGCTTGGCGCGGATGCCGCCGGGGGATTGCCGCTGCAGCCACTCGAACAGGGTGCGGTAGCACTCTCGCGCCGAGAAATCCGGGCGCAGCATCTCGTCGAAGCAAACGGTGTCGTTGCCCGTGTTGTATGCCTGCGTCTTAAGCACCTCGCCGCCGCCTCATGCCCGTGAACACCCCGTAGCCGCGTTGACTGCATCTTAACGGCTAGGGGGCTCGCAACAAGCATGCCAGCGCGCGTGGGGTCAGGCAGCCTCCGTCTTGCGCTGCTTGGCGGCCTCGAACAGTGCCAGGCGCTCGGCAAACTTGCCGGTGGCGGCACTGCCTTCGCCGGTGAGGTTGGGCGGCACCGGGATCTGCTCGAAGAAATGGCAGGCGACCTTCTGGCCCGGGCTGGCCTCGCGCAGGGCCGGGATCTCCTGGCTGCAGCGCGCCTGCGCGTGCGGGCAGCGCGTGTGGAAGCGGCAGCCGGTGGGCGGCGCCAGCGGGCTCGGCACGTCGCCGGGCAGCAGGATGCGGCCGCGCGCGATGGTGGGATCGGGCTTCGGGATCGCCGAGAGCAGCGCCTGCGTGTAGGGGTGGCGCGGCATGGCGAACAGCGTGCGCTTGTCCGCGATTTCCACCAGGCTGCCGAGATACATCACCGCCACGCGGTCTGCGATGTGCTTCACCACCGCCAGGTCGTGGGCGATGAACAGGTAGGACAGGCCGAACTGGCGCTGCAGATTCTGCAGCAGGTTCACCACCTGCGCCTGGATCGAAACGTCCAGCGCGCTGACGGGTTCGTCGCACACGATCAGGTCGGGGCTCACGGCCAGGGCGCGGGCGATGCCCAGGCGCTGGCGCTGGCCGCCGGAGAACTGGTGCGGGTAGCGCCGCGCGTGTTCCGGCAGCAGGCCAACCACCTGCAGCAATTCGCGCACCCGCGCCTCGATCGCCGCCTCGCCATCGGCCAGTCCGTGCAGGATCAGCGGCTCGGCCAGCATCTGCCCCACGGTCATGCGCGGGTTCAGGCTGGCATAGGGGTCCTGGAAGATGATCTGCAAATGGCGGCGGATGCGCCGCATCGCCTGCTTGTCCAGCCCTGCGATCTCCTGCCCCTTGAACCGCACGGAGCCGCTGGTGGGTTCCAGCAGCTTCAGGATCAGCCGCCCGGTGGTGGATTTGCCGCAGCCGCTCTCGCCCACCAGCGCCAGGGTTTCGCCGCGCGCGACCTCGAAGCTCACGTCATCCACCGCGCGCACCTGGCCGACCACGCGGGAGAACACCACGCCGCGGCGTACCGGGAAGTGTTTCACCAGCCGATCGACCTGCAGCACCGGGGGTTCCGGCGCCACGACAGACATGCCCGCCGTCTGGCCCTGCGCAAGCATGTTCATGCCGCCACCTCCGCCATGAGTTCCACCGGGGCCTTCCAGCACGCCACCGCGTGGCCCTCCTCTAGCGTGCGCAGCGGCGGCGGCTCTTCCCGGCAGCGTGCATCGGAGAACGGGCAGCGTGGCGAGAAGCGGCAGCCGCGCGGCTGGTTCGCCGGGCTTGGCACCGTGCCCTCGATCGTGGCCAGGCGCTCGCGGTATTCGCCCAGGCGCGGAATGCTGCCCAGCAGGCCGATCGTGTAGGGGTGCTGCGGATCGGCGAAGAGCTGCTTCACCGGCGCACTTTCCACGATCTTGCCCGCGTACATCACGATCACCTCGTCCGCGATCTCCGCGATCACGCCGAGGTCGTGGGTGATGATCAGGATTGCCATGCCCAGCCGCGCCTGCAGATCGCCGAGCAGATCGAGGATCTGCGCCTGGATCGTCACGTCCAGCGCCGTGGTGGGCTCGTCCGCGATCAGCAATGCGGGGTCGCAGGCCAGGGCCATGGCGATCATCACGCGCTGGCGCATGCCGCCGGAAAGCCGGTGCGGGTATTCGTCCACCCGGCTTTTGGCCGAGGGGATACGCACGAGATCCAGCACCTCGATCGCCCTGTCCCGCGCGGCGGCGTGCGAGAGATCGGTATGGGCGCGCACCGCCTCGATGATCTGGTGGCCAATGGTGCGGACCGGGTTCAGCGAGGTCATCGGCTCCTGGAAGATCATCGACATCTTGCCGCCGCGCAGGATGCGGCGTTCCTCGGCCGGCATCTGCAGCAGGTCCCGCCCCTCGAAGCGCAGCGCATCCGCACTCACCACGCCGGGCGGGGAGGGCACGAGGCCCATGATCGACAGCGAGGTGACGGATTTGCCGCAGCCGCTCTCGCCCACCAGCCCGACGGTGCGGCCACGGGCGACATCGAAGCTGATGCCATCCACTGCGCGGAACAGGCCGCGATCGGTGTTGAAGTGGGTGCGCAGGTTGCGCACCTCCAGCAGCGCGTCGTTGGTCATGGGGTGAAATCCAAACCCTTGTAGAAACCGATGGCGTATTGCGGATGGCCGCGGGCGTTCTTCACCCGCTTGTTGTGCACGGTGAACAACGTGATGTTGGCCACCGGCATCCACAGATGCTCGCGTGTGACGAGGTCCTGCACCTGGCCGAAGGCGCGCGCGCGGTCGGCGGCGGTCAGCGCGCCCTTGGCCTCGGCCAGCAGCCTGTCGGTGCGCTCATCCTTCCAGTTCATGCGGTTCGGCGTGGGGATGTTGCGGCTGTCGAAATACAGCGCCATCAGGTCGCCGGCGGAGATGTAGGGGACAGTGACGGACCAGATCTCGTAGTCCTGCTCGCCCATTTTCACTGGTGCGATCGTGCTGTCCCAGGCCTGCAGCTTCCAATCGACGCCGATGCGGCGCAGGAAGCCCTGGATCGCCTCGCCCACCTTCACCGAATTGCCGCCGGCGGTGACATACACCTTCGGCTCCAGCCGAATGCCATCCTTCACGCGGATCCCGTCCGGCCCCGGCACCCAGCCGGCTTCATCCAGCAGCTTCTTCGCGCGCTCCAGGTCTTCCTTCACGATCCCCGCCGTGGCCGGATTGTAGTCCAGCGCGTTGGGCGCGACGTAGGTGAGGGAGGGATCGGCATTGCCGAGCAGCACGCCGCGCACGATCTGGGCGCGGTCGATGGCGATGTTCATCGCCTCGCGCACGCGGGCATCGGCCACCATCGGCCGGGTGGTCTTGTAGCCGTAGTAGAGCAGCTGGAAGTTGCTATCGACCTTCTCCACCACCAGGTTCGGGTTCGCCTTGGCCTGGGCGATGAAGGTGGCCGGGAAGGTGGCGGTGAAATCGAACTGGCCGGACATCATCGCGGCCACGCGGGCGGATTCCTCGGGGATGATGCGCACCGACAGGCGCTCGTATTTCACCGGGCCCGGGTTCTGGAACATCTTCGGGCCCCATTTGTAGGCATCGTGCCGGCGCATCACCGTTTCGGTGCGCGGCTGCCAGCTGACGAAGCACCAGGGGCCGGTGCCGTCGATGCCCTTGGTGCCGTAATCCTTGCCCAGCTCCTCCACCACATCCTTGTTGATGATGTTGTTGGTGAACATTGTCAGCTGCAGCGGCAGGTCGGAATAGGGCTCGCTCAGCTCGTAGGAAACGGTGTGGGCATCGATCGCGCGCAGCCCCTTGATCTCGCCGGCGCGCCAGCCGAACGGCGCGCGGGTTTCCGGCGCCTTAAGACGGGTGAAGGTGTACACCACGTCCTCCGCGGTGAATTTCTTGCCGGAGCAGAATGTCACGTCGTCGCGCAGCTTGAAGGTGTAGGTGCGGCCGTCCGGGCTGATCTCCCAGGATTTGGCGAGGTAGGGATGGGCGGTCTTGCCGTCCCAATCCATCGCCAGCAGCGTGCTCTGCGTCATGTTGCCGATGCTGCCGCCCGGCCCCCAAGTGGTGCGCTGGGGGTCGAACAGCGGCGCATCGATGTTCTGCATGATGCGCAGCGTCTGCGCCTGTGCCGCGGAGGCGGCGAGCAGCAAGCCCACAGAAAGGGCGGCCGACCATGCGTGGCGTTTGGCGGCGTGGCGCTTCTCGTTTGGCATGGTCGTTTCTCCCGTGTTGTGCAGGCGGCTCGTTCAGAAGCTCAGGTCGAGGCCCTTGTAGAAAACGTTCTGGTAGAGCGTGTGCGGGCGGGCACCCTTCAGGCGCTTGTTGGTGACCATGTACATGTCCACGTTGAGCACCGGGATCCACAGGTGCTCGCGCGAGACCTGTTCCTGCACCAGCCCGAAATTGAGCGTGCGCGCCTCGGGCACCAGCGCCGTCTTGCCCAGCCGCAGCCACTCGTCGGTCTGCTCGTTCTTCCAGTTCATCCGGTTGGGCGTGGGGATGTTGCGGCTGTCAAAATACAGGCTCATCAGGTCGCCGGCGGTGAGGTAAGGCACCGTCACGGACCAGATCTCGTAGTCCTGCTCGCCCATCTTGATCGGCGCTATGGTGCTGTCCCAAACCTGCAGGCGCCAATCCACGCCGACCTTGCGCAGGTAGCCCTGGATTGCCTCAGCCACCTTGGCCGAGTTGGTGTTGGCGGACACGTACACGCGCGGCGCAAGCTTCATGCCATCCTTCTCGCGGATGCCGTCGGCGCCCATCTTCCAGCCGGCCTCATCCAGCAGGCGGTTGGCGCGCGCCACGTCCTCCTTCAGGAAGTCGCGGGATTTCGGCGCGTAGTCCAACGCCAGTGGGTCCACGTTGGTGTAGGCGGGCTCGGCATTGCCCAGCAGCACGCCCTTTCCGATCTCCGCCCGGTTGATGGCGATGCTCATCGCCTCGCGCACGCGCGCATCGGCCACCATCGGGCGGGTGATCTTGTAGCCGTAGTAGAGCAGCTGGAAGTTCGGCTCGGCGCGCTGCACCGTGAGCATCGGTGCTGCCTTGGCCTGGGTGAGGAAGGCGGTGGGGAAGGCGCCGGTGAGGTCGAAGCGCCCTGACATCATGGCAGCGACGCGGCTGGATTCCTCGGGGATGATCTTGATCGACATGCGATCGAACTTCACCGGGCCCGGGTTCTTGAACATCTTCGGGCCCCACTTGTAGTGCTCGTTCCGGCGCAGGTTGATCTCCGTGCGCGGCTGCCAGTTCACGAAGCACCAGGGGCCGGTGCCATCCATGCCCTGCACGCCGTAATCCTTGCCCAGCGTCTCCACGTTCTCGCGGTTCATGATCACGTTGGTGAACATGGTGAGCTGGAGCGGAAGATCGGAGAATCCTTCGGTCAGCTCATAGGAAACGGTGTGGGCATCCACCGCCGTCACGGCCTTCACCTCGCCGGCGCGCCAGGCGAAGGGGCCCTTGATCTCCGGGCTGCGCAGCCGGGTGATGCTGAAGGCCACGTCGTCCGCCGTCATCTTCTTGCCGGAGCAGAAGCGCACGTCGTCGCGCAGCTTGAAGGTGTATTTGCGCCCGTCGGGGCTCACCTCCCAGCTTTGGGCGAGGTAGGGGATCGGCGTCTTGCCGTCCCAGTCCAGCGCCACCAGCGTGTCCTGCACCATGTTGATGATGTCGCCGGCCGGCGACCACGTGGTGCGATGCGCGTCGAAATGCGGCGCATCCACGCCGCGCATGATGTTCAGCGTCTGGCCCTGCGTGGCGGGTGCGAAGCCGATCGCGGCCGCGATCGCCAATCCGGCCAGAACTCCCTTTTTCGTCGACATAGGCGCCTCCCTGTCAGGCGTCGTTTCGGTGACTTGCAGCCCGGGCGGCCCCTGATGGGGCGCAGCCCGCCTCCGCGCGCCTGTTGCCGGCGCGTCGTTGAGCGGTGGCGCGCCGGTCAGGGCGCGTAATCGAGGCCCTTGTAGGTGAGCGACCCGTAGACGTGGTGTGCGCGCACGTTCTTGATGCGCTTGTTGGCCACCAGCGCCAGGCCCTGGTGCACCAGCGGCACCCAGAGCGCGTTCTTGTGCACGATGTCCTGCACCTCGGCGAAGGCCTTGAAGCGGGTCGCGTCATCCAGCGCGGCCACGCCGCGGTCCAGCGCGGCATCGGTGGCCGCGTCCTTCCAGTTCATGCGGTTGGGCGCCGGCATGTTGGCGGAGTGGAAATACAGCCGCAGCGCATCCCCGGCCGAGGAATAGGGGAAGCTGATCGACCAGATGTCGTAATCCTGCTGGGCGAGCTTGGAGAAGACGATCGTGCCGTCCCACATCTGCAGCTGCAGGTCCACGCCGATGCGGCGCCAGAAGCCCTGCGTCGCCTCGGCGATCTTGGGGGAGCGACCGCCGGCGAAACCATAGAGCAGTAGGCTCAGCTTCTTGCCGTCCTTGTAGCGGAAGCCGTCGGTGCCCATGCGCCAGCCGGCTTCATCCAGCAGGCGGGCGGCTTCGGCCGGATCGTAGCGGCCGAGGTGCTTCGGGGTGTCCGGGTTGTAGTCCGGTGCCTTGGGGTGGATGTAGGTCTCGGCCGGGATGCCGTTGCCGAAGTAGATGGAATCCACGATCTGCTTGCGGTCGATCGCCATGTTGAGCGCGGTGCGCACGCGCACGTCGCCCACGTTTTCCCGCGTGGTCTTGAAGCCGAGATAGAACAGCTGCAGATCCGCCTCCGGCCGGTAGATCGCCATGTTCGGCATGCGGGAGAGCTGCGGCAGGTACTGGTCGGGCATGGTGTAGGTGAGGTCGCCCTGGCCGGAGGCCATGGTAGCGAGGCGGGCGCCTTCCTCTGGCACGATCTTCCAGACCACGCGCTGGAACTTGGCGGGGCCGCGGTTCTGGTAGATCGGCGGGCCCCATTTGTAGGCATCGTGCCGGGTGGCGACGGTCTGGTTGCGCGGCTCCCAGGACTGGAAGCAGTAGGGGCCGGTGCCGTCCATGCCCTTGATGCCGTAATCCTTGCCCAGCGCCTCCACGCTCTCCTTGCTGACGATGGTGGCATGGAAGTTGGTGAGGTTCAGCAGAAGCTCGCTGAACGGGGCGCTCATCTTGTATTCAACCGTCGTCGCGTCCTTGGCGGTGACGGAGATGCCGGGGCCCATGCGCCAGGCGAAGGGGGCGCGGGTTTCCTTGTCCAGCACGCGCTGGAAGGTATAGGCCACGTCCTCGGCGGTGAACTTCTTGCCGGAGCAGAAGGTGACATCGTCGCGCAGCTTGAAGGTGTAGGTGGTGCCGTCCGCACTCACCTCCCAGGAGTTTGCCAGCGAGGGGCGGATGGTCGTGAGGTCGTAGTCCAGCGCCACCAGTGTATCGCCGGTCTTGAACAGCACCTCGCCGGTGGCGCCGGCGGTGGTGCGCACACCGTCGTAGTTCGGTGCGTCGATGTTGCGGATGATCGTGAGCGTCTGCGCCGCGGCCGGGGTGGCGAGGAGCGTTGCGAGCACGGAAAGGGCGGCGAGGCGGCGGGGCGTCATGCGGGCGTCTCCGACGTCGGTGGGGCTATTGCTGCAGGCGGGGGTCGAGCACGTCGCGGATCGCATCGCCCAGCAGGTTGGCGCAGAGCACGATGACGAAGATGGCGAGCGACGGGACGGTGGCGATGTGCGGGGCCATGAACAGGAAGTCGCGGCCCTGGGCGGCCATCATGCCCAGTTCGGCGGTGGGAGGCTGGGCGCCCATGCCGAGGAAGGAGAGCGCCGAGCCGATCAGGATGATCTGGCCGAAGCGCAGGGTGAGGAAGACGAAGATGGTGGAGATGCAGTTCAGCGTGAGGTAGCGCCAGATCAGGGTGAAATCGGACACGCCGAGCGCGCGGCCGGCCTCCATGAATTCCTGCTCCATCACGCCGATGGCGGCACCGCGGGCCACGCGGGCGACATCGGGGATGGTGGCGACGACGAGGGCGATGAGCACCGCGGTCATGCCGGCGCCGGCGATGGCGGCCACGGCGAGGCCGATCAGGATGGCGGGGAAGGCGAGCAGCACATCCACCAGGCGCATGATCCAGCCGTCGAGCGGCTTGTAGAACGCGGCCAGGATGCCGAGCAGCCCGCCCAGCAGGCCGCCGAAGATGACGCCGACCAGGCCGAGCATGAGGGTGTTGCGCGTGCCGTAGATCAGGCGGCTGAGGATGTCGCGGCCGTTGCTGTCGGTGCCCAGGAGGTGGTCGCCGCCGGGCGGGGCCATGACGTTCAGCAGGTTGATGGCGTAGGGGTCGTAGGGCGCGACCCATTCGGCGAAGAGTGCTGCCACTACCACGACCGTGAGGATGGTCGCGGCGGCGCCGGCCACCCTGTCGCGCATGATGCGGCGCAGGACCGAGGGGCGGGACATCTCCGATGAGGCGGTGGCCGGTGCTGCCGGGGCCGCGTTGATGGTGGTGCTCATCCGCGCTGCATCCTCGGGTCGAGATAGACGTAGAACACGTCCACGAGCAGGTTGATCAGCAGGAAGGCGAGCGCCAGGATCATGATCGCGCCCTGGGCCGTGGGGAAATCGCTGGAGATGATGGCGCCCACGGCCAGCCTGCCGACCCCGGGCCAGCTGAACATCGTTTCCGTGACCACGGCGCCGCCCAGCAGGTAGGCGGCCTGGAGGCCGATCAGCGTCACCACGGGGATCAGCGCGTTGCGCAGGGCGTGGCCGATGATGACCGTGCGTTCGCGCAGGCCCTTGGCGCGGGCGGTGCGGACGAAATCGGCGCCCAGGACCTCCAGCACCGCGGTGCGGGTGAGGCGGGCGATCGGGCCGATGAGCACGCTGCCGAGCGTGAGGCAGGGCAGGATCATGCTGGTGAACCCGCCGGCCCAGAACGGGCCGTTGCGGCCGGTGAAGGGCAGCAGGTCCCATTTGAAGCCGACATACTGGATCAGCAACAGGCCGATGAAGAAGATTGGCATCGACACGCCGGCGACCGAGATCGCCATGATGGCGCGGTCGATCAGCGTGCCGCGCTTCACCGCGGCGAAGGTGCCGAGCATGATGCCGAGCGGGATCGCCATGGCCAGGCCGCCGACCATCAGCTCCAGCGTTGGCCCGATGGTTTGGGCCAGCTCCTCGCTGACGGCCTTGTTGGAGATGATGGAGCGGCCGAGGTCGCCCTGGACCACGCGGCCGATGTATTCGATGAACTGGACGATGATCGGCCGGTCCAGCCCGAGCTCCAGGCGGATCGCATCGATGGTTTCCTGCTTGGCGTCGGGGCCGGCGATGATCTGGGCGGGATCGGCCGGGGCCACCTGCATCATCACGAAGCACAGGAACAGGACGCCGACGAGCGCCGGAAACGAGATGACGAGTCGGTGGATGATCTGCCGGCCCATGCTTCCTCCCCTAGACAACGGGAGCGCGTTGGCAGTCCGGCATGGTTCCGGCGCCCCGTATCCTCCCGTTCGCACCCCTGGTGGGGTGTCGTTCTGCCCTTGCCCGGGCTTACGCCGCGGTCATCGCTTTGCAACTAATGCATGTCTGGCAGAATTCAACGGGGAAACTCAACCGAATTCGTACAGCGGAACGTTTATCGGTTGATCGCACCGGTGGCGGACAGGGCCGCGATCTCGGCGGCGGAGTAGCCGGCTTCGGCCAGGATCTGCTGGGTGTGCTGGCCGAGGGAGGCGGCGAATTCGCGGACCGTGGTGGGGCCGCCGGAGAGGCGGAAGGGGGCGTTCATGACCTTGAAGGGGCCGGCGCTGTCGTGGACTTCGGCCAGGGCCTGGCGGTGGGCGAGCTGGGGATCGGCCAGAGCTTCGGCCACGGTGCGGTAGGCGGAGCAGGGGACGCCGGACTGCATGAAGGCGGCCTCGACCTCCTTGGTGGGGAGGGTGCGGGACCAGGTTTCCATCTCTTCCATCAGGACCGCCCAGTTGTTGCGGCGGTCTGGATACTTCTCGAAGCGGGGGTCGGTGATCCAATCCTCGCGGTTGGCCGCCTTTGCCGCGTTCTGGAAGGTGCGTTCGCTGGCGATGGCGGGGAGGACGTAGCCATCTTTCGTTGCCACTGGGCCGAACATGTGGCGGGGCGGGGGCGGGGGGAGTTCGAACTGGGTGCCCTGGACCTCGCCGAGGGTGAGGTTGAGCATGGCTTCGAGCATTGAGACGTCGACCACCTGGCCGCGGCTGGTGGCGTTGCGCTGGTGGAGGGCGGTGGCGATGGCGCCGAAGGCGTAGGTGCCGCTGAGGACATCCGCGATGTAGATGCCGCAGAAATCCGGCATGGTTCGGCCGGGCTGGTAGGCCATGTGGGCGAGATCGAAGCCGGAGCTGGCGTGGATCGCGGGGGCGTAGGCGGCGAGGCCCGAGGAGGGGCCGGTTTGGCCGAAGCCAGAGATGGCGCAGTAGATCAGGCGGGGATTGGCTTCGAGCAGGCTTTGGGCGCTGAGGCCGAAGCGCTGCATGACGCCGGGGCGGAAATTTTCCACCAGGATATCGGCGCTGGCGGCGAGGCGGCGGACGACGTTGACGGCGGCTTCCTGCTTGAGGTCGAGCACGAGGCTGCGCTTGCCGGCGTTGAGGCCGCCATAGGAGGTGCTGGCGCCATCACGGATGGGGGGGCGGGTGCGGGTGAGCTCGCCTTCGGGGGCCTCGATCTTGATGACGTCCGCCCCGGCATCGGCGAGGAGGCGGGCGCAATAGGGGCCGGCGATGGTGGTGGCCATATCGATGACGCGCAGCCCGTGGAGCGGGCGGCCCGCCGTGTTGCTGCCTTGGGTGGTGCTCATGCTTGGTTTCCCCCTTTGCTTGTGGGGAACGGTAGCAGGGGCGGGGGGAAAGGGAAGGTGGGAAGAAAATTTTGAACGCGGAATGAAATGGGCGTGGGTGGGGTGCTAGGCGCCCTTGCCGAATCTTCGGCGGTTGTAGCGGGCGAAGGCGAGGGCGTTGCGGGGGATGGGGCGGTCGGTGGGGAGGGGGGTTCCGGCTTTGGTGGTGCGGACAGAAGAGCCCCCCTCCGGCTCCCCCCGGCTTCGCCGAGGGGAGAGAAGAATCGGTTTTTTGACACGAGGGCCGCGCGGGGGGCCGGGGAGTTGGAGGATGTCGGGGAGGTCGATGGCGAGGAGGCGGGCGGGGCCGCGCAGGGTGCGGATGGCGGCGGCGCGGGCGCAGGGCGGGGCGGCGGCGAGGGTGCTTGTGGTGGCGGGGTCGTTGAGGAGGGTGGTGAGCTGGGCGGCGTGGCCGCGGACGTGGTGATCGGTGACGGCGCCGAGCCAACCGCGGCGGCGGGGGAGGTACGGGGTGGGGGTGGCTGGGCGCTGGCGGGCGGCGGGGGGGCGGTGGCGGGG
>JAPLOI010000018.1 GCA_026400815.1 Alphaproteobacteria bacterium
ACGTCGTCAACCGAGAAACATGAGCCGAAGTCGGCTGTCGTGGTTCACCAGAGGCCTACGGCGCATCGTCAGACTGCTCACCTTCGGACTGCCCCTGCCACCGCTATGGGCATCAGGATAAAACTGATGGGTGGTCAGGCAGGAGGCCACTCCATTAGGGTGAAACGTCACTGGAAACGCATGTATGACGGCCGAACCAGCGTGGCACGTGCATGGTCCCGTGTTGGCGAGGACGGCTATAGTGTATGGGGTAACAACTGCGAACACTTCGTCGAGTGGTGCATCACGGGGCAGCATGCCAGTCCCCAGGCCGAGGCTCTCGCGCACACCGCCCCCGTCCCTGCCAGTGTAACCATTACTTGGGCGGGAATAGGGGTCGTCTCGGTCGGGGGTCCCATCGCCGGTCTTTCCGCATCGGGTACGATGTCCGGGCTTGCTACGGTCGGCGGTTTAGTTGGAGGTGGGGCTGTTGCGGGAGTCGTGGTCCTGAGTGCAGCGCCCGCAATCGCCGTCACCGCCGTTGTCAGTCTGACAGTGCTTCGCGATCACAAGGACGTCCCCACCAGAGAACGAGAAGCACGGAGGATCGGACGTCGGGCCTCAGCGCTTGCAGTCGCTACCGCCGCGCTCGGCGGCAATGTGGCCCTCATAAGTGCAGCAGGGGTTGTGCCAGGCCTCAGTGCCGCGGGAATCACCTCGGGTCTCGCTGCGATAGGCACGACATCCGGAATGGCGGCGGCGTTAGGTTCGTTAGCCGTCCCTGGCGGTGCGATGCTTGCAGGTGTGGCACTAACTGTTGCCGCCCCCGCTCTCGCGGCAACAGTAGTGGGATATGGCGCTTACCGTACCGCACGCTGGTTAAAGTCGCGAACCAGGGAACCTCTTCTGCTATCAGCCCCTGGGAAGTCACGCCCCCATGGGCAATCTGATCCCAGTCACAAGGCCTAATGTTCGTCACACCAAGGATCAACCACCCCAACCCCACACCCAGCAAACCCATCCGTATCCCGCGTCACCACCGCCGCCCTCCGCGCCCGCGCAATCGCCGCGATCATTGCATCCATCGTCGCAATTGGCCGCCCCGCCTCCCGCCGCAATGCATAGATCGCGGCATACTCAAGCGCCGCCGCCGCATCGAACGGCCACACCCGCCCCGCAAAATGCTCCTCGAACATCCCCCGCTTCACCGAGCCACCCGCCTGCCCCAGCTGCAACGACCCGATCCGCTCCGAAGACATCGAATTCCGCATCGCCCCGATCATCCAGGTGATCGTCAGCTACATCCTGCCCTTCACCCTGGGCATTGTCGGCTCGCTGCTCTTCGTCGTGCTCGATCACTACACGCGCATGCGCGCCAACCAGCTCGTCCCGCGCGACCTCGCACTGTCGCATCTGCGCGTCATCCTGGGCATCGTCGTCGCCGTCTGCATCAGCCTGCTGATCACCGGCGCGGTCGGCCCCGCCGTCCCGGTCCAGGGCCTGCCATCGGGCTCCGCCGCGCCAAGCTCGCTGGTCGGCTCCCTCACCCTCTCGGCCAGCCTGATCGCCTTCCTGGCCGGCTTCGGCGCGGAGGCCGTCTTCTCCCTGCTGCAAACCCTGGTGCAGCGGGTCTTCGCCTCTCCCAAGTAAGGCGAAAGGCGCGCCGGGGGGCCCCCTCCTACGTCCCCGTCCACTCGCGCGCCAGCAGCCCGTACACGCAATCATCCCGCCACGCCCCGCCCAGGAACAGCGTCTCCCGCAGCACCCCCTCCAGCCGGAACCCGAACCGCTCCACCAGCCGGCGGGACGCCGCGTTCTCCGGATCAATCACCGCCTGCACCCGATGGAACCGCGCCACCCCGAAGCAATGCCCCAGCAGCGCGCCCACCGCCTCGGCGGCATAGCCGCGCCCCCACCAGGCGGGCGCCAGCATGTAGCCGATCTCGGCATGGCGCTGCTTCAAATCGGCATTGTGGTAGTTCACCATGCCCAGGCAGCGGTCGCTGCCGGCCTCGGCCACCGCCCACGCCAGCCGCCGCGCGGGCGTGAACGCCATGCCCCGCCGCACCACCCGCTCCGTCTCGCTGCGCCACCGATGCGCCGGCCGGTTCCAGAACCGCATGGCCTCGGCATCGCCATAGCATTCATGCATGCCGTCCACGTCCTCCAGCCGAAACGGCCGCAGGCGCAACCGCGGCGTGGCCAGGATCGGATGCGGCACGGAAGTCTGGGGCGTGGAAGTCTGGGGCGTGGAAGTCTGGGGCATGATGCTGGCAGTCCGTTCTACGTCTTGTCCAACCCAACACCCCATTCCGGTGCCAACAGCCCATAGAGCACCGCATCCCGCCGCGTTCCGCTCACCAGCTGAACCTCCCGCAGCACCCCTTCGCCGCGGAATCCCAACCGCTCCACCAGCCTGCGGGAGGCGGAATTCTCCGGGTGGATCAACGCCTGCAACCGATGCAGCCCCATCGTCCCGATGCAATGCCCGATCAGCGCCGAAACCGCCTCGCGCCCCACGCCCTGGCCCTGCCTGTCGGGCCGGATGATGTAGCCGATATCAGCACTCCGGTGCCGCTCGCTGGCATTGTGGTAGTTCACCATCCCCACGCAGCCATCCGTCGCGCGGTCCGCCACCGCCCACACCCGCAACGCGGCCGGCGCAGGCTCCATCGCCCAGCGCACCGCCCGCTCCGTCTCGCCTCGCGTGGCATTCGCCGGCCGGTCCCAGAACCGCATCGCCTCCGCATCGCCGTAGCAGCCATGGATCGCGTCCACGTCGTCGATCCGGAACCGCCGCAGAACCAGCCGTGCCGTCGCCAGAACCGGATGCGACGATGCGTCCTGCACCGCGCTGCGCCTAGCCCCGCCGGTACTGGGCGTCGTCCACCTGCTCCATCCAGTCCACGCTCTTGCCGTCCAGCTTCTCCTGGATGGCGATATGGCACATCCCCGTCGTCGCCGTCGCCCCGTGCCAGTGCTTCTCGCCGGGCGGAAACCACACCACGTCGCCGGGGAAGATCTCCTCCACCGCCCCGCCCACGCGCTGCACCCAGCCGCGCCCCGCGGTCACGATCAGCGTCTGCCCCAGCGGATGCGTGTGCCACGCCGTCCGCGCCCCGGGCTCGAAGGTCACCAGCGCCCCGGCCACCCGCGCCGGATCGTCATGGCTGAACAGCGGGTCCATCCGCACCGCCCCCGTGAACCAATCCGCCGGCCCCTTCCCCGAAGCCTGGCTCCCCGCCCGCCTGATCTCCATCGCCGCTCTCCCTCAACACTCTTCCCAGATGCGCCCCAACCGCCCCGGCTTCAACCCGCCTTGCACTCCGCAAGATTTTTTGCCCACACCCCTTGCATCGCTAACTTTTGTTAGTTATAATCCCACCCCATGAGCACCGCAGCCCCCGCAACCCAGGCCGAGCCGACCGCCCGGGAGGACTCCGTCCTCACGGTGGAAGAGCTCGCCCGCACGCTGGATGCCATCCTCGCCTCCCTCCTCGCCCTGCTCCGCACCTTCGCCCGCTACACCAGCGCCCTCGGCCCGCTCGCCACCCCCATCTGGAACCGCATCTCCCGCACCCGGGTCCGCCTCGCCCGCGCCCTGGCCCATCTCGCCGCCGGCCACACCCCGCGCCCCACCCAGCCCCGCGCCCCGCGCCCGCGCCAGGCCCCGCGCGAACAGGATCCCCGCAGCCACGTCCCCGTCCGCCGCCATGGCTGGCTCGGCGCCCTGCTGGACCATCACGTCCGCGCCTACGCCTCCCAGCTCGAATTCCTCCTCGCCCGCCCCGGCGCCGCCGCCCTCATCGCCGCCTCCCCCGGCGCCACCCGCACCCTGCGCCCGCTCTGCCGCATGCTCGGCACCGAACTCCCCGCCGCCCTGCGCCTCCCCCCGCGCCCCAGATCGGCCCGGCCCAGGCCGGCCCGGCCCAAACCCGCCAAGCCGCCCCGCGCGAAAGGCCCCAGCCCCGGCCTCGCCCCCGGCGACCAGCCCTTCCGCCCCTACGTCCTCAAGGCCATCCGCTACGCCAGGCGCCACGGCCTCTGGCGGCCCTGAAACCCGCCACGCCAACCCACGTCCATTTTGTTCCGTTATCGTAATTTCAACAGGGCGCGGGCGAAGCCGGCATCCGCACCAGCACCCCATCGGCCAGAAGCTGCGCCACCGTCGCATCACTCTGCACCTGCGTCGCCCCGCCGGGCTCGTCGAACCACCCCGCCGCCTTGCCGATCCACACCGGCAGCGGGCTCGCCACCCGGAACACCGAATAGGGCTGCCCCGCACACACGCTCGGCAGCGCCCGCGCCCGGAACGCCGCCCCCTTCGGGCTCAGGAACCGCCCGGTATCCGCCCCGAACCGGTCCAGCAACACCCCCGCCGGCAGCACGATCGGCACCGCCGCCCCACGGAACCCGTCATCCGGCGGCCACCGCACCCCGCCCCCGTCCAGCCACGTCGCCGCCAACTCGGGCCGCACCCAGCCCGGCCGCTCCACCGGCTGCGCACACCCCGCCAGCCCCGCCACCGCCAGCACCAGCCACCGCATCGCCCGCTCCTGCGCTATTTCGTTGCGAAAACCATACGGAAAGGCACCACCCCGCGCAACCCGCGTTGAGCCAGATCAACGCCCCGCCGTCGTCCAACCGTCACACTCCCCCAAACCCAGGAGGCGACCATGGCCCAGCGCAAGATCGGCGACGTCGTCCGGCGCCAGCCCGTCACCCTGCCCGCCACCGCCACGGTGCAGCAGGCCTGCCAGGAGATGCACACACACCGCATCGGCGCCGTCATGGTCACCGATGCCCACGGCGCCCTCGAAGGCATCATCACCGGCCGCGATGTCGTCCGCCTCCTCGCCGAAGGCAAAAGCCCCGCCCACACCCACCTCGCCGCGGTCATGACCCGCAGCCCCGCCCACATGCCCCCCACCCACACCGCCATCGAGGCCCTGCGCCTGATGCACGATGGCGGCTTCCGCCACGTCCCCGTCGTGGCCCACGGCAAGGTGCTCGGCCTCGTCTCCACCATGGATTTCCGCGCCCTGGAGCACGACCGCCTCGATGAGGAGACCGGCGTCTGGGAAAAGCTCTAGCCCCGCCACCGGCCCAGACTCCCCACCGCCCCGAAGCCCGCGCTAGAAGGGATCATGACCCATACCATCATGATCGCCTCCCCCCTCGAACCCGAGCACGTCGCCACGATCCGCGAGACGCATCCCTCGCTGGAAGTGCTCTACGACCCCGCCCTCCTGCCCCCCACCCGCTACACCGCCGACCACAAGGGCATCGACGGCTTCACCCGCACCCACCTGCAGCAGCAGCGCTGGAAGGAAATGCTCGCGGAAGCCGACATCCTGTGGGACCTCCCGGCCGCGGAAGAACTGCCGCTGCTCGCCAAGCTGAAATGGATCCAAACCACCAGCACCGGCGTCGGCCAATACGTGAAGACCATGGGCCTCGCCGAACGCGATATCCTCGTCACCACCGCCCGCGGCGTGCACGCCCGCCCGCTCGCCGAATTCACCTTCATGGCCCTGCTCGCGCACTGGCGCGGCCTCGCCCATCTCCAGGCCGAGCAGAAGGCCCATAGCTGGATCCGCTCCTGCGGCCCCGAAGTGGCCGGCCGCCGCCTGGTCATCATCGGCGCCGGCGACCTCGCCCGCGGCTGCGCCCGCCTCGCAAAAGCCTTCGACATGCACGTCACCGCCGTCGCCCGCGACCCCGCCCGCTCCCGCGCCCACAACGACCTGTTCGATGCCGTGGTCCCCACCGCCCAGATGCACCAGGCCCTCGACAGCGCCGATGCCGTGGTGGTGACAGTCCCGCACACCGATGCCACCGTGAACCTGGTCGATGCCGCCGCCTTCGCCGCCATGCGTCCCGGCGTGGTCTTCGTCAACATCGCCCGCGGCACCGTGGTGGATGAGGATGCGCTGATCGAAGCCTGCGCCTCCGGCAAGATCGGCTTCGCCGCGCTGGACGTCGCCCGCGTGGAACCGCTGGCCAAGGAATCCCCGCTCTGGGACATGAAGAACGTGCTGATCTCGCCGCACTCCGCCAGCACCGTCTTCTCCGAGAACGCCCGCATCACCGAAATCTTCCGCCACAACCTGCTCTGCTGGATCGACGGCCGGATGGACCAGATGCGCAACGTGCTCGACAAGACCTTGTTGTACTGAACCTACAATGACCTTCTCACTCCTCGGCCGCTGCCCCCGCACCGGCCAGTTCGGCGCCGTCGTCACCACCTCCGCCGTCGGCGTCGGCGCCCGCGTGCCCTTCGCGAAGGCCGGCATCGGCGCCGTGCTCACCCAGCACCGTACCGACCCGCGCCTGGGCCCGCTCGGCCTGGATCTCCTCTCACGCGGCTTCACCGCGCAACAAACCATCGACGCCATCGCCGCCGCCACCCCCCACCGCCACTGGCGCCAACTCGCCGTGATCGATGCCCAGGGCCGCACCGCGCATTTCGACGGTGCGAACGTTCGCCCCGCCATCTCGGTCACCCACGGCCGCGATTGCGTCGGCGCCGGCAACATCCTGCGCAACGAGGACGTGGCGCCCGCGATGGTCGCCAGCTTCGAAGCCACCATCGACCTCCCGCTCGCCACCCGCCTCGTCCGCGCGATCCAGGCAGGGGAGGATGCCGGGGGCGAAACCGCCGCCGTGGTCTCCGCCTCCCTGCTGGTGGTCCACACCGAACCCTTCCCCTTCGTGGACCTGCGCGTGGACGCCCACGAAAAGCCGCTCGCCGAACTCGCCCGCCTCTGGGCGCTCTACGAACCCACCGCCGAAGACTATGTCCGCCGCGCCGTGGACCCGGATTTCGCCGCCACCTACATCGCCCCGCCCCCCAAGACGAATTGACACCGGCTCCCGGATGCGGCGCAGTCCCGCCCTCAAAACCGCGGAGGGCAGGATGTCGCAGCCACTGAGCCGGGACGAATTCGCAACACTGGTCAAGCGCGCGGGGCTCGACCTCACGCAAGCGAACATCGACGATCTCTACAGCGCCTGGCCGCATATCGAGCGGTTCACCGCCCTGCTCCGCAACCCCGCCCGCGGCCGCGAGGCCGAACCCGCCCATCTCTTCCGCCCGCTGAACGCGGAGGGCGTGTGACCATGAACGCCTTCCCCACCATCGCCTCCGCCGCCGCCGACCTCGCGGCCAAGAAGATCTCCCCGGTCGAGCTGACCAAGCACATGCTCGCCCGCATCGCCAAGCTCGATGGCCAGCTGCACAGCTTCCTGCTGGTCACCGAGGAACGTGCCCTCGCCGATGCCGCCGCCGCCGAGAAGCGCTTCATGGCCGGCACCCCGCGCGGGGTGCTGGATGGCATCCCGATCGCCCACAAAGACATCTACGGCACCGCCGGCATCCGCACCACGGCGCATTCCCGCCTGCTGGAACACAACGTGCCCGCCACCGATTCCACCGTGGTGCGCAAATGGGCCGAAGCCGGCACGGTGATGCTGGGCAAGCTCGCCACCCATGAATTCGCCATGGGCGGCCCCAGCTTCGACATCCCCTGGCCCCCCGCCCGCAACCCGTGGAACACGGAACACTTCACCTCCGGCTCCTCCTCCGGCACCGGTGCGGCCGTGGCCGCCGGCCTGATCCTGGGCGGCACCGGCAGCGATACCGGCGGCTCCATCCGCGGCCCCGCCGCCTTCTGCGGCATCGCCGGCATCAAGCCCACCTACGGCCTGTGCTCGCGCGCGGGCGTGCTGCCGCTCACCTACTCGATGGACCACACGGGACCGATGGCCTGGACGGTGGAGGATTGCGCCATCCTGCTGCAGGCCATGGCCGGCCATGATCCCTCCGACCCCGCCAGTGCCACCCGCGCGGCACCGGACCTGCTCTCCGGCCTCAATGGCGGCGTGGCCGGGGTGCGGATCGGCGTGGTGCGCCACTTCCACGAGACCGACTGCAAGGTGAACGCCACGGTCCAGAAGGGCATCGACGATGCGGTGGAGACCCTGCGCAACCAGGGTGCGCTGATCCGCGAAGTTACCCTGCCCTCCCTGGTGGAGTTCCAGGCCGCCGGCTTCCTGATCCTGGTGACGGAGGCCTACGCGCTGCACGAGAAGTGGCTCAAGACCCGCCGCGACGAATACGGCGAGTTGTTCCGCGACCGAGTCACCTTCGGCGGCCTGATCAGCGGGGCCGACTACGTGGAAGCGGTCCGCCGCCGCCGCGAGCTGCAGCAGGCGGTGCATGCGGCCATGGCCGACGTGGACATCCTGCTCACCGCGGGCGCCCCCACCGAAGCGCCGAAGATCGAGGGCATGCCGAAGTGGAGCAGCCTGGAAAAGCCCGGCTTCACCATCCCGTTCAACCTAACTGGCCAGCCCGCCATGACCATCTGCTCCGGCTACGGCGAGGGCGGCCTGCCCGTGGGCATCCAGCTCGCCGCCCGCCCCTTCGAGGACGCGCTGCTGCTGCGGGTGTGCCAGGCCTACGAGAAGGCAACGCCGTGGCGCGGCATGCGGCCGGCCATGGCCACCTGACATGACGGCACTGGGCGAAGCCGTCCGCCAGGAATTCCTGCTGGAGGACGGCTTCGCCACCGCCAATCACGGGGCATACGGGGCCACCCCGCGCCCCGTGCTGGCGGCGCAGGACGAATGGCGCACGCGGATGGAGCGGCAACCCAGCCGCTTCTTCAACGGCACCATCCTGCCCGCCCTGCGCGCGGCCGCCGACCGGCTCGGCGCAGTGCTGGGCGCGCGCGGCCAGGATATCGGCTTCGTCGGCAATGCCACGGAAGGCGCGAACGGCGTGCTGCGCTCACTGCGCTTCGAGCCCGGCGACGAAATCCTGGTGCTGGCCCATGTGTACGGGGCAGTGCGCAACACGGTGCGGCATGTGTGTTCCATCAGCGGGGCCTGGATGGTGGAGGTGCCCGTGACCTTCCCGCGGCCGGATGACGCGGAGTTGCTGACGGCGCTGTCGGCGGCGATCACGCCGCGCACGAAGCTGGCGGTGCTGGACCACATCACCTCCTCCTCCGCGCTGCTTCTGCCGATCGCGGAGATGGTCGCGGTTTGCCACGCGCAGGGCGTGCCGGTGCTGGTGGACGGCGCCCATGCGCCGGGGCAGGTGGCGCTGGACCTCACGGCGCTGGATGCCGACTGGTATGTGGGCAATTGCCACAAATGGCTGTTCGCGCCGAAGGGAAGCGGCTTCCTGTGGGCGCGGGCGGACCGGCAGGGGGGCATCCATCCCGCCGTGATCTCCCACGGCTACGGCCAGGGCTTCACGGCGGAGTTCGACTGGACCGGCACGCGCGACCCCTCCGCCTGGCTGGCCACGCCCGCGGCACTCGATTTCCATGCCCGGCTGGGCGGCCCCGCGCTGATCGCCCGCAACGTGGCCCTTGCCGCCTCCGCCGGAGCCGCGCTGGCCGCGCGCTGGGGCACGGAGACCGGGGCGGGCAACCGCGCGGCCGGGTCGATGGCCATGGTGCGGCTCCCGAAGGGCGAGGCAGCGCAGGCCGCATCGTTGCGCGGGGCGTTGCTGGACGCCGGGACCGATGTTCCGATCATCCCGCATAACGGCCAGCTCTGGCTGCGGCTTTCCGCACAGGCCTACAACGAGCCCACCGATTTCGAGCGCATGGGCACATTGATCGAGCGGGAATTGGCGAAGTAGGCGCACCCTGGCATCCTTCCGCCAAAGACGGAGGAAACCATGGCGTTGCGCATCGAACCGATCGACCCGGCACGGCCGGATTTCGCCGGCGTTGTTTCCGGCGTGGACATCGCCGCCGGGGTGAGCCCTGCGGTGGCGGCCGAGATCGAGGCGGGGATGGACCGCTTCGCCGTGCTGGTGTTCCACGGCCAGGCCATCAACGACCCGCAGCAACTGGCCTTCAGCCAGCATTTCGGCCCGATGGAAACGGCCACCGGGGATATCGTTCAGGGCGCCGAACGGCGCCTCTCGATGGACATCAACGACATCTCTAACCTGGACAAGGATGGCCGCGTGCTCGCGCGGGATGACCGCAAGCGGCTGTTCTCGCTGGGCAACATGCTGTGGCACAGCGACAGCAGCTTCAAGGCAACGCCGGCGAAGTTCTCGCTGCTCTCGGCCCGGGTGATCCCGGACCACGGCGGCAACACCGAATTCGCCGACATGCGCGCCGCCTGGGATGCGCTGGACGATGCCACCAAGGCCGAGATCCGCGACCTCGTGTGCGACCACACCCAGTTGCACTCGCGCGGCGTGCTCGGCTTCACCGACTTCACCGAGGAGGAACGCCGCCGCTTCGCACCCGTGCCACAACGGCTGGTGCGGCGGCACCCGGCGAGCGGGCGGCTTTCGCTCTACCTGTCGAGCCATGCCGGCACCGTGCATGGCTGGCCGGTGCCGGAGGCGCGGATGCTGCTGCGCGACCTGACCGAGCACGCCACGCAGCGGGAGTTCGTCTATCGCCATAGCTGGAGCCAGAACGACCTGGTGATGTGGGACAACCGCACCACGATGCACCGCGCCCGTCGCTACCCCGCCGACCAGGTGCGCGACCTGCACCGCACCACCGTGGCGGATTCCGCCCCCACCCTTCAGCAAGCCGCCTGAGGATATCTCGATGACCAATCCACGCTGGACGCGCCGCCCCGAGGGATCCACCTGGGGCAACTGGGGGCCGGACGACCAGCTCGGCCGGCTGAACCTGCTCACGCCGCAGAAGGTGCTGCAGGGCATTGCGGAGGTGAAGGTGGGCCGCGCGTTCTGCCTGTCCCTGCCTTTGGATTATCCCGGCGGGAACGTGGTGAACCCGCGGCGCCATCCGCCGGAGCTGATGCCGACCTTCCGTGATGGGCGGCCGAACATGGCGGTGCCCATCCGCTGCTACGACCCGAACTCGCTGGATGTGATCAGCGACGATCGCGTGCTGCTGACGCTGCAGTATTCCACGCAGTGGGACACGCTGGCCCATGTCGGCCAGATGTTCGACGTGGATGGCGACGGCCGGATGGAAGACGTGTTCTACAACGGCTACCGCGCCGGCACGGATATCGCGGGGCCGCTGGAATACAATCGCGGCGTGGACGGCAAGCCGAACCCGGTGCCGCCCGGTGCGCACAAGCTGGGCGTGGAGAACATCGCCGTCACCTGCGTGCAGGGCCGCGCGGTGATGATCGATCTGCTGGCGCATCACGGCCGCAGCGGCAAGGTGGTGGGCTATGAAGAGCTGATGGCGATCCTCGAGAAGGACAAGATCGTCGTGGAGGAAGGCGACATGGTGTGCTTCCGCACCGGGTTCGCCGAGCTGCTGCTGGAGATGAAGAAGCAGCCGGATCGCGACGTGCTGTTCAAGACCACCAGCGCGCTGGATGGCCGCGACGACCGGCTGCTGCAGTGGATCACCGATAGCGGCGCGGTGGCGCTGTTCGCCGACAACTACGCGGTGGAAGCCCAACCCGCCATGCCGGCGCCGACCAGCGACCCGTGCACGATGCTGCCGCTGCACGCGCATTGCCTGTTCAAGCTGGGCTGCTACCTCGGCGAGATGTGGTACTTCACCGAACTGGCGGATTGGCTGCGGGCGAACGGCCGCAATCGCTTCCTGATGACCGCCCCGCCGCTGCGGCTGCCAGGCGCGGTGGGCTCGCCCGCCACGCCGGTGGGGACGGTCTAGCCATGCGCATCTTCCAGCATCACGTTCTGGCCACGGCGGCGCATGGCGCGGCCCCGGTCGGCAAGCTGCTGACCACGCGCGCGGCGGAGACGGCCCGCGCGGCGGGCGGCCGGGTGTTTGGCGTGTTCACCTCCATGATCGGGCTCGGCGTAAACAACCTTGTGATGCTCTCGGAGTTTCCCGACGAAGCCACCGCGCGCGGGGTGGATCTGCTGGCCGGCGTGCCGGCCGGGGTGATCCGGCACGAGTTCTGGGAGCCGGACCCGCGGCCGACGGCCGACGAGACTCTTCCGGAGGTGGAAGGGTTCTTCTCCCACCGCTGGTTCGATTGCGCGCAGGAAGATTGGCCGCGGTTCCGCGACATCTCCGCCGATGCCTGGGACAATTTCGAGGATGTGCACGACACGCGCGTGATCGGGTTCTGGCGCAGCCTCGCCCCGCCCTCCCCGGGGGTGACGCGGGTGTGGCTGATGGCGTGGTACAAGGACCTCGCCGCCTGGGAAGCCTCGCGCTTCGTGCTGAACCCGGTGGGAACGAAGGCGGAGCAGGCCTTCGCCAATTTCCGCGTTCGGCGGCAAATGACGCTGGATTCCGCGGTTTCGATGCTGCGCCGGGTGGTGTGATGCAGCGAAGGGCGCTGCTGGCTTCAGGCTTGGCCTTGGCGGCGCCCAACCTGGCGCGGGCACAAGGCTCCACCCTGCGCTTCGTGCCGGTGGCGGATGTGACCGTGCTGGACCCGTTCTTCGCCGGGCCGGACGTGACGGTTCAGCATTCCAACATGGTGTACGACGCGCTCTACGGGCTGGACCGCGACAGCCAGCCACAGCCGCAGATGGCAGCCGGGGCCACAGTGGAAGACGATGGCCGGCGCTGGCGGATCACGCTGCGCGACGGGCTGCGCTTCCATGATGGCGCCCCCGTGCTGGCACGCGATGCGGTGGCGAGCCTGAAGCGCTGGCTGGGCGTGGATGTGTTCGCGGGCAAGATCGCTTCGCAGCTCGATGAGTTGCGCGCCGATGGCGACCGCGTGGTGGAATTCCGGCTGAAGCGGCCGTTCCCTTTGCTGCCCTATGCGTTGGCCAAGCCCGCAACCTATCCGGCCTTCATCCTGCCGGAGCGCCTGGTGGCCGGTGGCGAGCGCGGCCGGATGGCCGAGGTGGTGGGCAGCGGGCCGTTCCGCTACCGCGCCGATGAACGCGTGGTGGGCGCGCGCGTGGTGTACGAGCGCTTCGCCGGCTACGTGCCGCGCCCGGAACCAGGCAACTACATGGCCGGCGGGAAGGTGGCGCATTTCGAGCGGGTGGAATGGCGCATTATCCCCGATGCCTCCACCGCCATCGCCAGCCTGCAGAAGGGCGAGGTGGATTGGGTGGGCGATATCGGGCCCGACCACGCGCCTTCCTTGCGGCGCGACCCGGCGCTGGCGGTGCAGATCCAGGATTTCATCGGCGGCGAGGCGATCCTGCGCTTCAACGCGCTGCATCCGCCGTTCGACAACCCCGCGGTGCGCCGCGCGGTTTTGCCGGCAATCCGGCAATCCGATTTCATGACCGCCATCGCCGGCGAGGACCGTGATGTATGGCGCGACCGGGTGGGCGTGTGGAGCCTGGGCAAGCCGATGAGCACGGATGCCGGGGTGGAGGCGATGGCGGGCGACCTCACCGCCGCACAGCGCCTGCTGCGCGGCTCCGGCTACGCCGGCGAGAAGGTGGTGGTGCTGGCGGCCGGGGATTATCCGAGCCTGTTCGCCGTCTCCCAAGTGGGCGCCGACCTGCTGAAGCGGATCGGGTTCAACGTGGACCTGCAGGTGATGGATTACGGCACGCAGATCCAGCGCCGGGCAAGCAAGGCGCAGCCGTCCCAGGGCGGGTGGAGCGTGGTGTTCAACTGGTTCAACGGCCACAACCGCTACGACCCCGCGGCCCATTTGGGCATCTCGCCGGGCTGGGTGGGCTGGGTGCCGGTGCCGGAGATCGTGGCGCTGCGCGACCAGTGGTTCGAGGCGCCGGACCTGGCTTCCCGGCAGGCGATCGCGCGCGAGATCCAGATGCTGGTGTGGCGGGACGTGCCCTATATCCCGCTCGGCACCTACTATCCGCTGACGGCGTATCGCCGCGGGTTGGAGGGCGTGCCCAAGGGTGGCGTAACGTTCTTCAATGTCCGGCGGGTGACTTAGCGGCCCGGACCCCCTACCTGTTGCAGACCGGTGCGCGCATCCATGCCCGCGCCCCAACCAAGGATACAGACGATGATCGGCTTCGTTACCGTCGGGACCAACGATATGGCCCGCGCCGCCGCGTTCTACGATGCGCTGTTCGCCGTGATCGGTGCCAAGCGCCTGACCGACAATGAGCGCTTCAAGGCCTGGGGCATGGCGCCCGGCACGCCGCGCGTGGCCGTGGTGAAGCCGTATGACGGCAGCGCAGCCTCCGCCGGCAATGGCACCATGGTGGCACTGGCGGTGGAAAGCCGCGAGCAGGTGGAAGCCATGCACGCCAAGGCACTGGCGCTGGGCGGGGCGGATGAAGGCGCCGTGGGCCTGCGCGGCGAGACGTTCTACGCCGGCTATTTCCGCGACCTGGACGGCAACAAGTTCGTGGCGTTCAAGGTAGGATAAGGAAGCGTCTTCTTTTTTCTGAAGAAAAAAGAAGCAAAAAAGACTTCATACCTTTGCGCCGGCGATAGCCCCCGGCGCAAAGTTCTTCCGAAAAAAACCGCTTACCTTCCCTTGAAATCCGGCGTGCGGCGTTCGCCCATCGCCTTTACGCCCTCGCGGAAATCCGCGGTCCGGCGCTGCCATTCCTGTTCCACCAGTTCACGCTCGGTGGCGGTTTCGATGGCGTCGGCCAAGCCGCGGCGCAGGGTTTCGCGGGTGGATTGCAGGGCGAGCGGGGCAGCGACAGCGATTTCGGCGGCCAGGGCCATCGCGGTGGCGCGGAGTTCTGGCAGCGGGGCGAGCTGGTCGGCCAGGCCCATGGCGACGGCTTCCTCCCCGGTGTAGCGCCGGCCGGTATAGAAGATCATCTGCGCCTTCTGCTGGCCGACAAGGCGCGGCAGGGTGGCAGTGAGGCCGAAGCCGGGATGGAAGCCCAGGCGAGTGAAATTGGCGCTGAAGCGGGCTTCCGGCGCGGCGATGCGGAAATCGGCCACCAGGGCGAGGCCCAGGCCACCACCGATCGCGGGGCCCTGGATGGCGGCGACGATCGGCTTCCTGTTGCGGAAGATACGGGCGGCTTCCTTGTAAAGGTGCTTCGTCACCTGCCCGCCTTCCTCGGTCACCAGGCCGGTGTCGGGCCGGTTGGAGAAATCGGCGCCGGCGCAGAAGGCCTTGCCCTCGGCGCAGAACAGGATGGAGCGGATTTCGTTGTCCGCGTCGAACGCCTGCAGCGCGTCGGCGATCTGGTTGATGAGCGACACGTCGAAGAAGTTGTGCGGCGGCTTGCGGATTTCCACGATGCCGACGTGGCCTTCCGTGGTGGCGGCGATGTCCTGGTAGATGGCCATTTGGTGTTCTTTCAGTTCAGCTTTGAGAGGAAGGCGAGCACCGCCTCGTTGAAGGCGGCGGGCTGGTCGATGTTGGCGGCGTGGCCGGCATCGGGGATGACGACCTTGGTGCTGCCCTCGATCTTGGCCGCCATGTAGTCGGTGGCCGCGAGGAACGGCGTGTCCTTGCTGCCGACCAGCACCAGCGAGGGCACCTTGATGCCGGGCAGCGAGTTGATCACGCCGGCATCGCGCTGGGTGAGCATGCCGCGCGCGGCGTGGGCCAGGCCGGTGGCATCGCGGTGGCGGGATTTGGAGCGCTCGGGCGAGCCCTTCAGCAGCGGGGCCAGGCCCTCGGCATCGAAGCGGGCGGCGGTTTCATGGCTGCGGGCGTTCCAGGCGTCGCGCGCTTCGTCTTTCTTGAAGCCGGGGCCGGTGTCGATGATCAGCAGCGCGCGGCAACGCTCGGGGTGGCGCAGGTGGAAGGCGAGCGACATGTAGCCGCCGAGCGAGAGGCCGCCGATGATGGCTTGCTTCGCACCGACGGCATCGAGGATCGCGGCCATGTCGGAGACGGTGGCGTCCTCGCTATAGGCGGCGGGGTCGGCGGGGTAGTCGGATTCGCCGTGGCCGCGCATGTCCCACAGGATGAGGGTGTGGTTGCGGGACAGTGGCTCGATCTGGCCGCGCCACATGGCCGAGGTGGCGGAGAAGCCGTGGCTGAGCAGCAGCGGCGGGCCGGAGCCATGGGTCTCGTAATGGATGTTCACACCGTTGTTGGTCAGCACGGGCATTTCAGGGTTCCCTCAAGAGTCTTCTTTTTCTGAAGAAAAAGAAGCAAAAAGACTTTTGTGAATTTGATGCGGAGGGATCAAATTTTCCCGCCCCAAAGTCGTAAAAGTTTTTTGGTTCTTTTTTTCAAAAAAGAACATGCTTACTTGCCTTCAAACACTTTGGCAGCCCTGAACGCCGCGATCTCGCTGTCCGAGTACCCGGCATCCCGCAGGATCTCACTGCTATGCTCCCCCAGATCAGGCGCACGGTGGGCGGGGATTTTCGGCGCGCCTTCGATGGTGAAGGGCGAGTCCACCGTCAGGTAGGGCGTGCCTTCGATCGGGCGCAGGGCGCCGATGGCCAGGGCCTGCTCGTCCGCGGCGATTTCGTAAGTGGTGCCGATGGGGCCGAATGTGATGCCGGCGGCGTCCAGCTTGGTGCGCCATTCGGCCAGCGGGGCGGTGGCGAAGACCTCGTCGAACTGGTCCATCAGGGCGCGGGCGTTGGCCCGGCGGGCGGCGGTGGTGGCGAAGCGGGGGTCCTCGATCAGGTGGTTGAGGCCCATAGCGGTGGCGAGCGGCGCCCATTGGCGGTCTTCGCTGACCACCGCGATGATGAACCAGCGGCCATCGCCGGCCTGGTACATGTTGCCGAGCGCGTTGGGCGCGTCCTCGCGCTTGGGGCGGGGCGGGATGGTGCCACCGCACAGGGCGGCCTGGATGAGGAAGGTGTTGGCCCACATGCCGGCGTTCATCAGGTTGGCGCGCACCTCGCCGCCCTGCCCGGTGCGTTCGCGGCGGTAGAGGGCGGCTGCGATACCGCCGAACAGGGCGCTGGCGGTGGGGTGGTCGCCCATCCCTGGCACGGAGCGGGCAGGCAGCGCGGAGTGGTCGGCGCGGACCTCGTCCATCAGGCCGGAGCGGGCCCAGTAGGCGGTGGTGTCGAAGCCGGTCTTGTCGCCTTCGGGACCGTCCTCGCCATAGGCGGTGAGGGAGGCGTAGATCAGGCGGGGGTACTTTTCCGCGAAGTCGGTGTAGCGGGTGCGCAGGCGCTCGCGGACCGGCAGGGGAAAATTGGTGACGAAGATGTCGGCCTGGGAGACGAGGCGTTCCAGGATGGCGCGGCCTTCCGGGGCCTTGAGGTCGAGCGCCAGGCCGCGCTTGTTGCGGGAGACGGCGAGCCAGGCGTAGTCCACGCCCGGGTTGGGCGCGCCCGGTCGGGTGAACAGCGAGCGATAGGCGTCGCCGGCGCCGGGCGGTTCGATCTTGATCACCTCGGCGCCGTGGTCGGCCAGGATGGTGGCGGCGGCGGGGCCGGCGATGAAGCTGGCGCAGTCGATCACCTTGAGGCCGGCGAAGATGGGCTCGCTCATGCGGGGGCCTCCGTGGGGGCGAAGATGTTGCGCAGGGTGCCGATGCCGTCGATGGCAACTTCCACCACCATGCCCGGGCGCATCGGCAGGGCGCCGACGGAGGTGCCACAGGCGATGAGGTCGCCGGGCTCCAGCGTCATTTCGCGCGAGAGGAGGGCGACGATTCGGGCGGGTGGCAGGATCATGTCCGACAGCGGGTAGTTCTGGCGCTCGCGGCCGTTGAGCAGCACGCGAACGTGGGCATCGGCCGGGAGTTCAGGGACGATGCAGGGGCCGACGGGGCCGAAGCTGTCGGGGGATTTGGCACGCGCCCATTGCGGGAAGGCGGGGTCGGCGGTGAGGATGTCAGTGGCGGTCACGTCGTTGATGCAGGTGTAGCCGAAGATGTTGCGCGCGGCCTCAGCCTCGTCGGCATGGGTGGTGCGGCGGCCGATGACGATGGCGAGTTCGCCTTCGTAGATCACGCGGCCGGTATAGCCGGGGGGCGGCAGGATCGGGGCTTCGGGCCCGACGATGCTGCCGGGGGATTTGAGGAAGGTGAGCGGCTCGGTTGGGATCGTGTTGCCCTGCTTGGTGGCAAGTTCGTGGAAATTGTTCCATAGGCCTATGAACTTGCCGGGGCGGACCGGCGCACGCAGCACGACGAACGCGGCGGGCACGGTCTCGCCGGTGGGGGTCGGGCTGTCGAACATGTCGCCTCGGTGGAGCGCCACGGAGCCGTCCTCGTTCAGCGTGCCGAAGGCGCAGCCGCCGCCATGTGCCAGCCGGACCCATTTGTTCATGCGCAGGCTCCTCCCGGCGCGGAGCTTAGCGGCATTGCGCGCCGCGGCAATCGGCGAGGGTTGCGCGCGCGGACGTCCGGCGCATGATGCCGGGAACGCGGAGGAAACGAACATGACCTGGCAGCCGGAACTGGATGAACTGCGCCGTCGCGAAGAGATGGCCCGCCGGATGGGCGGCGCGGACAAGGTGAAGCGCCAGCACGATGGCGGGCGCCTGACGGTGCGCGAACGGATCGACGGCGTACTGGATACCGGCAGCTTCCACGAGGTCGGCGCGATCGCCGGCAAGGCGCAGTACGATGCCGAGGGCAACTTGGTGGAGCTGGTGCCGTCCAACTGCGTGTTCGGGCGCGGCAAGATCGATGGCCGGCCGGTGGTGGTGGTGGGCGACGACTTCACCGTGCGCGGCGGCTCCGCCGATGCCACGATCAAGGCCAAGCCGATCATGGCGGAGCTTATGGCGGCCGAGTTCCGGCTGCCGATCATCCGCATCATCGAGGGCTCCGGCGGCGGCGGCAGCGTGAAGACGATCGAGACCACCGGGCGGGCGAACCTGCCCGGCGGCGTGGGCGGCGGCGAGGGGTTCTTCCTGGCCACCGACAATATGAGCCAGGTGCCGGTGGTGGGGCTGGGGCTGGGCTCCGTGGCCGGGCTGGGGGCGGCGCGGCTGGCGGCGACGCATTATTCGATCATGACCAAGGAGACCTCGGCGATGTTCGTCGCCGGGCCGCCGGTGGTGAACGCGCTGGGCCATAACGTCACCAAGCGCGAGCTGGGCGGCTGGGAAATCCAGACCAAGGCCGGCGGCGTGGATGATGCGGTGGATACGGAGGAGGAAGCGTTCGAGCGCGTGCGGCGCTTCCTGTCCTACCTGCCCTCCAGCGTGCATGGCGTGCCGCCGGTGGAGCCGAGTGCCGATCCGGTGGACCGGCGCGACGAGAAGCTGATGAGCGTGATCCCGCGCGATCGGCGCAAGGTCTACAAGATGCGCACCATCATCGACACGGTGGTGGACCAGGGCAGCTTCTTCGAGATGGGGCGCCATTTCGGCCGCTCGGTGATCACCGGGCTGGCGCGCCTCGGCGGGCACCCGGTGGCGATCATGGCCAGCGACCCCTACCACTATGCTGGCGCCTGGACGGCGGATGCCTGCCAGAAGGTGGTGCGCTTCGTGGACCTGGCAGAGACGTTCCACCTGCCGGTGGTCTACCTGATGGATTGCCCCGGCTTCCTGATCGGGGTGGAGGCGGAGCGCACCGCGGTGATCCGCCACGGCGTGCGCGCGATGGCGGCGATGAACCAAACGACGGTGCCGTGGTGCACGATCGTGGTGCGCAATTCCTTTGGCGTGGCCGGCGCGGTGCACACCCCGGCCGGGCGGCTGGCGCTGCGCTATGCGTGGCTATCGGGCTGGTGGGGCTCACTGCCGCTGGAAGGCGGGATCGAAGCGGCGTATCGCGCGGATATCGAGGGCGCCGAAGACCCGAAGGCGAAGCTGCGCGAGATCGAGGACCGGCTGAACAAGCTGCGCTCGCCCTTCCGCACCGCCGAGACGTTCCAGGTGGAGGAGATCGTGGACCCGCGCGACACGCGCCGGCTGCTGTGCGAGTTCGCCCAACTGGCCGAGCCGCTGCGCACCCCGGGGCGGCCCAGGATGCTGCCGCGGCCGTAACGGCGGGATTGTGCGCCTGGGGTGAAGCACGCAGTATCCGGCCGCGCATTTTCATGAGCACGAGACATTGCCCGACCACCCCGAGGCGCGCTTTCGCGCGATAGCCTGCCGCCTGGAGCCGGTATTGTTCTTCGGCTTGCTCGGGCTGATGGCGGCAATGTTGCTGGCGGTGGGGCCGGTGCTGACCAGCGACGGGCCGGCGCATGTCAGCATCGCGCATTTCCTGCGCCATGCCGGCGATCCCGCGTGGCCGCAGCTGAACCGGTTGCTGGAACCAAACCCGGTGCCAACGCCCAATGCCTTCGGGCACCTGGCGCTGGCCGGGCTGATGTTCGTGCTGACCCCGTTGCAGGCGGAGATGGCGCTGCAGGCAGCGTGCCTGCTGGGTATCCCGCTGGCCGCGCGGCTGGTGCTGCGGCATATCACGCCAGAGGCAGCGTGGCTGGCGCTGTTCTTCTTCCCGGTGGCGCTGCACCGGCTCTTCTATCTCGGGCTGTACAATTTCTCGTTGTCGGTGGTGGGCTTCCTGCTCAGCCTATGGGCGTGGCTGCGGCTGCGCGAGCAGCCCGGTGCGGGGCGCATGATGGTGCTGTCGGCCATGCTGCTGCTGACGCTGGCATGCCAAGCCTCCGGCTGGATCGAGGCGTTGGCGGCGTTGCTGGCGATGCTGACGGTGGAGGCGCTGGCTGCGTTGCGGCCCATCTCCGCACGGCGGGGCGCGAACCTCCGGGAGGTGCGGCGCCTGGTCGTGGCGACGGCCGTGGCCACCTTGCCCTCCTTGGGCCTGTTCATGGTGTTCGCGGCGAAGGCAGGCGGCAACGCGCCGATGGTCTATGGCGCATCGCCGGTGGAACGCATTTGGGGCGTGCTGCTGGCAGCGCCGTTCGCCACGGTGGGGTCGATTGCGCATGCCGCGGGGCTCGCCGCCACGCTGGCGTTACTGGGTCTGGTGGCGGCCGGGCTGGCAGGGCTCTGGCGCCAGTGGCGCCGCGGGGATGCGGTCAGCACATTGCCGCTTGCGCTCTGCGCCGTGCCATTGGCCCTGCTGGCGTTGATGCTTGTTGTGCCAGACCGGGCCGCCGGCGGCTGGACGCATGTGGCGCGGGCCCAGCTCTTTCCCTATGTCGGCCTGGCGCTGGTGGCCGCAGCGCTGCCCATGGCGGCCTGGCTGCGGCATTCCGCCATGGCGGTGGCGGCAGGCAGCGGGCTGGCGGTGATCGGCGTGGCAGCCTGGCTGCAGGCAACCCAGGTGCCGCCAGTGGTGGCGCAGTTTGCCGAGGCCGATGCGCTTGTGGGGCCGCATTGCACGGTGGTGCCGGTGCTGGGCCACTACAAGCTGGACCGGGCGAACACGGCCCGCGTGATCCATCACCCAACCTTCCACCTGGCGCACCGCCTGCAATGGTACGGCGACCGTCCGGTGCTGTTCAGCTACGCGGCACGGCTGTCCGTCTATCCCGCGCGGTTCCGGCCCGGCATGGACCCGCAGCTGCTGCTGTATGGCTGGGAGCCGTTGCAGGGCGACACCAGGGTGCGCGCGCTGGACGTGCCGCGATGGGAGGCCGAAACCAGGATGCCCGTGGACTACTTACTGCTGTGGGATGTGCTGCCGGATGATGCGCCCGGGCCGCACCAGGGGCTGCGCAGCAACGCCCTGAAGCAGTACGGGCTGGTCCATCGCAGTTCGGATGGGCGGCTGGAACTCTACCGGCGCGGCGGCTCCGGCACGGGGGCCTGCACCGCCCCGGGTTGACGGCGTGGCACGGCCCGGGCGGCGAGGCGCCAGGCCAGGGCAAAGGCGGAGCGGGCGGCACCCAGCACCGGGCGCAGATAGGCGGCCGCCACATTGCCGTGCGGCTGCGTGGCCACACCCGCCAGGCCAAAGGTCAGCGTCTCCCGCTGCTTCGGCAGATAGAGCGTGCCGAAGATCCAATCCCAGAACGCCCAGTGCTCGGCGAAGTTGCGGTCCAGGTGCTGCGGCAGGGCGCTATGGTGGATCTGGTGCTGGGCGGGGCTGACGATGATGCGGCCGACCAGCGGGCCGTAATAGACCCACACATGCGAGTGGTGCAGCACATGGCCGAGCATGTTGAACAGCACCGCCATGGCATTGAGCCCGAGAATGGTGAGCACCGTCACCTCCCCGGCATAGAGGTAGAGCGCGGGTGCGAGGATGAGGCCGGTGATGACCGCCTGGATCGGCCCCATGGCAAGGCGCTCGAACGGATGCACCCGCGCGGCGGTCAACGGGGACAGCACTTCGGCCGAATGGTGCAGCTTGTGGATTTCCCATAGCGGGCCGATGCGGTGGGAGGCCCAGTGGAACAGGAAGTAGCCGAAATCCGCCGCCATCGACATCAGCACGGTGAAGGCCAGCAGCGCGCCCAGCCCCCATTCGGCACCGATCGGGCTGGGGCCGAAAGTGGCGGTGAGCCAGGTGGTGATCCAGGCGGCAACCACGGCGCCGGACAGGCGCCAGAACAGGTTGGCGGCGGCATAGGCATAGACGTGGTTGACGAAGCCCACCTGCAGATCCACCCAGGTGGAGCGGTTCAGCCAGATCCGGCGCGGGAAGCAGTAGCGCAGGAAGCCGCGCAGGCCGCGGGCGGGCGGGGCATCACCCAGCGGGATGGCCGACGGGGCGGCGCGGAAGGCGAAGACCCAGCCGGCCAGGATCAGCGCCGCGACCAGCGCCAGCCAATGGAACCGCCCGCCGAAGTCCCGCACCGGGCCCATCAGGTATTCCAGCGTGCGGCGCAGCAGCACCGCAGCCCAGGCGGCCTGCGCCGGCAGCACGGCGTTGGCCCAGGCCACGGCCGACTCGATCATCCCGTCCAGAACCGCGCGTAATGCGTCCACGTCACCTGCCAAGGAATGGCCGGCCCCTGCGTGCCGGTGCGGCAGGATAGGAATGCTGGCGGGCGAAAACCAGTGCCATGCGCGGGCGCCGCTTGCGCGGGCGGGCGGGCAGTGGTTCGCTCTGCCTAGTGGCGCGCAGGCGCCGTGACTGACGGGAGAGAAACCGATGGAAGCAATGGGGGCCTTCCGGGCCGAGACCCGCGCCTGGCTGGAGGCGAACTGCCCGCCCACGATGCGCACGCCGATGCCGGCCGAGGAAGCCGTGAACGGCGGCAAGAACGCCAGCTTCGCCAACCCGGATTCGAAGATCTGGTTCGAACTGATGCGCGACCGCGGCTGGACGGCCCCGACCTGGCCGAAAGCCTATGGCGGCGGCGGGCTCTCCAAGGAGGAGGGCATGGTGCTGGAGGAGGAGATGAAGGCGCTCGGCTGCCGCGCCCCCCTCGTCGGCATGGGCCTTTCGATGCTCGGCCCGGTGCTGCTGGAATACGGCACCGAGGAACAGAAGCAGGAACACCTCACCAAGATCATCCGCGGCGAGATCCGCTGGTGCCAGGGCTATTCGGAGCCGGGCGCCGGTTCCGACCTCGCCGGGCTGCAAACCCGCGCCGTGCTGCAGGGCGAACACTTCCTGGTGAACGGCCACAAGATCTGGACCAGCAACGCGCATTACGCCGACTGGATCTTCTGCCTGGTGCGCACCGACCCCACGGTGAAGAAACACGACGGCATCAGCTTCCTGCTGATCGACATGGCCGACCCCGGCGTGCGCCCCCGCCCCATCCGCCTGATCTCCGGCTACTCCGTGTTCTGCGAGACGTTCCTCGAGAACGTGCAGGTTCCCAAGGGCAACCTGCTGGGCGAGCTGAACAAGGGCTGGACCATCGCCAAGCGCCTGCTGGAGCATGAGCGCAAGTCGATCGGCGGCATCGGCGAACGCGGCGCCAAAAGCCGGGAGAAGCCGATCCCCGACATGGCCAAGCAGCACGTCGGCGCCATCGACGGGCGCATCGCCGATGGCAGCCTGCGCGAGCGGGTGGCCAGCCACGCGATGGACGCGCATGCCTTCAGCCTGACGCGCCGCCGCGCCGCGGAAGAGGCAGAGAGCGGGGCACCCCCGGGCCCGCTTTCGGCGATGTTCAAGTTCTACGCCACCGAGCTGAACAAGCTGCGCTACGAAACCATCCTGGCCTCGGCCGGCACGCAGCAGCTGGGTTGGGAAGGCGATGATTTCACCGATGACGAAATCCGCCTGGGCCGCGAATGGCTGCGCAGCAAGGCCAACACCATCGAGGGCGGCACCAGCGAGGTGCAGCTGAACATCATTGCCAAGCGCGTGCTTGGCCTGCCGGATTGAGGCGCCGACCATGCCGATGATCATCTCTTCCGACGCGAGGATGGTGCGCGAGGGCGCGCACGACTTCTTCCGCGAAAAATCGCCCATCCTCTCCCTGCGGAAACTGCGCGACAGCCAGGACGCCGACGGCTTCTCCCGCCCGCTATGGCGCGAGATGGCGGAGCTGGGCTGGACCGGCTTCCTGGTGCCGGAGGACCATGGCGGCTCCGGCTTCGGCTATGTCGGGCTGGGCCAGGTGATGGAAGCGGCGGGCCGTTCGCTCGCCGCCACCCCGCTGCTGGGCACCGCGCTGGTGGGCGCCGTGGCGCTCGACAAGGGCGGCAGCGAATCCCAGAAATCCGACCACTTCCCGGGCCTGGTCGGCGGCGAGGCGATCTACGCCCTGGCGCTGGAGGAACATCCGCACCACCGCCCGTACTGGATCAACACCAGCGCGAAGAAGGATGGCAGCGGCTTCGTGCTGAACGGCGCCAAGCAGTTCGTGCTCGATGGCCACGTGGCGGACACGCTGATCGTGGTGGCGCGCACCTCCGGCGAGGAAGGCGGCCGCAACGGCATCACGCTGTTCCTGGTGCCGGGCAACGCCGCCGGCGTCACCCGCCGCCGCTCCATCATGGTGGACAGCCGCAACGCCGCGCGCGTCACGCTGGAAAACGTGGCGGTGGGGCCGGACGCGGTACTAGGGCCGATGGATGGCGGGGCCGACCTGCTCGACCAGATCCTGGACGCTGCCCGCGCCGGGCTCGCCGCGGAAATGCTCGGCAGCGCCTCCGAGGCGTTCGAGCGCACGGTGCAGTACCTGAAGGACCGCAAGCAGTTCGGCGTGCCGATCGGCAGCTTCCAGGCGCTGAAGCACCGCGCCGCGGAAATGTATTGCGAGGTGGAGCTGGCCCGCTCCGCCGTGACCGCGGCGCTGGATGCGCTGGATTCCGGCGCCAACGATGCCAGCCTGCTGGTGAGCCTGGCCAAGTGCAAGGCCAACCAGACCGCCCGCCTCACGGGCGACGAGGGCATCCAGATGCATGGCGGCATCGGCATGACCGACGAGCACGAGATCGGCTTCTTCCTGAAGCGCGCACGCGTGGCGGAGCAAACCTTCGGGGATGCCGCCTTCCACCGCGATCGCTACGCGGCACTATCTGGCTACTAGAGTGGTAGCCGACCTGATAGACGGTCGGCCACCACTCTAGCTGTTTGTTTCGGCGAGCAACTTAAGCCGACAGGATGATTCCATCCGGTCGGCTGTTGCTTTAGGGGGATCACCAGGATGCGCAACGCGAACCGCCGTATCGTGCTGCGCACCCGCCCCGAAGGGGTCGCTGGGCCGGAGCATTTCGCCGAGGAAACGGTGGCGGTGCGCGCCCCCGGCCCCGGCGAGGTGCTGCTGGAAACGCTCTACGTCTCCGTCGATCCCGCGATGCGGGTCTGGATCAGCGAGAACCCCGGCTACGTGCAGCGCATCGATCCCGGCGACATGATGCGCGGCAGCGGCATCGCGCGGGTGGTGGAAAGCAAGGTGCCGGGGCTGGAACCCGGCGACCTCGTGCATGCCCGCACCGGCTGGCAGAGCCACCCCACGCTGGAAGCCGAGGCGGTGGAAAAGCTGCCCGCGGGCGTCACGCCCACAGACTGGCTCGGCGTGCTGGGCATGACCGGGCTCACCGCCTATTTCGGCATGCGCGCCGTGGGCGGGGTGCAACCGGGCGAGACCGTGCTGGTCTCCGGCGCCGCCGGCGGCGTGGGCCAGATCGCCGGCCAGGTGGCGCGCATCGAGGCCTGCCGCGTCGTCGGCATCGCCGGCGGGGCGAAGAAATGCGCCTGGCTGCGCAACGAGCTCGGCTTCCACGCCACCATAGACTACAAGGCCGAGCCGAACCTCGCCGCCGCCGTGGCGCGCGAATGCCCAGGCGGGCTCGACGTTTTCTACGACAACGTGGGCGGCGCCATGCTGGATGCGGCCCTTGCCAACCTGAAGCTGCGCGCCCGCGTGGTGATCTGCGGCCGCATCTCCCAAACCGCGGCGGGCGAGTTGTACGGCGTGCGCAACATGGGCCAGCTGATCGGCAAGCGCGCCCGGGTGGAAGGCTTCATCGTGAGCGACTTCGCCCATCGCTTTGGCGAAGGCCGGGCCTGGTTGTCCGCCCGCATGGCCGAAGGCGCATTGCGCCATCGCGTGCATGAGATCGAGGGGCTGGAACACGCGCCGGAAGGGCTGGCAATGCTGTTCCGCGGTGGCAACACTGGCAAGCTCGTCGTGCGCGTGGGCGGCTGATTCCAACCCGTCGATCGCCGACTCTTCCGGCGATCGACGGGTTGGAATCGATCGCCGGGCTGGCCGGTGGCGGCGCGCAAAACAAAGACTCATACCAGCCCGCATCGGCCCATTCTTCATGGGTCGATGCAAGGAGGGGCAGGTAGGAGCACGACGTTTCGTGATGGTTAACAACGCATGCGCGGTCTGGACGCGGGACGGTTTCGGGCAGTAAACTGTTAGCTGGAAACTCGGCATTCCGCCACGTGCGGGGATGCGCCGTGCGATGCCAGGCGCAGCTCCGTTTCGGTGCGGCTGCGCCTCTCCGCGAAGGACCAAGCGAACGATGGCCACGATCTTCACGGCAATCGGCACGGGGCGCGGGCAGGAGCTGTTCATCAGCTACGGGCCAGGCACGGCCACCACCCTGGTGAAGGACATCCGCAGCGGCGCCACCGGCTCCAGCCCGCAAATGCTGGGCCCGCTGCTGGTGAACGGCATCAGCGACCCCACGAAACTGCTGCTGCTGGCCGATGACGGCACGGCCGGCGCCGAGCTCTGGATCACAGACGGCACCGCCGCCGGAACAACCCTGTTCAAGGACATCAATGAAGGTGCGGCCGGCTCCTTCGCCTCCACCTGGATCTCCGTCGGCACCCATGCCGTGTTCACGGCGGAAACGGCGGCTGCTGGCAACGAGCTGTGGGTCAGCGACGGCACCGCGGCGGGAACAACGCTGCTGGCAGACCTCAACACCGGGGCAGCCAGCGCGGCGCCGCTGTATCTCGGCCCCCTGATCGCCGGCGGCAAGACCGATTCCGCCCGCGCCATGTTCGTGCTGGACGATGGCAAGACCGGCCGCGAAATCTGGATGACCGACGGCACATCCGGCGGCACCACCCTGCTGAAAGACATCAACCCGACAGGCAGTTCCACCCCCTCCACCTGGACGGCCGTGAAGAACCTGGCCGTCTTCAGCGCCAATGACGGCACGAACGGCCAGGAACTGTGGGTCAGCGACGGCACCGGCGCCGGCACCACCCTGCTGCTGGATGCCGCCGCGGGTTTGCCAAGCTCCGACCCCGAAGTGCTGGGGCCGCTGCTGGTCGGCGGCGTGGCCGATCCCAACACGCTGCTGGTGGCGCAGGACGACATCACCAACGGCCGCGAACTGTGGGTGACTGACGGCACCAAGGCCGGCACCACCCTGTTCCTGAACATCGCCGCCGGCACCACCGGCTCCGACCCCAGCGCCTGGTCCGCGGTCGGCAAACTCGCCGTCTTCGCCGCGACAACGGCCGCCGAGGGGCGCGAACTCTGGGTCACAGATGGCACATCGAAGGGTACCTCGCTGCTGCTCGATGCCCGGCCCGGCGCCACCGGCTCCGACCCCATCATCCTCGGCCCCCTCATCACCGGCGGCGTGCCAGACCCAACCCGCCTGCTGGTGCGGCTGGACGACGGCACGAACGGCGCCGAGCTCTGGGTGACCGACGGCACCAAGGCCGGCACCACGCTGTTCCTCGATATCAACCCCGGCAGCAAATCCAGCGACCCCACGGGCTGGACGGCGGTAAACGGCCAGGCCGTGTTCGTGGCCACCACCGATGCCGCGGGCAGCGAACTCTGGGTCAGCGACGGCTCCTCCCCCACCATCGTCGGCCCGCTGGTGGAAAACGGCCTCGCCGATCCCTCACGCCTGCTGGTGCAGCTGGATGATGGCACCAACGGGCAGGAACTCTGGGCCACCAACGGCACCGGTGCCGGCACCGTGGCCTATGCCACCCTGAATGCCGGTGCGGCCGGCGCCTTCGCACTGCCGGGCCTGGAAGTGGCCACCAAGCTGGCCGATTTCTCCAATGCCACCGGCGGCGTCACCTATGCCATCGGCGCCTCCACCGTGGAGAACATCCTCGGCTCCTCCAAGGACGACACCTTCACCGGCAGCACCGCCGCCAACGCCATCGATGGCGGCGCCGGCACCGATACGGTGGTGTTCAGCCAGAAGGCCGACCAATACACGATCGGCATCCTCGGCAATGTCACGCGCGTGTCAGGGCCGGATGGCGCAGACGAGATGCGCTTTGTGGAGCAGCTCCAGTTCGGCGCCACCGCGGCCATCACGGTGGATTCGCTGCGCGGCCAGCCGGGCACCGAAGAGCTCTACCAGAACCTCGTGGATGGGCAGCTTCGCTTCGGCCTGCCAACCCGCCTGGCACCCAACAGCAACAACCTCGTCTACATCCTGCCCGCCGATAACGGCAGCGACGTGCTGGAAGGCACCTCCTTCAACGATTTCGCCAACCTCGGCGCCGGCAACGATGCCGCCTCCATGGGCGCGGGCGACGATTTCGTGGATGGCGGCGGCGGCTCCAACTTCCTCACCGGCGGCCTGGGCAGCGACACCTTCTTCATCGACGGGCGCGACCTGGTGCCGGTGTGGTCCTGCGTCACCGATTGGCAGCCCGGCGAAAAACTCACCCTGTGGGGCTGGCGCGACGGCGTGAGCCTGGCCGCCTGGGACGACAGCAACGGCCTGCCCGGCTTCCTCGGCGCCACCCTCTTCGCCGATATCGACGGCAACGGGCTGGTGGAAACCGCCATCACCTGGACCGGCGTCACCAAGGCGGAATTGCCGATCGGCGTTCCCTTCGAAGTGAGCGGCGTGGGCGTACTGTTCTTCAACTGATGCCTGGGGATTGCGCCCTTTCCCAGGAAGACTCTTCTTTTTGTGAACAAAAAGAAGCAAAAAAACTTCATTCACTTGCGGCTCGCTTTTCCGTGGCGAACCAGCGAAGCGGGCAAGGCCTAGCCATCAGTTAGTGTTAATATACGTTAAATCGCCTGAAATAGTAAATTTTCCCTAGATCTCCGGTGTTGCCTGTGCGATGGCTCACCGTGATGCCACATCCCGTCGCCGCTCCGATCGAAGCCGACGCCCTTCGCCGCTTGGCGGAGGCGATGAATCGCGTCCATTTTCCGGCGCCCCTCCTCCACCTGCTCCTCGCCCTGCTGGCGTTCCTCACGGGGAACAAGGCGGTCATGGCCCAACTCACCCTGGCCACCGCCTCCGCCCGCACCTGGCGCACCCCGCTTCGGGATTGGCACTTCTCCCCCACCGGCGAAACCATCGACGACCTGGCACCCGTACTCCATCCCCGCGCCCTGCGTCGCCTGCGCCGCCAACGCGCCTGGATCGGCTGGATCCTGCGCGGCCGCCCCGGCCGCGGCATGCGCCGTTCCGGCAACCGCGCGCCCGCACCTTCCCCCGCTTGCACCGCCCGTGCACCGCCATAGGCGAAACGCGCCCGCACTCACCACGAATCCGTCCTTGTTCCACCGCCTCGCGCGGCGATGACTCTTGCCCGAACGAAACGCTCTGGGGCGAAGCACACCCGCCATCCCCGGCAACGGCCGGCGATGGCGGGAGGAGGCATCAGACCGTCACGCGGTACACCCGGCCCTGCGTGGACGAAACGAGCAGCTTGCCGGTGTCGTCGAAGGCCAGGCCGCTGATCTCGGCGTCGTTGATGCCCTGGGAGGCGAGGTTGATGCGCCGCACCTCCGTGCCGGTGCGGCTGAACTCCACCAGCGTGGAGGTATCGTTGTAGCTGCCCATCCACAGATTGCCGGTATTGGGATCCACCGCCAGCCCGGCCTCGTCACCCCAAAGGGGCGAGTTGAAGCTCGCCAGCACGGTGCCGTCCGCCGGATCGATCTCCAGGATCTTGCGCGGGTTCTGGCTCCGGTCGAGCACGAACAGGTGGTTGGAGCTGGCATCGTACAGCCCCGCCGTGGTGTCGTAGTTGGTGCTGTCGATCCGCCCGCCCACCATCAGCGTCTGGATGCGGCTGGCCGAGCCGCCGCGCACCACGTCGTCGCCGTCGTCGAACACCCCGTTCACGGGATCGACGCCCACATGGATCCGCGCGCCGATCATCGCGCCGGCCACGCGCAGCTGCCCGATGAACCCGGCGCCAAATGTGTCGGCATCCGCCCCGGTGCCGCCCAGCTTGCCGTCGGCCCCCAGCGTGGCGCCCACCATCAGGTGCGCGCCGACCAGGCTGCCGCCCACCGCGAACACGTCGATCGCCTTGGTGGCCAGCGTGCCGGAGAAGATGCCGCCGGTGGCCACCGTGCCGGTGCGCCCCACCACATCCGCACTCCAGCCCGCGCCCACCGAGCGCACCGCGATGCTGCCGATATCGCCGGCCACCTGCCACATCCCGCCCGTCAGTGCGCCCGCGAGCACGCTGCCCAGCGCGAGATCCAGGCTGGTGAGCGTCATGCTCATGTTGAGCTGGCCGGCGCTCGAAAGGCTGCCCACGGAGGGCGCCACGATGCCGTTGGCCACCACGCCGCCGGATTGCCAGCTTTCCACCGCCACGCTGCCGATCGCGGCCGTGGAAGACAGCACCATGTCGCGCACATTGCCCAGCACGATGCTCTGCACCGCGCCCTGCACCGCGAAGCTGCTCACCGGATCCGTGCTGGAGGCGGTGAAGGAGGCCATCGGCCCCGAAAGCGTTACGCCTTCCAGGTTCACCCGCCCATTGCCGCCCACGCCGCTGAGCGTGAAGACGCTGGTGGCATCGGTGCCGGTGATCAGCAGGGTCGGCAGCGCGGCGCCCTGCACCACCTGGAACTGGCCGGGCCCGGTCAGCGTCGCCGTCACCTTGGTGTCGTCGGCATCCAGGAACTCGGCGCTGCCGGTGCCGCTGGCCAACACCGTGCCGGCCGGCACGCCAGACAGCAGCAGCCGCGGCTCATAGGATTCGAACAGCACGGGGTTGGCCGCCGGGCGCGCGGCCGGCGCCGCCTCATGCTTGGCCGAACGCCGCTGCTTGCGCCATTTCAGCCGCCGGTCATGCCGGTTCGCGTCCCGTCCATCGCGGTCGCCGGCGCTGTCACCCATCTCGTCGGGTCCGAACGGCCAGGGCATGGCGGTACTCCGTCTCAGAAATCAACGCCGTCCGGCGGCGAGGCCGCGGGAACGTGGGCACGGCTTGATGCCAGGGCGCGGCCACGCCCCTGCAATCGCCAGCATGGGCGGCCAAGCGGCCGCGTCCTCCCATCTTTGCGACAGGTTAATCTTGCACCCGCATGCGCTGTTTCGCAATGCGAAAACGTTACCATACCGGACTCTGTGCCATCACAAAAACGAAGTGTGCACCAATGAACTCAGCGTGTTTCGGGGCCGAATCGCACGGCACAGCGCACGCCGGCCGGTAGCGCCTTGTCCGGGTTGGGCAGGGCCAGCCGCACCCCGAACGTGCCGGAGGCCGCATCCATCACCGGATCCACCACCAACACCCGTGCCGCCACCGGCTGGGCGCCCGGCAGTTCCGGCAGCACCTGCGCCGCCATCCCCGCCCGAACCTGCCCGTGCAGTGCCGCCGGCACGAACACCTCCACCCGCAGCGGGTCTATCTGCGCCAGCGTGAACACCGGGCTCTGGTCGTGCCGGAACTCGCCCACCCGCAGCAGGCGCTCCATCACCACGCCGTCGATCGGGCTCACCAGCGCGCGCTGGCGCAGCAGCGCCTCCGCCTGCGCCACTTCCAGCTGCGCCACCTCGCGGTTCAGCACGGCCAGGCGAAGCTGGTTCTCCGCCACCTTCATCTCCGCCTCCGCCTCCTCGCTGCTGTTGCGCGAGACGAGGTTGCCGGTGGCAAGCTGGCTGGCGCGGCCATGCTTGCGCTGCAGATAGGCCAGCCGTGCCTGGTTGCCCGCGATGTCGTGGTCGTTCGTCGCCCGCGCCCGCGCCAGCGCCAGGTTCGCCCGCTCCACATCGTCTGACAGCGTGCCCAGCACCTGGCCCTTGGCCACCCTGTCGCCGCGGTCCACATCGAGCCGGGTGATCAGCCCGGTCGCCTGGCTGGCCAGCTTCACCACCTGCTCCGGCTCGATCACGCAATCGAAGTTGCGCGATGCAAGCGGTTGCGCCGATGCCGGCCCCGCCAGAACCACCGCCACCATCATCCCGACCACGCGCATTCCGGCCATTGCACCCCCAACCAGGGCTGCAAGCCTGCGCCAGCTAGGCCCGCCCCGGCAAGTCGTTGCCGGCGCGGCTGCTTTACCCTTTCTACACCCGGTCCGCTGGTCCAATATCCCCAGGCGGCGCCCCGCCGCCGGCCACCACCCCAAGGACACGATGTCGGAGACGACCCCGACGCCTCGCGACGCCGCTGCCCGCCCCGTCGCCCCCCCTGGGGACCGGGCCACGGAGCGCCGCGCCAGGCTCTGGGCCATCCTGCACGACGATTCAGCCCTTCAGGCGGAGTACTTCGCTGCCTGGCTCGCGCTGCAATGCGAATCCCTGGCCGGCGCCACCGGCGGGCTGCTGCTGCTGCGCACCGCCGAGGGCGGCACCCACCCACAGGCCAGCTGGCCTGCCCCGGGTACGCCCTCCGCCCGCGACAATGCCGATCTCGCCCGCCTCGCCGAGCGCGCTTTGGCCGAGGCCCGCACCATCGCCGCCTGGGGCCGCACCCCGATCCAGGGCACCATGGCCCTGTTCGTCGCCCAGCCCTTGGGCCCCGACGGCAAACACAATGCCGTGATCGCCGTCACCCTCACCGTCGCCGGCGGCATGGACCGCACCGACCCGGAGGCGATCGGCCGCCAGCTGCGTGCCGCCGCCGGGTGGCTGGATGCCTGGCGCTGGCGCCAGCCGCTGGAGGCAGCGCGCGCCCGCATCGCCATCGCCGCCACCGGGCTCGATATCCTGGCCGCCACCGGCGAGCACCGCGGGCTCACCGCCAGCGCCATGGCGCTGGTGAACACCCTGGCCACCCGCCTGTCCCTGGACCGCGCCGCAATCGGCCTCGCCCGGCGCGACGGCGTGGCACTGCAGGCCGTCTCCCACGCCGCGGATTTCCAGAAGGGCAGCCGCATCGCCGACGCCCTGGCCGAGGCGATGGACGAGGCCCTGACCCAGAACGCCACCCTCGCTTTGCCGGAACAGGAAGGCGGCCCACGCCGCGTGACGGTCGCCCACCGCGCGCTGCACACCGCAAGCGGCACCAGGGGCGGCCTCGCCTCCGTCGTCCTGCCCGGCCCCGGTGGCAAACCCACCGCCGTGCTCACGCTGGAACGCCATGCCAGCCCGTTCACGCCCGACGAACTGGCGCTGGCCGAAACCGTCGCGGCGCTGACCGGCCCCGTGATCGGCCTGCACGCCGCCGAGCGCCGCTGGATCAGCGGCCGCGCCCGCGACCTGCTGGAACAAGGGCTGCACGCCCTGTTCGGCCCCGCCCGCCCCGCCCTGAAGCTCGGCACCGTCCTGGCCCTCGCCCTCGTCGCCACCCTCGCCCTTGTGAAAGGCGAATACCGCGTCGCCGCCCGTGCCGTGGTGGAAGGCGAGGTGCAGCGCGCCGCCGTCGCCCCGTTCGACGGCTACCTCCGCTCCGCCCCCGTGCGCGCCGGCGATCTCGTGAAGCAGGGCGACACACTCGCGACACTGGACGACCGCGACCTGGTGCTCGACCGGCTGAAATGGATCGCCGAGCGCGAGAAGCTCGCCCAAAAACACCGCGAGGCCCTGGCCAAGGGCGAACGCGCCACGCTCGCCGTGGTCGCCGCCCAGCTCGCCCAGGCTGAGGCGGAGATGAGCCTCGCAGAGGAGAAACTCGCCCGCAGCCGCATCGTCGCCCCGTTCGACGCCATCGTGGTCAGCGGCGATCTGCGCCAGACGCTCGGCTCCCCGGTGGAACGCGGCAAGGTGCTGTTCGAACTCGCCCCGCTCGATGCCTGGCGCCTGGTGATCCATGCCGATGAGCGCGAGGTGCGCTGGCTCGCTGCTGGCCAGCACGGGCTGCTCGCCCTCGCCAGCCAGCCCACCACCCGCCTGCCGGTGCGCGTGGAACGCGTCACCCCCGTCGCCGTGGCGGAGGATGGCCGCAACTTCTTCCGCGTGAAGGCCAAGCTGGAAACCCCGGATGCCGCCGCACTGCGCCCAGGCATGGAAGGGATCGCCAAGATTGAAACCGGCCCGCAGCGCCTGCTGTGGATCTGGACCCATTCCATCGTCGATTGGCTGCGCCTGTTCGCCTGGCACTGGCTGCCGTAACGGATGGCGGAAGCCAAGCCCTTCCTCTCCGCCGCCTGGTATCGCGTTCGCCACCTGCGGCCGCGCCTGCGCGAGCACGCCGAGGTGCGCCTGCACCGCTACCGCGGCGCGCCGTGGTATGTGCTGACGGATCCCCTCACCGGCCGTGTCCACCGCCTTGCCCCGCCTGCCTGGGCGCTCATCGCAGCACTCGACGGCAGCCGCACGGTGGACGAGGTCTGGACCGAGATCTCCGCCACCCAGGGCGAGGCGGCACTCGGGCAAGACCAGGTGATCGCCCTGCTCGGCCAGCTCCACGCCGCCGACCTGCTGCAAGGCGATGCCCCACCCGACACGCACGAGATCTTCGAGCGCCACGGCCGCCTCGCCCGCCGGAAGTTCACGCAAAACCTGCTGAACCCGATGGCGCTGCGCTTCCGGCTGTGGAACCCGGACCGCTTCCTCACCCGGCTGTTGCCCCTGGTCGGCCCCCTGTTCAGCCGCTGGGGCTTCGCGCTGTGGCTGGCGCTGGTCGGGTCGGCCACCGTTCTGGTCGCGCAATACTGGCCGGACCTCACCGCCCATCTCGGCGACCGGCTGCTGGCGGAAGGCAACCTGCTGCTGCTTGCCGTGATCCTGCCGGCCATCAAGCTGCTGCATGAACTCGGCCACGGCTTCGCCGTCAGGCGCCGCGGTGGTGCGGTGCACGACATGGGCGTGATGTTCCTGGTGCTGCTGCCGCTGCCCTATATCGACGCCTCCGCCGCCTCCGGCTTCCGTTCGCGCTGGGACCGGGTGGTGGTGGGGGCCGCCGGCATGATGGTGGAACTGGCCATCGGCGCGCTGGCCACCTTCGCCTGGGTCGCCATCGAGCCCGGCTTCGCCCGCTCCATCGCCTTCAACGTGATGCTCGCTGCCGGCGCCACCACCATCCTGTTCAACGCCAACCCGCTGATGCGCTACGACGGGTACTACATGCTGGCCGACGCGATCGAGATCCCCAACCTCGCCCAGCGCGCCACGCAGTATTGGGGCCAGCTGGTCGAAACCCACCTCTTCGCCACCCCGCCGCAGCAGGCCCACCCGCACACCCCGGGCGAGCGCGCCTGGTTCCTGTTCTACGCGCCCACCGCCTGGCTCTACCGCCAGGGGGTGATGCTCTCCATCGCGCTCTTCCTGGCCGGCGAGTATTTCACCATCGGAATGGCACTCGCCCTCTGGACCCTGGCCACCGGCCTCGTGTTGCCGATGGCCAAGATGCTGCGCCACGTCGTCGCCAGCCCGCGCCTGCGCCGCCACCGCACCCGCGCCGTGGCCCTCACCTTCGGCGCCATCGCCGGCCTCGCCGCGCTGCTTCTGCTGGTGCCCGCACCGCTGCACACCTCGGCACAAGGCGTGGTCTGGCTGCCGGAAGCCGCCATCGTCCGCGCCGGCACCGATGGTGTCGTCACCCGCCTGCTCGCCACCCCCGGCACCGCGCTCTCCGCCGGCGACCCCGTGAGCGAAAGCGAAGACCCCTTCCTGGCCGCCCGCCTCGCCCGCGCCCGCGCCCGCGTTGCCGAATTCGAAGCCCGCCTGCCCGCCGAGCGCTTCACCAACCGCGTGGAAGCCGCCATCACCGAAACCGAGCTGGCCCAGGCCCGCGCCGAGCTGGCGCACGAACAGCGCCGCCAGGCCAACCTCGTCGCCCGCGCCCGCGCCGCCGGCACGCTGGCCATCGCCCGCCCCGCCGACCTGCCCGGCCGATACCTCAAGGAAGGCGAGATCCTCGCCTATGCGCTGCCGCCGGACGGCCCGCGCATCATTCGCGCCGCCATCCCGCAGGACGACATCGACCTCGTGCGCAGCCGACTCCTCTCCGTGCAGGTGAAGCTCGCTGGCCACCTCGCCGAGGCTCTGCCCGCCCGCCTCGTGCGCGAAGTCCCTGGCGGGCGCGACGAACTCCCCAGCCGGGCGCTCGCCACCACCGGCGGCGGCGCATTCGCCCCGCACCCGCGAGACCCCGACGGGCTGCGGACCCTGGCCCGCGTCTTCCAGGTGGACATCGAACTCCCCCCCGGCACGCCCGCTGAGGCCTTCGGCGCCCGCGCCCATGTCCGGTTCGAACACGCCTGGGAGCCGCTCGGCGACCAGATCTGGCGCCGCCTGCGCCAACTCCTGCTCACACGCCTGCAGGCATGATCGCCGCCCGCCGCCGCGCGCCCGGCTTCGCCGCCGGCACCCCCTATCCGGAACAGCCGGACCCCAAGTGGAACCGGCTTGATGCCGCGCTCACCGCCGCCTGGTCCGGCCTCACCCGCCGCCCGCTGGCCCCCTGGCACCGCGCCAGCCTCGCCCGCTTCGCTGCCCAGGTGGAAGCCCTCGCCCCCACCCTGGCCGACCTGCCCGACCTCGCCCTGCGCGACCGCGCGGACACTCTGCGCGCTCCCCTCATCCGCCACGGCCTGCGCCCGGATCTCGCCGCCGAAGCCTTCGCCCTGGCCCGCGAGGCCAGCCGCCGCGTCCTCGGCCTCCGCCACCACCCAGTCCAGCTCATGGGGGGTGCGGCCATGCTGCGCGGCGCGCTGGCGGAGATGGACACCGGCGAGGGCAAGACCATCACCGCCCTGCTCCCCTCCGTTGCCTTCGCGCTGGCCGGCCGCCCCGTTCACGTCGTCACCGTCAACGAATACCTCGCCGCCCGCGACGCCGAGCAGCTCCGCCCCGTGCTCGCCGCCCTTGGCATCACCACCGGCCTCGTGGTGCTCAACGACCCGCCCGAAGCCCACGCCGCCGCCTATGCCGCCGATGTCACCTACTGCACCAACAAGGACCTGGTGTTCGACTATTTGCGCGACCGCATGGCCCTCGGCGCCCGCCGCGCCCGCCCGCGCCTGCTGGTCGATGGCCTCATGGGCGGCCGCCCCGCCCCCCTCATGCTGCGTGGCCTGCACGTCGCCATCGTCGACGAAGCCGACAGCGTGCTGGTGGATGAAGCCCGCACCCCCCTCATCCTCTCCGGCGGCGACGGCCCGGCCGAAACCGCCGAGTTCTACGCCGGCGCCCTCGATCTCACCGCACATCTCGAGCTGGGCCAAGACTACCGCCTGATCCCCGCCGAACGCTCCCTCCACCTCACCGACCAAGGCCGCGCCCGCCTCGCCACCCTGGCCGAAGGCCGTACCGGCCTCTGGGCCATCCGCCGCGCGCGGGAGGAACTGGCCGAACAGGCGCTTCAGGCCCGCCACTGGTACCACCGCGGCCAGCAATACGTCGTCGCCGAGGGCAAGGTGCAGATCGTGGACGAGTTCACCGGCCGCATCATGCCCGACCGCTCCTGGGAACGCGGCCTGCACCAGATGGTGGAAGCCAAGGAAGGCATGGAGATCACCGGCCGCCGCTCCACCCTCTCGCGCATCACCTACCAGCGCTTCTTCCGCCGCTACTTCCACCTCTGCGGCATGACGGGCACCGCCGCCGAAATCGCCGACGAGCTGCGCGCCGTCTATGCGCTCCGCGTGCTGCGCATCCCCACTCACCACCCCTCGCGCCGCCGCAACCTCGGCCTCACCATCCACGCCACCGAAGACGCGAAATGGGCGGCCATCGTCCGCAACGCTATCGAAAAGGTCTCCCAAGGCCGCGCCGTCCTCATCGGCACCCGCAGCGTCGCCGCCTCGCACCTCCTGGGCGAGAAACTCACCGCCGCCGGCCTCTCGCCCGAGGTGCTGAACGCCGAACGCCACGAGGAGGAGGCCGGCATCATCGCCCGCGCCGGCGCCCCCGGTCGCGTTACCGTCGCCACCAACATGGCCGGCCGCGGCACCGACATCAAACTCACGCCCGAGCTGCGCGACGCAGGTGGCCTGCACGTGATCCTGACCGAATTCCACGAAAGTGCGCGCATCGACCGCCAGCTCTTCGGTCGCGGCGGCCGCCAGGGCGACCCCGGCACCTACGCCGCGATCGTCTCCCTGGAAGACGACATCTTCACCCGCTTCGTCCCACCCTCCTGGCGCGCCTCGCTGCGCGCTACCGCCCAAGCCAATGGCGGCACCCTGCCCGCCCGCCTCGCCCCGCTGCTGCGCCGCTGGGCCCAATCCGCCGCGGAACGCCTGAACGCCAGCACCCGCCGCAACACGCTGGCCAGTGATCAGCATCAGGAACGGATGCTCGCGTTCTCCGGGAGGGGGGAATAAGAGAGGCGTTCTTTTTGTGAACAAAAAGAAGCAAAAAAACTTCATTCGTTTGATGCGGATGGGCCGAGCCCCTACGCACCCAATATCAAAAGTTTTTTGGTTCTTTTTTTCAAAAAAGAACCGCTTCCTTAAATCTCCCCGTTCGGCGCCACGAGGATCTTCCCGCCCTTCGCATCGCGCTGCGCATGCGCCACCGCCTCGGCAATCCGCTCGATCGGGTAAACCTCCGCCACCGGCGCATCCAGCTTCCCCGCCAGCATCTCCGCGCCCAGCGCAGCAAAGATCGCGCGGATCTCGGCCAGCGACCGCCGCCCCAGGAACCGCCCCAGCATGAAGCCGCTCAGCGTCACCCCCCGGAACATCAGGTCGTTCCGGTCGATCACCGGCTGCCCGCCGCTCATCGCGCCATAGGTCACCACCGCGCCGTCATCGGCCACGCAGGCGGCGATGCGCGACAACGCCTCGCCGCACACCGCATCGATGCCCAGCTTCACGGGCGATCCACCCGTGGCCGCGGCCACACGCTCGGCCAGGTCCGGCCCATCCACCACGCAGGCATCCGCCCCCATCGCCTGCAACTCCGCGAACAGGCTTTCTCGCCGCACCACGTTCACGGTGCGAATGCCCTGCGCCCGGCCCAGCCGGATCACCAGCCGCCCCACCGCGGAATTGGCGACGTTCTGCACCACCCAATCCCAGGCCGAGAGCTTCGTCACGTCGCTCAGCAGCAGCTGCGCCGTCGGCGGGTTGATCCGCAGCATCGCCGCCTGGCGCAGCGGAATACCCTTCGGAATCGCGATCACGTCCTCGCCGCGCACAAGCCGTCGCTGCGTCCAGTTCTCGCGCTGCAGGTTGATCACGTGGTCGCCCACCGCCACGTGCGAAACACCGGCACCGACCGCGGCCACCCGCCCCACGCACTCCGCCCCCGGCGTGGCCGGCAGCGGCGGGCGCAGGCGGTAATGCCCGGTGCAGAACGCGATATCCGCGGGGTTGATCGGAAAGGCGAGCACATCGAACACCACCTCGCCCGGCCCCGGCGCGCCCACATCCGGCACCTCGTTGCACCGCACCACCTGCTCGGGCACGCCATAGGCCGCCAGCTGCACCTGCTTCATCTCGATCTACCTCCCTGTCCCGCCGAATGTGCGGCGCCGATCACGACACCTCAACCCCGATGGACGGCCGGCCGTGCCGCCGACATAGTCGCCCCAACCGGGAGACCCAAATGCGCAAGATCGCCGCCCTGCTGCTTGCCCTTTTCGTAGCCCTGCCCGCCAGCGCCCAATCCGTGCTGCGCTACGCCCCCGCCGGCGACCTGCGGGTGCTCGATCCCATCTGGACCAGCGCCGCCATCACCGTCACCCACGCCCAGCTGGTGTACGACGTGCTGGTCACGCTCGATTCCAACCTCAAGCCCCGCCTGCAAATGGCCGAGAGCGTGGAAACCTCGCCCGACGGCCTCACCTGGACCTTCACCCTGCGCCCGGGCCTGGCCTTTCACGACGGCTCTCCCGTTCGCGCCCAGGATGTCGCCGCCTCCATCAAGCGCTGGGCGCGGCGCGTCACCACCGGCCAGGCCATGATGCCCCGCGTGGCTTCCATCGAGGCGGTGGACGCCCGCACCCTGCGCCTGCAACTCTCCAAGCCCTTCGGCCCGGTCATGGACGTGCTCGCCACCTCCGTCCTCGCCCCCTTCGTGATGCGCGAGCAGGAAGCCAACATCGACGCGTTCGAGCAGGTGAAAACCGTCATCGGCTCCGGCCCCTTCATCTGGGATGCCGCCGGCTACCAGCCTGGCCACCGCGCCACCTACCGCCGCAACCCCGCCTACATCCCACGCGCCGAACCGGCCGATGGCTACGCCGGCGGCAAGGTGGTGAAGTTCGATGTGGTGGAATGGCGCTACCTGCCCGATCCCTCCACCGTCACCCAGGCGCTGATGAAGGGCGAGATCGACATGATCGACCCGCCCCAGGCCGACCTCATCCCCCTGCTGCGCGCCAACCGGGACATCACGGTGGAGGTGCTGAACAATGCTGGTGTCATCGGCACCATTCGCCCCAATTCCCTGGTGCCGCCCTTCAACCACCCCAAGGCCCGCGCCGCCCTGCAGATGCTGATGGACCAGAAGCTCTACAACGAAGCCATCGCCAGCGAGCCCACCTATGCCGAGGAATGCTACGCCCTGTTCGTCTGCGGCACGCCATACGCCACCGATATCGCCACCGGGCCGTGGAAACAGGCCAGCCTGGAGCGTGCCAAGGCACTGCTGGCCGAAGCCGGCTACCGCGGCGAGCCGATCATCCTGCTGGATCCCGCCGATCAGGCCGATATCCACATGCTCGCCCTGATCACCGCCGACCAGCTGCGCCGCGCCGGCGTCAACGTCGTGGTGCAAACCATGGACTGGTCCACCATCCTCACCCGCCGCAACGTGAAGGAGCCGCCCTCACAGAACCCCAATGGCTGGCACCTCGCCTTCACCTTCTGGGGCGGCCTGTCGCTCTCCAGCCCGATCAGCAGCGCCCCGCTCGTCTCCCGCTGCGACGGCCGCAACCTCTATGGCTGGCCCTGCGACGAGACCCTGCACAAGCTGATGAGCGAGGATTTCCTCGATGCCGCCACGCCGCAGGCGCAGATGCAGGTGATCGAAAAGATCCAAACCCGCTTCTACGAAACCTTCCCCTACATCGCCACCGGCATCATCCGCCGCCCCATGGCCCGCCGCGCGGATCTCGCCGGGCTGCCGCGCACGCAGTATCCGGTGTTCTGGAATGTGGAGCGGGTCCGCAGGTAGGCCGCTCGCCTAGCTCCGCAGCGCCGCCTCCACCTGCGCCAGCACCGCGGCCAGCGCTGCGGTCTGTGCCTCCACCGCCTCGCGCGCGGAGGTGCCAGCCATCGGTGCCTCGGCGGTGAAGCGCCGCTGCAGCACCACCCGCGTCACTGGCGGCCGCTGGGCCAGAACCGTCACCCCCACAGCCACATGCGCCTGCCGCGTTGCCGGGATGGTCCACATCCCGGTCAGCTCGCCCTCCAGCACAAGGTCCGCTTCCACACGACTGCCAGAGGCAATCACGGCGCTGTACAGCCCGCTCGCCGCCAGCCAGCCGCGCACGGCCTCCTCCACGCCTTCGGCCGGCGGCGCCGCCCATTCCTCGTAGTAGTCGGTGCGGATGGAGCCATCGGCCTGCAGGCTCTGCAGCCCGCGCACATCCAGGCCCGGCCCCGCCCGCAGCCCGCGCACCAGCAGCACCGGCGCGCCCCGCCGCGGCTGGTCCACCCGGGCCCGCCGCGCCACCAGCGGCCATTGCCGCCGCTCCGCATAGGGCCGCTCCAGCGAACACCCCGCCAGCACCAGCGGCGCAGCCAACAGCATCCGGCGCAACATCACGGCCTCTCTCTCGGCGGGGGAGCACTCAGCACCGAACCCGGGTTCCGCCGCAGCGTCTCGGTGGTGTCGCGCAGGCTGGCGGCCGCCGCCCTGGCATCGCGCAGCGCCGGCAGCAGTTCGGCCTGCGCATCCGCCGTGCCGTTGTTCACCCGGCGCACCGCCGTCTCCAGGCTGGTGATCAGCGCCGGCAGCCGCGTTACCGCCTCGCTCAGCCGTTCCGCCGATTTTGTTGTCGCCGCAATCAGGTCCCTGCTCTGCTGCCCGCCCGCCAGGTTGCGCAGCGCCGCCACGGTCTCGCGCAGTTCGGTGACCAGGCCAGGAATATCGGCCGACTCCGCGCCACCACGCACCGCCTTCAACAGCAGCGCCGCCTCGGACAGGGTCTGGCGCAACTCGCCACCGCCGATCTGCCCGCGCGCATCATCCAGCAGGCCCTGCAGCGAATTCGCCAAGCGCAGCAGGTCCACGTCGCGCAGCTTCGCCGCGATTTCCTCGGCCGTGTCCTTCACCTGGCTGATTGTGCTGGGGGCCGAGGGGATCACCGGCAGCGACGGCTGCCACGTCACCGCCATCGGCCGGGCGCGATCCACATCGGTCACGAAATCCAGCTCGATATAGACCAGCCCCGTGATCCCCTGCGCCGCCAGCCGCGTCCGCAGCCCGGCCCTTACCGCCGCCGCGGTCTCCGGCACCCGGCCCAGCTTCTCGGGGTCCACCACGAAGCGCACCACCACCAGCCGGTTGTTCACGTCCTGCACGCTGCCGCCGGATTCCGGATACGCGGCCGAGGCCAGCAGCATCTCCGTCACCTGCCCCAGCCGCACGCCGCGGAACCGTATCGGAGATCCCACATCCATGCCCTGCACGGTCTCGCGGAAATAGGTCTCGAAATGCAGCCCGTCCGAAACCCGGTTGCGGCTCAGGAACAGTACCAGCGCCACAGCCAGCCCCAGGCTGCCCAGCAGCATCAGCCCCACGCGCAGATGGGTGACATTCATGCCGCCCCCGCCTCCTTGGGCATTTCGCGATGGAAGAAGGCCCGCACCGTGGGGTGCACTCTCTCCTCGCGCAGCTTGCGCGGGTCCCCCTCGGCGATCACGCCCTTCGCTGCGCGGTCGAGCATGAGGCAGCGATCCGCGATCGCCAGGATGGAGGCCAGCTCATGGGTCACAACCACGAACGTAGTCCCGAGATCGCGCCGAAGGTCAAGGATCAGCTGGTCCAGCCCGGCCGAGGTCACCGGGTCCAGCCCGGCGGAGGGCTCGTCCAGGAACAGCAGCGGCGGGTCCAGCGCCAGCGCGCGTGCGATCGCCGCCCGCTTGGCCATGCCGCCGGAAATCTCCGCCGGCATCGCGCGCCCGAAATCGCCCAGGCCCACCAGCCCCAGCTTCACCTGCGCCACCCGCGCGCAGGCCTCCGGCGGCAGGTCGGTATAGACCTGCAGCGGCAGCATCACGTTCTCCAGCAGTGTCATGGAGCCGAACAACGCACCGGCCTGGAACATCACCCCGATACGCGTCAGCACATCGCCGCGATCGGCATACATGTCCTGCCCCAGCACCCGGACATGGCCCTCGCTGGGCGCCAGCAACCCGATGATCTGGCGCAGCAAAGTGGATTTGCCGCAGCCGGAGCCGCCCAGGATCACAAACACCTCGCCACGCAGGATCGTGGCGGAAACGTCGCGGAAGATCACCCGCCCGCCAAAGGCCTGCGCCACGCCCTCTATCTCAACGGCGGCCGCCCGTTCCGCCACCGCTACCACCCCAGCCGGTAGAACAGCACCGCGAACAGCCCGTCCAGCACGATCGTCGCCACGATCCCGCCCACCACCGCCGCAGTCGCCGAAAGCCCCACCGCCCGCGGCCCGATGCCGGTGGCCAGGCCGGCCCGGCAGCCGATCCCCGCCACCACCGCGCCGAACACCACCGCCTTGGCAATGCCGCCGAAGAAATCCTCCGGCTTCACCCATTGCGCCACCTGGTTGCCGATCGTGATCGGCGGATAGCCCGCGCCCACCATCACCAGCGTCATGCCCAGCAGGCCCGCCATTTCCAGGATCACCGTCAGCGCCGGCATCACCATCATCGCCGCCAGCATGCGCGGCAGCACCAGCATCGTTACCGGGTCGATTCCCATCGTGGTCAGTGCGTCGATCTCCTGGCTCACCTTCATGGTGCCGATCTCGGCAGCGAAGGCGCTGCCGGTACGCCCGGCCAGGATCACCGCGGCCAGCAACGGGCCCAACTCGCGGATCAGGCTGATCGCCACCAGGTTGGCCACGAACAGGTCGGCGCCGAAGCGGCGCATCGGCACCAGGCTCTGGAACGCCAGGATCAGCCCCATCAGCGTGCCCAGCAGCACCGTCAGCGGCACGGCCCGCACCCCGGCCTGGTCGGCGGTGCGCAGCAGGTCGGAAAACCGGAACTGCCGGGCCCGCGCCGGCAGCCGCAGCAGCGCCAGCACCGCCTCACCCAGGAAGGCCACGCCACCCAGCGCCGCCACCATGCCGCCCTGCAGCGCCTCGCGCAGCGTCACGGTCGGTGCCACGGGCGGCGGCGGCGGTGGCCCGATCTTGCCTACCCGGTCCATCAGCGCCTGCACCTGCGGCCGCGCGCCCTGCACCGAGCTGCCCGGCCGCGCCGCCAGCTGCGCCAGCAGCACCGCGCCGGTGGTGTCGCAGCCCTCCAGCGCCGAAAGCTCCAGCACCACGGCGCCGCTGCCGGCGGCCTTCTGCGCCTCGCCCCATATTACCCCGGTGCCGGCGGCATCCAGCACGCCGGTGAACGTCAGCATGGCCCCGCCCGGCCCCGGCAGGGCCGTCAGCCGTGCGCGCGCGGGGGCATCAGCGCGGGAGCCAGGCATCGAGACGCTGCGACAGCTTGGCCAGATTGTCCCGCCAGAACGCCTCGTCCGCCGCCAGGGTAGTCCCCAGCGCAGGCTGCCCGGTGGCCAGCAGCGCCTGCACCTCCGCCGGCACACCCTCCAGCGCACCGCGCGCCATCGGCCCCAGCACGGCGCGCGCGGCCAGCCCCGCTTGCACGCGAGGGTCGGCGGCATGGGCCAGCAGGCGGACGGCGTTGCCCAGGTTCGCGGTGCCTCGCACGATGGTGAGTGCAACGACGCTGGTCAGCCCGCCGTTCCATTGCACCGCAAAGGGCCGGCCGAGCTCGCGCATCGCCTCGGCAATCCCCGAACTCGGCGCGCTGGTCATAAGCACCTCGCCGGAGGCCAGCAGCCGCGCCGCCTCCACATCGTCCTGCCACCACACGATATAGGGGCGCAGCTGCTCCAGCCGGCGGAAAGCGCGCTCCACGCCGGCCTCGGTGCGCAGGGCGCGATACACCTCGCCCGGCGCCACCCCATCGGCCATCAGCGCGATCTCCAGCGTGCCGCGCGCCTGCTTGCGCAGCCCGCGCCGGCCGGGATGCTTCACCACGTCGCCGAACTCGGCCCAGCCCGGGTTGCCCTGCATCTTGTCGCGATCCCAGGCCAGCACCAGCCCGCGCACCACCACGCCCAGGCCGCACTCGGCGGCACCACCCGGCAGCATCCGGTCGCGCCCACCCAGCGCGCCCCAGTCCAGCTTCTCCAGCAGGCCGGCCTCACATCCCGCCAGCATCTCCGCCCCGGTCAGGGAGAGCACATCCCAGCCTGCCCCGCCCTCCAGCCGGGCCCGCAGCGCGGCCGCGCCGCCTTCCCAGGCCTGCACATCCACCGCGACGCTCGCCGCCTCGGCGAAGGGGCGCACCACCGCCTCACGCAGGGCCATCGGGGCCAGCCCATCATGCAGTGCAACTGTGAGGTCGCGTGCCGCCGCCGGCACGGCCCAGGCCAGCGCCAGGGCCGCCAGGGCAATGCCCAGCCGAACGCGCCGCCGGATCCGCGGGTACGGCAGGCGTTGCGGAGAGTCGTGTCGGTTCACCTGCTGTTGCGCCCGGTCGCACCTATGGCCTTTCCCGTGCCGCAGGATGCGGGGCGGGTCAAGCCAATCTGCGTGACGTCTGGGCCTCGTCCAGCGGAAACAGGCGCGCATGGTGCGGCTGCCAGGCCAGCGAGGCCGTCCCCCCCGGTGCCAGCCCGGCCAGTGGCGCCCCGGCCGGGCGCTTCACCGCCACCTCCCCGGGGGGGTGCCCGGGCAGGCCCACGCGCAGCAGCAGCCTTGCGTGGTCGCCGAGATAGGCGGTTTCCAGCAGCGTCGCCGGCAGCGCGCCTTGCCCCATCTCCTCCGCGGCCACGGCGGCCACCGCGATCCGCTCCGGCCGCACCGCCACCTGGCAGCGCTGGCCCACCTGCATCTCGCCCGCCAGTGCCTCGGCCACCACCCCGCAATCCAGCTTCACCAGGGCGATGTCGTCCTCCAGCTCCGCCACCCGGCCGGGCAGGAAGTTGCTCTCGCCCAGGAACCCGGCCACGAAGGCATCAGCCGGCTCCTCATACAGTTGCTGCGGCGTGCCCACCTGGCGCAGGGACCCGGCGGCCAGCACCGCGATCCGGTCCGACAGGCGCAGCGCCTCCTGCTGGTCGTGCGTCACGTACAACATGGTCACGCCCAGCGCTGCGTGCAGGTGGCGGATCTCGGCCTGCATCTCCTCGCGCAGCGTGCGGTCCAGCGCGCCGAGCGGTTCATCCAGCAGCACCAGCCGGGGCTCGAACACCAGGGCGCGGGCCAGCGCCACGCGCTGCTGCTGCCCACCGGAAAGCTGCGCCGGCAGCCGGTCGCCGAAACCGGCCAGCCGCACCATGTCCAGCGCCCGCCCCACCCGCTGCTCCCGCGTGGCGCGCGACAGGCCGCGCACCTCCAGCGGGAAGGCGACGTTCTGCGCCACGCTCATGTGCGGGAACAGCGCGTAGCTCTGAAACACCACGCCAATGTTGCGCTTGTGCGGCGCGGTGCGGGTGATGTCCTGCCCATCCAGCAGGATCACCCAGCCATCCGGCCGCTCGAACCCGGCCAGCATCATCAGCGCCGTGGTCTTGCCGGAGCCGGAGGGGCCGAGCAGCGTCAGGAATTCGCCGCGCGCGACATCCAGCGACAGGTCGCGCACGACATCGGTCTGGCCGTCGAAGCTGCGGCGCACGCGGTCGAAGCGGACGAAGGGCGTCATGTGTCCTCTGGCAAGCTGGTCTCATTTGCCCCGAACGGCGCCGCACCGCAATGTCGCAGGCAAGATGGGACCACCGGCTTGATGACGCCGCCAGCACGCGCCATACCGGCACAAAGCCAGACGAGGAGCGAGCCCTGATGTCAGACGCCAGCGTGCCAGAGCCCAGTGTTGTCGCCACGCGCAAGGGCCGCATCGGCCACCTGCTGCTGAACCGCCCGAAGGCGCTGAACGCGCTGGATCTGGACATGATCCGCCGCATGCGCGCCGCGCTGGACAACTGGCGCGACGATCCGGAGATCCATGCCGTGCTGGTGGAAGGTGCCGGCGGGCGCGCCTTCTCGGCGGGCGGGGACGTGATTTCGGTGCGCGCCCACGGCATGGCCGGCAATCCCGGCCCGATCGAGAGCTTCTTCGGCGAGGAATACGCGCTGAACGCCTCCATCGCCGAATACCCCAAGCCCTATATCTCCCTGGTGGACGGGTTCTGCATGGGCGGCGGCATCGGGCTTTCCGTGCACGGGCGCATGGTGATCACCACCGAGACCAGCCAGTTCGCGATGCCAGAGACGATCATCGCCCTGTTCCCCGATGTCGGCGGCAGCTACGCCCTGCCGCGCATGCCGGGCCAGCTCGGCCTCTATTTGGGCCTGACGGGCCTGCGCATGAACGGCGCCGATGCCATCCATGCCGGCCTGGCCACCCATCTCGTGCGCAAGGAAGACCTGCCCGCCCTGCGCGAGGCGCTCGCCGCCGATGGCGCCGCCGCCGTCTCCGCCTTCATGCGTGAGGTCCCGGCCTTCACCCTGGCGCCCCATCGCGAGACGATCGATCGCTGCTTCGGCGCCGATGGCGTGCTGGCGATCTTCAAGGCGCTGGAGGCAGAGGGCACCGAATGGGCCGCGGCCACGCTGAAGGAACTGCGCGCCGTCTCCCCCTCCTCGGTGTTCTGGAGCTACGAGATCCTCAAGCGTGGCGCGGGCATGAGCCTGCGCGCGGCGCTGCACGCGGAGCTGAAGCTCACCCGCAAGGTGGCCTTCCACCCCGAGTTCCATGAAGGCGTGCGCGCGGCGCTGGTGGACAAGGACCGCAAGCCGCAGTGGAACCCGGCGCGGGTGGAGGATGTGGATCCCGCCGCCATCGCGGCCATGTTTGATTGATGGCCGAATGGGCCGAGGCCATCGTGTCTCGGCTCAAATTCTTCGGGCAGGCGGTGCCGGCGGAAGCGCCGGCGCTGCTGCCGTTTCTCCAGGCCTGCCTCGACCAACTGGAGCAGGCTGGTGCCGCCGTGCGGCTGGTGAACGACATGGCGTCGGTGGACGACGCAATGCCGCTGGCGGCGTGGCGGCTGGCGCTCAGCCGGTCGCGCGGCGTTCGGCGCGCAGCAAATCAGTTAGCTCCTGCACCGCGCGGGTCAGTGCCAGCACCTCCTGCTCGCGCAGGGCATCCACCTTCTGGTGCAGCAGCTCGATCTCCAGCTCCGCCTTGATGTTGATGCGGTAGTCCTCTGCCGCCGCCTGGCGGTCGATCTCCTGTTCGCGGTTCTGGCTCATCAGGATGAAGGGCGCGGTGTAGGCCGCCTGGAAGGACAAGGCGAGGTTCAGCAGGATGAAGGGATAGGGGTCCCAGTGGCTGATCCAGCCGATCACGTTGGCCGTGATCCACAGCACCAGGATCGCCGACTGGATGATGATGAAGCGCCAGGAGCCGACGGTGTGCGTGACGGTGTCGGCAAAGCGTTGCCCGCGCGTGAGCGGCGGGACAGCGGTGGTGCCGACGCGCTCGCTGCGCCGCGCGGTGCGCAACTCATCCAGCAGCCTCTGCTCGGTGTCCTGCAGGCGGTCCAGCCGTTCCGGCGTCACGTCCATGGCAGGATCTCCATTGCGGGCTATTGCGCGGTCCAGCCCCCATCGACCACCAGCGAGGTGCCGGTCACGAGCGCGGAGGCGTCGCTGGCAAGGTAGGCCACCGCGCCCATGATGTCCTCCACCTGGCCGAGGCGGCCCAGCGCGATCTTGGCCAGCACGCTGTCCTTGAAGCCCGGCACTTCGAAATACGGCCGCGTCATCGCGGTTTCGATGAAGGTGGGCGCGATGGAATTCACGCGGATGCCCTTCGGCGCCAACTCCACCGCCAGCGCCTTGGTGATGCCCTCCACCGCATGCTTGCTGCCGCAATACAGGCTGCGGTTGGGCCCGCCGACATGGCCCATCTGGGACGAGATGTTGATGATGCTGCCGCCGGTGCCGGCGGCCAGCATGCGCCGCACCACCGCCTGGGTGGCGACATAGAGCGCGCGGACGTTGAGATCGAAGACGGCGTCGAAATCGTCCAGCGCCACGTCGCTGATTGGCTTGGGGCGGTTGGTGCCGGCGTTGTTCACCAGCACCGACAGCACCGGCAGCGCATCCACCGCCGCCTGCACCGCCGCGGTATCCATCACATCGAGCGGCAAAGGGCTGGCGCGCCAGCCGCTGCGGCGCAGCGCCTCCGCCACCTCGCCCACCTCATCCGCGCTGCGGGCAGCGAGGTGGACATGGGCGCCGTTCTGGGCGAGCGCGGTGGCGATGGCGACCCCGATGCCCCTTCCGGCGCCGGTGACCAGGGCATGGCGGCCCTCCAGCCGGAAGGACGGGGCGCGGGGCAGTTCCATCTCAGGCCTGCGGGGCGAACAGGGCGAAGGGCAGGTAGTCCTTGCTGATGTCGCTCGTCACCTCGATCAGCGCGGGGGCGTTGCTGGCCAGCGCTTCCTTCAACGCGGCGTGCAGGCCCTCGGCGCTGTCCGTTTTCCAGGCGGCGACGCCGAAGCTTTTGGCGAAGGTCTGGAAATCCGGGTTGGTCAGCTTGCTGCCGGAATCGCGGCCGTCGAACAGGCGCTTCTGGTCGCGCAGCACGTTGCCGTAGGCCTCGTTGTTGAACACCACGGTCACCAGGTTGATGCCGAAGCGGGTGGCGGTGGCCAGATCGGTGCCGCCGAACAGGAAGCCGCCATCGCCGGTGATGGAGACCACGGCGCGGTCCGGGTGCGCCACCTTCACGCCCAGCGCGGTGGGGAAGCCGTAGCCCAGCGTACCGGAGAAGCCGGAGGTGACCAGGCCGCGCGGCTGGTACACCGGGTAGCCGATCCAGGAGACGTAGCCGACCTGGGTCATCTCATCGACCAGGATGCCATCTTCCGGCATCGCCGCGCGGATGGCGGCGAGCATGCCCATCTGCGGCTGGACGCGGGTGAGGAATTCGGACGACTCCGCCTTTGCGGCCGCCACGGCCGCCGCACGATCACTGCCGGAATACTTCGCCACGGCAGCTTCCAGCGCTTTCGCGCCCGCAGCACTATCGGCCACGATCGGCACATCGACCGCCTGGCGGCGATGCTCGGCGGGGTCGATGTCGATGCGGGAGAATTTCAGCCCCGGGTTGGCCGGCCAGCGCGAGGTGGCGGAATCCAGCCGCGTGCCGATGCCGATCAGCAGATCCACCTTCGGCCAGAGGCGGGTGGCCTCGTGGACGTTCATCGACAGCGGATGGCGGCTATCCAGCACGCCGCGGCCGCTGCGGAAGGACACCACCGGCACCTGCAGGCGCTCGGCCAGCGCCTTGATCTCGGCCGAGGCATGAGCAGCACCACCGCCGACCCAGAGCATGGGCTGCTTGGCGCCATCGACCAGCTTGGCCAGGGCGGCGATCTTCTCCGAGTCCGGCGTGGGCGGGGCGAGGCGGGGCAGCGGGTCCATCGGGGTGACCTCGCTAGCCAGCGGGAACATGTCCCACGGCACTTCCACCGCCACCGGGCCAGGGCGGCCGGAGGTCATGGCCTGGAAGGCGCGGGCCATCACCTGCGGGGCTTCCGTGGGGTGCTCGATGCGCTCGGCGAATTTCAGCAGGGTGCGCAGCGTGGCGAGCTGGTCCGGCAACTCATGCAGGGCGCCGCGCAGCTTGCCGATCTGGGCGCTGGGCGCCTGGCCGGTGATGCACAGCATCGGCGCGTTGATGCCCCAGCCCGTGGCCATGGCCGCCGTGGTGTTCAGCACGCCGGGGCCGGGGACCACCGAGAACACGCCGGGCTTGCCGGTGGAGGCGGCATAGCCCATCGCCATGTAGGCGGTGGTCTGCTCATGCCGCGCATTGATCAGATTGAGGCGGTTGGCGTTGCGGGCAAACGCATCGAACAAGCCATACACCTGCACGCCGGGCAGGCCGAAAACGGTATCCACGCCGTGACGGAGAAGCGAGTCGACGATGGCGTCTCCGCCGGTCATGCGGGGCATGGTTGTTTCCTCTGGTCGTTTCCCGGCGGACCTTGCCACGGCAATGTCATCGCTCAAAGAGGCGCCGGGCGCGTTAGGCTTCGCGGCAACGCAGGAGCATGACCATGACGATCAACCGCACGGGCTCGGCCATCTGGCAGGGCGGCATCAAGGACGGCAAGGGGACGATCTCGACCGAAAGCGGGGCGCTGGACGGGCACCCCTACGGCTTCGCGATGCGGTTTGAGGATGTGAAAGGCACCAACCCGGAGGAGCTGATCGGGGCGGCGCATGCCGGGTGCTTCACCATGGCGCTCTCTGGCATCCTGGGCCGCGAAGGGCTGACGGCGGAGCGGATGGATACAAAGGCGCGGGTGAGCATGGAAAAAACCGCGGACGGGTTCGAAATCACCGCCGTGCACCTGACACTGGAGGGGCGCGTGCCCGGCTGCGATGCGGCGAAGTTCCAGGAACTGGCGGACAAGGCCAAGGCCGGATGCCCGGTGAGCAAGCTGCTGAAGGCGCAGGTGACATTGGAGGCGACGTTGGTTTGACGGGGAAGGCCAGGGCTCTGCCGTCGAGGCGCGAAGCCGCGCCACGGGGCCCCGCAGACGACAGTCGCATCGGGGCGCGCGGCGTGGGCGGGGTGCGGAGGCCCTATTGCTAAGCGAGGACCAACGCTTCCAGGCGGCCGGAGGTCAGACCTCCAGCCACTCCTGGCGGACGGTCTCGTTGGCGGCCAGCGAGGCGGGGTCGCCCTCGAACACGATGTGGCCATGGCCCATCACATAGAGCCGGGTGCTGATCTTCAGCGCGATGGTGAGCTTCTGTTCCACCAGCAGGATGGCCACGCCGCGCCGGGCGATTTCATCCAGCAGCACGCCCACCTGCTCCACCAGCTTCGGCGCGAGGCCTTCGGTGGGTTCGTCGATCAGCACCAGATCGGGGTCACCCATCAGGGTGCGGCACATGGTGAGCATCTGCTGCTCGCCGCCGGAGAGCACGCCGGCCGGGTTGTCCCGCCGCTGGGAGAGGTTCGGGAACAGGTTGTAGACGTCTTCGAAGTTCCAGCGGCCAAACACGCCGGAGGTCTTGAGGCCAAGTTCCAGGTTCTGCTGCACGGTGAGGCCCGGGAAGACCTGTCGGTCTTCCGGCACGTAGCCGATGCCCATGTGGGCGATCTGGTCCGGGCGCAGGCCGGCGATGGACTGGCCCTTGAAGCGCACGTCGCCATGGGGAGCGACGAGGCCCATGATCGCCTTGCAGGTGGTGGAGCGGCCGACGCCGTTGCGGCCGAGCAGGGAGACGATCTCGCCCTCGCGGATGGTCAGGTCCACGCCCTGGAGGATGTGGCTCTTGCCGTAGAAGGCGTGGAGGTCGCGAACTTCGAGCATCAGGCAGCTTCCTCGCCAAGATAGGCCTGCTGCACCGCACGGTTGCCGCGGATGTTGGCGGGCGTGTCGGAGGCGATCACCTCGCCATACACAAGCACAGTGATGATGTCCGCCAGGCCGAACACCACGCCCATGTCGTGTTCCACCATCACCAGCGTCTTGCCTTCGCTGATGGTGCGGATGAGGTGCTGGACGTAGTCGGTTTCGCTGTGGCTCATGCCCGCGGTGGGCTCATCCAGCAGGATCACGTCTGCCCCGCCGGCGATGGTGATGCCGATTTCGAGCGAGCGCTGTTCGGCGTAGCTGAGCAGGCCTGCATAGACGTTGCGGCGGCTGGAAAGGTTCAGGCGCTCCAGCAGTTGTTCCGCTTCCTCTGTCAGGGCCTTCTGGCTGCCGAGCAGGCTCCAGAACGAATAGCGGTGGCCGCGGGACCAAAGCAGGCCGCAGCGTATGTTCTCAAACACCGTCATGCGCGGGAAGATCGAGGTGATCTGGAAGCTGCGCGACAGGCCGAGATGGTTGATCTGCTGCGGGGCGAGCCCGGCAGTGTCGTTGCCGTTCACCTCGATGCGGCCGGAGGTGATGGGGAAGCGGCCGCTGATCAGGTTGAACAGCGTGGTCTTGCCCGCGCCGTTCGGCCCGATGATGGCGTGGCGCTGCCCCTTTGGGATGGTGAGGTTCACGCCACGGATGATCTCCGTCCGGCCGAAGCTCTTGCGGACATCGGTGAGCTGGATGGCGGTCATGCCACGATACCCCGGGCCTTGGCGTCTTCGATCAAGGCGTTCCACTTGGCCATGAAGAAGCGGCCTTCGTGGCGAACCCATAGCGCGCCGCCGATCATGGCCACGATCGCCGACAGCCACACCATGGTTCCGCCGGGATCCGGCGCGAAGCCGAGCAGGGAGAACTTCTTGCCCTGGGCGGCGTTGATGGTCTGGTGCGTGGTGAGTTCCACGAACAGCACGAAGCCCAGCGTCATCATCAGGCCGGGAACGAGGATGCGGGCATACGGCACCACCAGCTCGCCCAGCCGGCCCATGCGGGCGATGGGAATGTGGTTGGCGAACAGCCCGAGCAGGCCGCCGGGGGCGTAGATCACCATCGCGATAAACACCACGCCGAGATAGAGCAGCCAGGCGGAGGTATGCAGGCTGACGCCGGACTGCATGCCCACCACCAGCACCGCGCCCATGATCGGGCCGAAGAAGCCCACGGCGCCGCCGATATAGGTGGCGAGCAGCGCGTTGGCCGATTTCACCGCGGCCAGCGTGTCGAAGGTGACGATCTCGTACACAAGGCAGTACATCCCGCCGGCGATACCGGCGAAGAAGCCGGCGAGGATGAACTGCCAGTAGCGGATCACCTTCGGATCGTAGCCAACGAACTGCGTGCGCTCGTAGTTGTCGCGCGAGGCGTTGGCCATGCGGCCGAGCGGGGTTTGGGTTTGCAGGAACATCAGCAGCGCAGCGATCATCGCCCAGGCGACGATCAGGTAGTACACCTGGATCGGGCGGGTGTAGGGGATGCCGAAGATCGAGGTATCCACCACGCGATCGGTGGTGATGCCGCCCTCGCCGCCGAAGAAGGTCATGAACATCAGGGCGGCGGCGGTGAGCAGTTCGCCGATGCCCATGGTGATCATGGCAAACGCGGTGGCGCGCTGCTTGGTGGCAACATAGCCGGTGAGCACGCCGCACACGAGGCCGCCAATGCCGCCGACCAGCGGCATCAGCTCCACCGGAATCGGCAGGCCGGAGGCCCTGATGAAGTTCAGCGTGTGGGCCACGAAGTAGGCGCCAACGCCGAACAGCACGGCATGGCCGAAGGAGAGCAGGCCGGCCTGGCCCATGAGCATGTTGTACGACAGCGCGAAGATGGACATCAGCGCCATCTCCGACAGCAGGGTGATGGCAAAGCCGGAGTGGCGGCCTTTCTCATGGTCGTAGAACACCCATGGCAGCACCAGCATCAGTGCCAGCATGAAGAACCATAGGCCGTGGCGGCGCAGGAAGGAGGGGGCGGACATGGCGGCGGCCGAGGAGGTTTGCGTGCTCATGTGTCGCGGGTTCCCAACAGGCCGCGCGGCCTGAGCACAAGGATCAGCACGAGAAGTATGAAGGGCAGCAGGGCGGCGATGCGCGGCAGCGTGACCATGAGGAACTCGCTGCCTGGCGTGGCCTTGGTGACGACGAAGCCGAACACCTCCAGCAGGTCTGCCAGGGAGTAATCGAGCACCACCGCGAAGGTCTGGATCAGGCCCATCAGGATCGAGGCAATGAAGCAGCCGGTGAGCGAGCCGAGCCCGCCGAACACCACGACCACGAAGACGATCGGGCCCATGGAGAAGGCCATGCCGGGTTCCGTCACGCGGTAGTTGCCGCCGATCACGCCGGCGAGGCCGGCCAGCGCAGTGCCGGCGGCGAAGACCATGGTGAAGACGCGCGGCACGTTGTGGCCCAGCGCGCCCGCCATGTCGGGATGGGTGAGGGCTGCCTGGATGACGAGGCCGATGCGGGTGCGGGTGAGGCCGAGCCAGATCGAAAGGAACATCAGCGCCGAGATCAGCAGCATGAAGGCGCGATAGGCCGGGAACTGGGTGCCCCAGAGATCGAACAGCGGGAAATCGAGCCCGGAGGGAATGCGGTAGGGCACCGCGATCAGCCCCCAGGTCATCTGCACCACCTTCTCGATGATGAGGGCGAGGCCGAAGGTGAAGAGCAGCTCGGCGATGTGGCCGTTCTTGTGGACGCGGCGCAGGCCCCACATCTCAATCGCGGCACCAAGTAGGCCGCAGAGGATGGGGGCGACGATCAACGCGACCCAGAAGCCGACATAGAGGCTGAGCGTGTAGGCGAAATAGGCCCCGATCATGTAGGCGCTGGCGTGGGCGAAGTTCAGCACGCCCATCATGCTGAAGATGAGCGTGAGGCCGCTGGCGAGCATGAACAGCAGCATGCCGTAGACCAGGCCGTTGAGCAGCGAGACGACGAAGACTTCCATGGGGGGCCTGGTCAGGAGGGCGCGCGGTCAGGCGCGGGCCCGCCCCGCCGGAATGGCGAAGCGGGGTGGCGTGGCGTGATCAGATGCGCGGGCGGCGCATCTTGCAGCTGGTCGGCTGCTGCACGTCGTCCATCTTGATGGTCGCCGCGGTGGACCAGCCGAGGCCGGTCTTCTCGGCGTCGTACTTCACACCCTTCTTGAACACGCCCACGTAGTAGGCGGTCATGATCTGGTGGTCGTCCTTGCGCATCAGCGTTTCGTAGCCGAGGAAGTCCTTCATCGCCTGGCCTTCCATGGCGAAGGCGATCTTGGTGGCATCGACCACGCCGGCCTTGTTCACGGCGGCCTGCACATGCTCGAAGATGGTGCGGAAGACAGCGGCCGAGAAATCGAAGTTGTGCTTGGCGCGGAAGCCGTTGGTCCAGTCCTCCGCTTCCTTGTTGCCGATCTCCGGCGCGATGTTCTCGCCGAAGCTCATCACGGCATAGACGCGGTTCTCACCGCCCGGGCCGATGGCGGTGGGGCCGCCGGCGAGGTGGGCGTAGAAGGTGTAGTAGTTGAGGTCGATGCCAGACTCGATGCCCGCCTTGATCAGCAGGTTCATGTCCGGGCCCCAGTTGCCGGTCAGCAGGGCCTGGGCGCCGGAAGCCTTGATCTTGGTGATGTACGGCGAGAAATCCTGGATCTTGCCCAGCGGGATCAGCTCGTCGCCGACGATCTGGATGTCGGGCCGCAGCTTCTTGATGAAGGCCCCAACGTCACGCTGCACAGACTGGCCGAACAGGTAGTCCTGGTTGATCAGGTAGACCTTGGTGGTGGTCTTGGGCAGGGCGCGGACCATCACCTCGGCCTTCTGGGCCACGTTCAGGTCGAAGCGGAAGTGCCAGAAGCTGCACTGGTCGTTGGTGAGCTCGGTCGCGACCGCGCCGCAGTTCAGGTAGATGATGCGGTTGTCGGGGTTGCGGTCGTTGTGCTTGTTAATGCCGTCGATCAGGGCGGCGGCGATGTTGGAGCCGCTGCACTGCATGATGAAGGGCATGTTCTGGTCGGTCGCGGTCTTGAGCGCGATCAGCGCGTCAGACGGCTGGGACTTGTTGTCGAACGGCACCAGCTCGAACTTGCGGCCCAGGGCGCCGCCCTTCGAGTTGATGTGGTCGATGATGTACTGCATCTGCTTCAGGTTGGCGTCACCGACCTGGGCGAAGGGGCCCGACAGCGGATCGGTATAGGCGATCTTGATGGTGGGCTGGGCCATGGCCGGCTGCATGGCGCCGGCGGCGAGCGCCACCAAGCCAGCGGCCGCGGCCGATAGAATCGTCTTCATGAGACGCATCGGAACCTCCCTATTTTACCCGGATGAACGGGCTCATTTAGCTGGTTCCCTTGTGCCGTGCGCGGCGCGCGGCTGCAATGCCCAAGATGGCACCATTCCGACATTTTCCTGCCCAGCGATCGGGCAGCAGGGCGCTTGACGGCCACGGCGTCGCGTGGAGCCCACGCGACCGACGGTTGCAACATGAAAGTGATCATCGCCGGGGCGCGCCCCCTGCCTTGCCGTCCTTGCGGGCAGCCGGCAGTGGGCGCTGGCGGGGGTTCAATTGCGCGGACGGCGCATCTTGCAGCTGGTCGGCTGCACCACCTCGTCGGACTTGATGATCGTGGCGGTTTTCCAACCAAGGCCGGTTTTTTCGGAGTCGTACTTCACGCCCCTCTGGAACGCGCCCACGTAGTACGCGCTCTGGAGCTGGTGGTCGTCGGCGCGCATCCAGTTGTCGAAGCCCAGGAAGTCTTTCATCCTATGGTCTTCCATCGCGCTGGCCACCTTGAAGGCATCGAGCGAGCCCGCCTTGTTGATGGCAGCGACCAGGTGTTCGATGGTGGAGCGAAACACCGTGGCTCCGATGAAGTCGAAGTTGTTGTTGGCGCGAAAGCCGCTGGTCCACGCCTCGGCTTCCGTGTTGCCGATATCCGAAGGCACGTTCTCGCCGAATGCCATGACAGCGAACACCTTGCCGTCGCCGTCCGGGCCGATTGCGGAGGCGCCGCCGGCAAGGTGGGCGTAGAAGGTGTAGTAGCTGATGTCGATGCCCATGGAGAGGCCGGCCTTGATCAGCAGGTTCATGTCCGGACCCCAGTTGCCGGTCAGCAGGGCCTGCGCACCAGAGGCCTTGATTTTGGTGATATAGGGCGAGAAGTCCTGGACCTTGAGCAGCGGGATCAATTCGTCACCGACCACCTGAACGTCGGGCCTGTTCTTCGCCAGAAAGATCTTCACGTCGCGCTGCACCGACTGGCCGAACAGGTAGTCCTGGTTCAAAAGGTAAACCTTGGTGACGGTCTTGGGCAGAGCCTTGACCATAGCTTCGACCTTCTGGGTCACGTTGAGGTCGAAGCGGAAGTGCCAGAAGCTGCACAGGTCGTTGGTCAGTTCGGTCGCCACCCCGCCGCAGTTCAGATAGATGATACGGTTGCCGGGATTGCGCTCGTTGTGCTTGTTCACGCCGTCGATCAGCGCGGCGGAGACGTTCGAGGCGCCGCAGTTCACGATGAACGATATGTTCTGGTCGGTCGCGTTCTTCAGCGCGATCAGCGCATCGGCAGGCTGCGACTTATTGTCGAACGGCACCAGTTCGAGCTTACGGCCCAGCGCGCCGCCCTTGGCGTTCATAAGGTCGATGATATACTGCATCTGCTTTATCTCGGCGTCGCCGACTTGGGCGGCGGGGCCCGACAACTGGCCGGTGTAGGCGATCTTGATGGTCGGTTGGGCGATGGCCGGGGCCATGAACAGCGCCAGCGCCGCGATGCCAGCCACCATTGCCGACAGGATGGTCTTGCCGAAACGCATCGAATCCTCCCTGCTTGCCCGAGCCTTGGCGGCCCGTGGCTTTTTCTGAGTGAACTCACTGTCGCGCGCGCGTCGCGCGGGAGCAATCAGAAAGCGGAGAATGGCGACACAATTTTGCTCCGCAGGCGGGTGTTCGCGGCTTGGTGTTGCGCTGGATGGCCTGGTGGATGCATGAAAATAACGCAGGCTAGCTAAGTTGGCCCCGTGGAGGTGCGTGATGGATGTGGTGATCGTCGGGGCGGGGATTGGCGGGCTGACGCTGGCGCTGAGCCTGCATCAGGCGGGGATTGCCTGCCGGGTGTTTGAAAGTGTCGAGTTGTTGGCGCCGCTCGGGGTGGGGATCAACGTGCTGCCACATGCGGTGCGCGAGCTGGCGGAATTGGGCCTGCAGGAGAGGCTGGCGGCCACGGCGATTCCGACCGCGGCGCTGGCCTATCACTCGCGGCACGGGCAGTTGATCTGGCGCGAGGCGCGCGGGCTGGCGGCGGGGTATCGCTGGCCGCAATTCTCCATCCACCGCGGTGCGCTGCAGATGATCCTGCTGGCGGCGGTGCAGGAGCGGCTGGGGCCGGATGCGGTGCGAATGGGCCACCACCTGGCGGGCATCGAGCAGGACGGCGATGGCGTGGTGGCACGGTTCTCGGACCGGCGCGGCGGGGCGGTGCGGGGCGAGGCGCGTGGGGCGGTGTTGGTCGGCGCCGATGGCATTCATTCGGCACTGCGCGCCAGCTTCTACTCCAACGAGGGCCCGCCGATCTGGAATGGGGCGATCCTGTGGCGCGGCACCACGGAGGCCGCGCCCTTCCTGGGCGGGCGCACCATGATCATGGCCGGGCACGAGTTCCAGAAATTCGTCGCCTACCCGATTTCGGCCGAGGTGGATGCGCGTGGGCGGTCGCTGGTGAACTGGATCGCGGAGAAGAAGTTCTCGCCAGACCACGCCTGGCGGCGCGAGGATTGGAACCGGGCGGCGGACCTGGCCGATTTCGCGTCGGATTTCGCCGACTGGCGGTTCGATTGGCTCGATGTGCCAGGGCTGATCGCCGGTGCCGCCACGGTGTTCGAATACCCGATGGTGGACCGCGATCCCCTGCCCCGCTGGACGCACGGGCGCGCGACGCTGCTGGGCGATGCCGCGCACCCGATGTACCCTATCGGAAGCAACGGCGCCTCTCAGAGCATCCTGGATGCGCGGGTGCTGACGCGGGAATTCCTGCGCCACGGGGTGGGGACGGCGGCGATGGAGGCCTATGAGGCGGAACGACGGCCGGCAACTTCGCGCATCGTGCTGGCCAATCGCGGCAATGGGCCGGAGCAGGTGATGCAGATGGTGCAGGAACGGGCGCCCGATGGGTTCGCCCGGGTGGAAGACGTGCTGAGCGCCGAGGAGCTGGAGGCGGCGGCAGCGGGGTACAAGCGGTTGGCGGGGTTCGATGTCGGCGAGTTGAACGAGCGGGGCAGCATCGTTCAAGTCTGAAGAAAGAGTCTTCTTTTTCTGAAGAAAAAGAAGCAAAAAGACTTTCATGACATTTCACCCGCCTCTCCATGGAGAAACGCGCGCAAGCCAATAAAAGTTTTTTGGTTCTTTTTTTCAAAAAAGAACGCGCTTAATACTCCCTGAACACCCTCTCGATCTCCCCGGCATCGCTGGTCCGCGTCAGCGCCAAAGCCAGCAGGATCCGTGCCTTCTGCGGCGACAGGTTGTCGGTGATCAGGAACCCTGCCTCGCGCATCTTGCGCCCGCGGAACAGGCGGCCGGAGCCAACCCGGGTGCATTGCATCACGGTGATGCCGGTTTTCACCGCTTCGGCCAGGGCGTCGCGCTCGCCTTCCGTGGGGGCGCCGGGCGCAAAGCCGGCGGAGATGATGCCGCGGGCGCCGGCGGCGGCGAAGGCGCGCACGGCGGTGCCGTCGGCGCCCACGTAGGAAAGCACGATGTCCACGCGCGGCAGGGCGTCCAGGCCGCGGATATCGAATTCGGTGCCGGGGTAGGTGCGGCGCAAGGGGCGGCGATAGAAGGCCACCGCGTCGCCATCGGCGTGGCCGAGCACGCCGAAATCGGGGGTGCGGAAGGTTTGCAGCCGGGTGGTGGAGGTTTTCGTCACCTCGCGCGCCGCGGAGATCTCGTCGTTCAGCACCACCAGCACGCCCATGCCCCGTGCTTCCGGGCTGGCGGCAACGCGGATGGCGTTGACCAGGTTGAGGCCGGCATCGCTGGAAAGCGCGGTGGCCGGGCGCTGGCTGCCGACCATCACCACGGGGATGGGCACCTGCAGCGTAAGGCTGAGGAAATAGGCGGTTTCCTCCATCGTCGCGGTGCCATGGCCGATGACGATGCCCGCGAGATCCGGGTGCTCGGCCACCAGGCGGTCGCATTCCAGCACCAGGGCGCGCCATTCGGTGAAGGTGATGTGGTGGCTGGCGACGGCCTTGAAGTCGACCGGAATCACCTCGGCCACCTCGTTCGCCTCCAGGAAGCGTTCGAGGATGGCGCTGGCCTGCATGATCTTGCCGGGGCCGCCATAGTCCATCAGCGTCAGCGGCGAGTCACCCAGCGAGGCGATGGTGCCGCCGGTGCCGATAAAGGCAACCTTTGGGAGAGTGGGGGGCGGCTTGCTCATGCCGCCACCTGCGGGCGCTGCGTGTGCCAGGCAGTGTCGCGCTGGAAGCCGTCGGCCAGGCGGAACAGCCGGGCTTCGGCGAAAGGCCGGGCGGCGAGTTGCAGGCCGATCGGGCAGCCATTCGGATCGAAGCCACAATTCACACTGATCGCCGGCAGGCCGAGATAGTTGAACGGGCGGGTGTTGATGGAGACGGCGAGGAATTTCTGTTCCGTGCCCGGCGGGCCGTGGTCGATATCGGTTTCGGCCAGGGTGGGCAGGTTGGTGGGGATGGTGGGGGTGGCAATCGCGTCCACCTGGGCGAACACCTCGCGGCAGAACTGCTTGAGGACCGGGCCGCGCTGGGCCAGCGCTTCCACGTAATAGGCGCCGGAAATGGCGAGGCCCGGATAGATGCGGCCGGAGAGATGCTGGGCGTAGCTTTCCGGCTGGGTGCGCATCCATTGGCTGTGGATCGCGGCGGCCTCCACGCGGGAGACGACGCCGCCATAGGCGGAAACGGCGTCCATCAGCGGCAGCGCCATCGGCACGATGATGGCGCCGCGGGCGCGCAGCACCTCCATCGCCGCGTCGAACGCCGCGCGCACTTCCGGGGCGGCGGTGTCGAAGAAGTAGTTCTCCGGCACGCCGATCCGCTGGCCGCGCAGATCGCCGTCGCAGGCGGCCTCGTAGTCCGGCACGCGTTCGCGGGCGCTGGTGGGGTCCTTGGGATCGTGGCCGGCGATCACCGCCATGATCCGCGCGCAATCGAGCGCCGAGCGGGCCAGCGGGCCGACATTGTCCGCCGAGAACGAAAGCGGCATCACGCCGTAGCGGGAGACGCGGGTCTGGGTGGGCTTGAGCCCGGTCACGCCGCAGGCCGCGGCCGGCAGGCGGATGGAGCCGCCGGTATCGGAGCCGAGTGAGGCGGGCGTCACGCCGGCAGCCACGGCGGCACCGGAGCCGGAGGAGGAGCCGCCGGTGATGTAGGGCGGGTTCCAGGGGTTGTGGCAGTCGCCGAAGGCGCGGTTGTGGCCGGTGGGGTTCTGGGCGAACTCCGCCATGTTGAGGCCGGCGAAGCTGAACGCACCCTCCTCGGCCATGCGCTCCACCACGGTGCAGGTATAGTCGGGCACGAAATCGCGGCGGATCGCGCTGCCGCAGGTGCAGGGCCGGCCGGCCTGATAGTACATGTCCTTGTGGGCGAGCGGGATGCCGAACAGGCGGCCCTTGGCGCGCCCGGCCGCCATCGCGCTGTCGGCACCGAAGGCATCGCCGCGGGCACGGTCCCGGTCCACCCAGATGGTGGCGTTCAGCGTGGGGTTCACCGCGTCCAGGCGCTTGAGATAGGCCTCCAGCAGTTCGGTGGACGTGATCTCGCGCGCCATGATGGCGTCGGCGGCCTCCACCAGGCCGAGATCGGCGAGGTCCTTCATTCCTTGCACTCCCGCAGTGCGGCTTCGAAGGAGGCGGGCTCGTCCTCGAAGCGCAGGCGGCCGCGCACCGCCTCGAAGGCAGCGATGGTGTTGGCGAGGTCGGCGGCCATGCGGCGCCCGGGGTCGTTGGGCGGCTCCACGCCGTGCCAGGCGCGGATCATCGCCTCGGTCATCTCGGGGAAGGTCATGCTGTGCCTCTTGCGCGCGCGGAGGCAGGAGAATTGCCCATCGCCGCGAACCGCGCCACCCTGCGCGGGCGATACGGGGACGGATGGATGGCGGACGAGTTCGACTATGTGATCGTGGGCGCAGGCGCGGCCGGCTCGGTGCTGGCCACACGCCTCTCCGAGGATGCCGGCACCACGGTGTGCGTGCTGGAGGCCGGGCCACCAGACAGCAACCCCTGGATCCACATCCCGGCCGGGTTCATCAAGACGATGGCCAACCCCGACGTGACCTGGCAGTTCCGCACCGAGCCCACGGAGAACACCGGCGGGCGGCAGATCGCCACGGTGCAGGGCCGCGTGCTGGGCGGATCGAGCTCGATCAACGGCATGATCTACAATCGCGGCCAGCCGGCGGATCTGGACAGCTGGGCCCAGCGCGGCAACCGCGGCTGGGGCTATGCCGACATGCTGCCCTATTACCGCCGCACCGAACGCCGAATCGGCGCAGACCCGCAAGATAAGCACGGCCGCCAGGGCGGCATCCCGGTCACCGACCAGGACTGGTTCCACCCGGTGTCCGAGGCGTTCATCGAAGGCGCGGTCAACGCCGGCATCCCGCGCAACCCGGACTACAACAGCGGCGACCAGGGCGGCGTGGGCTATTTCCAGCGCGCCATCGAGAACGGCAAGCGGGTGAGTGCCGCGCGCGGCCTGCTGAAGCCCGCCATGTCCCGCCCGAACCTGGAGGTGCGCACCAATGCCCGCGCCAGCGAGGTGATGCTGGAGGGCAAGCGCGCCGTCGGCATCCGCTACCAGTCCACCCGCGGCGGCCCGGCAAAGGAGGTTCGGGCGCGCCGCGAGGTCATTCTCTCCGGCGGCACGGTGAACACGGCGCGGCTGCTGCAGGTCTCCGGCATCGGCCCGGCGGAGCTGCTGGGCGAGCTGGGCGTGGAGATCAGGCACGAGCTGCCAGGCGTGGGCCAGAATTTCCGCGACCACTACGCGGTGCGGCTGGTGTGCCGGGCGAAGAAGGGCACGGTCACGCTGAACGAAATGGCCAAGGGCCCGCGCCTGGTGGGCCAGGTGGCGCGCTGGGCGGCCGGCCGGCCCTCCATCCTCTCCGTCGTGCCCAGCCAGGTCTTCGTGTTCTGGAAGAGCTTCGAGGGGCTAGACGCGCCAGACCTGCAATGCGTGTTCACCCCCGGCAGCTACAAGGAAGGCCGCAACTACGAGCTGGACGACTACCCCGGCATGACCGCGGGCGCCTGGCAGCACCGGCCGGAAAGCCACGGCCATGTGCGCGCGCGCAGCACCGATGTGTGGCAGGACCCGGTGATCCAGCCCAACTACCTCTCCGCCCCCGGCGATTGGCAGGTGCTGCTCGGCGGGCTGCGGCTGATGCGCCGCCTGCTCTCCACGCCCGAGATCCTGCGCCATGCGGCGGCGGAGGTGCTGCCCGGCCCGCAGGTGCAAACCGACGACGAATGGCTGGATTTCGCCCGCCGCAACGGATCAACCACCTACCACCTGATCGGCACCTGCAAGATGGGGCCGGATACCGACCCGATGGCGGTGGTGAACGACCGGCTGCAGGTGCGCGGGCTGGAGCGGCTGCGGGTGGTGGATGCCTCCGTGATGCCCAGCATGATCTCGGCCAACACCTACGCCACCACCATGGCGATCGCCGAGAAGGGAGCGGACATGATCCGCGGGCGCGAGCCACCGGCAGCGTGAAACACGGCCCGACAAGGCGCGGCGTGCTGGCCGGCGCGGCGGGGCTGATCGCCCTGCCCCACCCCGCGTGCGCGATGGCCCCCGGCAGCGGCCGCATCGAGGTGGCGGAGGCCGGTGGCGCCACGCCCGACCCGATGCCGGTCTGGTACCACCGCCCCGCCGCCTGGGCGCCCGATGGGCGCGTGGTCGTGGTGATGCACGGCGTGCAGCGCGACGGCGACCGCTACCGCGACGAATGGCGCGACCTCGCCGAGGCGAACGGCTTCCTGCTGCTGGTGCCGGAGTTCACCGCCGCCAAGTTCCCCGGCACACGCTGGTACAATTTCGGCAATCTGGTCGATGGCGAAGGCCGCCCCGTACCCCCGGCGGCCTGGACCTTCCCTGCCTTCGACCGCGCCGTGCTGGCGGCGATGCGCGCGGCCGGCGCCACGCGGCCGGGCTTCGCGCTGTATGGCCATTCCGCCGGCGCGCAGTTCGTGCACCGCTACCTGCTGCTGACCGGCGCCCCGCTGGCCGAAAGCGTGGTGATCGCCAATGCCGGCAGCTACACCCTGCCCTTCCCGGACCGGCCCTTCCCCGAAGGCCTGGGCGGCACCGCCGCCGACCCCGCCACGCTGCGCGCGGTGTTCGCGCGCCCGGTGGTGCTGCAACTGGGCGAGGCGGATACGGACCCGAAGCACGCCTCCCTGCCCAGCCAGCCCTGGGCGGTGGCGCAGGGCGACCATCGCTTCGCCCGCGGCTGGTTCTTCTTCGATACGATGCGCCGCGCGGCAGAGGCGCAGGGCGTGCCGTTCGCCTGGCGCGTGGCAACGGTCAGCGGCGTGGGGCATTCCAACGGGCGGATGGCCGAGCACGCAGCCCGGCTGCTGTTCGGGAGATAGACGATGCGGATCACGGCCCTTTACGCCGCGCTGCTGGCGCCGCTGTTCGTGCTGCTGGCGCTACGAGTGATCACGGTGCGCCGCCGGGCGCGCGTGGCGGTGGGCGATGGCGGGGACACGGAGCTGCAACGCCGCATGCGGGTACAGGCCAATTTCGCGGAATACGTGCCCTTCGCCCTGCTGCTGTTGGCCCTGGCCGAAGGGCTGGGCTCGGCACCCGCCTTGATCCATGTGCTCGGCCTGGCGCTGCTGGGCGGACGGCTTTCGCATGCCTGGGGCATGTCCCAGGCGCAGGAGGTGTTTGGCTTCCGCGTGGCGGGCATGATCGCCACCTTCACGGTGATCGCGGCCGCCGCGCTGCTGTGCCTGTTGGGCGCGCTGCCGGGGTAGGCGACGGTTTCCAGGCGCGCTGGAGCGCCTCAGCCCTCGCCGCGCACCGGCGTGCGCCATGCCTCGCGCCCGTGGGCCAGCATGTAGAGGTCCTTCATCCGGCGCGAGACCGGGCCGGGGCTGTCATTGTTCATGATCCGCCCGTTCACCCGGCTGATCGGCATCACGCCCCCGGCGGTGCTGGTCAGGAACACCTCGTCCGCATCCTCCAGCTCCGCGCGGGTGATCGGGCCGACGCGGGGCGTAAGGCCGAGCTCCGGCGCCAGTTCCAGCACGCTGCGCCGTGTGATGCCCTGCAGCACGCCATGGCCGGAGGTGGACAGCATGTCCCCCTTCACCACGAACACGTTGAAGCCCGGCCCCTCCGTCACCAGCCCTTCGGCATCGCACAGCACGGTGGTGTCGAAGCCGTGGTCCTGCGCTTCCATCAGCCCCTGGTTGAAATCCATCCAGTTGTAGTTCTTGGCGGTGGGATCCACGCTCGCATCGGGGATGCGCGGGGTGCTGGCGATCCACATATGCCCGCCGCGCGCCTGCACCTCCGGCGAGAGCACATCCACCCACGGGATGGCATAGGCGATGAGGTGGTTCTCGCAATTGGCGATCAGCCGCGGCATCCCGGGCTTCGGCCGCCCGCGCACCGCCACCATCGCCACGTAGGCATCGGCCAGGCCCGTCAGCCACGTCACGCGGTGCAGGATCGCCTCGATCATCGCCAGCCCCTCCGGCGGGGCCAGGCGGCGCTTCTGCATGGAGGCGGCGAAGCGCGCCATGTGCACATCCAGCCGGAAGAAGGCGCCGTCGCGCACATGCACCACGTCATAGGCGGAATCGGAGCGGGTGAAGCCGAAATCCAGCACCGAGACGCTGGCCTCGCCCGCCGGCACATACTTGCCCTGCGCATAGGCGGCCCCGCCGGCAAAGCGCGGATCGATGCTGCGTGTGGTGGGCGCGAGCTGGTTCATGGCGGCCTCCGGCAATGTGGGCCGCAGCATGCCGGCGCAATGCAGCCCCCCGCAAGCGCCGGGCGGGCCCGCGCCGGCTTGGGTTCGGCGCCAAGACAGGCCATGATCCCGCCGCGGACAGAATGCGGAGCCGGGCGTTGGTCGATCAGAAAGCCTACCGAGATGCGATGGCCCGCCTGGGTGCCGCGGTGAACATCATCACAACAGACGGCCCGGGCGGAAAGCGCGGCTTCACCGCCAGCGCGGTGTGTTCGGTCACGGATTCGCCGCCCACCCTGCTGGTCTGCCTCAACCGCAGCAGCGATTCGAACGAGGCGCTGAAGCTGAACCAGGCCGCCTGCGTGAACGTGCTGGCCGCTCCCCAGCAACACCTCTCGCCGATCTTCGCCGGCATGGGCGAGGGCGACTACGAGGCGCGCTTCGGCAATGCCGGATGGACCACCCTGCCCAACGGCGCCTACGCCCTGCACGGCGCGCTGGTCTCCTTCGAATGCCGCGTGGCGCAGGTGAGCGAGGTGGGCACCCACACCGTGTTCTTCCTGGAAGTGCAGTCGGTGCATGCCGGCGATCCCGGCGAGGCGCTGATGTACTACGCCCGCAAGTACCACACCCTCACGCCGGGCTAGCCCGCCAAACTTGCCCGCAGCCCCCCCCGGGGGCTAAGACCCCCGCCCGTGGAGGAGCTTGCATGGCATCGATCGCCGAGGTGAACGCCGATAATCCGGCCCTGTTGGCCCAGGCCGAGATCCTGGCCCGGCCGATGACGCCGGAGCGCCAGATGGCCAATGCCATCCGCGCCCTGTCGATCGACGCGGTGGAGGCGGCGAAATCCGGCCATCCCGGCATGCCCATGGGCATGGCAGACGTGGCGACCGTGCTCTGGTCCCGCTTCCTGAAGTTCGACGCCGCCGACCCGCGCTGGCCAGACCGCGACCGCTTCATCCTGTCGGCCGGCCACGGCTCCATGCTGCTCTACAGCCTGCTGCACCTCACGGGGCAGGAAGGCATGGGCATCGAGGAGCTGAAGCGCTTCCGCCAGCTGCATTCCCCCGCCGCCGGCCACCCGGAATTCGGCGAGCACCCGGGGATCGAGACCACCACCGGCCCGCTCGGCCAGGGCCTCGCCACCGCCGTCGGCTTCGCGCTCGCCGAGCGCATGCTGGCCGCCCGCTTCGGCAAATCCCTGGTCGATCACCGCACCTGGGTGATCGCCGGCGATGGCTGCCTGATGGAGGGCATCAGCCAGGAGGCGATTGGCCTCGCCGGCCACCTGAAGCTCGAAAAGCTCTGCGTCCTGTGGGACGACAATTCCATCAGCATCGACGGCGGCACGGATCTCTCCACCTCCGAAGACCAGCTGAAGCGCTTCACCGCCGCCGGCTGGGCGGTGAAGAAGCTGGATGGGCATGACCCCGCCCAGATCGCCGCAGCCCTCTCCTGGGCGATGCGTTCCAAGAAGCCCACCCTGCTGGCCTGCAAGACCATCATCGGCTTCGGCGCCCCCACCAAGGCCGGCACCGCCGGCAGCCACGGCGCCCCGCTGGGCAAGAACGAGGCCGCCGCCGCCAAGGCCTCCCTGGGCTGGGAAGCCGCCCCCTTCGAAGTGCCCGAAACGATCGGCGATGCCTGGCGCGCCGCCGGTGCCCGCGGCGCCACGCCCCGCCGCGGCTGGCTCAAGCGCCTCGCCCGCCACACCCAGCGCGGCGAGTTCGAGCGCGCCCTCTCCGGCAAGCTGCCCGACAGCTTCCACGAGGCGGTGGCCGAGCTGAAATCCGGCATCGCCGAAACCCGCCCCAAGCTCGCCACCCGCCAATCCAGCCAGAAGACACTGGAAGCCCTGGTGCCGGCCCTGCCGGAACTGGTCGGTGGCTCCGCGGACCTCACCGGCTCCAACCTCACTTTGGTGAAGGGCATGGGCTTCGTCACCCCCGGCAACTTCGCCGGGCGCTACATCCATTACGGCATCCGCGAGCACGGCATGGCCGCGGCCATGAACGGGCTGGCGCTGCATGGCGGCGTGATCCCCTACGGCGGCACCTTCTTCGTGTTCACCGACTATATGCGCCCGGCCCTGCGCCTCGCCGCCCTGATGCGCCAGCGCGTGATCCATGTCCTCACGCATGACAGCATCGGCCTGGGCGAAGACGGCCCCACACATCAGCCGGTGGAGCACCTGGCCAGCCTGCGCGCCATGCCCAACGTGCACATGTTCCGCCCGGCCGACGCGATGGAAACCGCCGAGTGCTGGGAACTCGCCATCCGCCGAACCGACGGGCCCAGCCTGCTCGCCCTCTCCCGCCAGGGCCTGCCCACGCTGCGCAGCGACATCGCCGAGAACCGCTGCGCCCGCGGCGGCTACGTGCTGGCCGAAGCCACCGGCGGCCCGCGCCAGGCCACCCTGATCGCCACCGGCAGCGAGGTCGCCCTGGCCATGACGGCGCGCGAGCTGCTGGCCGCCGACGGCATCCGCGCCGCCGTCGTCTCCCTGCCCTGCTGGGAGCTGTTTGCGGCCCAGGATGCCGGCTATCGCGAAGACGTGCTCGGCGAAGCCCCGCGCGTGGGCATCGAGGCCGGCGTGTCCTTCGGCTGGGACCGCTGGCTGGGTGCGGACGGCGTGTTCATCGGCATGCACGGCTTCGGCGCCTCCGCGCCCGAAGGCGAGCTGTATCGCCACTTCGGCATCACCGCCGAGGCCACGGCGACCGCCGTACGTAAACGCCTGGGCGTCTGACGGGAGCCGCAACCCGCATCCTTCATGGCGGGTTAACATCGCCAGCCTAACTGCGAGCTCCCAGTGTAACAAACGGGAGCGCGCATGTTTGGTTTTGGTGCCGGTGGCAAGGACCTCGCCAGCAGGGTCGAATGGCTCGATACCCTCTCCACCCATTGCGGCGTGGGCCTGTGGGACGCGGTCTTCCATGAGGGAGACGCCCTGCACCCCAAGGCACGCTGGACCTGGTCGGCCGAATTCCGCCGCCTGCTTGGCTTCTCCTCCGCGCAGGACTTCCCCGACCTGGTGCAGTCCTGGTCCGACCGCCTGCACCCCGATGACGCGCCCGGCACCTTCGAGGCCTTCGGCAAGACCTGCCGCACCGGCGTCGGCTACGATGTCACCTACCGCCTGAAGATGCGCGACGGCCAGTGGCGCTGGTTCCGCGCCACCGGCGGCGTGGTGCTGGACGCCAACGGCCGCCCGCGCCGCGCCTGCGGCTCGCTGGTGGACATCGAGGAAACCCGCCAGGCCGAAACACGGCGCCACGATGCGCTCCAACGCCTGGCCACCGGCTTCGAAACCCGCATCGGCGCCACCGTCGCCGCCATCGGCGATGCCTCCCGCACGCTGGAGCAGACCGCGCGCGGCATGGCTGACGTAACGGGCACGCTGGCCTCGCAAACCTCGGTGGTGGAAGCCTCCGCCGGCGAGGTGAACGACAGCGTGCAAACCGTCGCCTCCGCCGCCGAGGAACTCTCCGCCTCCATCCGCGAGATCACCCAGCAGATCGACGGCTCCGCCGCCATCACCAACCGCGCCGTGGCCGATGTGCAGCGCACTGACGCGATCGTGCGCGCCCTGGCCGACAGCGCAGACCGCATCGGCCAGGTCGTCGGCCTCATTTCCAACATCGCCGCCCAGACCAACCTGCTGGCACTGAACGCCACCATCGAGGCGGCGCGCGCCGGCGATGCCGGCAAGGGCTTCGCCGTGGTGGCCAGCGAGGTGAAGAACCTCGCCACCCAAACCGCCAAGGCCACCGGCGAGATCGGCCAGCAGATCGGCCAGATCCAGAGCGCCACCAGCGAGGCCGTCGCCGCCATCCGCGGCATCACCGGCACGATCGAGCAGGTCAGCACCATCTCCGGCAGCATCTCCGAAGGCATGCGCCAGCAGGCCGAAGCCACGGTGGAGATCGCCCGCACCATCGCAGCCGCCGCCGCCTCCGCCCAGGAAGTCGGCGGTGCCATCGCCGAGGTGGGCCGCGCCGGCACCCGCTCGCGCGGCTCGGCCGATGCGGTGCTGGAAGCCGCGGCCAGCCTGGCCGGGCGCTCCGGCGACCTTTCCACCGCCATGGGCACCTTCCTGGAGGAAATCCGCGCCGCCTGATCCCCGATGCTTCGCCCACCCGGCCATGCGATGCCACCGCAGCCGGGTTGGGCGGCATTTCCAAAGCCATAAATCTGCCGCTATACGCCCCCATCCAGCGTTATCAGACAGGATCAGGGGAGTAGAGACATGGCTGTGAAGGTTGCGATCAACGGGTTCGGGCGCATCGGTCGCCTCGTGCTGCGCGCGATGGTCGAAAGCGGCCGCACCGATGTCGAGTGCATCGCCATCAACGACCTCGCCGACGTTGCCACCAGCGCCCACCTGTTCCGCTACGACAGCGTGCACGGCCGCTTCCCCGGCGAGGTGGAGGTCAACGGCAACCAGATCACCATCAAGTACAACGGCCGCACCTGGGGCCCGATCACCGTCTCCGCCGAGCGCGACCCCACCAAGGTGCCCTACCAGGGCGTCGATGTGGCGATGGAATGCACCGGCATCTTCGCCAGCAAGGAGAAGGCCTCCGCCCTGCTCCAGGCCGGCGCGAAGAAGGTGCTGATCTCCGCCCCCGGCGACAACGTGGACGCCACCATCGTCTACGGCGTGAACCACGGCACGATGACCAAGGACATGACGGTCATCTCCAACGCCTCCTGCACCACCAACTGCCTCACGCCCGTGGCCAAGGTCCTGCACGACACCTGGGGCATCGAGCGCGGCTACATGCTCACCATCCACGCCTACACCTCGGATCAGATGCTGCAGGACGGCCTGCACAAGGACCTGCACCGCGCCCGCGCCGCCAACCTCTCCATGATCCCCACCAGCACCGGCGCCGCCCGCGCCGTGGGCCTGGTGATGCCGGACCTGAAAGGCAAGCTCGACGGCTCCTCCATGCGCGTGCCCACCCCGAACGTGTCGGTCGTGTCGCTCGACGTGGTGCTGAAGAAGACCCCCACCAAGGACGAGATCAACGCCGCCATGAAGGCCGCCAGCGAGTCCGGCCCGCTGAAGGGCATCCTCGGCTACAACACCGCGCCCTTGGTCAGCAGCGATTTCAACCACGTGGCCTACAGCTCCGTGTTCGATGCCACGCAAACCGCGGTGGTCGATGGCGGGCTGGTGCGCGTGCTCACCTGGTACGACAACGAGTGGGGCTTCTCCAACCGTATGTCCGATACCGCGGCGCTGTTCGGCTCGCTCTAAGCAAGCAAGAGTCTTCTTTTTTCTGAAGAAAAAAGAAGCAAAAAAGACTTCATCCGTTTGCACCCGCCTCTCTCCGGAGAGCCGGGGGCAAACGGACAAAAGTTTTTTGGTTCTTTTTTTCAAAAAAGAACCGCTTCCTTTCTTATGGAGCGTCTCATGACCTTCAAAACCCTCGACGGCCTCGACGTCGCAGGCAAACGTGTCCTGCTGCGCGCCGACCTCAACGTGCCCGTGCGCGACGGCAAGATTTCCGACCTCACCCGCATCGAGCGCCTGTGCCCCACCATCCGCGAGCTGTCGCAGAAGGGCGCCCGCGTCATCGTGTGCAGCCATTTCGACCGCCCGAAGGGCAAGCGCGTGCCGGAAATGTCGCTGGCCCCGATGGCTGCGGCACTGGCCGAGGTGCTGGGCCGCAAGGTGGCCTTCGCCGATGATTGCATCGGCGCCCCGGCCGAGCAGGTCATCGCCGCCATGGCTCCTGGCGACATCGCGGTGCTGGAAAACACCCGCTACCACGCCGCCGAGGAAAAGAACGACCCCGCCTTCTCCGCCGAGCTGGCCAAGCTCTGCGACATCTTCGTCAACGACGCCTTCTCCGCCGCCCACCGCGCCCATGCCAGCACGGAGGGCGTGGCCCATCTGCGCCCCGCCTATGCCGGCCGGCTGATGCAGGCGGAGCTGGAGGCCCTGGGCGCCGCCCTGCTGCACCCGCAGCGCCCGGTGATGGCGATTGTCGGCGGCGCCAAGGTCTCCACCAAGCTCGATCTGCTCGGCAACCTCGTCGGCCGCGTGGATGTGCTGGTGATCGGCGGCGCCATGGCCAACACCTTCCTCGCCGCACAGGGCGTGCAGGTCGGCAAGTCCCTGCAGGAAGGGGAGATGCATGCCACGGCGCTGGAAATCCTCGGCAAGGCGAACGAAGCCGGCTGCGAGATCGTCCTGCCGGTGGATGCCGTGGTGGCCACCGAGTTCAAGCCCAACCCCGCGACGCAAACCGTGCCCGTGGGCAGCGTGCCGGCCGATGCCATGATCCTCGATGTCGGCCCCGCCTCGGTCGCCGCCCTCATCGCCAAGCTCGCCGCGGTGAAGACCCTGGTCTGGAACGGCCCGCTCGGCGCCTTCGAAACCCCGCCCTTCGATACCGCCACCGTGGCCCTGGCCAAGGCGGTCGCCCAGGCCACCCAGGCCGGCGCCCTGCGCAGCGTGGCCGGCGGCGGCGACACCGTCTCCGCCCTGCGCAATGCCGGCGTGGCGGAGCAGATGACCTATGTCTCCAGCGCCGGCGGGGCCTTCCTGGAATGGATGGAAGGCAAGACCCTGCCTGGCGTCGCGGCCCTCGGATAATGGATGGCGGCGCCGGAATCCTCCGGTGCCGTTCACCACTCCTTAATCGGGCTCGAGTCATGTTCTCCGCATGATCTCGAACACATCCCTCTCCGCCTTCTCGGCCGCCGACATGCGCCCCGCGGATTCGCGTGGTGTTCGTCCGCCCCCGCCCTCCTCCGAACGCGCGCCCGTCGACGCCACCACCCGCGTCGACCGCGTGCGCAGCCAGGCCGAAAGCCCGGGAGCCCAAAAGCTGCTGGCGCCCGATGCCAGCAACGGCCCGGCGCCCACGCCCGGCCGCAACATGCCGCGCGGCTCGCTCCTCGACCTCTCCGTCTGACGCGAAGCTGATGTGACTCCCGCACGCAGGGATTGAAATCCCGCGCCGGGATTGGCACTTTGCCCACATGGCAGATTTCGAGCGCCGCATCCCTGAAGGCGACAACCGCGAGCGCAACGTGTGCCGCGATTGCGGCCATGTCGCCTACGAAAACCCCAAGATCGTCGTCGGCTCCGTCGTCGCCCACGAAGGCCGCGTGCTGCTCTGCCGCCGCGCCATCGAACCGCGCCGCGACTACTGGACCCTGCCCGCCGGCTACATGGAACTCGGCGAAACCGTCCAGGCCGGCGCCATCCGTGAGGCGCAGGAGGAAGCCGAGGCCGACATCGCGCTGGATGGCGTGCTCGCCATGTATTCCATCAGCCGCATCGGCCAGGTGCAGGTGATCTTCCGCGCCCGCTTCGCCGACCCCACCCAGCCGCACTTCTCCGCCGGCCCCGAAAGCCTGGAAGTCGGCCTGTTCCACTGGGACGAGATCCCGTGGGACCGTATCGCCTTCCCCACCGTGCGCTGGGCGCTGGATGCCTGGCGCACCAACCAAACCGGCCCGCTCGGCGCGCCCGCCGGCAACCCGCCGGAAGACCTCGCCGGCACCGCCCGCCTGGCGGGCGTCTGATGCGCCTCCCGTTCGCCCTCCTGGCCCTGGCCCTGGCCACCCCCGCGCTCTCCATCCCCACCCTGGCCGACACCCCCACGCTGCTGCCCGGCACCATGCCCTCGCTCAGCCAGGGCCGCCCCAGCGCGCCACGCTTCTCCCCCGCCCCGGTGCCAGACCCAGACCTGCGCGCCCCGCGCAGCCAACGCGACCCCAACGCGGTGGAAATCGTCCCCGGCCTCACCCGCACCAACACCGGCCGCGCCCTGGCCGGAGACGGCTTCACGCCGGGATCCGCCTATAGCGGCGAGCTGGAACGCCGCAACGGCCGCGGCGGCCTCGGCTCCACCCTGGCACCCAGCGTCAATATGCGGATGCCGCTGCAGGTGGAGTTTGGGGCGCCGAAGCAGTAAGGGAAGAGTCTTCTTTTTCTGAAGAAAAAGAAGCAAAAAGACTTTCATTCGTCCGCCAAATGAAACGCCCGGTCCTCCTTGCGGAAAACCGGGCGCCAACAAACAAAAGTTTTTTGGTTCTTTTTTTCAAAAAAGAACCGCTTGCTTCCTCAGATGTAGTGCTCCGCCAACGGCGCAAACCCATTGAAGCGCTGGCTGGCATAGGTCGTCACGTAAGCCCCGGTGCTCAGCAGCTCCACCCGGTCCCCGCTCCGCAGCGCCATCGGCAGGCGGTAGTTGGACTTCTCGTAGAGAATATCGGCGCCATCGCAGGTTGGCCCGGCGATCGCCACGGGGCCCATCTCGCCGCCGTCATGCGGGGTGGCGATGCGATACTTGATGGATTCGCCCTCGGTCTCCGCCAGCCCGCCGAAACGGCCGATATCCAGGTACACCCAGCGCGTGGGGTCGTCCCCCTTGCGGGACACCAGCACCACCTCGGCCGAAACCACGCCGGCATCGCCCACCACGGCGCGGCCCGGCTCGATCAGGATGTCAGGCAGGTCATTGCCGAAATGCTCCACCATCGCGCCCATGATGGCATTGGCGAAAGCGTCGATCGGCGGCACCTCGTCGCGGTAGCGGATCGGGAAGCCGCCGCCCAGGTTCACCATGCGCAGGTTCACCCCGGCCGACTTCAGGTCGGTGAACAGCATCGCCACGCGGGCGATCGCCGCCTCGTAGCTGCCCGTGGTGGTCTGCTGGCTGCCCACGTGGAAGGACAGGCCGCAGGCATCAAGCCCCAGGTCACCGGCCCGCAGCATCAGCGCGCGGGCATGCTCCACCGTGGTGCCGAACTTGCGCGAAAGCGGCCAGTCGGCGCCGGCATTCTCCACCAGGATGCGGCAATACACCCGGCTGCGCGGCGCATGTGCCGCGATCTTCTCCAGTTCCTCGTCGGAATCGAACGCGAACATATCCACGCCCGCGTTGTGGGCGCGCTGGATGGCCGAAACCTTCTTCACCGTGTTGCCGAAGCTGATCGCCTGCGGCAGCGCACCGGCCGCGATGCAGGCATCGATCTCCTCGATCCCCGCGGCATCGAAGCGCGAGCCGAGCATCACCAACCGATCCAGGATCTGCGGCGCCGGGTTGGCCTTCACCGCGTAGTAGATCTGCGCCAGCGGCAACGCATCGCGTATCGCGCGGAAATTGCTTTCCACACGGTCAACATCAAGCACCAGGCACGGCGTGGCCGGCTGATGGTCAGCAAGGAAGCGAGCGATCTTATGTGTCATCGCGCGGAACCCCCTATGAAACGTCCGCCTGTTCAGGCGACGGACGAAGTTGCGAAACGGTCGAACGAACCAGCGACCAGACGGATTGGCCCGTGCGCAAAAACCCTGCGTCGGGACCCGGAGTGCCAGAACGCTTGACGTCGTTACGTAACCCTAGGGAGTTCGCCCGCCCTCACGCCCCGGGGGGCGGAAAAGAGGTTTGGTTGAACAAGGCGGGCCAGAGGCACGTGCGTTGCTGCGTGAAGGGGCAAATAGGACCCCCTCCCCCCCGGCGCAAGTGATTTTTTCGCCCGCATTTGCGCTGGCCTCGCATGCCCGCCTGTGCTGGGAGTGTGCGTGTCGCCCTCATGGGAGAACCCGTTGAACGACGCAGCTTTTCCGTCGAACGAACCCGCAGTGCAGGGGCCCGGCTGGTGGGCCGCGGTGGTGCGCACCTTCTGGCGAATCCAAAGCCACCGCACCGGCCTCGTCGCCGCCGGCTGCGCCTTCTACGCCACGCTGGCGCTGTTCCCCGCGCTCTCCATGCTCGTCTCCCTCTACGGCCTCGCCTTCGATCCCAACAGCGTCGCCCAGCAGATGGAATTGCTGGAAGGATTGCTGCCGCCCGATGCCTACACCCTGATCGGCCGCCAGGTGGCCGATCTCGTCGGCCGCCCGCGCGAAACCCTGGGCTGGAGCCTCGGCCTCAGCGCCGCCGTGGCGCTCTGGTCCGCCTCCACCGGCACCAAAAGCATGATCGCCGCCCTCAACCTCGCCTACGACGAGGAGGAACGCCGCAGCATCCTCGGCTTCCAGGCGGTGGGCCTGGCCATGACCTTCGCCTCCATCATGGGCGCCATCGTCACCGTGGGCGTGCTGGTGGCCCTGCCGCGGGTGATCGATATCCTGGCCCTGCCCACCGGCACCGCGGGGCTGGTGCATTGGGCCAGCGTGCTGGTGCTGGTGGGCTTCGTCTTCGCCTCGCTCGCCTTCCTCTATGCCGCCGGCCCCTCCCGCCTGCGCGGCCACCAGCGCCGCGTGCTGCCCGGCGTGCTGCTGGCCACCCTGCTCTGGCTCGTCTCCAGCGCCCTGTTCACCGTCTACGCCACCCATTTCGCCAGCTTCGGCTCGGTCTACGGCCCGCTCGCCGCAGTCGCCGCCGTCATGCTGTGGTTCTGGGTCTCGGCCTACGTGGTGCTGCTGGGCGCAGAGCTGAACTCGGCGCTGGAGAAGGCACGCGCCGGGTTTGCCAGCACGCCAGCCAGTGCCTAGGGTTCGTCCGAAGGAAACGACTCAAGGAAACGATCGATGGCCGCTGTGGTGAATCCAAACGGAACTCTGGCCGGCAAGGTCGCACTGATCACCGGCGCCAGCCGTGGCATCGGCGCCGCGGTGGCCGCCCGCCTGGCGATGGAAGGTGCCAAGGTCGTCTGCACCGCCCGCACCACCGACCAGGCCGAAAGCCGCCTGCCCGGCACCCTCACCGAAACCGTAGAGCGCATCAACCGCGCCGGCGGCAAGGCCGTGGGCGTGAAGGCCGACCTCGCCCAGGCCTCCGACCGCGAACGCCTCTACGAGGAAACCCTGGCCGCCTACGGCTCGCCCGATATCCTGGTGAACAACGCCGCCGTCACCTTCTTCATCCCCATCGAAACCTTCCCCTCGAAGCGCTTCGACCTGATGATGGAAGTCCAGGTCTGGGCCGCCCTGCACCTCAGCCAGCTCGTCCTGCCCAAGATGCGCGAACGCAAGGGCGGCGCCATCATCACCCTGTCCAGCGGCGCCGCCATCCACCCCGCCCGCCCCTTCGAAGGCGTGCGCCCCGGCGGCACCGTCTACGGCATGTGCAAGGCCGCCCTGGAACGCTTCAGCACCGGCCTCGCCTCCGAAGTCTACGCCGACAACATCTCCGTCAACGCCATCTCCCCCGGCCTCGTCGACACCCCCGGCGTCGCCGTCCACGGCCTGATCAACGAGAACACCAAGCACCGCGTCTCGCCGATCGAGAACATCGCCGAAGCCTGCTACCAGATCGCCACCCGCGACCCGAAGGCCATGACCGGCCGCATCGACCACGCCGCCCCGTTCCTCGCGGAGTTGGGGATTACTCCGTCCGAGTTGATCTGAAGCAAGAAAGCGCGTTCTTTTTTGAAAAAAAGAAACAAAAAACTTTTGTCCGTTTGCCCGAGGGTTGAGCACCAGGCAAACGGATAAAGTTTTTTTGCTTCTTTTTGTTCACAAAAAGAAGACTCTTCCTTGACTCCGCCACAGCACCCTGCCCCCGGTTCGGATTTGCTGGACATCGCCTCGCCCACCCCTGATCCTGCGCCGCCGGAGCCGGGAGGCCACCCGATGAGCGACTACGACACCGATGTGCTGGTCTGGAGCGAGCGCCAATCCGCCCTGCTGCGCCGCCGCGCGACCGGGGAGCTGGTCAACGACGCGGAGCTGGACTGGCACAACATCGCCGAGGAGATCGAAAGCGTGGGGCGCAGCGAACGCCATGCCGTCGAATCGCTGCTGTTCCAGGCCCTGCTGCATCGGCTGAAGGCCGAGGCTTGGCCAGAAAGCCGCGATGCCGAGAACTGGCTGGCCGAAGCCCGTGGCTTCATCTCCCAGGCCCGCCGCCGCTTCGTCCCCTCGATGCGGCAGAAGCTGGACCTACCGGGGCTCTACGCCGATGCGCTGGAGGCACTGCCCGCGATGATGGACGGCGCCTCACCAGGGCCAGTGCCGCAGCAATGCCCGGTGACACTGGATGCCTTGTTGGACCGGGACTAGGCCGGAGACAGGCTAGGCGAAGGTCTCCAGCCCATGGTCAGCCAGATCGGCGCGATTGTCCTGGAATGGTTGGTATCCCTCGCCGCGGCCATCCTTGAGCTCATCCTGCGGCTGATGATAACGGCAAGAACGGCCGTGCGTTTCCTGTGCTCCGCCCGCTTCCGCGCCGAGTATCGCACCAGGTATCGGGATCGCCCTGCCCTGCTATGGGTCAGGCTGGGCGCCAGCGGCGCGGCGTTTGGCCTGCTGGTCCTCCTGGCCGCCTGGGTCGTGCAGCTTGCCACGCAGGAACATGTCGAACCGGCCATGGACCGCCATGCGCGCATCGAAACGCGTCTTGGGATCTGGGCATTGGAAGTATCGCGCCGGCTCTCTCATCGCGCCACGGAGGATGCGGCCGGCGCATCACCCAAACCAGCGCCCTGAAGCGCGCATTGCCGCCATAGGTTCGAAGCCCCCCCCTACCATCGCATCCCCGGCGCCCCCTTCCCCGGCGCCCCGCGCAAGGAATGCAGGCTCGGCCATTCCGTGAAGGGCAGGTAGCGCTTGGCCAGGAACTGGTAGGTGTCCAGGATCGCCCCCCACAGCCCCGCCTCGTCGTTGATGTCCAGCCCGGCCCACTGGTCCAGCACCTCCTGCCAGCCCAGCCGCGCCCGATGCAGCGCGTTCCGATGGAACCGGATGACGTCAACCTGGCTGTCCGGGTCCGCCACCAGCCCGATGATGTCATCCATCAGCCCATCCAACGCCAGGAAGCGCTGCTGCAGCTCCGTCAGCGCCGTCGTGTGCAGGGTCCGCATCCGCACGATCGTGTCCCGGCGCCGCGCATCCAGCCGCGGGTTCGCGCTCTCGTACTGCCGGCACCGCCCGGCTATCCGCTCCACCCGGTCCAGCAGCTCGTCGCGCAGCGCCTCGATGAAGGCGAATTCCTCCGCCAACTGCCCGATCCGCACCTCCACCGTCCCAGGCCCGTCCAGCCCCACCGTCTCCGCCGTCCGACGGTAGGCGGAGACCATCTGGCTGCGCAGCTCCGGGTCCTGGTCGATCCGCTCCCAGCAGCGGATCTCGCCACCGGCCTCCTCCACCGCCGCCGGCCGCCACCAGCGCAGCAGCGCCACCCGCAGCCGCCGGTCCGCCCGGTGCCGGTGCAGGATGCTCGGCGTCCAGCTCGCCTGCCCGCTGGTCACCTCCGGCGGAAGCGCATCACCCGGCGCCAGCGCCGTCACATAATCCAGCGCCTCTTCCACCAGGCTCAGCATCTGGCCATCCGGCGTCTGCTCGGCAATCTCGAACTCGGCGCGCAGGCTGCCCAGGGGAATCGCCGCCTCCCCGTCCCCGAACGGCATCACCATCACGGGCGCGCCATCGGTCGCAGACCGCCGGAAGCTGATGCCGTCCACGCGGACAAACACGGGATGGCTCAACGCGACATGGGTCGGCATCTGCGCCGAGGCTGAGTCGTTTGGCATAGGGCGGTTCTTCCTGCTGCGAGGCGGAACACTCGACAGCGGATGTCACGGTAAAAGATGATCGGGTTATGAAATCTACAGATAAAGGCTCAGGCTTAGCGGATCAGCCCGCCCAACGGGCTTGAAGGATCCGCCCCCATCCGCCGCGGCATCCGCCCGGCGCGATACGCGAACCGGCCAGCCTCCACCGCCGCCTTCATCGCGCGCGCCATCAGCACCGGCTCCCGCGCATGCGCAATCGCCGAATTAAGCAGCACCGCGTCACACCCCAGCTCCATGCCGATGGCGGCATCGCTCGCCGTCCCAACCCCGGCATCCACCAGCACCGGCACCTTCGCCTGCTCGATAATCAGGGAAAGCATCGCCGGGTTCTGAATGCCCAGGCCAGAGCCGATCGGCGCCCCCAGCGGCATGATCGCCACGCACCCCATCTGCTCCAGCCGATGCGCCGCCAGCGGGTCGTCGGCGCAATACACCATCACCTCGAACCCGTCCTTGATCAGCGCCTCCGCCGCCTCGAACGTGCCTGGCATGTCGGGATACAGATGCGGCGGCGGCCCCAGCACCTCCAGCTTCACCAGGTTCCACCCACCGGCCTCGCGCGCCAGCCGCAGCGTGCGCACCGCCTCGTTGGCCGTGTGGCAGCCGGCCGTGTTCGGCAGGTAGGTATATTTCTTGGGGTCGACGAAATCCTGCAGCATCGGCGCCTTGGGGTCGGAAAGGTTCACCCGCCGCACCGCCACCGTCACCATCTCGGCCCCGCTCGCCTCGATCGCCGCGGCCGTCTCCTCCAGATCCTTGTAGCGTCCGGTCCCCACCACCAGCCGGGAGCGGAAGCTCCGCCCCGCCACGGTCCAGGTATCGTCCATATCCGCGGAAACCACCTGATCCATGGCCTCAGCCCCCTCCGATGAAATGCACGATCTCCAGGCTGTCGCCCGGCTCCAGCCGCGTGGCGGCATACTCGGAACGCGGCACGATCGCCTCGTTCCGTTCCACCGCCACCTTGCGCCCGTCCAGCCCGATCGCGGCCAGCAACCCAGCCACCGTCATCGGCCCGTCCAGCGGCCGCGCCTCCCCGTTTACCGTGATCATGCCCATGCCGGCGTCGTTCATAGGGCAAGTATGGGCACGCCCCGCCCGCCCGACAAGAAACCCGCCGCCCACACCCCCCAATTGCCGCGCATTGAAGCCATACGGCCACGCGTGCTAGGCGATGCCGCATGTCCGCCACACTCCCCCTGGTCGCCGTCCTCAACGGCCCCAACCTCAACATGCTCGGCCTCCGCCAGCCCGAGCTCTACGGCCGTGAAACGCTGGACGACGTGGAGGCGCTCTGCGCCGAAACCGCCGAACAGCTCGGCCTGGCCATCGATTTCCGCCAGACCAACGGCGAGGGCGAGCTGGTCACCTGGATCCAGCAATGCCGCGGCCGTGCCGCCGGCATCGTCATCAACCCCGCCGGCTACAGCCACACCTCGGTCGCCGTGATGGACGCGCTGCTCGCCAGCGAACTGCCGGTGGTGGAAGTCCACATCAGCAACATCCATCGGCGTGAGGCCTTCCGCCACACCTCCTACGTCTCGAAGGTGGCCGTCGGCGTCATTTGCGGCCTCGGCGTCGGCGGCTACGCGCTGGCCCTGCAGGCGATGGCCGACATCCTGGAGCAGCGCCGATGAGCTTCGATCCCAAAACCGTCCGCGCGCTGGCGGAAATCCTCGCCGATACCGGCCTCACCGAGATCGAGATCGAAACCAAGGAAGGCAAGGTCCGCGTCGCGCGCACCCCCGCCCCCATCACCCAGCACGTCTCCACCGCCATGCACGCCCCCGCGCCGATGCAGGCCTCGGCCCCCGTCGCCGCCCCGGCCGCCGCCGCCCCGGCGGATGACGCCAAGCACGCCGGCGCCGTGCTCTCGCCCATGGTCGGCGTCGCCTACCTCGCCTCCGAACCCGGCGCCGCCCCCTTCATCACGGTCGGGCAAACCGTCGCCGTCGGCCAGACCCTGCTGCTGATCGAGGCGATGAAGACCTACAACCAGATCCGCGCCCAGAAGGCCGGCACCGTCATGCGCATCCTGGTCGAAACCGGCCAGCCGGTGGAATACGGCCAGCCCCTCCTCATCGTCGAATAGCGCGGCAGGGCCCGCGTCATGTTCAACAAGATCCTGATCGCCAACCGCGGCGAAATCGCGCTCCGCATCCAGCGCGCCTGCCGCGAGCTGGGCATCCCCACCGTCGCCGTGCACTCCACCGCGGACGCGGAAGCCATGCACGTCCGCCTGGCCGATGAAAGCGTCTGCATCGGCCCGCCCGCCGCGCGCGACAGCTACCTCAAGATCCCCGCCATCCTCTCCGCCGCCACCATCACCGGGGCAGACGCCATACACCCCGGCTACGGCTTCCTCTCCGAAAACGCCGATTTCGCGGAGATGGTCGAGGCCCACGGCCTCACCTTCATCGGCCCCTCGGCCGCCCATATCCGCATGATGGGCGACAAGATCGCCGCCAAAACCGCCATGGCCACCCTCGGCGTCCCCCTCGTCCCCGGCTCCCCCGGCGAGCTCTCGGACCTCGACGAAGCCATGGAGATCGCCGCCCAGATCGGCTACCCCGTGCTCATCAAGGCCGCGGCCGGCGGCGGCGGGCGCGGCATGAAGGTCGCGCATTCGGAACGTGAATTATCGTCCGCGCTCTCGACCGCGCGCGCCGAGGCGAAAGCCGCGTTCGGCGATGACGCCGTCTAT
>JAPLOI010000038.1 GCA_026400815.1 Alphaproteobacteria bacterium
GGGTAGCGCAGCCCACGCCGATCCGCCGCGCGTCGATGTTCCGCTGTCCATGCCATCCCTCACCCCCACGAATCGTCCCAACGGGCAGGGAATCACATCCGATTCAGGCGATTCAACTTCTTTCCGGATGGGCTCTAAGGCCAGGCCACTGCCGGCGGCAGGCTCATCAGGATGGCTTCCACGTTGCCGCCGGTCTTCAGCCCGAACAGGGTGCCGCGGTCGTGGATCAGGTTGAATTCCACGTAGCGGCCGCGGCGGACCAGTTGGTGCTGGCGTTCCTCCGCCGTCCAGGGCTCGGCGATGCGGCGGCGGATGATGGCGGGGTAGGCATCCAGGAAGGCCAAGCCCACGTCCTTCGTGAAGGCGAGGTCGGCCTGCACATCGCCGGTGAAGAGCTGGTCGTAGAAGATGCCGCCGGCGCCGCGGGGTTCGTCGCGGTGCGGCAGGAAGAAGTAGCGGTCGCACCATTCCTTGTATTTCGGGTAGTACGCGGGGTCGTGGCGGTCGCAGGCGGCCTTGAAGGCGGCGTGGAAGCTCTCGGCGTCGTGCTCGGACTCGGGGCTGTCGAGGCGCATGGGGGTGAGGTCGCCACCGCCGCCGAACCAGCCCTTGGTGGTGACGATCATGCGGGTGTTGAAGTGCGCGGCCGGCACGCGCGGGCTGGCCATGTGGGCAACGAGGCTGACGCCGCTGGCCCAGAAGCGGGGGTCTTCGGCCGCGCCGGGGATCTGGGCGCGGAAATCCGGGCTGAACTCCCCCATCACGGTGGAGACGTTCACGCCCACTTTTTCGAATACGCGGCCGCGCATCAGGCTCATCACGCCGCCGCCGCCCTCGGCGCCTTCCGTGGGGCGGGTCCAGGCCTTGCGTTCGAAGCGGCCGGGGGTGCCGGGGCCGTACTGGGCCAGGCCCGCGGCTTCGTCCTCGATCGCCTCGAAGGCGGCGCAGAGCCGGTCGCGCAGCGCCTCGAACCAGGCACGGGCATCGGGCTTGAGGGCAGCATGGGGGGGCGGGGTGTCGGTCATGGGTGGCAGAATAGACACAGGGCGAGCGAGTTGCGGAGGGCGTACCCGAGGCCTAAGGTGGGGTTGGGCACGATTTGTCCTCTGTGTGCGCCCGCGAGGCCTTGCCCGCACGCGCATGTGGGATTAATCGGCTAGCACCGCCCCGTTGCAACGGGTTCAGGCGCCAAGGCTTGGCGCCGGGAACCGAGGCAGGCCGGGGGGATGGCTGACGACGATCCGCGCCGGGCGACGGCCAGCCGCCCATCGCGGGTCAGGGACAAGAACGCCCCTCGCGGGGCAGGCAACCGAGGTCACGTATGGCTGATAGCGCCGCCGCCCCCCAAGCAGCCCCGCACGCGGGCGGGGCCGAGGTCACGAAGCGCGACTTCCTCAAACTGGTGACCGCCGCCGGTGCCGCCGTTGGGGTGGGCGCCATTGTGTGGCCGCTTGTGGACAGCATGAACCCGTCGGCCGATGTGCTGGCGCTGTCCTCCACCACGGTGGATCTTGCCCCGGTGACCGCCGGGCAGGCGATCACCGTGATGTGGCGGGGCAAACCGGTGTTCGTGCGCCACCGCACGCCCGAGGAGATCGCCAAGGCAAAGGCCGACGACAAGGGCCGCCTGCCGGACCCGGCGCTCGATGCGGCCCGCGTGAAGCCCGGCAAGGAGCAGTGGCTGATCGTGGTCGGCATCTGCACCCATCTGGGCTGCGTGCCGCTGGGCAACCGCAGCACCGAGGTGCGCGGCGAATACGGCGGCTGGTTCTGCCCCTGCCACGGCAGCCACTACGACACCTCCGGCCGCATCCGCCAGGGACCCGCCCCGGCAAATCTCGCCGTACCCCCTTACGCCTTCGAGGGCGACACCAAGATCAAGATCGGCTGATCGCACCCACACGCGATCGCAGCCTTCGGAGCACATGCCCATGGCCGGCCTGCACAAGAGCGAGTTCGAGAACCCGGTGATCCGCTGGGTTGACTCGCGCCTTCCCATCTTCACGATGCTCCAGAAGGAGTACGGGGTGTTTCCCACCCCGCGCAACTTCAACTACTTCTGGAACTTCGGCGCCCTGGCGATGATCAACCTTGTGATCATGATCGCCACCGGCATCTTCCTGGCGATGAACTACACCGCGCACAAGGACATGGCGTTCGACTCGGTCGAGCGCATCATGCGCGACGTGAACTGGGGCTGGCTGCTGCGCTACGTGCACGCCAACGGCGCCTCCATGTTCTTCATCGTGGTCTATATCCATATGTTCCGGGGCCTCTACTACGGCTCCTACAAGACCCCGCGCGAGCTGCTGTGGATCCTGGGCGTGATCATCATGCTGCTGATGATGGCGACCGCGTTCATGGGCTACGTGCTGCCCTGGGGCCAGATGTCGTACTGGGGTGCGACCGTCATCACCAACCTGTTCTCGGCCTTCCCATTGGTGGGCGAGCACATCGTGACCTGGCTGTGGGGCGGCTTCTCGGTGGACAACCCCACGCTGAACCGCTTTTTCAGCCTGCACTTCCTGCTGCCCTTCGTGCTGGTGGGCGTGGTGTTCCTGCACATCGCCGCCCTGCACATCACCGGTTCCAACAACCCGCTGGGCATCGACGTGAAGGGCCCGCAGGACACGCTGCCGTTCCACCCGTACTACACGATCAAGGACAGCGTTGGCATCTGCGTCTACTTCATCGTGTTCGCGCTGTTCGTGTTCTTTGCGCCGAACTACCTGGGCCATGCCGACAACTACATCCCGGCCAACCCGCTGGTGACGCCGGCGCATATCGTGCCGGAATGGTACTTCCTGCCGTTCTACGCCATCCTGCGCTCGGTGCCGGACAAGCTGGGCGGCGTGCTGCTGATGTTCGCCTCCATCGGCGTGCTGGCGGTGCTGCCGTGGCTCGATACCTCCCCTGTGCGCAGCGCCCGCTTCCGCCCGGTGTACCGCATCCTGATCTGGGTGCTGGTGCTGTGCTGCGTGGTGCTGGGCGTGTGCGGTGGCAAGCCGGCCGAGGGCATCTGGGTGGTGCTGTCGCGCATCGCCACGGCCTACTACTTCCTGCACTTCCTGGTGATCCTGCCGGTCCTGGGCAAGTTCGAGCGGACGCTGCCGCTGCCCGAGAGCATCAGCCGCGCCGTGTTGCCGACAGGTGGCGGGCCCCTGCCCGGTGGGGCCGCCGCGAAGCCGATGGAGAAGGCGTGATGAAACTCCTGCGCAACATCGCCGCCGCCGCGCTGCTGGCGCTCGGCACGCCGGCGGCTGCCCTGGCCGCTGGCGAGGAGATCAAGTTCCCGCCGCAGATCTGGAGCTTCAGCGGGCCCTTCGGCACGTTCGACCGGGCTTCCGCCCAGCGTGGCTTCCAGGTCTATTCGGAAGTCTGCTCGGCCTGCCATGCGGTGAAGCAGGCGTATTACCGCGACCTGAAGGGCATCGGCCTGTCCGAGAAGGAAGTTGAGGCCATTGCCGCCGCGGTGATGGTGCCGGCGATCGGCGACGACGGCGCGGCGACCGAGCGCAAGGGTATGCCCTCGGATCGCTTCCGCTCCCCGTATGCGAACGAGAAGGCGGCCCGCGCGGCGTTCAATGGTGCCTATCCGCCCGATCTTTCGGTGATGATCAAGGCGCGGTCCGGTGGGGCAGACCAGCTCTATTCGCTGCTGATCGGCTACTCCGACCCGCCGGCGGGCGTGACCGTGGGCGACGGAATGTACTACAACAAGTACTACGCCGGGCATCAGATCGCCATGGCCCCGCCGTTGGCCGACGGGCGCGTGACCTATGCCGATGGCACCCGCGCCTCTGTCGAGCAGATGTCCCGCGACGTGACCACGTTCCTGGCCTACATCGCCGAGCCGGAGATGGAGACGCGCAAGCGCCTGGGCGTGAAGGTGGTGCTGTTCCTGCTGTTCCTCACCGGCCTGACCTATGCCACCAAGCGCAAGGTTTGGGCTGACGTGCACTGAGACCCGGCCGCTTCGGCCGAGATGAACGCCGCCGCGCCCCCGGGCGCGGCGGTTTTCTTTTGAGAGAGACCCACATACCGGAGGCGCGGCATGAGCAGCATCCAACCCGTGATCGGCATCATCGGCGGCTCCGGCCTGTACGACATCGATGGGCTGGAGCGCACGCGCTGGCACAAGGTCTCCACCCCCTGGGGCGACCCTTCCGATGAGCTGCTGGAAGGCTGGCTGGGCGATGTGCGCTGCGTGTTCCTGCCGCGCCACGGCCGCGGCCATCCGCTTTCGCCCACCGACCTCAACTACCGCGCCAACATCGACGCGCTGAAGCGCATGGGCTGCACCGATGTGCTCTCCCTCTCCGCTGTGGGCAGCCTGAAGGCGGAGCTGCCGCCGGGGCATTTCGTGATCGTGGACCAGTTCATCGACCGCAGCTTCGCGCGCGAGAAGAGCTTCTTCGGGGCCGGCTGCGTGGCGCATGTGTCGGTCGCCCACCCCGTCTGCCCCCGGCTGGGCGATGCGGCCGAAGCTGCGGCGCGCCAGATCGGGTTGCCGGTGACGCGCGGCGGCACCTACCTGGTGATGGAAGGGCCGCAATTCTCGACCAAGGCGGAGAGCGAGCTGTATCGCAGCTGGGGCTGCTCGGTGATCGGCATGACCAACATGCCGGAGGCCAAGCTCGCCCGGGAGGCGGAGCTTTGCTACGCGACGATCGCCATGGTGACCGACTACGATTGCTGGCACCCGGACCATGACCACGTGACGGTGGACGCGGTGGTGAAGGTGCTGCTGGGCAATGCCGAGAAGGCGCGCGACCTGGTGCGGGCCGTGGTGCCCGCGATCGGCGCGGCGCGTGGCCCCTGCCCCGCCGGGTGCGACCGGGCGCTGGACCATGCGCTGATCACGGCGCCGGGGAAGCGGGATCCGGGGGTGCTGGCGAAGCTGGATGCGGTGGCGGGGCGGGTGCTGGGGTAAGGAAGCGGTTCTTTTTTGAAAAAAGAACCAAAAAACTTTTGTGAGCTCGCACGCGTTTTTCCAGGGAAAGACGCGTGCCAGGAAATAAAGTCTTTTTGCTTCTTTTTCTTCAGAAAAAGAAGACTCTTGCTTAGCAGCCCGGCTTGGGAACACTCAACTCCGTCAGTTTCCCGGCCAGCACGTAGTCGCCGAAATCCATGCTGAGTTGGTCGGCGATGCCGTTTTCCCAGTAGCGCATGCCGACTTCGTATTCCGGCTGCTGGTTGCCGCCGCTGCGTTCGAAGAAGGCGATGCGCACGCGCACGCTGGAAACCGGGCTGAGCGCGGGCCAACGGGTTTCCGCTGGGGCGGCGAGGCCGGCGATGGCGGTGGTGCTGTCTTGCGCGCCGTCGGCGCTGGTGCCGTCGAACAGCGGGATGGCGACGAAGCGCTTGCCTGCCTTAGCGGCGGCCAGGATCGCTTCGGTATGCGCCGTTGGGAACATGGTGCCGGCGGGCAGGTCGCGGACGGTTTCGGGCGGCTGGGTGTAGGTGGCACGGCCGGTGCCGCCGACGCGGTCCAGCGTGGCGGCGCCGGCGAGGTCGTTCACCACCGCGTCTTCCGTGGTTTGGCGCAGGCGGAAGCGCATGCGCAGGCCGTCCTTGCTTTCCCAGGTGGTGTAATCGGAGGTGAGGTCGATATCGGTGCCGTCGCGGCTGGTGACGGTGATGGCCAGGCGCTGGCGGACGGCCCAGGCGTCACAGGCGTCGATCACTTCGAAACCCATGGTGCCGCTGGCGCCGATGATGTCGCCGCGGGCAGATTCGAGCGTGAGGGTATAGAGCGCGCGGTGGCCGGTGATTTCGACGGCGGCAGCGGCCAGCGGCGCGAGCAGGGCGGCGGCGCAGAGGGCTGCGACTGTCCGCGGCAGGGCGGGCCGGAGGAAGGCGGGCAGGCGCATGCGGGCAACTCCGGAAACGTGCCCACACAATAGGTAGCAGAGCGCCACCGCGCCAGCGCGTGTCATGCCGACCCACCAAGATGTTGACCCATGAAGGATGGGTCAACGCGGGCCGGCATGAGTCTTTGCTTGGCGCGCGGCCGCCGGCCAGCCCCGCGCGCGACACCGGCTTGTGCCATGGCCGGAAGAGTCGGCCATGGCACAAGCCGGTGTCAGGCCAGAAAACGCACGATCACGCCACTTGCGCTTGCTGTGAGCACCGCTTGAGCATCCTGACCGAGCAGCGCGGCGATGGCGGCGTTGCCGTCCGCGGTGCGGACGGCGATGCCGAGGATGGCGGGGAGGGCGGGAAGGGTGGCGCCGGGCAGGAGGTGGCGCGCGGCGTCGGGCGGCAGCACGCGGACGGTGCCGTGCGGCAGGCGCAGGGCGACGCCGCCCATGGGGTCTGGCGCCACTGGGCGGCCGGCGGCGCGGGAGAGGCGGGCGGCGAAGGCGGCGGGGGGGTCGGCGGCCACGATCACCTCCTGCAGGGCGATGGCCTGGTTGGGGTGGGCGAGGAAGGGCGCCTGCCAGACGAGGTCGGGCGTGAGGTGGCGCAGGAGTTGGAGGCGGGGGTCGGCCTCGGCCAGTGGGATGCGGGCGAAGGCGGCTTCGCCCTCGGCCGGGGGGGCGGGGCGGCTGGAGCGGGAGATGGTGGCGGCAAACCCGGCGTGGTGAAGGCGGGCCTGGGCGGCGTTCTCGTCGTCGGTAGCCAGGGTGAGGACGTGGATGCCGGTGTGGTGGGCGAGGAAGCGGGTGATGGTGCCGCTGGGCTTGGCGGGGTCGATGGTGGCGAGGAGTTCGATATAGCCCTCGCGCAGCATGATGTTGCGGTTGCCGGTTCCCGTGGGAGTGCCGCAGGACATGTGCGGCAGCAGGGGCTGGACGGAAAAGCCGAGCGCTTCCCATTCGGCGGCCGCCGCGCCGAGCTCCGGCACGGCGACGCCGACATGGTCGAGGCCGGTGGCCAGCCCAGCGGTCACGGGGCCGATCATGGTGCGGCTTCGTATTTCTCCAGGTGCCTTTCGGCCGGCTCCCGCGCGGCTTCGGCGTACCATTGCTCCATCAGCGGATGGGCGCGCACGGCGGCGCAGTATTCCTGCGCGGCGGCCGGGAGGGGCGGCTGGTAGGTGAGCAGGCGGCAGACCACCGGGGCGTACATCACGTCGGCATTGGTGAAGGCGGCGCCGAACAGGTAGGGGCCACCGGCGCCGAAGCGGGCGCGCGTGTCGGCCCAGAGGGCGGCGATGCGGGCGATGTCGGCTGCCGCACCTTCCGTCAGGCATTTGCCGGCCGCACCCGGGCGGAACAGGGTCATCGGCATGGCCATGCGCAACTCGCGGAAGCCGGCGTGCATCTCGCTGGCGATGGCGCGGGCATGGGCGCGGGCGATGCGGTCGGCGGGCCAGAGGGTGGGGGCGAACTCGGCGCAGTATTCGGCGATCGCCAGGCTCTCCCAGAGCTTGGCGCCCTGGTGTTCCAGATAGGGCACGGTCCCGCCCGGGGACACGGCCCGCACGCCCGGGGTGACGCCGCCTGCCAGCGGGATGACCACCTCGGCGACATCGAGCCCGGCCAGCTTCACCGGCAGCCAGCCGCGCAGCGACCAGGAGGAGTAGCGCTTGGTGCCGATATAGAGCATGCCGTCGGTCACTGCAGGACGTCCTTGTTGACCACGTTCTCGGCTTCCGGCTTGCCGTCGATGGCGGACAGGATGTTGCGGACGCAGGCCACCGCCATGCGGTCCAGCGCTTCCTGCGTCACGCCCGCCATGTGGGGGGCGAGGATGACGTTCGGCAGGTCGAAGAGTGGGTTTTTCGGGGCGGGTTCGGTTTCGAACACGTCCAGCCCGGCACCGGCCAGCTTGCCGGTGGTCAGCGCCGCGTGGAGGGCCGGCTCGTCGATGATGCCGCCGCGGGCGGTGTTCACCAGGAAGGCGCCGGGCTTCATCTTCGCCAGGCGGGCGGCGTTGAACAGGCCGATCGTGTCCGGCTTCTTGGGGCAGTGGATGGAGACGAAATCGGCCTTCGCCAGGACGGCATCGAGATCCGGCGCCTGGGTGCAGAAGCGGGCGCGGATCATGTCTTCAGCCACGAAGGGGTCGTGGACGTGGACATCCATCTCCAGCGCGCGGCAGCGGGCGGCCAGGCGCGTGCCGATGCGGCCGAAGCCGACGATCACCAGGGTTTTGCCGTAGAGGTCGAACAGCTTGTGGGCGTATTTGCCGGCCCAGTTGCCCTCGCGGACGACGCGGTCCTGCGCGGTGCCGTTGCGGGCCAGGTGGAACATGAAGAACAGCGCCTGTTCCGCCACGCTGACGGAATTGGCGGTACCGGCGATGAAGAGCGGGATGCCGCGGGCCGACAGGGCCGGGACGTCCACCGCGTCGTAGCCCACGCCGATGCGGCTGACGACTTCGAGGTGGGGTGCTGCGGCGACGGAGGCGGCGGGGAAGGGGCGGCCCCAGAGGGCGACGCCGGCGGCGGTGGCCAGCATCTCGTGGAAGGTTTCGGTGGAGAGTTCGGGGCCGAAGGGCACCGGCTCCAGGTCCTCGCGCCCATCGAGCACGGCCCAGCCGGCGCGCGCCATTTCGGTGGGCAGCAGGATCTTCTTGCGGTTCACGGCCATCAGTTCTTCCTCCCGGCGTCTTTGGCGGAAAGTGCGGCCGTTCCGCCTCCTCGTGCAAGCCCGGGGGCCTTGAGATTTCGGCAGGCGTCGGAACAGAATTTCACCGCGTCCCAGTCCTTCGCCCATTTCTTACGCCAGGCGAAGGGGCGGTGGCAGGCGGCACAGGGCTTGGTGGGCAGGTCCGCCTTGCGGCGCATGCGGGGCATCAGCGGGCCAGCATGGCGGGGGCGGCGGGGGGCGCCGGGGGGGTGGCGCGGCGGATCAGCAGCAGCATGGCCAGCGAGGGGATGGTGAGGTAGCTCAGCAGGCGGAAATCGTTGCTATAGGCGATGATCGCCGCCTCCCGGCTGACCATGGCGTTCAGCCGCGCCACGCCGTGCTGCGTGTTGGGGTCGTAGAGCTCCGCAGTGCGCGGGGAGACGTGCATGGGCCGGCCATAGGGCGTGACGGTGGCCGACAGCCCGGCCTGGGAGACCTGCATGCCGCTGACCAGCATGAAGGAGGTGACCGAGATGCCGGCCGCACCGCCGATGTTGCGGGCGAGCGCCTGCAGGGCCGCCGCATCGCCGCGGAACTGGGCCGGCAGGGTGGTGAAGGCCAGCACCGTCAGCGGGTTGAAGATGCACCCCATGCAGAAGCCCTGGATCGCCATGCCGGCGACCAGCGTCGGGATCGGCACCTCCGGTGTCCAGGTGCTCATGTCGCGCAGGGCCCAGCCGAGCAGCAGCAGGCCGAAGCCGACCATGTAGCGCTGGTCCACGCGCGTGCCGAGCTTGCCCGCGATCAGCATGGCGCACACCGTGCCCATGCCGCGCGGTGCCAGCAGCAGCCCGGTATCGGCCACGGGATAGCCGGACAGGCGCTGCAGGTACGGCGCCAGCAGGGCGGAGCTGGAGAGCAGGATCGCCATGGTGAACAGCATCATCACCAGCCCGCCGGTGAAGTTGCGGTCCCTGAACATCGCCGGCGGGATGAACGGCTTCTGCGCGGTGAACATGTGCACCAGGAACAGGTAGAAGCCGAGCCCGGCCAGCACCGCCTTGGCGATGATCTCGCTGGAATCGAACCAGTCCTCCGACTGGCCGCGATCCAGCATCAGCTGTAGCATGCCGATGGCAAGTGCGAGGGCGGCGAAGCCGGTCCAGTCGAAGCGCAGGTCGGGCTTGGTGGGGGTTTTCGGCATGAACAGGGCGAGGCCGGTGACCGCGATGATGCCGAAGGGCAGGTTGACGTAGAACACGAAGCGCCAGGACAGCGTGTCGGTGAGCAGGCCGCCCAGGGTGGGGCCCATGATCGGGCCGACCATCACGCCGATGCCGAAGATCGACATGGCCTTGGCGCGCTGCTCGAAGGGGAAGATGTCGAGCATGGTGGCCTGGGAGAGCGGGACCAGGGCGGCGCCGGTCATGCCCTGGAGCACGCGGAACAGCACCATCTGTTCCAGGGATTGCGCCGCCCCGCTCAGCATCGAGAAGGCGGTGAAGCCGGTGATGCAGACGATGAACAGGTTCTTGCGCCCGTAGCGCTGGGCGAGCCAGCCGGCAGGTGCCGTCATGATGGCGGAGGCGATGATGTAGCTGGTGAGTACCCAGGTGGTCTGGTCCAGCGTGGTGTTCAGGCTGCCCTGCATGTAGGGCAGCGCCACGATGGAGATGGTGGAATCCAGCACCGTCATCATCGTGGCCATCATGGCGCAGCCGGCGATCAGGGCGCGGTGGCGAACGACCGGGGCGGCGGGCACGGCAACGGTGGGGGCGGCGCCGCTCATGGGCGGTTCAGCGCGAGGGCGCGGCGGCGGCGCGCGAAGGCCGCTCCGCACCACCCACGGCCGACACCTCGGCGGGGACCGCGGAGCGCCCCTGCGGCGGCGGCTGCGGCGCGCGCGGGGCGGCGGGCGGGCCGGGGGCGGTAACCTTCTTCATCATCAGCACCAGCGCCATGCAGGGGATAGCGACCAGGCTCATCATCAGGAAATCGTTACTGTAGGCGATGATCATCGCCTCGCGGTTGATCATCTTGTCCAGCATGACGGCGCCGTGGCGGGTGGTGGCATCGAGGAAGTGCCGCGCGCCCTCCTCGCCGGGGATGGCGCGGGTGAAGGGGGTGATGCTGGCGGCGAGGCCCGCGTGGCTCGCCTGGATCCAGTGCGAGAGGGAGAAGGTGGTGATGGAAATGCCGACCGCCGCCCCGATGTTGCGGCCCAGGCTCTGCACCGCCGCCGCATCGCCGCGCAGCTGGGCGCCGAGGGTGGAGAAGGACACGACGGTGAGCGGGTTCCAGATCAGCCCCATCGCCACGCCCTGCACCAGCATCATCGCCACCAGCCAGCGCTGGCTGACATCGGGGGTCCAGGTGCTCATGTCGTAGAGGGTGAGGCTGAGCAGGCTGAGGCCGATGGCGATCAGCTTGCGCTGGTCGGTGAAGGTGCCGAGGCGGGAGCAGATCAGCATCGCGGCCATGGTGCCGAAGCCGCGCGGGGCCAGCAGCATGCCGGCATCGGCCACCGGGTAGCCGGACATTTTCTGCAGATAGGGCGCCAGCAGGGTGGAGGAGGACATCATCACGGTGTTGCTGGCGAACATCACCAGCATGGCGGTGGTGAAGTTGCGGTCCCTGAACAGCTCGCGCGGGATGAACGGCTTTTCCGCCGTGAGCATGTGGACCACGAACAGGTAGATGCCGAGCCCGCCCAGCACGGCGGCGATGATGATCTCGCTGGAGGTGAACCAGTCCTTCAGCGAGCCGCGATCGAGCATGATCTGCATGGAGCCGACGCCGAGGGCCAGCACCGCGAAGCCGGTCCAGTCGAAGCGGAGCGCCCGCTGGGGCATGCTGGCGGGCATCAGCAGCGCCAGCCCCGCGGTGGCGGCGATGCCCAGCGGCACGTTGACGTAGAACACCCAGCGCCAGTGGAACCATTCCGTGAGGTAGCCGCCCAGGGTGGGGCCCATGATCGGGCCGATCATCACCCCCATGCCGAAATAGGCCATGGCGCGGGCGCGCTGCTCGGCCGGGAAGATGTCCAGCATGGTGGCCTGGGAGAGCGGCACGAGGGCGGCGCCGAAGGTGCCCTGCAGGATGCGGCAGGCGATCATCTGCTCCAGGCTCTGCGCGGCGCCGGCCAGGATGGTGGTGCAGGTGAAGCCGACGATGCAGGTGAGGTACAGGTTCTTGCGGCCGAACCGGTTGGCGAGCCAGCCCACCGGGGCCGTCATGATGGCGGAGACGATGATGTAGGAGGAGATCACCCAGGTGATCTGGTCCATCGTGGCCGAGAGCGAGCCCTGCATGTAGGGCAGCGCCACGATGGAGATGGTGCTGTCCAGCACCACCATCAGCACGCCCATCATGCAGAACATGCTGATCAGGCCGCGATGACGCACGGCATCGCTCATGTCACTCGGCCGCGCTGACGGCCCGGCCGGGGGCAGCGGCCGGGGTGGCTGCGGGCGTGGGTGCGGGTGAAGTGGCGGGTGCGGCCGGCTTGGCGGCCATGGCCGGCGCCACGCGCGGTGGGCGGCGCATGAGGAACAGCAGCAGCAGCGGCGGGATCACCATGAAGCTGAGCATCTGGTAGTCGTTGGCGAAGGCCACAATCGTCGCCTCGCGCGTGATGATCGAATCCAGCAGCCCCGCCCCCTTGGTGGTGGCCGGGTCCAGCAGCCGGTGCGCCGCCTCGCTGCCGATGGTGAAGCGCGGGAAGGGCGTGATGTTCGCAGCCAGGTCGGCATGCGCCGTCTGCGTGTTGCGGGCCAGCATGAAGCTTGTCACCGCGATGCCGATCGCCGCCCCGGTGTTGCGCGAGAGGTTCTGCAGCGCGGCCGCGTCGGCCCGGAACTGCGGCGGCAGGGTGGCGAAGGCCACCACCGTCATCGGGTTGAAGATGAACCCCATGCAGAAGCCCTGGATCACCAGCGTGGTGGTGATGAGGGAGGAGGGCATGTCCGGTGTCCATGTCGTCATGCTGTGCAGGGTCAGGCCGAGGCCGAGCAGCCCGAAGGCCATCAGCTTGCGCTGGTCCACGTAGCGCCCGCCCAGGCGCGAGGCGATCACCATCGCCACCATCGTGCCCGCGCCGCGCGGCGCCAGCATCATGCCCGCCTCCGACGGCGGATAGCCGGACAGCTTCTGCAGGAACGGCGCCAGCAGGGCGGAGCTCGCCATCAGGATGCAGCCGGTGCAGAACATCATCGCCATGGAGGCGACGTAGTTGCGGTCCTTGAACACCCCGCGCGGGATCAGCGGGCGTTCGGCGGTGAACATGTGCACCATGAACAGGTAGAAGCCGAGCCCGGCCAGTACTGCGCAGGCGATGATCTCGCCCGAGGTGAACCAATCCTCGCCCTGGCCGCGGTCCAGCATCAGCTGGAAGCTGCCGATCGCCAGCGCCAGCACGCCGAAGCCCACGAAATCGAACTTCATCTCCGGCCGCGCTGCCGCACTCGGCATGAAGAAGATCAGCCCGAAGGTGGCCAGGATGCCGAAGGGCACGTTGACGTAGAACACCCAGCGCCAGTGGAACCAGTCGGTCAGGTAACCGCCCAGCGTGGGGCCCATGATCGGGCCGACCATGATGCCCAGGCCGAAGATCGCCATGGCCTGGGCGCGCTGCTCGAACGGGTAGATGTCCAGCATCGTCGCCTGGGCCAGCGGCGCAAGTGCTGCTCCAAACGTGCCCTGCAGGATGCGGAAGGCCACCATCTGCTCCAGCGTCTGCGCCATGCCGCACAGCACCGAGGTCGCGGTGAAGCCGATCATCGAATAGATGAACAGGTTCTTCCGTCCGAAGCGGTTGGCGAGCCAGCCCACCGGCGCCGTCATGATGGCGGAGACGATGATGTAGCTGCTCAGCACCCAGGTGATCTGGTCCATCGTGGCCGAGAGCGAGCCCTGCATGTAGGGCAGCGCGGTGATGGAGATCGTGGAATCCAGGATCTGCATCAGCACCGCGGTCATCGCGCAGCCGGTCAGCAGGCGCCGCTGCGCCAGGCCCAGCGGAACCGTGGCCGTACTGACAGGGGCAGCCGCGCCGGACATCAGCCTAGCGTCCTGCCCGCGCAGGTCGCCCGGCTTCGGACGACCGGGGCGGACGACCGGAGCGGACGGGCAGGCCGCTCAAACAACAGAGCTGGTGTCCCGCGCACGGATGATGTGGCCTTCCTCGGGTCTCAAAGGCGGGACATCAGCGCGGCAACAGGTCCGAGACGTGGCGCACGTGGCCGGTGTCGATCGTCACCACCACGCTCATGCCCGCGCGCAGCTCGGGGTCGCTGGCCGCGCGTTCCACCTTCACCCGCAGCGGGATGCGCTGCACCACCTTCACCCAGTTGCCGGAGGCGTTCTGCGCCGGCAACACGGAGAATTCGGCGCCGGTGGCCGGCGAGATGCTCTCCACGATGCCGCGCCAGACGCGGCCGGGATAGGTGTCCACCGTCACGGTCACGGGGTCGCCGATCTTCACGAAGGTGAGGTCGGTTTCCTTCGGGCTCGCCTCCACCCACACCCTGTCATGCGACACGAGGCCGAACGCGGCCATGCCGGCGGTGAGGTACATGCCGGGCTGCAGGCTTTCAACCTGGGTGGCGATGCCGTCGAACGGGGCGGTGAAGATGGATTTGTTGAGCTGGCGCGCCGCCTCGTCCACCGCCGACTTGGCCAGCAGGTATTGCGGCATCGTGGTCACGTCCACATCCGGGTCGCCGCCGAGGCGGGCGAGCTGGACCTGGGCGTGTTCCTTCAGGCTGGCCAGCATCGCGGTGTTGGCCGCAAGACGGAAGCGCGAGTCGTCGAAATCGGCCCGGGTGACGCCACCGCCGCGCACCAGGTTGGCGAAGCGCTCCATGGAGGCCTGGTCGGACTGCACCTTGGCCTGCTGCGCGTCGATGTCGCGCAGCATGCGCTGGTAATCCACCTTCATGGCGCGCAGCGAAAGCTCCACCTGCGCCAGGTTCGCCTTTGCGCCATCGAGCGCGATCTGGAACTTGTAGGCGTTGAGGCGGAACAGCACGTCGCCGGCCTTCACGCGCTGGCCCTCGCGCACGTTCACCTCGGTGACGGTGCCCGACACGTCCGTGCTCGCCGCCACCTTGGCCGCGCGCACATAGGCGTTGTCGATGGAAACGTAGCGCCCGCCATTCAGCCAGTAGAAGAAGGAGCCCACCGCAACCACCGCGATGCCGCCCAGCATCAGCAGCGGCCGCAGGATGCGGGAGCGCTGCCTGGCGCGCACGGGCGTTTCCTCCGGGGCGACAAGCCTCGGGGCAGCACCAGATTGAGACATGGCCGATTGGGACATGATCAGACGCGGTCCTGATGGAGAATGGAAAGAGCCTCGGCGGTGGCCGCGCGGCGGCGGGGCGAGGGGCGGGAAGCAGGTGGGCGTGGCGCGGCGGAGGCGTCGGCCGGCGAGGCCGCGGCAGAGGGGTCGGCCGGCGAGGCCGCGGCAGAGGGGTCAGCCGGCGCGGCCTCCACGGGGCGGCTGCGCAGGTCGCCCAGCACATTGGCCTTCATGGCGATCAGGCTGTGGCGCACCGTTTCCAGCGCACCGGCTTCGAGGCCGGCGGTGAGCAGGCGGGATACATCGTCGCGCTCGCCACGCATCTCATCCAGCACGGGAATGGCCGGCGGCAGCAGATGCAGGCGCCAGATGCGCCGGTCATCGGGATCGTCGCGCCGTTCCACCATGCCGCGGGCGGCCAGCCGGTCCACAAGGCGGGCGACCGTGATCGGCTCCACCTCCATGATCTCCGCCAGTTCCTTCTGGGAGAGGCCGGGCTGCTGCTGCACGCGCCACAGGATCACCCATTGCGCACGGGTCATGCCGTGGGCGCGGGCGCGACGATCGCCGGCCACGCGCAGCAGGCGGGCGATGTCGTGCAGGAGGAAGAGGAGATCTGGCTGATCGGGCACGGGGGGGATGATAAGCAGCGTTATCTTCCCGATGCTACGTTTCCTTGCATGCGCGCCAAACAAGGCTGGCCAGCGCGCCGGCGGCGGGAGCCTATCCCGCCTGCTCCGCGCACCAGGCGCGCCAGGTGTGGCGCAGCGCCGTGCCCAGGTTGCGGCCGAAGCGCGGCGCATCGCAGAGCGGGCTGGTGCGCACCTGCTCGCGCAGCCCGGCCCGCAGCGTGGCCAGCCCAGGCAGATCCGAGGCCGCGGCCACCGCGCGGGCCACGTAGGCATCCAGGTCCGCCACCACCCAATCCTGCAGCCCGGCATTGGACATGTGGCTGGCGGAGTGGCGGGAGGCAAAGGTCTCGCCGGGTACCGACACGGTCGGCACGCCCATCCACAGCGCCTCGCAGGTGGTCAGCCCGCCGCTATAGGGGAACGGGTCCAGCACCATGTCGATCTCGTTGTACTGGGACAGCAGCTGGCGGTGCGGGGAGCCGGCGCGCAGTTCGACCCGCCCGGGCGCGATGCCCTGGGCGGCGAAGGCGGAATGGAAGCGGGCGCAGGTGGCCGCCTCGCCGAACTGGTGCGCCTTCAGCACCAGGCGGGAGCCGGGAACGGCCTGCAGCACGCGCGCCCAGGTGGCGATGACCACCGGGGTGATCTTGGCGGTGTTGTTGAAGCAGCCGAAAGTCACCTGCCCGCGCGACAGGGCGGGCAGCGTGACCACATCCGGCGCATAGGGCGGCGGCGAGTAGCACACATAGCCATCCGGCATCCGCAGCAGCTTCTCCTGATAGAAGCGCTCGAACCCCTCGGGCGTTTCCCACCGGTCGGTGATCATCCAGTCCATCTCGGCGAGGCCGGTGGAGTGGTTCTGCATGCCGACCCACTTCACCTGGACCGGCGCCGGACGGTGCGCGCAGGCGGCGATCAGCCCGCGGTCGCCGAAGCCGGACAGTTCCACCAGGATGTCGATGCCCAGCTCACGGATGCGCGTGGCCAGGGCCTCCGGCGCATCGGTGTCCACCACGTGCCAGGCGCTGGCCAGGGCGCGGAAGCGGCGCTCGATCGGGTCGTTGGCCTCGGGCTGGCCCAGGCAGACGATCTCGAACGCGTCGGGGTCCAGCGTTTCGAAGCCGGCGATGGTCAGCCAGCCGACGGGGTGGGTCTTGAGCGTGGGGGAGAGCAGGCCCAGCCGCAGGCGGCGCTCCGGGTCCGGCGTGTTGGCGAAAGGTTGGGGCCCAGGGGGCGATGGGGCGCGCGGCAGGGTGCGGCCGACGCCGCGATAGGCCTCCAGCAGGGTCTCGCCGGTGACGGCGGGGTGATAGGCCATGGCATTGCCGAGCGAGCGCCAGGCGAGATGGGCCTGCGGCGCGAAGCGGACGGCTTCCTGCGCGCGGGCCACACCTTCCTGCTGCAGGCCCATGGAGACCAGGGCGTTGGTGAGGTTGCACAGCACGTTCAGCTGCGGGCCCTGCTCGGCCAGCAGGCCCTCCAGGATCTCCTGCGCCTCGCCGTAGCGATACACCCGCACCAGCGTGGCGGCGTAGTTGTTGCGCAGGTTGGAATCGCGCGGCGCGAGTTCCACGGCGCGCTTCAGCACCTCGGCCGCCTGCTTGGCGCGGCTGGTGACCGTCAGCGCATTGGCCAACGCGACGGTGGGCACCATCTCCTCCGGCGCCAGGGCGACGGCGGCCTCCAGCACCTCCACCGCCTCGTCGCGGCGGCCCAGCTTGCCCAGCAGCAGGCCGCGGGCGCTCAGCAGGGCCACGTTGGCGGGGTCTTCCGCGCTGGCCACTTCCAGCCGCGCCAGTTCCTCCGCCGCGGCGCCGGCCATGGCGGCGGCTTCGGCGCGGCGCACCGCGATGTCGATATGCTGCGGCGCCAGGCGCTGCGCCTCGGCGAAGGCGGATTCCGCGGCCGGCACATCGCCGGTCATCATCAGGGACAGGCCCAGCGCATCCCAGGCATCGGGCCGGTCTGGCGCGCGGGAGCAGCAGCGCAGCAACAGCATCTGGGCGCGCGCGGCCTCTTGGCGCAGCATCAGCAGTGCCGCCAGGCTCAGCAGCGCTTCCGGCCGCTGCGGGTTACGTTCCAGGGCGCGTTCGTATTCCGCCTCGGCGTCCGCAAGGCGCCCGGTGCGGCGCAGGCTCTCGCCCAGGCGCAGCGGCGGCTCGTCCCAGCCCGGCATCGCCACGGCCAATTCACGCAGCATGGTGTGGGCGCGCGCGGCATCACCGGCCATGTCTTCGGCCAGGGCGAGGTTCAGCAGCGTGCCCGGACGGCGGTCGCCGAAAGCCACGGCGCCGCGCAGGGAGACGAGCGCTTCGGCGGGATGGCCGCCGCGCAGCAGGGCCAGGCCCAGCGTGGCATGGCCCTCGGCTTCCTGCGCCGCGATCGCCGAGGCGGCTTCCGCCCCGGGATGCACGGCGCCGCCGGTGGCGTCACCCGTCATGCCGCACCCGTTCCAGTGCCACGACCATGCCGGCCACGTCGGCGCCGGCTTCGGTGCGCAGGCCCTCGCGGCGCATCACCCGCAGCGCGAAGCCGGCTTCCGCCGCCACGCGCAGGATGTAGTCGGCATGGTGGGAGAAGCGGCCCTGCCGGCCCAGGCGCCAGCCCTTGGCCACATCCTCTTCGCTCGGCTGCGGCATCTCTTCCACGGTGAACAGCAGCAGCCCGCCCGGCGCCAGCCGCGCGTGGCACAGCTTCATCACCTCATCCAGCACGCCGAAATAACAGAACACGTCGGCGGCCAGGATCACCGGCCAATCGGTACGGTCATTCGCCAGGAAGGTTTCCAGCTCGCCATGCACCAGGTCGCCGTAGATCTCCTTCTGCGCCGCCTCGCGCAGCATGCCGTCGGAGACATCGATGCCGGTGATGGGCCCCAGCTTGAGGTCGGAGAGCACCACGCCCATCAGCCCGGTGCCGCAGCCCAGATCCAGCACCGGCCCCAGCGCCGCGCCGTCGCCCACATCCGGGCGCAGCTCCAGCAGCGCCGCGCGCAGCAGGCCGGGCACGCGATAATGCAGGCCGATCAGGTGGGATTCGAAGCGCTGCGCATAGCCATCGAACACGGTTTCCAGATAGGGCGCCGGCGCGCGCGTGCTTTGCGGGCGCAGCCCAGCGGCGGCCACGAGGTGGCGCACATAGGGATCCTCCGGCGCCAGCTTCAGCGCCTCGGCATAGGCGGCGGTGGCTTCGCCATGGCGGCCGAGGCTGGACAGCGCATGGCCCTTCAGCCCGAACACCTGGGCATCGGCCACGCCATCGCGCCGCGCCGCCTCGGCAATGTCGGCCGCGCCGGCGAAATCGCGCGCGCGCATCGCCACCATGATCGCCGCGGTACGCAGCGTGGGGTCGCCGGGGATGGCGCGGATGCCGTCGGCCAGCACCTGTGCCGCCGCATCATGCTCGCCGCAGCGCTCCAGCGCGGTGGCGTAGGCGCGCACGCAGGGGGCGTGGCGCGGCTCCGCGGCCACCGCCTCGCGCAGGCACGGCACCGCATCTTCCGGCCGGTTCATCTCCAGCAGCACCACGCCCAGCACCGCCTTGGCGCGCGGATGGCGCGGCGCCAGGATCACGGCATCGGACGCATCGGCCGCCGCACCCAGCACATCCTGCGCCTGCATGCGCGCATCGGCGCGACTGATCAGCAATTCCACCGCGCCGCCATCCATCGCCAGCCCGGCATCCAGCTCGGCCAGCGCTTCCGGAATGCGGCCCTCGCGCAGCAGCAGCCGGGCTTCCATGTCGTGCAGTTCGGGCGACGGCGGCGCCAGGCGGCGCAGGGCTGCCATCAGCGGCCGGGCGGCATGCACGCGGCCGGCGGCGATCATGTCCTGCACCCGGCGCGTCAGCTGCGCGGGGTCGGGGCCAACAGGAAGAGATGTGGGGGCGAGTTGCATCGGCGGCTCCTTTTGAGCGTCGGATGGTCGGCGGAATTCAGGCAATGATGCCGCGCAATTGCAGGGACAGCGCGCTGAGATCGGGGGCGGGGGCCGGGGCTTCCTTCTGTTTCTCCAGCAGGTAGCGTTGGCTCAGGCCATCCACGAATTTCGGGTCTTGCAGGCGGGATATATCCAGCCGGTTGGTGATGGCCTTTTCCTGCGCACCGAGCTCCTGGAAGGCGATCTGCTTCGGGATGCCCAGCGCGGTGGTGACCACGCGCCGCATCACAGGGTCGCCCAGGATGTCGATCGCGTTCTTGAACTTGCTGGCCCGCTCGCGGAAATCCAGCGCATCGGAAAGCCCTGGCGTGGCCTTTTCCAGCCCCTTGCGCCACGCCACTTCCACGTAGCCATCGGCCAGCCGCGTCTGCAACGCCGGGTCCTTCAGCGCGTCGATCCCGGCCTTGGCGAAGTCGAACGCCTTCACCACCGACTTCCAGCGCGCGCTGCCCATCCGGTTCACCAGCGCATTGGGGTCGTTGGGGTCGGAGAGCAGCACCTTCTTGGCCAGGCCCGCATAGGGAACCTGATCTGCCAGACCGTTGGCGGTCAGCAGCACCTTCATCACCGCCGGGTTGTCCAGCGCCTCGCCAATGGTCTTGGCCTTGGCGATCACGCGCTTGAACACCGCGATGTCGCGCTGCGTCTCCGGCTGCTTGGCGGTGTTCGCCACCTCGCGGTCGCGGTTCTTCTGCGCCATCTTCAGCGCCACCAGCGGGCTTCCGCCAGGCGTGCCGCCGCCGCCATACAGCGTCGTCAGCAGGTTGGAAGACGCGTTGGTGCCGCCGAAAAGCGTCGTCAATCCTGTTCCGGAGACGAGCGCCACGGCGCGGGCGCTCCTCAGCCCTGGCCGGAAAGCCCGGCCGCGATATCCTCGTTCACGCCGATGAGGAAATCGAAGTCGGGCGCATCGCGCTGCATCTCGCGCTGCACGGCCATGCCCACCGAGACGATGGAGGCGCGCAGCGGTTCCGGCAGCCCGTTCTCGGGATCGCGCATCAGGTCGATCACCGTGGTCCAGAGGCGGGAATTATCGGCCAGCGCGCGCACCTGCACCACAGGATTGCCGCTGCGGCTGTTGCGCAGCGCCACGACCGCACGGCGGAACACTTCCGCCTCCTGCTCGCGCGGGCTGCGATGCGCGGAAGACTTCGCGTAGGCCCTCATGGCCTGTTCCATGCCGTTTTGCATGAGGAGCAATCCTTTCGTTGCGATATCACTTCGGTCAGGCAGTGCCTGCCGTCGCCAGCGCCGAGGAGTCGGTTTGCGAAAGCGTGGGCTGGTCGGGCCCGCGGCCGAGCACCGCATCCTCGTGGCGGATGATTCGCCGGGCGAGCTTGAGGGCCTGGTAGCAATCGTCGGATTCCGCGCTGGCCAGGGCGCGGTCGAGAATTTCGCAGGCCAGGGCGGATGTGGTGGCGGATTTGAACGCCGCGATCAGGCCGCGCGCCGCCTCCAGCCCATGGATACGCTCGTCGTCGGTGCCGATATAGGCCGACTGCAGCGCGAAGTAGATGCGCCGCGCCGGGCTGTCGGCCTGGTCTGGCGCCATGATCTGCTTGCCGAACAGGAAGCGGGTACGGGCAGTGAGCTCGATGCGTGACTTGGTGCGAAACCGGATCGGCGCCCCATTCACGATCATCATCTCGCCCTGCCGAAGCTCCAGCACGAGAGTGGACATGCAATCTCCTTAAAGAGCCCACGCCCCGGACGCGTCCTGCGCCGGGCGGGCCAGAAGAGAGGCACCGCGCCCCTCTCCCGTACCCGGGGCCGTGCTGGGTTACTTGAACAGGCTGAGCAGGCTCTGCGGCGCCTGATTGGCGATCGACAGCGCCTGGGTGCCCAGCTGCTGGCGGATCTGCAGCGCCTGCAGCTTGGCGGACTCCTTGGCCAGATCGGCATCGATCAACGACCCGAGGCCGCCGTTGAGGCTGTCCATCTTGTCGTTGTTGTAGCTGATCTGGTTGTCGACGTAGTTCGAAGCGGCACCGTAGGTGTTCAGCTGCGTGCCCAGGGTGGACAGGGCATTCAGGAACGTGCCGGAGGAGGTGATCAGCGCCACCACGCTGTCTGCCGCGTTCAGCTGCGTGGAGGTGAAGTTCACCGACGCGAAGAAGGCCGAACCGCCGAAGGTGGCGATGCCGTAGGTCGCGCCCACCTCGTTGCGGATCACCGCCACCGAGCCGAACGTGCCGTTGCTGCCGGTGATGTCACCGACCAGCGACTTGTTGTTGTAGCCGGCGTCCTGCAGGAACGTCTTCACGTTCGCGATCAGCGACTGGTACTGCGCCGCGTACTGGGTGCGCTGGTCGCCCAGCGTGTTGCTGTCGGCCAGCTTCACCAGAACCTCGCGCGCCGTATTCAGTGTCTTGGACACCGAGGTCAGGCCCGTGACGGTGGTGGAAATCAGGCCCTTCACATTGCCCAGCTGCTGGTTGGCGCTGGTCAGCGCGCCGACATCGGACCGCACCCGCTGCGCCACGGCAAAGGCCGCGCCGTCATCGGTCGCATCCGCCACGCGGAAGCCGGTGGAGATCGTTTTCTGCGTGGTCGCCAGCTGCGACGCCGTCATGTTCAGGGACTGCAACGCGATCTGTGCGTTGATGTTGGTATTAACGGAATTGAGGGACATGGTGAGTTTTCCTACTTGCCCAGATGTTACGCATGCCCCGAAATTTTTCGGGCGAGCCCCATTGTGGGGCCGTGAGTGTTAATGCGCGGTGAAGCCCACCGGATGTTTTCCGGCCCTTAGTCCGGGTGTCGCGCATGGTCTCAGGCCCGCGCACCGCGGCTCCCTTGGGGAACCGGCCGGCGCGCGACAGTCGGCGGGGGTGCGGCATTGCCTCAACCCGCCGGAAGAAACTTCGTCAGGCTCAGGCTCTGCAGCCCGGCCAGCAGCTGGTAGGAGGCTTGCAGCTGCGTCTGCGTCAGCGACAGGCGCGAGAGCGTCTCGGCCATGTCCACGTCCTCCACGTTCGAGACCTGGCCGCGCAGCGCGGTGGCCGCCTGCTCCAGCCGGGACTTGTCCTCGCGGATCGTCGCCTGCCGGTCGCCCAGCACGCCCGCATCCACGCCCAGCGCGGTTTCCGCGCCGGTCAGGCTCTCGCGCACATCGGCCACCAGCGCGGCAAAGCCCGGCTCGTTCATCTGGCTGCTCGAAAGCGAGCCCAGCGTCGCCAGGCCGCGCATGATGTCGCGCATGTAGGATCCGGTGGTGCTGGTGCCGCCCGAAACCGCATCGGAATTGGCACTGGCCAGGATGCCCACCTGCACCTGCCGCCCCTCGCCCACCGGCACCCGGTCCTTCAGCCCGTCCAGCACCGCCACCGGCTGCGACAGCGTGGTGGTGAAGGGGGAGGTGCCGACGGCGTTAGAGGAGGCGGTGGCCAGCGTCGCCGCCGCCGTCGCCGCCGCGCCATTGACGCCAAGCGTGCCCACCGCGGTGGAGATGTCGGTGAAGAAGCCGGAGGAGAGGATGGCATCGGCATTCGGCACCGGCGCCGTGGCGCTGTCCTGCCCGCCGAACACATAGGTGTCGCCGTGCTTCTCGTTCAGCGCCGTGGCAACGCTGCGCAGCGCATCGCGCGCCGCGGCCGCCACGCTGTCCACCATCGCGGCGCTGAGGCCGTTGAGGTCGGCGGTGCGCGCCCGGAAGGCGCTGGCGATGCTGGCGATCTGGTCCAGGCCGGCGCGCGCCACATCCATGCGGCCCTGCACCGCGTCGATATTGGCCTGGAAGGATTCCAGCTTGGTGATCGCCGGGCGCAGCGACAGGCTTGCCGCCCCCTGGGCGCCGAGCCCGCCCAGCGTATCCGCCACGCGCCCGCTGGCGGCCTGGCGCGTCAGCATGTCCAGCCGGTCGCGCACCTGCGCGGCACTGGCCAGCACGGAACCGCGCGCGCCCTGGCCGGCGCTGGCGGGAAGACTGAAACCGGAGGCGATCTGTGTCATGCCACCCTCCCTCAGCGCAGCATCTGCAGGGTCTGGTCGAGCATCGCCTGCACCGCGGAAATCACGCGGGCATTGGCGGCGTAGGCGCTCTGCAGCTGCAGCATCACGGTCATTTCCTGGTCCACGCTCACCGCCGTGCCGGCGGCCAGCTTGTCGTCCAGGGCCGTTTGCAAGCTCTGTGCCGAGCTGTACTGGGCATCGGCTTCCGCCCGCGCCGTGGTCTGCGAACCCACCAGCGCGGTGGCCAGCGACGCCAGCCGCACCGGCGGGGCATAGGGCGCGGTCAGCGTGCCGGTGGGGCCGAGCCCCGACTGCGCCGCGGGTGCATGCGCCACGCCGGGCCGCACTTCGGCGCCCAGCACGTGGTCCAGCACCCGCTGCACCATGGTGGCGAAGCCCGCCGGCCCGCCGGGCGGATTGGGCGAGAAGCCGGAGGCACCGGCCGGATCATCCGCCACGGCATGCGTGCCGTCGCGCACCAGGCGGGAGTCGGCGGCCACGGCGGGGTTCACGCCGATCACGCCGGCATAGCCGATATAGCCATCCTGCGGCGGCACACCGGTGCCGGTCGGCACGGTGCCGGAAGGGTCGGTGAACAGCGAAAGCCCCTGCGCATCGAACCGGCGCGAGAGCGTGATGGCGAATTCGTCCAGCTCCGCCTGGAAGGTCGGCAGCGTGGTGTCGCGCAGCGCGATGTTGGCGCCGATGCGCCCCTCGCGCAGCCGCGTCGTCACATCGGTGCCGCCGATCAGGATGGAGGGCACGCCGCCGCCGGGATGGAAGCTGGTGGCATCCAGCGTCGCCACATCCAGCGTGAAGGGCGGTGCCAGGAAGCGCGTGGGCAGCGAAATGCCGCTCGGCGTCGCCAGCAGCAGGTCCCCGCTCGGCGTTTCCACCGCGCGCACGTCGATCAGCTTGGCGAGGTCCGCCCGCGACGCATCGCGCTGGTTCTCAAGATCGGCGCTGGACTGGCCCAGCGCCCGCAGCTGCACGATGCGCCCCGACAGATCGCCGATGCGGCCCAGCGTGCCGTTCAGCACCCCGACATCGGCCATCAGCGCATCCTGCGCCGATTGCCGCGCATTGCCGTAGGCGGCCGACAGGGCATTCACCTGCCGCGCCACCGCCTGGCCGGCGCTCACCGCCGCGGTCTGGTTCGGCTGGCTGGAAGGATCCGCCGCCAGCGCCGTGAAGCTGTCGGAAAGCCGGCCCAGCACGCTGGCCAGGTCGTCCCCGGTGCCCACCGCGCCGTGCACCGCGTCGATCGAGGCCAGCGCCTTGCCCTGCGTCTCCAGCCCCGCCACCGTGCTGGCCTGGCGCAGGGAGGAAAGCTGCAGGTGCAGGTCGATCTGCCGCTGCGCTACGCCCACGCGCACGCCCATCCCCTGGCCGTCCGCCGCCATGCTGCTCTGTGGCAGCACCTGGCGCGCGTAGCCCGGCGTGCCGACATTGGCGACGTTCTGCGACACGACCGCCAGATGGCGGCTGATGCCGGCAAGGCCGCTGGCGGCTGAAGAGAGGCTGGCTTCGAGGCTCATGGCTCAGGTCCTGATGGTTCCCGGCTGGCTCAGCGCTTCATGTCGAGCGTTTGCTGCAGCAGCTCGTCGGCCGTGGTCACCATCTTGGTGTTCGCCGAGTAGGCCCGCTGCGTGACGATGAGGCGGGTGAACTCGTTGGCGATGTCCACGTTGGAATTCTCCACCGAGTTCACCACGATGCCGCCCGCGCCGTTGGTCTTCGCATCCTGGATCAGCGGGTCGCCCGACTGCAGCGTGCTGGTGAAGGCCTGGCCATCCTGGCGCTGCAGCGAGTTCGGGTCGTTGAACGTGACCACCGGGGCGCGCGCGATCGTGCGGCTCTGGCCGTTGTCGTAGGTCACTTGGATATCGCCGGCCCCGGTGGTGGAAACGCCGGCGAAGCTGCCGGGCGGCACACCGTTCTGGTTGATGCCGCGCAGGGTGAAAGCGGTGCCGGAATACTGCGTGACGCCGCCGGACTGGCCGTAGGTGCCCAGGTTCAGCGAGATGGTCTGCACGCCGCTGCCGAAGTTCACGTCGAAAGACAGGGTGGCCGGATCGTCGGCGGTGTAGGCGCCGGCGGTCACGCTGCCGGTCGGGTTGCCGATCGAGCCCACCGTGCCCTGCGGCACCGGGTTGCCGGAGACAGTCGGCCCGAAGGCGATGCGCGCCGTGCCGCGGTTGGCGGAGGCGATGTCGTCCGGCACGTTCACCGCCACCGTCCAGTCATTGGCCGCGGTGCGGGTCCAGTTCAGCGTCACCACGTGGTCGTTGCCCAGCGCGTCGTACACGTTGATCTGCGCCGAGATGGGGTCGGTGCTGGCGGGGGTGGAGGGCAGGTTGGCCGACAGCGTCACCTCGCTGGTGGGCTGCGGGTCGTACACCGTCTGGGTCACCCGGATCGGGTTCACCGCGGCGCGGTCCACCGCACCGGTGGAGGGGTCCACCGACCAGCCGTTCAGGTAGTCGCCGGCGCTGTTCACCAGGAAGCCGTTGCGGTCCATCTGAAAGTCGCCGGCGCGGGAATAGAAGCGCTGCGGCGCGAAGGTCACGTCGTTCGCGCCCACCGTCTCCGCCCGGCTCACGGTGAAGAAGCCCTGGCCGACGATGCCCATCGCCAGCGGGTTTTCCGACTGCGTGATCGTGCCCTGCACCGTGTTGCGATAATCCGGCCGCGCCTGCATCGAGCCCGGGCTGTTGCTCATCGCCGAGCTGCTGGTCAGGAAGTTGATGAACGACGTGTCGATGCGCTTGAAGCCGACGGTCTGGCTGTTGGCGACGTTGTCGCTGATATTGCCGAACGCGACCGACTGGGCATTGAGCCCGCTGATCGCCGTGTTCAGGGCACCAAAGAGAGACACGGGGGGAAACCTCCTGCTGGCAGCGGCCCGATCGGCCACCTTCGATGCACCCCCCGTCGCACGATCCGTGCCAACGCCGATCAGGCCGGAATCAGCCTTGCCGGCGCCGAATCCGGCCGGAATCGCCGGGCGTGGCAGGACCGCAGGTGCCGTGCGGCACGAATCGCCCGGCAGAACCTGCCGACCCGCAGCACCCTCCAGGCACGAATCGCCCTGCCACCCCCGCTGAAGGTGGTACGAGGCCCTGGCGCGGCTCTGGCCCGGCTTTTGCTGAGGACCTCCGGCGCCCCAAGCGGGTGCCACCGCCTGCGCACCCTGGGCGCCGGGCGGGACGAGACAGCAAGGATTGCCGCGTGAACGTTGCCCCCGCCTCTTCCCCGCTCATCGCGCCACCCGCAGGCACCCCTGCCTTGGGCGGTGGGCCCGCTGCGCTGCCCGGCTTCGCCAACCTGCTCGCCGCCCTCTCCATGGAGGATGCGCCCGCGCCAGGCATGATGATGGCCACGCTTCCGCCCGACACCGCCGCGGAGCCGGCGCCCGCCCCTGGCCTTCCAGTTTCCTCATGGCTCACCATTCCCGCTGTCGCGCCGGGCATGGGCCTCCCCCAGGCGCTGCCGGCCGGCGCCGCCGTTCCGGCCCCGCACGCGACCGCTCCGCAGGCAACCGCCACCCCGGATCCCGCGCAGCCCGCCGTGCCCGACATCCCCCTGCCGGTTGCGGCCGAGGCGGCGGCACTGGCAGCCTCCGAGGCCCCGGCACCACGCAGCCCCGCCAGGCCGCAGCCAGCCGCCGCCCGCAGCACCCCTGATGCCGGCGACTCCGAGGCTGCGTCTGGCACCGAGACCATTCCGGCGCCCGGTCTTGCCCAGGCGGTCCCGCTCACGGCGCCGATCGTACCGAGCCTCCTGCCGCCTGGCCCGCCTCCGCCTGCGGGTGAAACCCAGACCGGGGCAACCCGCACCGCACCACCCGCATCCGGCGTGCCGGCCCCCACGGGGCCCAACGGCCCCATCGCTGGGAGTGCCCTCGAAACCCCGCTGCCGGAGGACGCCGCCCCGACCACGGCTGCCCCCCCTGCCGCGGCCGCTGCGCTGACACGCCAGCCCGCCGCCCCGCTGCAGGCCACACCGACGCAGCCCAGCCCGCTGCCGCAGGCCGCTGCCAAAACCACGACACCGCCGCCGCCCGCCACCCCGGACCGTACGGCAACGCCGGCCCAGCCGACCGCCATGCCCATCCCCACGGGCCAGCCGCAGCCGCCCACCGAGGCCGACACCGAAGCCGACCCGGCGTCGCCCACCCTCGCCACCCCGGCCGCCCCCATGCGCGCTGCTCCCGCGGAAGCGCCCCTCGCCACGCCCCCCCCGGCCCCGCTGCCAGACCAGCACGCCCGCCCACGCACCGCTGCGCCCCCCCACGCGACCGCAGACACCCTCACCCCGGCACCCGACCGGCCCGACGCGACGCCGCCCGCCACCGCCGCAGCGCCCCATGCCGCGCCGCGCAGCACCCCCATGGCCGAGGCACACGCCGCGGCCGAGGAGCCGCGCACCGAAGCCGACCCCAGCGCCGCCGCGGCCCCCGCTGCGCCCAACACCCCCGCCCATCCGACCCACGCGCACGCCGCCACCACCGCGCCTGTGCCGGTCGCCCCACCCCCCGTCGCTGCCACCGCGACACCCCCGGCCGAACCCACCCGCGCCGACGCCGCACCGCCCCCGCGCGCCGAACCGCCCGCACAGATCGCCGGTGCCGTCACCGTGCTGGCCCGCCATGGCGAGGGCCAGCACCACCTCACCCTGCGCCTCGACCCCGGCGAGCTCGGCCGCATCGAGGTCGCGATCGACCGCCGCAAGGGCGGCCCGGCCGAGATCACCCTTACCGTCGAGCGCCCGGAAACCCTGCTGCGCCTGATGCGCGACCAGGACCAGCTGGCCCGCGCGCTGGATCAGGGCGGCCTGCCCGCCGAGCAGCGCACCATCCAGTTCCGCCTCGCCGAACCCCCGGCCGCCGCGCACCAGGGCGGCCAGGGCCAGCCGCAACAGCAAGACACGCCGCGCCCGCAATCCCAGGGCCAGCCCGGCTTCGACACCTCGGGCTCCGCCATGTCCCAGCGCCAGGATGGCCAGGGCGGCTCCCGCCAGGGCCCCCGCCGCCCACCTGGCACCCCCGACTCGTTCGGCCTTGAGGCCGACAGCTTCTCCGCCCCCGCCGCCGCGCGCCTGATGCGCCTGCGCGGCATCGACATCACCGCCTGACGGAGCGAACCCCCATGGCCCTCGCCACCAACGCCGCCCTGCCTGCCTCCACCGCGGTGACCGCCAGTGCCAGCGCCAGCGGCTCCAACGCCCTTGGCTCGCTGGCGAACAACTTCCAGAACTTCCTCACGCTGCTGATGACGCAGCTGAAGAACCAGGACCCCACCAGCCCGCTGGACACCAACCAGTTCACCAGCCAGCTCGTGCAGTTCACCAGCGTGGAACAGCAGATCAACACCAACCGCAGCCTGGGCCAGCTCATCAACCTCACCCAGAGCGGCCAGATGATCCAGTCCTCCTCCATGGTCGGCCGCCGCGTGGAAGTCGCCTCCGACTCGCTCTCGCTGCAGAACGGCAACGCCACGGTGAAGTTCGCCTCGCCCGTCGACGGCCCCGTCAACGTCGCCATCTTCGCCGCCAACGGCTCCAAGGTGGCCGATGGCCTGGTGCAGGCCCGCACCGGCAGCAACGAATGGAGCTGGAACGGCCGCAACGGCAACGGCGCCCTGCTGCGCGACGGCGCCTACCGCGTGGCCATCACCGGCAACAACGCCGACGGCACCACCCGCGCCCTGCCCTTCACCGTGATGGGCACCGCCACCGGCGTCTCGCAGCAGGACAACAGCGTGAAGCTCCAGCTCGGCGGCGTCACGGTGGATTTCTCCGCCGTGAAGTCCATTGCCCCCGCCGCGGCGCCGGCGCAGTAGGCAACATTGCCCTTCCGATCCGGCCCACCGGGGCGCTAGGCTGCCGGCTTCCGCACCAGGAGGCCGGCGTGCCCCGCATCGCGCTCACCCTGCTCGCCTGCACCGCCGCCCCTGTTGTCTGGGAGCGGTGTGAGCCGTCCACCAGCTAAGCAAGCGGTTCTTTTTTGAAAAAAAGAACCAAAAAACTTTCATTCATTTGAGGCGGGAAAATCCGCCCCTTCCACCTCGAACATACAAAAGTCTTTTTGCTTCTTTTTCTTCAGAAAAAGAAGATTCTATATCTTACTGAACCGCAACACCCGCGACCGGTTCACGATCAGCCGCACCCCTTCCTGCGTGAAATGCAGCAGGGCCCGCTGCTTCCACGGCCCATCCTGCCGCTCCATCAGCGCCATGTCGCTGGCGATCGGCAGCAGATCGAGGCTGCGCCGCATCGGCCCGGCGCCGCTGGTCAGCACCGCCCGGCTGCCGTCGCACGTGATGGTGAACCGCCCGCCCTGCGCCGGGCACACCCATTCGCCCGCCCATTCCGGCCGCACCCCGGCGCCGGTCGCCGGCCGGAAGCGCCGCGCCGCGTGGCCGATCTGGCCCACGATCGCGCCGCCTTCGGCCCGGAGCCGCACCGGCATCTCCACCGCACGGCTCACCGCCCAGTCACCGTCGCGGAACAACGTGCCCTGCGCATCCAGGTAGGAGATCACGCCGGCCTTGTGCTCGATCCAGATCGGCGCGTCCTCGGCGATGAAGCGGCCTTCCGGCAGCAGGTCCGGCGCCGGCGCCGGCTCCGCCACGCCGGTGAGGGCGGAGAGCACCGTGAGGCACGGCGCCATCGGGTCCACCTCTTCCCGGTTCGCCAGCAGCACCACCCCGATGCCCAGCTTCGGCGCCACCAGGAAGTGGTTCTTGTAGCCGGGCAGCGAGCCGCCATGCCCCACCAGCTCGATATCCCCCAACGGCGCCCGCGCCAGGCCAAGCCCGTAGCCGGTGACGGTGCCGTCCACCAACGCCCGCGGCGCGGAAAGCGTGCGCAACAACCCCGCCGCCGGCCCGCGCCCGGTCAGCAGCGCCTGCGCCCAGGTGGCGAGATCGCGCGCCGTGCCGGTGATCCCGCCAGAGGCCGAGTAGTGCAGCCCGTAGCGCCCGCGCCGCCAGCCTTGCGGGCCCTTCCAGTAGCCTGGGGCCAGCCCCGGCACCGGCTCGGTCTCGTCTTCCGGCAGGTGCATGGTCAGCCCCAGCGGGCGGAAAAACGTCTCGCGAAGCGCGGCGGCATAGTCCACGCCCTTCGCCTCCAGCGCCGCCTGCACCATGCGGTAGCCGCTATTGGTGTAGGACACCTCGGTGCCCGGCGCGTAGTTCAGCGCGTCCATGCTGGTGACGAACCGCAGCAGCGCGTGCCGGTCCATCGCGGTGCTGGAGGAATTGCCCAGCAGCCATTGCGTCGGCGCCGCGTCGGCAATGCCGCTGGTCATGTCCAACGCCCGGCCGATGGTCACCGCGCCCTGCGCCGCGCCGGCCTCGATATGCTGCCCCAGCGTATCCCCGAAGCCGATCCGCCCATCGATCGCCAGCATCCCGCACAGGAAATGCTTGCTGATGGAGGCGTAGCGCAGCGTCGTATCCGGCGTGAACCGCAGCCCATGCTCGATGCTGGCATACCCGCCGCAGGCCGCCCCGCGCAGCCCGCCGGTATCGAACAGCAGGATGGCGCCGCCCGGCCCGCCCTCCGCGTTCCACGCTCCCGCAATCCGCTCCGCCGCCGCGATCCCCGCCTTCCAGTCCATGCCCCGTCCCTCCAGATCCGCGCCGATCATGCCGGCGAACGGCAGCCGCGCAAAATCCCGTCTGGACATCGCGCCTGCCCCGCCGCCTCATCGCGGCTTCCAACCCGGAGCGCACGGCATGGCCACGGTCCTGGCAGTGGCACGCAGCCCGCGCCACCGCTTCAGCAAGCAGACGGAACCCGCCATCACCCTGGTGGAAGGCCTGGGCGTGGAAGGCGACTCCCATGCCGGCGTGACGGTCCGCCACCGCTCCCGCGTCGCCCGCAACCCGGCCCAGCCGAACCTGCGCCAAGTGCACCTGATGCACAGCGAGCTCTTCGCCGAACTCGCCGCCAAGGGCTTCACGCTCACCCCCGGCGCCATGGGCGAGAACATCACCACCCAGGGCATCGACCTGCTGGCCCTGCCCGTCGGCACCATCCTGCGCCTGGGCGAGGCGGCCGAGATTGCCATCACCGGCCTGCGCAACCCATGCCTGCAGCTGGACCGCTTCGCCCCGGGCCTGATGGCCGCCACGCTCGACCGCACCCAAGACGGCACGCTCATCCGCAAGGCCGGCATCATGTCCACCGTCCGCCGCGGCGGCATCGTGCACCCAGGCGACCCGATCGAAATCGTGCTGCCGCCCCTGCCACACCGGTACCTGGCCCCCGTTTGATGACCCCGCCGACGGCCGCGCCGGCCGAGCCCACCCGCCTGCTCTTCGGCATCGGCGTGACGATGCTCGGCGTCTTCGTCTTCGCCTGCAGCAATGCGTTGGCGAAATGGCTTACCGGCGGCTACCCGGTGGGCGAGATCCTGTTCTTCCGCAGCTTCGTCGTGCTGGCGATCCTCGCCTTCCTCGTCACCCGCGCGGACATCCAGGCCATGCGCGAAGACGGACGGCCCTGGCTGCACGTCTTCCGCGCCCTGCTCTCGGCGGTGGAGGTGGTGTGCTTCTACTGGGCCATCGTGGAACTGCCGCTGGCCGGCGGCACCACCATCTACCTGGCCGGCCCAATCTACGTCACCGCGATGTCAGCCCTGTTCCTGCGCGAGGACGTGGGCTGGCGCCGCTGGCTCGCCGTGCTCGCCGGCTTCGGCGGCGTGGTGGTGGCCCTCCAACCCTCCGGCCTGTCCTTCACCATCTACACCGCCGTCTCCGTGGCCGGCAGCGTGATGTACGCCATCTCCCTGGTCATCACCCGCCGCCTGCGCGGCACGCCCACCACGCTGCTGGTCGGCGTGCAAGTGGTGCCATTGCTGCTGATCACCGCCCTCTCCGCCTGGCCGCTGCAACACCCCACCAGCCTCATCGGCGGCTGGATCATGCCAACCCCAACCGACGCCGCGATCCTCGCCCTGGTCGGCGTGCTCTCCCTCACCGGCTACTGGTGCATCAACCGCGGGCTGCAACTGGCCCCGGCCTCCGTCATCACCCCATTCAACTACGCCAGCATCGTCTGGGCCACTGCGCTGGGATACCTCGTCTTCCACGAAATCCCCACGCCCGCCATGCTCACCGGCGCCGCCATCATCGTCGCCGCCGGCCTCTACATCGTGCTGCGCGAACACGTGCGGGTCGTGGGGCGGTAGCAAGGCCGGGGGTTCACCCCGGACCCCGACCAGGGCTCTGCCCTGGACCCGCCAGGGACCTGAGGTCCCTGGACCCGCGTGACCTTCCGCCTTCGGCGGGGAGGGGCTGTCGAGGCGGTGGAGAGACCCAGTCGGCCCCTCCCCGCCGAAGGCGGACAAGTAAGGGGGTCTGGGGCCTAAGGCCCCAGTGGGGTGCAGGGGCAACGCCCCTGCTCAGGGGTCCGGGGGCGGAAGCCCCCGGCCTTGCCTTACTGCTGCGCCCCGCGCACCAGCGTGCCCGGCAGTGCGCCGGTGGCTTGGCCGCCGCGGTAGGTCACCTGGCCGGACTTGATCGTGGCGGTATAGCCGGTGGCCTGCTGCAGCAGCCGGCGCCCGCCGGCCGGCAGGTCGAACTTCATCTCCGGCCGCTGCAGCGCCAGCTTGGTGAAATCGATCACGTTCAGGTCGGCCTTCTTGCCAGGCGCGATCACGCCGCGGTCCATGAGGCCGACCGCGTGCGCGGTGTCGGAGGTCTGCTTGCGCACCAGCTCCTCCAGCGGGAAGCGCCCGGTCGCGCGGTCGCGGCCCCAATGCTGCAGCAGGTAGGTGGGGAAGCTGCCGTCGGAGATGAAGCCCACATGGGCCCCGCCGTCGGAGAGGCCGGTCAGCACGTTGGGGTCTTCCAGCGCCTCGCGGCACGGGTCGAGGTTGTAGCCGGCGTAATTGGTCAGCGGCGTGAACAGGAAGTTCCGCCCGCCACCGCTCACCAGCATGTCGTAGGCCACGTCCTCGGCCGTCCGGCCTTCACGCGCGGCGATCGATTCCAGCGACTGGGACTGCGGCGGCTCGTAGTCCGGCGGATCGCCGAACGGGAACATGCGCGCGAACGAAAGGCGATTGATCAGCGGGAAGTTGCTGCCGGCGAACCGGTCTTCCGAGAGGATGCGCGCCTTCACGCTGGGGTCGCGCATCGCCGCCACGCGGTCCTCGAAGGAGAGCGGCAGCAGGCTCTTGAAGGTCGGCGTGCCGCTGAACGGGTTCTGGCTGCCCAGCAGCCCGAACAGGATGCCGATCGGCCGCGGCGGGAACACCGGGCGGATGCAGATGCCATCCGCCTGCGCCTCGCGCGAAAGCCGCATCAGCACCTTGTAGCTGTCAGGCGTGGAATGGTTCTGCGAGAGCGAGAACACCATCGGCCGGCCGGAGGCCTGCACCATGCGACGGAACATGGCGAACTCGTTCTCCACGCCCAGGGAGAAATCACTCACCATCTCCAGCTGCCCGGCCCCGGCCCGCTTCATGCCCAGCGCGATGCCGACCAGCTCCGCCTCCTGCGCGCGTAGGGTGGGCGTAGGGTCACCGGCCAGCGTCTTGTGGCTGATGGTGCGGGAGGTGGAAAAGCCGATCGCCCCGGCCCGCATCGCCTCCTCGGCGAGGTCGGCCATCTGGCGGATTTCGTCTTCCGTCGCGTGTTCCAGGTGCGAGGCCCGGTCGCCCATCACGAACACCCGCAGCGCCGCGTGCGGCAGCTGGGCGCAGATATCGATGTCGCGCTTCTTGCTCTCCAGCGCATCCAGGTACTGCGGGAAGCTCTCCCACGCCCATTTCAGCCCTTCATGCAGGGCGGGGCCGGGAATGTCCTCCACCCCCTCCATCAGCTCGATCAGCCGGTCCCGGTCACCCGGCTTCACCGGCGCGAACCCCACCCCGCAATTGCCCATCACCGCCGTGGTCACGCCGTGCCAGGCGGAGGGCTGCATGTGGCTGTCCCACACCGCCTGCCCATCGTAATGCGTGTGGATATCCACGAACCCCGGCGTGACGATCTGGCCCCGGGCGTCGATCTCCTCCGCGCCGCGGGCCTCCACCTTGCCCACCGCCACGATCCGGTCGCCCGCGATCGCCACATCCCCCTCGAAACCGGGCTTGCCGGTGCCGTCGATCACGGTGCCGTTGCGGATAACAATGTCGGGCGTGGCGGACATGGCTTGGACCCCTCATTCTCGTTGCCGGCCACGCTAGCAATGTCGCGGCGAAAGACGAAGCCCTCCGTCTCAGGGCCTCACGCCGTGGGCATCCGCCAAGGCTTCCAGCCGTGGCAGAAGCGGGCCGATATCCCGTTCGATCGTCGTGAAAAGGATCGTATCGTCGATCCCGAAATAGCCATGCACGATCCGGTTGCGCACCGCATCACCCAGGATCTCGAACCCCCGCATCACGGCGTAGCGCGTCTTCTCGTCGGCCAGATAGGCCTCAAGGGACATGCCGTCCACGAAGCGCATCATCGATCGGCAGGCCAGCACCATGTCCCGCAGGAAATCGCGGAAATCGCGCGGCGCCGTCACAAGGCGATGGCCTCGGCCCTGATCCGCTCACCCATCAGCGGCTTCAGGGAGGCCGCACTCACAAGGTCCACCGGCACCCCCGCCACCACGGCGATGTGCTGCTCCAGCGCCAGGAAGGCCGAAAGCGGCACCGGTTCGGCGAACTCCACCAGCACGTCCAGGTCACTGTCCGCCCGTGCATCCGCCCGGCTGCGGGAGCCGAACACAGCCAGCGACCGGATCGGCCACGCCTGGCGCAACGCCGGCAAGGCCGCTCGCAACCGGGCGACGGGATCGTCTGTCTCGGACATGCGATCAAGATAGCGCCAAGGCGGGCCAACGCCGAGAAAAATGCCGTTCACCCCATCGCGACGACTCTTTCGCGGAATCCCCTTGGATATGTCCCACTCGCATACCTATATTGCGTGGAACGACCAATGCGGGAGCGGCTGCGAATGGGTGAGGGCCTCATGTCCATCTCGCCACGCTGGGCCATCGGCCGGCGTGGCATGGTATCCGGCTTGGCCGCGGGGGCCGCGCTGGCGCCCGCGTCACTGTTGCCCAAACCGGCCTGGGCCGGCATCCCCGGCAACCGCAAGCTCGCCTTCGAAGTGTTCCGCAACGGCAAGCCGATCGGCAGCCACGTCCTCACCTTCGAACAGGCGGGCGATGCCCTCACCGTCCGGGTGGCAGTTGATCTTGCCGTGCGCATGCTCGGCCTTGTCGTGTATCGCTACCAGACCCGCGGCACGGAAACCTGGCGCGGCAATGTCCTGATGGCCGCCCAGGCCGAAACCAACGACGATTACGGCCGCTACGCCATGTCCGCCCAGCGCCAGAACAACCGCATGGTCGTGGAAGGCACCGGCGGCCCCACCTACACCGCGCCCGCCAACGCGCTGGTCTCCAGCCACTGGAACCCCACCCAGCTGCAGGGCCCGATGATCTCCCTGCAGGATGGCAAGCTGCTGGAATTCGCCATCGCCCCCAAGGGCCGCAGCACCATCGCTGCCCGCGGCACCCAGCTGGAGGCGGAGCACTTCGCCCTTTCCGGCCCGCATTCGCTGGAGCTTTGGTACGACCGCAACCGCGTCTGGTCCAAGCTGAAGGCACTCAGCTGGGAAGGCTCGGAGATCGAATACCGTCAGGTCTGACAGCCTTCGCCCCGCGTTAACCCGCCTGGCGCAGAATACGGCCATGCTGCGCGCCCCCCTTTTCCTGCTCGCCCTTCTCCTGCCCGCCACCGCCGGCGCGCAATCGCGCGGCTGCATCGAACGCCCCGTGGGCCCATCGATGGACGTCACCGTGGTGGTCCCGCTCCCTCAGGGGCAGCAGGGCCAGCCTACGCCCCGCGCCGCCGTCACCCTGCCCAACCAGCCGATGTACGGCACCGAATGCATCGCCGTGTCGCCACCCCCGCGCGACATCCTGCGCGGCGACCCGCCCCCCGCCGGCGGCCTGCTCCGCGGCGATGACGGCCGGTCCGACCTGCTGCGCGACCCCACGCCGGCACGGGCCCCGGCCTGGCGCTGAGCTTCTACCGCATCGCCTGAAGCAGCGCCTTCACCCCGGGGTCCAGCAGCGCCGCCAGTTCCCCCTCGTGGTCGTAGCCCGGCATCAGCCGGTCCAGCAGCGCATCGCGCCGCGAAGCGGGATGGAAATAGATCTCCACATCCCCCTCCGGCAGCACACCCAGCAGCCGCGACACGCGATCCGCCGTCATTCCCCCGCTCCAGCCCAGCCCGAACACCGCATCCGGCGCCGCCATTCCCGCATGCCGCACCTGCCGGCGCAGCAGGCGGGACCAGCGATACAGCGCCGCGCCGCCCGGCACCCCCAGCCGCGCCATCACGTCAGGCGGCTCCGCCGGCACCCGCACCCGCCGCAGGCCGAAATCCCGGCCGGTTTCCACCAGCAGCCGCCCCACCGTCGGGTGCAGGTGCATGTGCTTGTGGGCATCGGCATGGGCGAGCGGCAGCCCCGTCGCCGCGAAGGCCTCGAACTGCGCCCGGATCTCCCGCGCCAACTGCCGCCGCACCCAGGGCAGGAAGAAGAACCGCACCCCGAGCGTCCCCTGATCCGATGGGAACCACCCATCCGCCCCCACCAGCGCCGGAATCTCCGCTTGCGGCAGCACCGCCGGCCCCTCCACCGCCACCAGGTGCAGCCCCACCCGCAGCCCCGGCATCCGCTTCGCCCGCGCCACCGCATCCGCCGCCGCTGGCGCGCCGACCATCAGGCTTGCCGCGTCCAGCACGCCCTCGCGATGCGCCTGCTCCACCCCTTCGTTCACCGCCTCCGACAGGCCGAAATCATCCGCAGTGAAGGTGATCCGCCTCATGCCCGCATCACCTGGCCGCGCCACTCCACCCGCCGCCCCAGGAACGCCGCGGCCACCACCGCCACCGACATCACGTCGCGCAGCGGCAGCAACGCCACCGCCACCTTCGTACCGGCATGCCCCAGCGCCTGGTCGATCCCTCGTGCCGCCAACGCCCGCACCGCCCAGGCCAGCATCACCGCCCACACCGCCCACTCCGCCCCGCCCGAGGCCGCGAACGCCGCCAACGCCCAGAACACGGGATACTGGATCACGGAGGCCGCAAACGCCCCCGGCACCAGCGCCCGGATCGTCCGCCCCCAGCGCAGCTCATGCCGCCACAACGCACCTAGCTCCGCTTCCGCCACCGTCGTCGCCGGCACGCTGCCTGCCAGCGCCACCGCCAATCCGCGGGCCCGCACCAGCCGGCCGAGCTCGTTGTCATCCGCCAGATGCGAAGACAGCGCCGCCAGCCCGCCGATTTCCGCCAATGTCCCAGTCCGCAGCGCCATCGTCGCGCCCAGGCAATCCTGCCGCCCCATCCCCCGCGCCAGCAGCGCCCCGGGCAGGAAGGTATGCGTGATCCAGGAACAACCGAGCCGCTCCACCCAGCCGCCCCGCGCCGCCAGCCCCACATACAGCGTCGTCGCCAGCCCCACGCCGGGCATGGCCAGCGCCGCCACCACCTGCCGCAGCCAATAGGGCGCGGCATGGATGTCACTGTCCGACACCACCACCACCTCGTCCGCCTCCGGGGCCGTCACCGCGGTCATCATGTTGATCAGGTTGGCCACCTTGCGGTTCGCCCCGTGCGGCGTGGCATCCACCACCAGATGCAGATCCACCGCAGGAAACCGCACCCGCAGCCGCTCCACCACCGCGATCGCCGGATCATCCGCGCGCTGCACCCCGCAGACGATCCGCAGGCGCGGATACTCCTGCGCGCACATCGAGGCCAAGGCCGCCTCCAGCAGCGGCTCATCCCCATGCAGCGGCTTCAGCAACAGCACCGCAGGCCACACCGCCGGCGCCGGCGCCACGCCCGAGAACCGCCGCACCGCGTGCCACCCGGCCAGGCACTGCCCCATCCCGGCCACGGCCAGCCCGGCCAGCACGCCCGCCAGGATCAGGATTTCGCTCCCGCCGCCAGGCTCGCCGCCCGGCTTCGCAGGCTCGCCAGCAACGGCGCCGGATCGCCGCCAGCCACCAGCGCGCGGAAATCGCTGCGTTGCACCGCCACCCGGCTGATCGTGCCGTTCAGCAGGATATCCACGGCCTTCCAGCCGCCGGGCCCCTGCCGCATCACGAAATCCAGCCGGGTGGTGTCGCCAGAGGTCGGCACGATCCGCGACGTCACCACCTGGTCCTGCCCCAGCGCCCGCGTCTCCGCCCCCAGCTCGAACCGCTCCCCGGCATCGGCATCGAAATTCGCCACCCAGGTCACCACGGTGAACACCGTGAACGCCTCCTGCAGCTCCGCCTTCGCCGCCTCGGCAAACCCCGCGAAGCGCGGCCCAACGGACGCGGCCAGGATCCCCGGCAAATCGAAGGCCCGCTCCACCGCCGGCCGCAGCATCGCCGCCCGCGCCGCGAAGGAAGTGGCCTGACCGGCCTTCATCCCCCGTTGCAACGCCGCGTTGAACGCCGCAATCGGCGCCGCAGGCCCCTCCTGCGCCATCACGGCCGAGGGGGCCATCAATCCCAACAACAATGCCCGCCGCGCCAGCATCGCCATGCCCTCCGAGCCCATCCGGGGTTTCAGCTTTTGCGGCTCACCACGAAGGCCGCCAGCTCGCGCAGCAGCCGGGCATCCTCGCCGAAGCCCTCCACATGCCCCGCCGCCTGCGCCGCCAGCAGCTCCGCCTGCGCCCGCGCCCGCTCCACGCCCCAGGCCGCCACCAGCGTCGCCTTGCCCTGCGCGATATCCTTGCCGGCGGTCTTGCCGATCTCCTCGGCCGTGCCGGTCACATCCAGCACGTCATCCGCGATCTGGAACGCCGCCCCCACGTCGCGCCCATAGGCGGCCAGCAGATGCCGCTGGTGCAACGGCGCCCGGCCCATGATCGCGCCCGCCTCGGCGCTGAACTGGATCAACCGCCCGGTCTTCAGCGCCTGCATCCGCGCGATCGCCTCGGCGCTCCACGCCTGGTTGTTCCCCAGCATGTCGATCATCTGTCCGCCGCACATGCCGCGCGCGCCCACCGCATGCGACAGCGCCAGCACCAGCTCCACCCGCGCTTCCGCATTGGAATGCGTGTCCGGCTCGGCCAGCACCTCGAAGGCGCGGGCCTGCAGCGCGTCGCCTGCCAGGATCGCCGTCGCCTCGTCGAACGCCTTGTGGCAGCTCGGCTTGCCGCGCCGGAAATCGTCATCGTCCATCGCCGGCAGATCGTCGTGGATCAGCGAATAGGCGTGCAGCATCTCCACCGCCGCCCCGGCCCGCGCCGCGCTGCGCCGGTCCACCCGGAACAGCCGCGCCGTCTCCATCACCAAAAAGGCCCGCATCCGCTTGCCGCCGCCCAGCGTGGAATAGCGCATCGCCTCCAGCAGCCGTGCCTCGGAGCCCTCCGGCACCGGCAGCAGATCCTCGATCGCCGCCTCCACCTCCGCCGCGGCGGCCTTCAGCGCCTCATTGAGCCCCATCGCACTCACTCCGGCTTGCCCAGCGAAAGCGACCCATCGACCGCCACCACGATCGCCTGCACCCGCGCTTCCGCCTCCGCCAGCTTCTTCTCGCAATGCTGGCGCAGCAGCGCACCCCGCTCATAGGCGCCGATCGCGTCCTCCAGCTTCTGCTGGCCGCCCTCCAACCCCTTCACGATCCGCTCCAGCTCCGCCAAGGCATCCTCGAAACTCAGCGCAGCGATCTCAGGCGGAAGGCTCATCGTCGACTCTCCTCAAACAAGCATGTTCTTTTTTGAAAAAAAGAACCAAAAAACTTTTGATCATTAGGCCCGGGCACAAGAAAATGAATTCTTTTTGCTTCTTTTTCTTCAGAAAAAGAAGGCCTTGCTTCCTACCCATCCATCAACGCCCGAACATGCACCGCCGCCGACTCCGCCAGCGCATCGAGGTCATAGCCGCCCTCCAGCAGCGAGACCACCCGCCCCTGGCATTGCGCCCGCGCCAGGCGCATCAGCTCCCCGGTCAGCCAGCCGAAATCCGCCGCCTCCAGCCGCAGCTGCGCCAGCGGATCGGCCTTGTGCGCATCGAACCCCGCCGAGATGATGAGCAGCTCCGGCTGGAACGCCTCCAGCGCCGGCAGGATCAGCACCTCCCATGCCTCGCGGAACGCCGGCCCGCCGGAGCCCGGCGGCAGCGGCGCGTTCACGATGTTCCCCACCCCGCGCTCCTCCGCGCTCCCGGTGCCGGGGTAGCACGGGTACTGGTGGGAGGAGGCGTAGAACAACGTCGGATCGGCCTGGAAGATGTCCTGCGTGCCGTTGCCGTGGTGCACGTCGAAATCCACCACCGCTACGCGTGAGAGTCCCCAGCGCGCCTGGGCATGCCGCGCCGCGATCGCCGCATTGGCGAACAGGCAGAACCCCATCGGCCGGTCGCGCTCGGCATGGTGCCCCGGCGGCCGTGCGGCCACGAACACCTGCTTCGCCCAGCCCTCCATCACCGCATCCACCGCCATCACCGCCCCGCCGGCCGCACGCAACGCCGCCTCCCGGCTGCCGGTGCTCATGATCGTGTCGGCATCCAGCGCCACGCGCTGCCCCGGCTCCGGCGAGACCGACAGGATGCCCTGCACATATTCCGGCGGATGCACCCGCAGCAGTTGCTCCTCCGTGGCCAGCGGTGCGAGATCCCGCAGCAGGGTGGAGAAATGCGGATGCTCCAGCGCCTGCAGCACGCGGCGCAGCCGGTCCGGCCGCTCCGGGTGCCACGGGCCCGTGTCGTGCTCCAGGCAGGCCGGATGCGTGATCAGCGCAACAGTCATTCGGGCTTCTCTTCCCGCTTGCGGATCACGAAGCTCAACACCCCGCCATCCTCGCTCCACGCCACCAGCGCATGGCCCGTCTCCCGGCAGAAGGCCTGGAAATCAGAAACCGCCGCCCGGTCCGTCGCCAATACCCGCAGCCGCTCCCCCGCCGCCATGCCGCGCAACACCTTGTTGGCGCGCAGCACGGGCAACGGGCAGTTCAGCCCCTTCACATCCAGCAAGGTCTCGCTCATGCCCCGCATCCTGCACCGGCGCGGGCCGAAGCGGAAGGGAAGCAGGGCTGGCACGCCCCTTGCTACTTTTGCTCACAAAAGCCGAGCCGACCCGTCTCACCCCCCCAAAACGACCCTGCCCGCGGATGATTGCGTTGCATTCTGCAACGCCAACCCGCCGAAAGAGACCGATGCCCCGCCTGTTGCATGCCCTCCCGGCCCTGTTCGCCCTGGCGCTGCTCGCCCTGGCCCCGCTGCGCCCTGCGGCCGCCGCATCCCTGGCCATCACTGGCGACCTGATCTCCGTCATGCACAGCATCGGCCTCTCGCTGCAGGACAGCAGCGCCACCACGATCAGCCTGCCCCCCACCGACGAAAAGCCCGCCGACCCCAAGGACGCCCCCACGGACTTCCCCAAGCTGTCCTTCACCCTCACCCGCAGCGGCGACACGCTGGTGTTCGAGCTGGGCGACTACGTCGGCAAGCTCTCCGACAAGGCCTTCCTGGACATTGCCGCGATCATCTTCGCCACCGACGCGAAGGCGGAATTCGCGCCGGGGACCGTGCTGCTGGAATCGCTGATGCTCGACGGCAAGCCCGTCGCCGACATGCTGAAGCCGCTGGACAGCAAGCAGCCCTCCTCCACCCTCGCCGAGCTGCCCGAAAGCTTCACCATCTCCGGCATCGCCCGCCAGGCCCTGTCTGGCGACACCAACGCCGAAGCCCCGGTCGCCCCCGCCCCGCCGGCAGAGGCACCCGCGCCGGCCCCCTCCCCGGCACCGACTCTCGCCGTAGTCGCGGTGCCAGAGCCTGCCTCCCTGGCGCTGTTCGCCGCCGGCCTCGCCGGCCTCGCTTTGGCGCGCCGCCGCCGGGCCTGAGCCGCTACCGCCCCAGCGGCGAAACGCTCTCCGCCGATCCGGCCAGCGTGCCGCCATCCACCGGCAGCACCACCCCGGTTACCCAGCGCGCCATGGCGCTGGCCAGGAACACCACCGCCTGGCCCACATCCCAGCCGGTGCCTTCCATCCCGAGCAGGTTCCCCGCCTGCCGCGCCTGGCGCAGCCCCGGGTCCATCCCGCCCACCGAGACCATCGGCGTGAACACGTAGCCAGGGGCCACGCAGTTCACCCGGATCCCCTCCGGCCCGTGCTGGGCCGCCATCGCCCGCGTCAGCGCCACCACCGCGCCCTTCGATGTCGCATACAGCAGGTTGCGGTTGCCGCCGCGAATGCCGTCGACGGAGGACAGGTTCACCACCGCCCCGCCGCCAGCCTTGCGCATCTCCGGAATGCACGCCTTGGCCATCAGCATCATGGAGGCGACGTTGATCCGCATCGCGGAATCCCACGCCGCCGGGTCCACCTCCACCGCGCTGCCGCTCGGCCCCGCGATGCCCACGTTGTTCACCAGCACATCCACCCGGCCCCAGCGCGCCACCGCCGCTGCCACCGCCGCGGCGCTGGAGGCTTCGTCGGCCACATCGGCCGAGACCACCATCGCGCTGCCGCCCTCGGCCGCGATCATCGCCCGCGTCACCTCCGCCCAGTCCGGCATCGCATCCAGCAGCGCCACATGCGCACCCTCGCGCGCCAGCAGGATCGCCGCCGCCCGCCCGTTGCCGATCCCTTCCCCGCGCGAGCCCGCGCCGGTCACCACCGCGACCTTTCCGGCCAACCCCATCTCGGCCATGGCTATGCGCCCTCCTTCATGCCGGTGATGCTGCCCGTCATCGCCCGCGGGTCACGCATCGGCCAGCGCCCGGAATCCACCTGCGCCAGGAAGTCGCCCACGATCCGGTTGAACCCGTCGGGGTCCTCCAGGTTGATCCCGTGGCCGCAATTCGGCATCACCGACAGCGCCGCGCCGGGAATGTGGTGCTTCATCAGCACGCCCGGCAGCAGGCACGGCCAGTCCTCGTCTCCGGTCAGGATCAGCGTCGGCGCCCGCACCGCCTTCATCTCCTCCACGAGGTCCCACAGCGAGGGCCGCTCCCGCTGCACGCCCAGCTGCGTCAGCGCCGCCCCCACCGCATCATGCTCGGCCAACTGCGAAAGGAACTCCGCGAACCCGCGCGGGTCCTTGTTCTGGAACTGCACCCGCGTCGGCCCGAAGGCGTAGCGCTCGGCGAATTTCGCCATCCCGTGCTCGCGGATGAACGCCACCGTCGCCGCCCCTTCCTCGCGGAACTTGTCCCGCTCCGCCGGCTCCGCCCCATATCCGCAGCCGCAGATCGCCAGCGACCGGCCACGCCCCGGGTGCCGCAGCCCGAAATGCAGCGTCGCGAACCCGCCCATGGAAAGCCCGACGATATGCGCCTGGCTCAGGTTCAGCTCGTCCAGCACCGCCGCGATATCGTCCGCCGCCCGCGCCTGCGAATACCGGCCGGGATCATCCGGCACCTCCGACGGCGGATAGCCGCGCGCATTGAACGCGATCGCCCGGTAGCGCTGCCCGAAATGCCGCAGCTGCGGCTCCCAGCTGCGCCAGTCGCCTGCGAATTCGTGCACGAACACCACGGGAAAGCCGCGCCCGGTTTCCTCGTAGTACAGCTTCACCCCATCGTCGGCCGTGATGTGCGGCATCAGTGCGTCCCCCCCAGAGCATGATCGTCGAAGGCGGAACCGCCGGAGACGTGAATCATGCGATCAAGCAAAGCTCGGTCGATGCAGCATGGCCCGCGGCGCGGAGAACGTCATCCTCCCCGCCTTCATCCCCCACAGCGGCCGCGCGATCTCCGCCACCGCCCCCTCCGGCGTCTCGGCGTCGAACAGCACGAGATCGGCAGGGTTGCCCACCGCCACGCCATAATCCGAAAGCCGCATCAGCCGCGCCGCATCCCCGGTCACCATGCCCAGGCACGCGGCGAGATCACCGGGCCGGCCGACATGCGCCACGTTGGCGTAGAGATTGGCCATCCGCACCAGCGACCCATCGCCATACGGCGTGAACGGGTTCAGCACGTTGTTCGTCGCCACCGAACAGCACACGCCCAGCGCCCGCACCGGCTCCGCCACCACCACCCCACGCGGCACCGCATGCGTCGCGTTGCGCCCCATCAGATAGAGATCCGTCGAAGGCAGGATCGTCACCGCCACCCCTGCCCCGGCCAGCTTCCGCCCCACCTCCGCCAGCCGCCCCGGCGCCAGCATGGAAAGCTGCGTCGCATGCCCGATCGCCACCCGCCCCTGCCAGCCGAACCGCTCCGCCACCGCGCACACATATTCGGCCTGCATCTGCGAAGGGTCGTCCCCGAGATCCAGGTGCATGTCGATATCCACGTCGAACGCGCGCGCGATCGCGAAAATCCGGTCGATCTGCCCGCGCGGATCGCTGTCGGTATAGGGCGCCGCCCCCAGCACTTTGGCACCCCGCTTCAGCCCCTCCAGCAACAACTCTTCGGTCCCTGGATTGTTCAGCAACCCCTCCTGCGGGAACACGCAGATCTCCATCTCCACCGCCCAGGCGTAATCCCGCGCCAGTGCCTCCACCCCCTCGAACCCGCGCATCCCGATCACCGGGTCCAACTCCACCTGGGTGCGCACCCGAATCGTGCCGCCGCAGATGCATTTCTCCAGCGTGCGCCGGCCGCGCGCATACACATCCTCCGGCGTGAACCCGCGCTTGGCCCCGGCCGTCTCCCGCACCGCCTCCGCCACGGAGCCCTCCGCCGCCCGGCAGCGATCCAGGATGCAGGTCTTGTCCAGGTGCAGATGCGTCTCCACCAAGCCGCCGGTCAGCAGCAGCCCGCCCGCCTCCACCGCAGGCGCATCGCACACCAGCCCGCGCCCCACCGCCGCGATCCGCCCGCCGCGCACGCCGACATCCACCGCCTCCGCACTGTCTTGCAGGCGGGCATTTCGGATCACGAGGTCCAGCATCGGAACGTCCTTGGCGCAGATCGGCGGAACCGCCACACTGCCACGATGCTGCTCGCCAACGCACGCCTCCCGCACTGCCCCACCCCGGTCGATGTCGCCATCGAACACGGCCGCATCGCCGCGATCACGCCCGCCGCCGGCAGGCCGGGCCTGGACCTCGGCGGCGCCCTCCTGCTGCCATCCTTCGTGGACGGCCACGTCCATCTCGACAAAACCCTTTGGGGCCTGCCCTGGCGCCCCAACAGCGGCGCCCCCACCGTGCGCGAACGCATCGAGTTCGAGCGCACCCATCGCCGCACCCTGCCCCCGGTCAGCGAACGCGGCGCCAACCTGCTGCGCCAAATGATCGCCTGCGGCACCACCGCGCTGCGCACCCACACCGATATCGACGACACCTACGGCCTAGACAATTTCCACGCCACCATGGAACTCAAGCAGCGATTCGCCGCCCAGGCGGACATCCAGGTCGTCGCCTTTCCCCAATCCGGCATCCTCACCCGCCCGGGCGTTGCCGACCTGCTCGCCGAATCCCTCCGCCAGGGTGCGGATTTCGTCGGCGGCCTCGACCCCGCCAGCATCGACGGCGACGCGAAAGGCCACCTGGACATCGTCTTCAACCTCGCCCAGCGCTTCGGCCGCGGCATCGACATCCACCTCCACGACCGTGACGCGGCCGGCAACGCCCAGCTGCGCGACATCGCCGCCCGCACCATCGCCATCGGGATGCAGCACCGCGTCACCGTCAGCCACGCCTTCAGCCTCGGCACCCCCGATGAATCCGATTTCGCCCACACCGCCGACGCGTTGGCGGCAGCCGGCGTCCATATCCTCACCTCCTCGCCCGCCGCCGGCATCGTCCCGCCCGTCCTTGCGCTCCGCGCCCGCGGCGTGGTGATCCACGCCGGCAGCGATAACATCCGCGACCTCTGGAACGCGCTCGGCACCGGCGACATGCTGGAACGCGCCCTGATCATCGCCCTCAAGCAAAGCTTCCGCAGCGACCCCGATATCGAAACCGCGCTCTCCCTCTGCACCGACGCCGAAGCCCTCGGCCTGCCCGCCCACCGCCTCGTCGTCGGCGCCCAAGCCGACCTCGTCGCCCTCGATGCCGAAACCCCCGGCGAAGCAGTGGCGCTTCGCCCGGTGCGCAAGCTGGTCATGAAGAGCGGGGTTATCCTGGCGCGGGAGGGGCGCTACATCGCAAGCTAAGAAAGACTCTTCTTTTTCTGAAGAAAAAGAAGCAAAAAGACTTTTGTCACCTGCGCCCGTGCCAGAGCGAGCGGCAAAGTAATAAAAGTTTTTTGGTTCTTTTTTTCAAAAAAGAACAATGCTTACTTGAAGGAGGAAACACCCAATGCACGTCTCCCTGACCGGCCGCACCGCCGTCATCACCGGCGGCTCCAAGGGCCTAGGCCTTGCCATGGCCGAACGCTTCCTGAAATCCGGCGCCGCCGGCGTGGCCATTCTCGCCCGCAGCCAGGGCCCGCTCGATGAAGCCAAGGCCCAGCTCGATGCCCTCGGCCTCGGCAAGGTGGCCGCCATCGCCTGCGACATCGCCACGATGGAGGGCGTGCAGAAGGGCTATGACGGCGCCATGGCCGCGCTCGGCCGCATCGACATTGTGGTTAACAATGCCGGCCAGTCCCGCACCGGCCCGTTCGAGAGCATCACCGACGAGATCTGGCAGGACGACCTGGACCTCAAGCTCTTCGCCGCCGTGCGCCTGGCCCGCCTGGCCTGGCCGCAGATGAAGGAGCGCAAGTGGGGCCGCGTGATCAACGTGCTCAACACCGGCGCCAAGGCCCCCAAGGCCAACGGCGCCCCCACCCATGTTACCCGCGCCGCCGGCATGGCGCTCACCAAGGTGCTGGCCGGCGAAGGCGCGCCGCACGGCATCCTGGTCAACGCGCTGCTGGTGGGCCTGATCGTGACCGACCAGATCGCCCGCGGCCACGCGGCCCTGGTGGCCAAGGGCCAGAACATCACGCTGGAAGAACACATCGCCCGCACCGGCGCGCCGATCCCGATCGGCCGCATGGGCCGCGCGGAGGAATTCGCCAACATCGCCTGCTTCCTGGCCAGCGATGAAGGCGGCTACATCACGGGCACCGCCACCAACGTGGATGGCGGCGCCTCGCCGGTCGTCTGACGCAGTAGGCGGGGGCGGTGGAGGCATTCATCGCCCCCGCGATGGGCTGGATGACGGATGCGCCTAGGCGCGCTCCGCCACGGGCGCCGTAGGTGCTGCGGGGGCGGGGCGGAGGTGGGGGCGCATGAGGAGCAGGAGGAAGAGCGGCGGGATCACAACGAGGGAGAGCAGGCGGTAATCGTTGTTGAAGGCGATGATCTGGGCTTCGCGCGTGACCAGGCGGTTGAGCAGTTCCGCGCCGTGGAGGGTGGCGGGATCGAGCATCGACGGGAGCGGGGTGAAGCGGGTGATGTGGCTCGCCAAGCCCTCATGCGAGATCTGGGTGCTGCGGACGAACATGAACGAGGTGACGGAGACGCCGAGCGCCTGGCCCAGGCTGCGGCAGAGGGATTGGAGCGAGGTGGAGTAGGGGCGCAGATGGGCGGGCAGCGTGGTGAAAGCGACCACTGTCATCGGGTTGAAGACGAAGCCGATGGCGGTGCCCTGGGCGAAGAGGGTTGCCATCATCTGTGGCTGGCCCACGTCCGGCGTCCAGCCCGCCATGGTGTAGAGCGAGGCGCCGAGGCTGAGGAGGCCGACGGCCATCAGCTTGCGGTGGTCGACGTGGGCGGCAAGGCGGCTGGCGAGCTGCATGCCCAGCATGGTGCCGATGCCGCGGGCGGCCAGGGTCTTGCCGGCTTCCTCCACCGGGTAGCCGGCGAGGGTCTGCAAATAGGGGGCCATCAGCGAGGATGAGGCGAGCATCACCGTGGCGGTGCAGAACACCATGGTGACACCGCAGACAAAGTTGCGGTCGCGGAAGAGGCCCGGTGGCAGGAACGGGTCTTTCGCCGTGAGCATGTGGACGACGAAGAGGTAGAGGCCGAGGGCGGCGACCACGGCTTCGGCGATGATTTCGGGGGAGTGGAACCAATCCTCCCCTTGGCCGCGATCGAGCATGAGCTGGAAGCTGCCGACGGCGGTGGCGAGGACCGCGAAGCCGATCCAATCGAAGCGGAGTTCGGCGCGGGGGGGTGCCTTGGGGAGGAAGGCGAGGAGGCCGGCGATGGCGAGGAGGCCGAAGGGGAGATTGACGTAGAAGACGGCGCGCCAGGAGAAGGCCTCTGTCAGGAATCCGCCGATGGTGGGGCCGGTGATGGGGCCGACCATGACGCCCATGCCGAAGATGGCCATGACCTGGGGGCGTTTTTCGAACGGGTAGATGTCCAGCATCGTGGCCTGGGAGAGCGGGATGAGGGCGGCGCCGAACATGCCTTGCAGGAAGCGGAAGGCGACGATCTGTTCCAGGGATTCGGCGGCGCCGCAGAGCATGGAGGCGATGGTGAAGCCTGCCATGCAGGTGACGTGGAGGTTCCGGCGGCCGAAGCGCTGGGCCATCCAGCCCACCGGGGCTGTCATGATCGCGGCGGCGATGACGTAGCTGGTGAGGACCCAGGTGATCTCGTCTGACGTGGAGGCGAGGGCGCCCTGCATGTGGGGGAGGGAGACGTTGGCGATGGAGGAATCCAGCGCCTGCATGAGGTTGCCCATCATGACACTGACGGTGATGAGCGTGCGGTTGGGGACGGGCTGCGTTCCGGACATGGGGCCGGGGCCTTCGTGACGGTTCTGTGAGGTGATGGTGGGCCCTGGGCGGGGGTTGCGCCATTGCGGGGGGCGCAGGGCTGGGGTGATACGGTGTTGTTTTGTTAGTGGAATGA
>JAPLOI010000062.1 GCA_026400815.1 Alphaproteobacteria bacterium
ACGTCGTCAACCGAGAAACATGAGCCGAAGTCGGCTGTCGTGGTTCACCAGAGGCCTACGGCGCATCGTCAGACTGCTCACCTTCGGACTGCCCCTGCCACCGCTATGGGCATCAGGATAAAACTGATGGGTGGTCAGGCACGCCACCCTGGCGCCACATGCGCACCGCACTCGCGCGGGCGGGCGTGATGGTGGCGCTGGCTTGGCTTTATTCGAAGGCGTTGATGATGCCAGCCGCGTTCTTGCCCGCGATATGCAAATTATATTTGCATTTGATGAGCCATCTGTTGCGGAGAAACATGCTATTTCTCGTTGCACGCCAGCAGCCGGAGGCGGCTGCTAGCTTGGGGCGATGACGAAAGATCCGTTCAAGGTCGATTTTGGCCGACGCCTGCGGGCCACTGCAGCAGAATTCGGCTATGGCACCGCCCAGTCGATTGCTGATCTCTGCGGTGCAGAGCGCGCTGCCGTGGATACCTGGCTGAATGGCCGGGCGATGCCGAAATGGCACCAAGCGGCGCGCTTGTGCCAAGCGTGGTCTATTACACTGGACTGGCTGATCCTGGGCAAGCCCGACACGCTGCAATACGGCGTATATTTGCGGCTGGCCGCCTTCATCGCCGAAGGCTCGGCTTCGCCATCGCCTCCGGACATCGCGGCGGCCACCGGCCCCGCTCGGCGCTAGCCGCCTCTATTGCGCGTTGCGCCTCGCGTTAATCATGCGCATGGGGTCGAACATTCCTAAAATAATTTACGCTTTTTTATTCACTTATTAATAATAAATAGGCCCGCAGAAGCCGAATTCACAAATCGCTAATTCATCCTTGTGGCCCATCGTGCAAAATAACTTTGCATTTGGGCGAGAATTATCTTGAAGGTCGCAAATTTTGTTTGCATTATATAATTGTCGCTCGAAATCGATGGAGGGCTGTCATGTCTGCATCCACGAAGCCCACCACCCTGCGGGCCTGCAGATCCCTTCGGGCTGGGCTTGCCGACTTTCCTGGCCGAGATCGATATCGGCATCCGGGCCTCTGCCGGAAGCATCAGCGCTCCTCCCGCCGCGGCCAAAATCACAAATTGATCAGCACGCTCGCCCTGGAATCAAAATTGATGTCAATTGCTCAAAATCGATCAATATTATCGCGAAAATACACTCCTGAAGTAATATACAATCACCACGAATTATTTATAAAGTAATCTATGATTAACAACAATTCATCATGATACGGGGGCAAATGCAGGAAAACCTTCCGTGGATCATGTCAGCTATCGCGTCGCCGTTGGGGTATTGGGTGAATGTTGCAATGGTGGCGACGTCTCGCATGGACGCCCCCGGGATCGCCGGGGGCTGAGGGACGCTGGGGCCGTGATCGGCTGATGAAGCTGGCCATACCGTTTGCGGTGCTGGTCGTGCTCGGCGTTCTCGGCTGGTTCGCGGCCGAGCATCAGATCACCGAAGCGCATCGCCAATCTGAACGCGAGGCCGGGTCGCGGGTGCTTTCCGCGGCCGAGGCGCTGGAGCAGAACCTGCTGCGCATCGTCGAGGCTGTGGAAGGGATCCATTCCCTGGCGCAGACGCGGCAGAACCTGCTGGTGCGCGGCAGTGCAGAGGGCGTGGCCGCCATTGAAGACCATCTCAGGGCGGTGGCCACGCAGGAGCAGTTCGGCATTCTCCAGGTTGCGATGGCGGATGCCGACGGGATGTTGAACTGGTCCAGCGTTCCGAACTGGGCGCCCGTTTCGATTGCCGACCGGGAACATTTCCGCATACATCAGGCCGGGCGGCAGGCGATGTTTGTCAGCGCCCCCGTGTTGGGGCGGGCCTCCGGGAAATGGAGCGTTCAGCTGACGCGGCCGATCCGGGGGCAGGATGGGGAATTCGCCGGCATTGCCGTGGTTTCCCTGGACCCGCTGCTGCTCTCCGCCCGGCTTGGCGCGATCCACTTCGATCCGACGGAAACCGCGGCGGTTCTTCTTCTGCCGGAAGGGACCATGATTGCCCGCAGCCGGGATGTGGAGCAGGTGCTGGGCTGGATTATCCGCCCGTCGCATCCCGCCCTCGCGGCGGCCCGTGCTGCCACGCGGGGCTACCTGCGGACCTCCAGCCTGTTCGGCGACAGGGAGGTTGTGATGGCATTCCGGCAGGTGGCGGATACGCCGCTGCTGGTGCAGATATCGGAGGACTGGGCCGTTTCGAAGGCCCCGCTCGACGAGCTTCAGGGCTGGGTGCGGGGCGCCTATGCCGCCCTGCCGCTGCTGAGCTTCGTGGCACTTGTTGCCCTGATCCAGATGCGGATCACCCGACAAACACGGGCGGAACTGGATCTTGCAGAGGCGGCCCGCACTGCCGCCGAAACCGTACGGGAGGAGTTCGCGCGGATTCTGCTGGGCTCCCCCGCCGTGATCTATGCCGGGGAGCGGCGGCCTGGCGACACCGATGCCCACCAGGCGGCACGCGTTCGCTTCGTGTCCTCCAATGCCGCGCGGGTGACGGGGTGGGATGCCAGCGCGCTGATGGAGACGAATGCGTTCGTCGACCGCATGGACGATGCCGGCCGTGCCGAACGCCCGCGCTTCCGGGCCGCCAACCTGCAGGGTGGCGGCAGCGCCATGACCTACCGTTTCCGCCGCCCTGATGGCAGCTGGATGTGGCTGCGGGAGGAGGCGCGCGTGGCCGGCACAACGGCCGACGGGATGATGCTCATGGTCGGCTACCTCACCGACGTTACCGGCCAGAGGCAGCTGGAGGCACAGGCGGCCGCATCGGCCAAGCTCGCCACGCTGGGCGAGATGGCCGCCGGCCTGGCGCATGAGATGAACCAGCCGCTGGCGATCATCGGCCTGGCGGCGGAGAATGCCGCGGATGAACTGCGGATGGAGGGGGAAGCCGCCATCCCCGCGGCCTTGACCCGGCTGGAGCGGATCGTCCGCCAGGCCGCCCGGGGGGGCGCCATCGTTCACCATCTTCGGGAGTTCAGCCGCCCCGGCCCCCTGGACGAGGCTGGCCCCATCGGGCTTGGGGAGGTGCTGGACGGGGCCCAGCAGCTGACCCGCGGCGCCCTGCGCAATGCCGGCGTGGAGTGGGTGCAGGACCTGCCTTCCGACCTGCCTGCGATCGCTGCCGGGCTGGTGGCGGCGGAGCAGGTGTTCGTCAACCTCATCCTCAATGCCCGCGACGCCATGCTGGACCAGCCCCAGGACCAGCCACGACGGATTCTGGTGCGCGCGCGGGTGGAGGCGGGCATGGTGCTTGTGACGGTGACCGACACGGGCGGCGGCATCCCCGCCGCCGCGGCCGACAAGGTGTTCGAACCCTTCTTCACCACCAAGCCAGCAGACAAGGGCACGGGCCTGGGCCTGGCGATCTGCCATGGCATCATGCGGTCCCTGGGCGGGTCGATCGCTGCTTCCAACGTGCCGGGCGGTGCGGAAATCCGGCTGCGCTTTCGCTGCGCCGATGGTGGCGGGCCGGAGCGCGCATCGCAGCGTGACCTGGATGCTGCTGCCGGCGCTAGGGCGCTTCCCTGACGGGCTTCACTCCGCCGCCATCGCGGGTTTCGGCGCCGTGCCGTGGAGTTTTTCCAGCAGGCGGGTGCGTTCGGTGGCGGCGGTGCGGGCGTTGCGTTCCTTGACGTGGCCGAAGCCGCGGATCTTGTCTGGCAGGGAGGCGAGGCTGACGGCGGTGGACAGGGTGGCCGGCGTGAGGTGGGCGAGGATGTCTTCGACCGTGGCTTCGTATTCCGTGATGAGGGCGCGTTCCATGTGGCGTTCCTCGGTGCGGCCGAAGAGGTCCAGCCGCGTGCCGCGCAGGACGCGGAAGTGTTGCAGGAGCGAAAAGGCCTTCAGCATCCAGGGGCCGTAGGTTTTCTTGATCATCTGGCCGGTGTGCGGGTCTCGCTGGGCCAGCAGCGGGGGGGCCAGGTGGAATTCGAGGCGCTTGGGGTCTTCGAACTGGGCGGCCAGCGCGGCCTTGAATTCGGGGGCGGCGTAGAGGCGGGCGACTTCGTATTCGTCCTTGTAGGCGAGGAGCTTGTGGTAGCCGCGGGCGACGGCCTCGGTGAGGGCGGTGTTGCCGGAGAACATGCGGCCTTCGACTTCGCGGACGCGGTCGACGAGGGCGCGGTAGCGGCGGGCGTAGCGCTTGCTTTGGTACTGGACGAGATGGGCTTCGCGGGTGGCGATGATGTCTTCCAGCGTGGCGGGTTCGGGCTTTTCGGTGGAAAGGCCGGCGGCGGTTTGCACGCGGGCGAGGTCGTGGGCGGCGCAGCGGCCCCAGGTGAAGGCGGCCTTGTTGGCTTCCACCGCGGTGCCGTTCAGCTCGATGGCGCGGAGCAGGCTATCCAGGCTGAGGGGGACGAGGCCCTTCTGGAAGGCGTAGCCGAGGAGGAAGGGGTTGGTGGCGATGCTGTCGCCCATCAGCGCGGTGGCGATGGCGGTGGCATCGAACTGATCCAGCGCCGACTGGCCGATGGCCTGGGCGATGCTGCGGCGGAGCTGGACGCTGGGGAGGCGGATGGTGGTGTCCAGCACGAAATCGCCGCTGGGGGTTTCGTAGGTGTTCAGCACGGCGTGGGTGACGCCCTGGGCGTAGGTGGCCAGTGAATCCTTGCTGGCGGCGACGACCATGTCGCAGGCGAGCAGGAGGTCGGCGCCCATTCGGCTGACCTTGAGGCCGTGCAGGTTGGATTCGGTTTCGGACAGGCGGATGTGGCTGGTGACGCCGCCGGCCTTCTGGCTGAGGCCGGTCTGGTCCAGCACGGTGACGTGCTTGCCATCCAGGTGCGCGGCCATGCCGATGAGGGCGCCGATGGTGACGATCCCGGTGCCGCCGATGCCGGTGACAAGGATGTTCCAGGGGCGGGTGAGGGCGGGCGTGGCGGGGAGCGGGAGCTCGAAGGCTTCCGGGGTGACGCGGGCGCGCTTTTTCGGCTCGGCGCCGTGGACGGTGACGAAGCTGGGGCAGAAGCCGTCCGTGCAGGAGAAATCCTTGTTGCAGGTGGACTGATCGATCACGCGCTTGGTGCCGAGCTCGGTTTCCAGCGGTTGCACCGACAGACAGTTGGAGGCGCGGGAGCAATCGCCGCAGCCTTCGCAGACGGCGGCGTTGATGAAGCTGCGCTTCGCGGGATCGGGGAAGGTGCCGCGCTTGCGGCGGCGGCGCTTTTCGCTGGCGCAGGTCTGGTCGTAGATGATGACGGTGCAGCCCGGGGTATCGCGCAGGCGGCGGCTGATCAGGTCGAGGTCGCGGCGGTGGTGGACTTCGGTGCCCGGCGCGAGATCCTTCACGTCGTCGTATTTCTCGGGCTCGTCGGTGACGACGATGATGGCCTTCGCGCCTTCGGCGGCGACCTGGCGGGAGATGTGCGGGACGGAGATCTGGCCATCCACCGGCTGGCCGCCGGTCATCGCCACGGCGTCGTTGAACAGGATTTTGTAGGTGATGTTGACGCCGGCGGCGACGCTGGCGCGGACGGCCATGTAGCCGGAGTGGAAATAGGTGCCGTCGCCCATGTTGGCGAAGACGTGGTTTTCCTCGGTGAAGGGGGCCTGGCCGGACCAGGCGACGCCTTCGCCGCCCATCTGGCTGAAGCTGTCGGTGCTGCGGTCCATCCAGACGGCCAGGGTGTGGCAGCCGATGCCGCCGAGGGCGCGGGAGCCGTCGATGACCTTGGTGGAGGAGTTGTGCGGGCAGCCGGAGCAGAAATAGGGGCGGCGCAGGGCGGCGACTTCGGCTTTCGCGATGGCATCCAGGTTGTCGCGCAGGCGGGCGGCGTGGGCCTGGAGCTTTTCAGAATCGGCGTAACGGGCGATGCGGGGGGCGATGGCCAGCGCGATCTCGGCGCTGGAGAATTCACCGTGGGCCTTGAGCATGGCGGTGCCGTCGGCGTTGCGCTTGCCGAGGACGCGGGGGCGATCCGGCGCGTCGTAGAGGATGTCGCGGATCTGCTGTTCGATGAGGGGGTGCTTTTCCTCGACGACGACGATTTCCTCCAGCCCGCGGGCGAATTTGCGGATGGTTTCGGGGTCGACGGGCCAGGTGAGGGCGAGCTTGAGGAGGCGGACGCCGGGGGGTTCGGGCATGCCGAGATCGGCGAAGGCCTGACGGGTGTCGTGGTAGGATTTGCCGGAGGTGACGATGCCGAGGCGGGCGCCGATGGGGTTGAGGATGGTGCGGTCCAGCCCGTTGGCGCGGGCGTAGCGCTGGGCTTCCGGCAGGCCAATGGCGATGGTGCGGGCTTCCTGGTCCAGCGGCAGGGCGGGGATGCGGCCGCCGACATCGGAGAGGCGCAGGCCGGCATCGGGGTGCGGGCCATCCGGCAGGATGATGCGGAAATCCGGCAGGTCGAAGGCGACGGAGGCGGATGAATCCATCACGTCGCCGACCAGCTTGAAGCCGATCCAGCGGCCGGACCAGCGCGACATGGCCCAGCCGTGCAGGCCGAACTGGAGGATATCCGTGATGTCCGACGGGACCAGGATGGGCATGTGGGCCGCGGTGAGGGCCAGCTCGCTCTGGTGCGGGACGGTGGAGGATTTGCAGCCGTGGTCGTCGCCGGCCATGACGAGGACGCCGCCGTGGCGGGCGGTGCCGGCGTAGTTGGCGTGGCGGAAGACGTCTCCGCTGCGGTCCACGCCGGGGCCCTTGCCGTACCAGTAGGCGAAGACGCCGTCGTATTTCGCGGTTTGCAAATGCGGGAGCTGCTGGGTGCCCCAGATGGCGGTGGCGGCGAGTTCCTCGTTCACGCCGGGGCGGAAGACGATGTGGGCTTCCTCGATGCGCTTCTTGGCGTTCCACATCTGGATGTCGACGCCGCCGAGGGGGGAGCCGCGGTAGCCCGAGATGTAGCCGGCGGTGTTGAGGCCGGCGGCGACATCGAGCTGGCGTTGCAGCAGCGGAAGGCGGACGAGCGCCTGGGAGCCGGTGAGGAAGAACCGGTCGGAGCCGACCTGGTACTTGTCGTCCAGCGTGACGGTGGAGTGCTTCATGGCCGTGGCCCCCTCGCGTATGCGCGATGATATGGCATTGGTGCTGACCTATTCAAGCGGGATCGAGCAGCACGAGTTCGATCCCTTCGGCGACCATCTCCCCTTCGGCGCAGCGCAGGGCGGCGACGGTGCCGGGGGCGGCGGCGGTGAGGGGGAGTTCCATCTTCATCGCCTCCAGCACCAGGAGGGTTTGGCCCTTGGTGACGGTGTCGCCTTGTTGGACCAGGAGGCGGGCGACGCGGCCGGGGATGGGGGAGATGACGCGCCTTGCCCCGGCGCTGGCGGCTTCGGGCGGGGCGTGGGGGTCGATTTCCTCGATGGTGTGGTTGGTGCCGTCTAGCACCACGGTGAGGCGGGGCGGGGTGGCGATGACGGTGGCGCGGGCGGCGGTGCTGTCCAGCCGGAGGAGGAGGGCGGCTTCGTGGGGGGTGGCGTGGCCAGTGGAATGAACAGTGTGCTGGATGCTGTCCCATTCCAGGTGCCAGCCGCCATTGGGCGCGGGGTGGGCGGCGATTTCGGTGGTTTCGCCCTGGTGGCGCAGGAGGAGGGTTTGGTGGCCCGGGAGGTTGGGGCGCCAGCTGTCCTGGGCGGACCACGGCGAGTGGGGGTCGCCTGGGATGATGGCGGATTGGGACCGGGTGTTGAGGAGGGTGAGGGCGGCGGCGGCGAGGGCGAGATCCGGCGTGGTGGCGGTGCCGTCCAGCAGTTCCGGGTGGCGGGCGATGAGGCCGGTGTCGAAGGTGCCGCCGGCGAAGGCGGGGTGGGTGGCCAGGGCGCGCAGCAGGGGGAGGTTGGTTTGGACGCCGACGACCTCGGTTTGGGCCAGGGCCTGGGAGAGGCGGGCCAGGGCGGCGCGGCGATCGGGGGCGTGGACGATGAGCTTGGCGATCATCGGATCGTAGTCGGGCGTGATGGTGTCTCCGGCGCGGACGCCGCTGTCGATGCGGATGCCTTCGGGGAGTTTCAGGTGGGAGAGGGTGCCGACGGAGGGCAGGAAGTTGCGGGCGGGGTCTTCGGCGTAGAGGCGGACTTCGATGGCGTGGCCCTGGATGCCGAGTTGGTCCTGGGTGAGCGGGAGGGGTTCGCCGGCGGCGATGCGGAGTTGCCATTCGACCAGGTCGAGGCCGGTGATGGCCTCCGTGACGGGGTGTTCGACCTGGAGGCGGGTGTTCATTTCCATGAAGTGGAAGGAGTCGTTCTCCGCGATGAATTCCACCGTGCCGGCGCCGACGTAGTTCACCGCGCGGGCGGCGGCGATGGCGGCCTCGCCCATGGCGGCGCGCATCGCGGTGGTCATGCCCGGGGCGGGCGCTTCCTCGATGATCTTCTGGTGGCGGCGCTGGATGGAGCAGTCGCGTTCGAAGAGGCTGACGGTGTTGCCGTGCGTGTCGGCAAAAACCTGGATTTCGATGTGGCGGGGGCGGGTGAGGTATTTTTCGACCAGGACGCGGTCGTCGCCGAAGCTGGAACGGGCTTCGCGTTGGGCGCCTTCGAGGGCGGCGGGGAAATCGGTGGCGGACTCGACCACGCGCATGCCTTTGCCGCCGCCGCCGGCTGAGGCCTTGATGAGGACGGGGTAGCCGATGCTGTCCGCCGCGGATTGCAGGGTGGGGAGGTCCTGGGCTTCGCCGTGATAGCCGGGGACGAGGGGGATTCCGGCTTCGGCCATGAGGGCCTTGGCTTGCGACTTGCCGCCCATGGCGCGGATGGCCGACGGCGGGGGGCCGACGAAGATCAGGCCGGCGGCGGCGCAGGCTTCGGCGAAGGCGGCGTTTTCGGAGAGGAAGCCGTAGCCGGGGTGGATGGCTTCCGCGCCTGACAGGCGGGCGGCTTCGATTATGGCTTCGATGCGCAGGTAGGAGTCGCGCGGGGCGGCGGGGCCGATGCGGTGGGCAACATCTGCCATGGCGACATGCTGGGCGGTGGCATCGGCATCGGAATGGACGGCGATGGTGCGCAGGCCCATGCGGCGGGCGGTGCGGATGATGCGGCAGGCGATTTCGCCGCGATTGGCGATGAGGAGCTTGGTGAACATCGCCATCACATCCGGAACAGGCCGAACTTGGTCGGCGCGATGGGGGCGTTCAGGGCGGCGGAGAGGCCGAGGCCGAGGACGCGGCGGGTGTCGATCGGGTCGATGATGCCGTCATCCCACAGCCTGGCCGTGGCGTAGGTGGGGTGGCCCTGGGTTTCGTATTGGTCGCGGATTGGTTGCTTGAAGGCGTCCTCCGCTCCCGGTGGCCAGGTTTCGCCTTTGGCTTCCATGTTGTCGCGGCGGATGGTGGCCATGACGCTGGCGGCCTGTTCGCCGCCCATGACGGAGATGCGGGCGTTGGGCCACATCCAGAGGAAGCGCGGGTCGTAGGCGCGGCCGCACATGCCGTAATTGCCGGCGCCGAAGCTGCCGCCGATGACGACGGTGAATTTGGGAACGTTGGCGGTGGCCACCGCGGTGACCATCTTGGCGCCGTCTTTCGCGATGCCGCCGTTCTCGTATTTGCGGCCGACCATGAAGCCGGTGATGTTCTGGAGAAACACGAGCGGGATGCCGCGCTGGGCGCAGAGCTCGATGAAGTGCGCGGCCTTCTGGGCGGATTCGCTGAACAGGATGCCGTTGTTGGCGACGATCCCTACGGGGTAGCCCCAGATATGGGCGAAGCCGGTGACCAGCGTGGTGCCGTAGAGTTTCTTGAATTCGTCGAATGCGCTGTCGTCCACGATGCGGGCGATGATTTCGCGGACGTCGTAGGGGCGGCGGCGGTCGGCCGGGATGATGCCGTAGATCTCTTCGGGGTTGTGGCGCGGGGGGAGTGGCGCGCGGATCGCGAGGTTGGGGGATTTGGTGGTGTTGAGGGTGGCGACGATGCGCCGCGCGATGCCCAGGGCGTGGGCGTCGTTCTCGGCGAAGTGGTCGGCGACGCCGGAGATGCGGGTGTGGACATCGGCGCCGCCGAGATCCTCCGCGGTGACGATTTCGCCGGTGGCGGCTTTCACCAGCGGGGGGCCGCCGAGGAAGATGGTGCCCTGGCCCTTCACGATGATTGATTCATCGGACATGGCGGGCACATAGGCACCGCCGGCGGTGCAACTGCCCATGACGACGGCGATCTGGGCGATGCCCTCCGCGGACATCTGGGCCTGGTTGAAGAAGATGCGGCCGAAATGGTCGCGATCCGGGAAGACCTCGTCCTGGTTGGGGAGGTTGGCGCCGCCGGAATCCACGAGATAGAGGCAGGGGAGGCGGTTCTGGCGGGCGATGTCTTGCGCGCGGAGGTGCTTCTTGACGGTGACGGGGAAGTAGGTGCCGCCCTTCACCGTGGCGTCGTTGCAGACGATGACGCATTCCCGGCCGGAGACGCGGCCGATGCCGGTGATGATGCCGGCGGACGGGACCTCGTTGCCGTACATGCCGTGGGCGGCGAGTTGGGAGAGCTCCAGGAACGGCGTGCCGGGGTCGAGCAGGGCTTCGATGCGCTGGCGCGGGAGCAACTTGCCGCGGGAGAGGTGGCGCTTGCGGGCGACCTCGCCGCCGCCCAGGGCGACCTGTTCGGCATGGGCGCGGATCTCGGCGACCTGTTCGCGCATGGCTTCGGCGTTGGCGGCGAAGTCTGGGGAGCGGGGGTCGATCAGGGTAGGAAGGGCGGTCATTGGTGGGGCGCTTTCAGCGAAGGAAGCGAAGTGGTCACAGAGAGCACGGAGGGCCACAGAGAGCACAGAGAAGGACGCACGCTTCTCCGTGCTCTCTGTGCCCGCTCTGTGGTCTCTGTGACCGCTTCGCTTGGCTTGCTTGCGGGCATCAGGCGGTTTCCCGGAAGAGTTCGCGGCCGATGAGCATACGGCGGATTTCGGAGGTGCCGGCGCCGATTTCGTAGAGCTTTGCGTCACGGAGCAGGCGGCCGGTGGGGTAGTCGTTGATGTAGCCGTTGCCGCCGAGGGTCTGGATGGCTTCCAGCGCCATCCAGGTGGCTTTCTCGGCGCTGTAGAGGATGGCGCCGGCGGCGTCCTTGCGGGTGGTGCGGCCTCGGTCGCAGGCTTTTGCCACGGCGTAGACGTAGGCTCGGGCGGCGTTCATCACCGTGTACATGTCGGCGATCTTGCCTTGCATCAGCTGGAATTCGCCGATGGCCTGGCCGAACTGCTTGCGGTCGTGGATGTAGGGCAGCACCACGTCCATGCAGGCCTGCATGATGCCGAGGGGGCCGCCGGAGAGGACGACGCGTTCGTAGTCCAGGCCGCTCATCAGGACCCCTACCCCACCATCGAGGCGGCCGAGGATGTGGCTGGCGGGGACTTCGACGTTGTCGAACACCAGCTCGACGGTGTTGGAGCCGCGCATGCCGAGCTTGTCCAGCTTCTGGGCGCAGCTGAAGCCGGGCATGCCCTTTTCGATGAGGAAGGCGGTGATGCCGCGTTGGTGGGCTTCGGGGTTGGTTTTGGCATAGACCACGAGCACGTCGGCGTCGGGGCCGTTGGTGATCCAGAACTTGGTGCCGTTGAGGAGGTAGCAGTCGCCCTTGGGCTCCGCCTTGAGGCGCATGGAGACGACGTCGGAGCCGGCGCCGGGTTCGCTCATGGCCAGGGCGCCGATGTGCTCGCCGGAGATGAGCTTGGGGAGGTACTGGCGCTTCTGCGCCTCCGTGCCGTTGCGGCGGATCTGGTTGACGCAGAGGTTGCTGTGGGCGCCGTAGGAGAGGCCGACCGAGGCGGAGGCGCGGCTGATTTCCTCGACCGCGATCGTGTGGGCGACGTAGCCCATGCCGGCGCCGCCATATTCCTCCTCCACCGTGAGGCCCAGCACGCCGAGGTCGCCCATCTTGCGCCAGAGGTCGTTGGGGAATTCGTTGCTGCGGTCGATCTCCGCGGCGCGGGGGGCGATTTCGGCTTCGGCGAAGCGGCGGACGCTGTCGCGCAGCATGTCGATCTCTTCGCCGAGGTCGAAATCGAGGCCGTATTCGGTGTTGCTGGCCATGGGTGATGCCCTCTTTAGGAAGAATGTTCTTTTTTGAAAAAAAGAACCAAAAAACTTTTATACATTTGTGCCGGAGCTAGCCTCGGCGCAAGTGACTGAAGTTTTTTTGCTTCTTTTTGTTCACAAAAAGAAGATTCTTGCTTCATACCTTCAGCTCGGGAAAGTCGTCCTCACGATACTCGCCCTCGGCGCGCTCCGCCCGGGCGTTTTCGGATTGGCGCAGTTCCACGCGGCGGATTTTGCCGGAGATGGTTTTGGGCAGGTCGGAGAATTCCAGGCGGCGGATGCGCTGGAAGGGGGCCAGGCGTTCGCGGCAGTGGCGGAAGATGGAGAGCGCGGTTTCCGGGGAGCCGTTCGAGCCGGGGGCCAGGACGATGTAGGCCTTGGGGACGGCGAGGCGGATGGGATCGGGCGCCGGGACGACGGCGGCTTCGGCGACGGCGGGGTGTTCGATGAGGACGGATTCCAGCTCGAACGGGGAGATGCGGTAGTCGCTGGCCTTGAAGACGTCGTCGGCGCGGCCGATGAAGGTGAGGTAGCCATCAGCGTCGCGGCTGGCGACGTCTCCGGTGCGATAGACGTCTTTGCCGAGGGGTTGGAAGGTGCCGTCCTCGTTCTGGTAGCCTTGCATGAGGGAGGGGGGCTTGGCATCCAGCGAGATGCAGACTTCGCCTTCGTTGGCGTCCTCGTCGGCCGTGTTCAACAGGCGCATGCGGTAGCCGGGCATGGGGACGCCCATGGAGCCGGGCTTGACCTTGAGGCCGGGCGGGTTGCCGATCTGGGCGGTGGTTTCGGTCTGGCCGTAGACGTCGCGGATGGTGATGTGCCAGGCGGCCTCGACCTGGTCCATGACTTCGGGGTTGAGGGGTTCGCCGGCGGAGAGGAGTTCGCGCAGCGACATCTTCCAGGATTTCAGGTCTTCCTGGATGAACATGCGCCAGACGGTGGGCGGGGCGCAGAGGGAGGTGACCTCGTGCTGCGCGAGCGCGTCCAGCATCGCCTTCGCGTTGAAACGGGGCTGGTTGAGGATGAAGATGGTCGCACCCGCGAGCCAGGGGGTGAAGAAGCAGGACCAGGCGTGCTTGGCCCAGCCGGGGGAGGAGATGTTGAGGTGCTTGTCGCCGGGCTGGAGGCCGAGGGCGAACATGGTGGAGAGGCTGCCGACCGGGTAGCTCTGGTGGCTGTGCAGCACCAGCTTCGGCTTCGCGGTGGTGCCGGAGGTGAAGTAGAGCAGCAGCGGATCGGTGGCGTTGGTGGGGCCATCCGGCGTGAAGGTCGCTGAGCCCGCGTGGAGGGTTTCGTAGGCGGTCCAGCCCGGGGGGGCTTCGCCCACGGCGATACGGGTGGCCTGGGGGTCGAGGCCTTCGAACTTGGCGCAGTCGGCAGTAGCGGCGACGATGTGCTTCACACGGCCGCGGGCGAGGCGGTCGGCGAGGTCGGGCTTGTTGAGAAGGGTGGAGGTGGGGACGACGACGGCGCCGAGCTTGATGGCGGCGAGCATCACCTCCCACAGCGGGACGACGTTGCCGAGCATGAGCAGGATGCGGTCGCCGCGGGCGACGCCCTGGGCGCGCATGGCGTTGGCGACGCGGTTGGAGCGTTCGGAGAGCTGGGCGAAGGTGAGGGTGGCCGCACCTTCGCCTTCGATCTGGAGCGCGGGGTTGTTGGCCAGCGGGCCGCGCGCGAGCTCGGCGTCGAACCAATCGAGCGCGAAGTTGAACTTGTCCATCACCGGCCAGCGGAAGTCGCGGTAGGCGGTGGCGTAGTCGGTGCGGTGGTCGAACAGGAACTGGCGGGCTTGCTTGAAGGCTTCGAGGCTCATGGGCGGGGCTCCCTGGGGGGAAGGCAGGAAGGAAGAAAGGTCTTCTTTTTCTGAAGAAAAAGAAGCAAAAATACTTTATCCGATGGCACCGCATCTTCCACGGAGAGTGCGGCGCAAGGTCGGAAAAGTTTTTTGGTTCTTTTTTTCAAAAAAGAACATCCTTCCTTTTTATACGAGATCGCTGCGGAACTTCGCCCCAAGCCACTGGGCGATGATGGAGAAATCGCGGTCGCCGTGGCCATCTTCCAGCATGGCTTCGAAGATGCGGGTAGTGTGGGCGCCGAGTGGGGTGGGGGCGCCGCCGGCTTCGGCGGCTTCCTGGGCGAGGCGGAGGTCCTTCACCATCAGCTTGGTGGCGAAGCCCGGCGTGTAGTCGCGGTTGGCCGGCGTGGTGGGGACCGGGCCGGGGACGGGGCAGTAGCCGGTGAGGGCGAAGCTCTGGCCGGTGCTGGGGGCGACGATGTCGAACATCTTCTGGCGCGAGAGGCCGAGGCGTTCGGCCAGGGCAAAGGCTTCCGACACGCCGATCATGTTGATGGCGAGCATCATGTTGTTGCAGGCCTTGGCGACCTGGCCGCTGCCGGCGGGGCCGGCGTGGATGATGGCGCGGCCCATGCCGCGCAGCAGCGGCTCGGCAGCGGCGAAGCCGGCCTCGGTGCCGCCGACCATGAAGGTGAGGGTGCCGGCGGCGGCCCCAGCGGTGCCGCCGGAGACGGGGGCGTCGAGGAATTCGATGCCTTTCTCAGCTGCGTCAGCGCCGACCGATTTGGCGGTGGCAACGTCGATGGTAGAGCTGTCGATGATCAGTTTCGTGCGCGGGCTGATGCTGGCGAGGATGCCGCCCTGCCCCGTGCACACATCGGCCACGTGCTTGCCGGTGGGGAGCATGGTGACGACCGCGTCCACGTCGGCCACGGCCTGGGCGATGGTGGGGGCGGTCTCGCCGCCATTGGCGCGGTGGGCGGCCAGGACGGCCTCATTGAGGTCGAAGCCGATGACCTGGTGGCCGGCCTTCAGCAGGTTGGTGGCCATGGGCAGGCCCATGTTGCCCAGGCCGATAAGAGCGACTTTCATGCTGCCTCCAGGAGTTTCCGCGCGATGATGACGCGCATGATTTCGTTGGTGCCTTCCAGGATGCGATGCACCCGGAGGTCACGCAGGTAGCGTTCCATCCCGTATTCGCGGATATAGCCGTAGCCGCCATGGAGTTGCAGCGCTTCGTCCACGATGCGGAAGCAAGCATCGGTGGCGAAGCGCTTGGCCATGGCGCAGCGCATCGTGGCATCCGGCGCGTGGTTGTCGAGAGCGACGGCGGCGCGGTGGACCATGAGGCGGGCGGCTTCGAGTTCGGTGGCCATGTCCGCCAGCTTGAACTGCAGGGCCTGGAATTCGGAGAGGGTTTTGCCGAAGGCGCGGCGTTCCTGGACGTAGGCTTTGGCGGCTTCCAGGCAGGCGCGGGCGCCGCCGAGGGAGCAGGCGGCGATGTTGATGCGGCCGCCATCGAGACCCATCATGGCGAAGCGGAAGCCCTCGCCTTCCGCGCCCAGGCGGTTTTCGTGGGGCACGCGCACGTTGTCGAACATCACCTGGGCGGTGGGCTGGCTGTTCCAGCCCATCTTGTTTTCCGGCGCGCCGAAGGACAGGCCCGGCATGCCCTTTTCGGCCACAAGGCAGGAGATGCCGCGCGGGCTGTCGGCGCCGGTGCGGACCATGGTGACGTAGAGATCCGAGATGCCACCGCCGGAGATGAAGGCCTTGGTGCCGTTCACGAGGTAGGCGCCGTCGCCGGTGTCTTGCGCGCGGGTTTTGAGGGCTGCGGCATCGGAGCCGCTGCCGGGTTCGGTGAGGCAGTAGGAGACGAACAACTCGCCGGTGAGGACGCGGGGCAGCCAGCGGTCGCGCTGTTCCTGGTTGCCGCAGCGGGCGATCATCCAGGCGACCATGTTGTGGATGGTGAGGAAGGCGGTGGTGCTGGGGCAGGCATGGGCCAGCTCCTCGAACACCAGGGCGGCATCGAGGCGGGAGAGGCCGGTGCCGCCATGGGCTTCGTCCACATAGAGGCCGGCGAAGCCGAGGGCGGCGGCCTCGCGCAGTTCCTCCGCGGGGAAATGGCGCTCGGCGTCCCATTTGCCGGCGTTGGGGGCCAGGCGACTGGCTGCGAAGGCGCGCGCGGTTTCCTGGAAGGCACGCTGGTCTTCGGTGAGGTCGAAATCCATCAGTGCCTCCGGTTGCTGGGGCTCATGCGCCGGGCTCCGGCGGGCTGGTTGCAGCCAGCCTGGCTTCCAGCGCCTTGATCCGGGCCTGCATCTCACGTTCGCTGGCGCGCTCGTACTGGTCCCAGACATTGGGTGGCACCATCAGCCGGCCGAGCAGGCTGCGCTGTTCCCAGGCCAGGTAGTAGCGGTTCACGCCGTCGAAATAGGCCATGTGGTAGCCTTTTTCGAGCAGCGCGGGCTCCCAGGCATGGTGGCTGGGGGTGGGGGTGCCAGACAGGACGGCCTCGATCACCATCAGCCAGGGGCGGTGGCGCAGCAGGTCGAGGCCGGACAGCACCTCTGCCTCCATGCCTTCCACGTCGATCGAGACGAGGTGAAGGGGTTGGCCCGGCGGATGGGAGGCGAGGAGGTCGTTGGCAGTAACGACGGGGACTTCCAGCTCCACCGGAGGTTCCAGGCCGTGGCGGGCGAGGTGGTCTCGGATGAAGGGGGCGCCCGTGCTGGACTGGGAGAAATTCGGGTAGGCAAACAGGCGCTGCGTGCCGGGCTGGGCGCCGATCATGGTGCGCAAGGCCAGGTCGCGCGGGCGATGGGCCTGCCAATCCTGCGCCCGCAGGATCGGGTCGGCGGCGATGCCGCGCCAGCCGCGCTCATAGTGAGCGTACGTGGTGCTGTCGTTGATCGGGGCGCTGGCGCCGATATCGAGATAGCGCCCTTCCGGCACGTCGGCGAAGACGCGCTGGATGATGACGTCCTCCAGGTTGCGGCAGTAGCTGATCATGGGCCGTAGCCGAGCAGCGTGTCGACGACGCCGGCGATGAGGCGCGGGGCGTCTGACGCGATGGCAACCTGGGCGTTGGGGGGGCGGCCGGCGCGGGTGAGCCTGCCTTCCTCGGTGAGGGTGCGCAGGTCGCACACCGTCATGCCGCGGGTGTGGGTGCCCTGGGTTTCCACGGCGACATGAACGTGGCGGTAGGTGAGCAGGGATTCGTCCACATAGGGCACAATGGCGCAGACATCGTGCATGGGGGCGAGTTGCAGGCCGATCGCGGCGCGGCCGCGGCCCAGGTAGAAATCGAGCAGGCCAGCGACGGTGGTGCCGACGCGGCCGCCGGTGCGCAGGCGGGCGATGTCCGCCTCGGTGGTGCCCGTGGCGATGGTGACGTTGTAGCCGACCATGCGGATGCGCGCACCGCTTTCGAACACCACCGCGGCGGCCTCCGGGTCGCACCAGATGTTGAATTCGGCCACGGCGCGGATGTTGCCGAGCGTGGTGGAGCCGCCCATGACGGTGATCTCGCGCAGCCAGTGGGCCAGGCGCGGTTCCTTCTTCAAGGCCATGGCCACGTTGGTGCAGGGGCCGATGGCGGCCAGCACCAGTTCGCCCTGGTTCGCGCGGGCGGTCTCTATGATGAAGTCCACCGCGTGCTGGGCGATGGGCTGGGCGCCGGGGGCCGGGAGCGCGGCGCCGTCCAGCCCGGTTTTGCCGTGGGCCTCGGCGATGGGGTGCATGGGGGATGCGAGGGGGGTGGCGCAGCCCATGGCCACCGGCACGTCGATACCGCCAAGGGCGAGGATGGAGAGCGCGTTGTGGGTCACATGCTCCAGCGTGTTGTTGCCGTGCACGGTGGTGAGGCCGAGCAGGTTGAGATGGCGCGCGGCGTAAAGGATCGCGACGGCGTCGTCGTGGCCGGGGTCGCAATCGATCAGGATCTTGGTGCGCGCCATGTTTCCTCCCTTGTGGCACCGGTCTAGCGTATCGGCCGTTCTGGCAGAAGGGCAGCACCATGCGCGCACGCATCCGCGATACCGAGATCTACTTCGACGTGGAGGGCATGGGGCTGGTGCCCGATGGGCGGCGGATGCGCGAGCAGCCGGTGGCGTTCGTGATCCATGGCGGGCCGGGCGGGGACCATAGCGGGTTCAAGCCGGGGATGGCGCCGCTCGCGGAGCGGATGCAGCTGGTTTACTTCGACCATCGCGGCCAGGGGCGCTCGGCGCGCGGGGACGTTTCCAAATACACGCTCGATGAGAACGTGGAGGACATGGAGGCGCTGCGCGTTCACCTGGGGCTCGGCCCGATCGTTTCCATCGGGACCAGCTATGGCGGCATGGTGGCGATGGCGCATGCGGCACGCTACCCGGACAGCGTGAGCCACCTGGTGCTGATCGTGACCGCGGCGCATGCCGGGTTCAACAAGCGGGCGCAGGAGATCGTGCGCGAGCGCGGCACGCCGGCGCAGATCGAGGCGTGCCGCCAGCTCTGGGCCGGGGAGCTGACCGACGAGGCGAAGCTGCGCAGCTACTACGACCATATGGGGCCGATGTACTCCACCACCTTCGACCCCGCGGCGGCGGCCAAGGGGCGGGACCGGGGGATCCTTTCACCGGATGCGATCAACATGGCGTTCCGGCCCGGTGGGTTCCTGCAGAGCTACGACCTGCGGCCGGAGCTTGCCGCCATCACGGCGCCGACGCTGATCTGCGCGGGGCGGCATGACTGGATCTGCCCGCCGGAATTCTCCGAGGAGATCCACCGGCTGATCCCCGTGAGCGACCTGCGCATTTTCGAGCATTCGAGCCATTCGATTCGGGCGGATGAGCCGCAGGCGCTGCTGGATGCGATTGCGGGCTTCGTTGTTTACAAGGGGCGTGGATGAGGGGTGAATTCATGAAGCTCACGCGTTCGTGAGAGGCGTTATTTCGGCCGCAACGTGGGTTTGGCCGGGTTTCTGATGCGACAACCCGTTGAAGTTTCACCTTTCTTGTGACGGCAGGAGGCCTGTTACATTTCGTCAAAAACTGTCTCAGATGATTAATCGCATGAGATCGTTGACGGGTTTAGTGCCAGATGTGATACGTCTTCCGGTATGTTAAGGAAGGGTTTCCGGCAATGGCCGCGCCCTTCCGTTAACAGTCATTCAGTAGCCGGGTGGACCGGCGAAGCAATAGGGGTAGCGGCCATGGCCACGATGACGTTTGATGATGATACGATTATCGGCGACAATCTTGTTGCGGGTATGACAGGCACCGTGCAAGTGCCGGGTACGGGCAGTACCAACACGATCACGGTAGGGCTGGCGACAAGCTTCACGTTTAACCCGTTCGCCGATGTCACTGTTGCAGATGCCGGCGGGACGAATGCGGTCAACTTCCGCCTGAGCTTTGCCGACAACCCGGACCTGGGCTCCCCGACCAGCGGGCCGACGCTGTTCACTGTTTCAGGCGGGTCCAGCGCCGCGGTGGCGATCGACAGTCCCTCACTTACTTTTCTTGGCACCGCCGCAGCCGCACAGACGTTCCTACGCAGCCTGTTCATCGTGACGTCGGCCATTACGGATGGGTTCACCATCTCGCTGCGCGGCCGCAATGAAGCCAACACTGCAAATGCGGGCGGCACCCGGAGTATCAACTACGCCATCGTGCCCTGCTACCTCCGGGGTACGATGATCCGCACGCCTGCGGGCGAGCAGGCGGTGGAGATGCTGCGGGCGGGCGACTCGGTGGTGACGCTGGATGGCAACGCCAAGCCGGTAAAGTGGATCGGCCACCGCAGCTACGAAGCCGAGTTCGGCGCCAGCGAGGTGTTCGTGCGCCCCGTGGTGTTCAAGGCAGGCTCGCTCGGCGGTGGGCTTCCCGTGCGCGACCTGAAGGTGTCGCCGCAGCACGGCATGCTGATCGACGGCGCGATGGTGCCGGCGGCGGCGCTGGTGAATGGCGTTTCGATCGTGCGCGACGAGAACCCGGGCGACGTGAGCTACTTCCACATCGAGCTGGAAGGTCACGAGGCGGTGTTCGCCGAGGGCGCGGCGAGCGAGACCTTCGTGGACCATGACAGCCGCGCGATGTTCGACAACGCCGACGAATACAACCTGATCTACGGCACTTCTGCGCCGCGCCCGACCGAGCAGCCGCGCCTGGAGGAGGGCTTCCAGCTCGCCGCCATTCGCCGCCGCCTCGCCGAGATCGCCGGTATTGCCGCTGGTCCGAACGCTGTGGGCCCGGTGGCCGGCCATCTGGAGCGCCTGGAGAACGGCATCCTGACGGGTTGGCTGGTGGACGCCGCCGCTGCCGAGGCCGTAGAGGCCGAGGTGCTGGTGGACGGCGAAGTGGTGGGCCGCGTGATGGCCAACCGCTACCGCGCCGACCTGGACCAGGCCGGCATTGGCGGTGGGCGTGGCGGCTTCTCGATCGCCCTGCCCGCTTCGGCCGAGCGCCTGGAGCAGGTGACCGTGCGCCGCGTGCTCGACGGCCAGGTGCTGGTGGGTGGCGTGCTGGAGACAGCGCGCGCCTGATCCCACAACGCCTTCGGGCCTGACGAAAAAGGGGCGGAACCTTCGGGTTTCGCCCCTTCCTTTTGCGGTGTGTGCCGGCGCTCAGGCTCAGTGGGCCATCAGCACCGGGATGCCGGCACTGCCCAGGGTGCGGCGGGTGAAGCCGCCGAAGACGACCTCGCGCAGGCGGGAGTGGCTGTAGCCGCCCATCATCATGAGGTCGGCGCCCAGTGCCTCCGCCTCCCGGTGCAGCACATCCGCCGCGCTGGCGCTGCCGCGCAGCAGGGTGCGGACCTCCACCGCCTTGTTGTGCCAGCGCAGGGCGCGCTGCAGGCGGCTGCCGGATTCGTCCTTCGCATCCGCATCATCCAGCACGGTGACGATGGTGACCTGGTCTGCCTGGCCGATGAAGGGCAACGCGCAGGAAACGGCGCGGGCGGCTTCCGGCGTATCCTTCCAGGCGATGACGATGCGCTTGCCGAGGCTGGCCGGCGCTGTGGCCGGGGCGATGAGCAACGGCTTGCCGGTGTCCATCAAGGCGGCTTCCAGGGTTTCGGCCGCACCGTCATCCGGGCCGCCGCGGCCCATCAGGACGAGATCGGCGAAGCGGCCGTACTGGGCGACCCAGGCGCTCTGGTTGCCGGTTTCCTGGCTGATCTGGGCGCTGGGGCCGGCGCCCTGGGGCGTGTCGCGCAGGGGGATGCCGGCGCCGGCGAGCAGGTCGGCAATTGCCTGGCGGGCGGCGGTGGCGGTGGCGTCTGCCTCTGCGTCCATGCGGTCGATCACGACCTGCACCGCGTCGCCGCCGCCAACGCCGCCGGCGGTCATGCTCATGAGCACCTCGCTGGTATCCACCCGCACGTGCAGGAATTCGAGGTGGCTGCCGAAGGCCTGGGCGGCGAGGCGGGCGGTGGCGAAGACCGCCGCGTCGCCGGGGCCGCCGGTGGTGGGAACCAGGAGGCTCTTGAACATGGTGTCTCTCCCATTGCGTGCGGGGTTCGGTTGGTGGGCGCAGTGTAGCGCGGCGGCGCGGCGCGCCTCTGACATGGATCAATGCACTGGCGGCGCGAAGGGCGCCTGCTGGGCGCATGAAGTCTGCGCTACCCGAAGGAGGCGAGCATGAATGCAGGCGATGTGATGACGACCGCCGTGGTGACCGTGGGGCCGCAGGCGCCGGTGACGGAGATCGTGACACTGCTGCTGCGCCACGGGATCAGCGCCGTGCCGGTGGTGGACGAGGCCGGCGCGGTGCTGGGGCTGGTGAGCGAGGGCGACCTGCTGCGGCGGGCGGAGCTTGGCACGCAGAAGCAGCGCTCGGCCTGGCGGGCCTTCTTCACCGGCACGGCAAAGCTGGCCGAGGACTATGTGCGCAGCCACGCCAAGGTGGCCGACGACGTGATGACGCGCGACGTGGTGTGCGTGGGCCCGGGCACACCGCTGGATACGATCGCCGACCTGATGGAGCAGCACCGCATCAAGCGCGTGCCGGTGGTGCAGGAGCGGCGGCTGGTGGGCATCGTCAGCCGGGCCAACCTGCTGCGCGCCTTCGCCGCCCTGCCGGAGGGCCCCTGCGCGACGGCGAGCGATGCGGAGATCCGCACGGCGCTGACGAAGGAATTGTCGCAACAGGCCTGGAGCCGGCGGGCCGACAACTCCGTGGTGGTGACCGGCGGCGTGGTGCATCTGTGGGGCATGGTGACCTCCCAGGAGGAGAGCCGGGCGCTGGAACTGGCGGCGCAATCGGTGCCTGGTGCGTGCGGCGTGGAGAACCATACGGTGGTGCTGAGCGAGAAGAGCTATCCCATGTATCTCGGCAGCGTCGCGGGCTGACGCTTGAGGCAAAGGGCGGCGGGCCTGTAGCCTGCTGCCCATGCTGCCGTTATTGACCACGCCCCGGCTGGTGCTGCGCCCTGCCCTGCCCTCCGACACCGAGGCGGTGTGGCAGCTTCTGCTGCTGCCCGATGTGCGGCGGTTCCTGTGCGACGACAAGGTGCTGCCGCGCGACGTGGTGGCGGGCATCGTGGCGGAGAGCCTGGCGTTGGCGCCCGGCGGCATGGGGATGTGGATGGCCGAGCAGGCGGGCTCGATGATCGGCCTCGTTTCATTGAAGACGGTGCCGCAGGTGCTGGTGGACCTGATCCCGGCGCTGGACGGCGAGGCGGAACCGACGATCGCGCTGCACCCCGATGCCTGGGGCCAGGGCCTGGCCGGGGAGGCGCTGTCGGCGGTGCTGGACCATGGATTCCGGGCACTCGCCCTGCCCCGCATCGCGGCGATCTCCGATGTGCCGAACGCGGCCTCGGCGAAGATGCTGGCGCGGGCGGGGTTCCGGCGCACCGGGGAGCATCCCGGCCTGCATTATCGGCTGTTCAGCTGGATGCTGGAACGGCCCTGAGCCCTGGACGGGGCGGCGGGGCTGGCGGACACTCGCGCACGCCGCCGACAAGGAGATTCCGATGGCCCCGCGCATGGATACCGTGCCGACCGACACCGACCTGCCGCATCGCACCAGCGTGGTGGTGATCGGCGGCGGGATCGCGGGGATCTCCACCGCGCTGTTCCTGGCGCAGAAGGGCATTCCGGTGGTGGTGTGCGAGAAGGGCCAGGTGGGGGCGGAGCAGTCCGGCCGGAACTGGGGCTGGACGCGGGTGATGGGGCGCGATGAGCGCGAGATCCCGCTGGGGATGGAGGCGTTGCGCATCTGGCGGCGGATGGATGCGATGGTGGAGGCGCCCACCGGGTTCACGCAATGCGGCATCGCCTATCTGTGCGAGACCGATGCGGCACGGGCGGCCAACGAGGCATGGCTGGAGAAGGCGCGGACCTACCAGGTGGAAAGCCGCATGATCTCCGCCGAGGAGGTGGCGAAGCTGTATCCCGGCCTGGCGGTGCCGACCAAGGGGGCGCTCTACACGCCGACGGATGGGCGCGGGGAGCCGCAGAAGGCGGTGCCGGCGATGACGGCCGCCGTGCGGCGCGCGGGCGGGATCGTGCTGGAGCGCTGCGCGGTGCGCGGGGTGGAGACGAAGGGCGGGCGCATCAGCGGCGTGGTGACGGAGAAGGGCGCGATCGCCTGCGACAGCGTGGTGCTGGCGGGCGGGGCCTGGAGCCGGCTGTTCGCGGGCAATGTCGATACAGCCAAGGGGGGGATCGACCTGCCACAGCTGAAGGTGCTGGGCAGCGTGTTCCGCACCGAACCGGTGGCCGGCGGGCCGGAGGCGAGCGTGGGCGGGCTGCCCTTCTCCATCCGCAAGCGCGCCGATGGCGGCTACAACATCGCGCGGCGCAACAACTCGCTGTCGGAGATCACGCCGGACAGCTTCCGCCTGTTCCCCCAGTTCCTGCCGAGCTACCGCAAAAGCTGGCGCGAGGTGAAGCTGCGGCTGCGCTTCGGCGGGCGGTTCCGCGAGGAGTGGAACACCAAGCGGCGCTGGAAGCTCGACGAGGTAACGCCGTTCGAGCAGGTGCGGGTGCTGGACCCGGAGCCGGACAATAGCGGCATTGAGCGGGCGGAGGGCGAGCTGGCGGCGCTGTTCCCGGCCTTCAAGGGCATGAAGGTGGCGGAAACCTGGGCCGGGCTGATGGACGTGACGCCGGATGCGGTGCCGGTGATCGGGCCGGTGGATGCGCTGCCGGGGTTCTTCATCGCCACCGGGTTCAGCGGGCACGGCTTCGGGCTGGGGCCGGGGGCCGGGCGGTTGATGGCGGACCTGGTGGCCGGCGATGCCCCGGTGGTGGACCCGGCGCCGTTCCGGTTCGGGCGGTTCGCGGATGGGTCGTTCAGGCAGTATGTCTGAAGGCGAGGCCGCCGCATTCCGAATGCGGCGGCCCCGTTTCCTCAGGCCGGCAGCAGGCCCAGGCGCTTCCACAGGCCTGCGCGGTCCGCCATCAGGCGAGTGACCGTGGCGGCCATTTCGGTGCGGGCGGCGGCCTGGTCCGTCACCGGCTTGCCGTCCTTCACCACGGAGCGGCCGGTGTGGGTGAGGCGGGCCAGGATGAGGTCCACCAGCGCATCGGGGCTGGCGCGGCCAGCCATGATCTCCGGCAGGATCAGGGTTTCGGCGAAATCCGCGGCCACACCGCTGCCCATGACCGGGGAGGCGAGCACGACATGCGCGGCGCCAGAGGCGTTGGCGGCGCCAATGGCACCGTTCAGCGCGCGGGCGGAGGCGATGGCAGCCGGGTCGGCAACCGGGCCGATGGTGGGGTGGGCGAGGCCGCCCGTCATCAGGAAGGCGACGGCCTGCAGGGTTTCGGAAAGCGGCTGGGTGGCCAGCGCCTTGGTCTGGCGCAGTTCCAACAGGCTCTTCGGCCCCTGGGCGAGGCGTTCCAGGATCGGGCCATAGATATCCTGGCGCAGGCCGAGCTGGCCGATCCCGGTGGGGATCTGGATGTTCTGCTCCTTCTCCCGCCCGGTGCCGACGATGTGGAGGCCATCGAGCATTTCCCGCTGTTCGCCGCTGGGCGGCTGTTCGGTGCCGCGGCGGTAGAGGTCGCGGCGGAAGGAGCGGTTGGAGCCGAAATCGCGCATCATCTCGCGCAGGCGCTGGTCGGTGGTGCCCTGCATCAGCTTCAGCGCGTTGGGCGGCACGGCGATGGCGTCGATATTCTCGATCAGGGTGGCGCTGCCGATATAGCCGACCTTGGCCTCACCCAACACGTCTGCCACCTGGGCGAAGGTGGTGGGGTCCCAGCTGGCGTTCAGGTATTCGTGGGCGAGGTAGCGCGGATCCATGTTCTGGGCGGCATCGAGCCGGGCGGCGACGGAGGGGTTGGCGGGGAAGAAGGTCGCATCCGCCTTGGCCATCTCGCGCACGAAATTGATGGCACCCATGGTGCGCTCCGGCGAGGTGCCGTTGTTCACCCGCGCCCATTCGAGCATGAACTTCTGCACCGGCAGCAGGGAGGCCCAGCCGGCGAGGTTGTTGTAGCTGATGTAGAGGAAGCCGCCGGGGGCCAGGTGGCGGCGGATGCTGGCGGCCATCTGCTGGCGCACCGCGGGGGACACCCAGCTCCAGATGCCGTGGGCCACGATGAAGTCGAATTGCGGGAAGCGGCCTTCCGGCGCCTCGGCCAGGTCGCCGAAGGACAGCTCGTGGAAATGCGCGTTGGGCAAGCCGGCGCGGCTGGCGAGGCGGCGGCCGGATTCCACGTGGGCGGGGTTGAAATCGAAGCCGTGGAATTCGCCGTTCGGGTTGCTGGCGGCGAAGACGTTGAGCGACACGCCATGGCCGCAGCCCAGCTCGGCATAGCGGAAGGGGCGGGTGAGGTCGGGCGGGCGGTGGCCCAGCAGCATGGCGGCGGCGGAGATCCAGCCCGGGGAAATCTCGCGGTAGAAGCCGGATGTGTAGGCGACGTCGAAAATGTAACCGTCGTTCCAGGCGGCCATGAGCCGAACCCTCCCATGTCTGTGGCGCCTTGTGGTTCGGGCGCGATGGTATGAGGAGGAACCTAGGCCAGGAGCGGCCCCAGCGCCAGACACAGGCCGGCCAGAAGCCCATCGGATCGTGTGCGAACCGAAAGGGCGGCGGCGACCTCCGCCACCACGGCGGGCCAGGCGCGCGCGGCGGGGGCGCGGAACAGGCGCAGGCTGGGGTACCAGGGGCTGTCGGCGCGGCCGGCCAGCCAGCGCCAATCCGGCGCGAAGGGCAGCATGACCCAGCACTTTTGGCCCATGGCGCCGGCGAGATGCACCACGGCGGTATCCACGGCCAGCACGAGATCGAGCGTGGCGACGAGGGCGGCGGTGTCTTCGAAGGTGCCCAGCGCCTCGCCGGGGTCGAGCAGGGGGGCGGGGCCGGGCCAGTGGCGCGATTGGGCGGCGGCCTCGCCCTTCTGCAGCGAGACGAAGGCGACATTGGGCAGGGCGGCGAGTGGGGCAAAGGTGGCGAGCGGCGTGCTGCGGCTGGCATCGTTGGGGTGGGTGGGGCGGCCGGCCCAGGCGAGGCCGATGCGCAAATGGCCCGGCCGCAGCACGGCATCGAGCCAGGCTTGCCAGGCGGCGCTGCGGGCGGGATCCGGCCGCAGGTAGGGGATGGGGGCCGGGATGGTGGCCGCGGTGGTGCCGTGCAGCAGGGGCAGGCTGGAGAGCGGGCACCAGGCGGCAAAATCCGGCACGTCGCCCCAATGGGCGATCAGCGTGAGCCCGGGGTGGATGGCCTGGAGCAGCTTGTGCAAATCGGCGCTGGCGGCCACCACGGCATCCGGCGCGCGGGCCAGCGCCCAGGGCAAATAGCGGGCGAACATGATGGCGTCGCCGTAGCCCTGATCGGCGATCAGCAGCAGGCGGCCCGGCAGGGGGGCGCCGTTCCACATCGGGCGATCCGTGGCGGGCAGCAGGGCGGGCGCGCCGGGGATGCGCCAGCGCCATTCGTATTCCGGCCAGCCCCGGGCGAAATCCCCGCTGGCGAGCAGGGCCTGGGCCAGCTTCATGTGGGCTTCGGGCAGGGCCGGGCGCAGATCGAGCGCAGCGCGGGCGGCGGCGATGCAGGCGGGCAGCTCCTGGCGGTCGTAGAGCACCATGGCGAGCTGGAACAGGGCGAGCGCGTCCGCCGGGTTGAGGCTGACGGCGTGGCGGGTGGCCCCAAGCGCTTCCTCCAGCCGGGCCTGGGTGCGGCGGATCTCGGCCAGGGTGCGCCAGGGGAGGGACTCGCCGGAGGCATGGGCGGCGCGGGTCACGAGGTCGCCGGCTTCGGCGTGGCGGCCGGCCTGGAAGGCGGCGAGGCCGGCGAGGTGCAGCGCGTCTGGCTGGTCCGGCAGGGCGGCGAGGATGTGGCGGGCCAGGCGGGCGGCGGCCTCCGGGCGGCCGGCATCGAGGTATTCCTGCGCGATGGCCAGCAGCTCGTCGGCGGGGATGGGGATGGGGGCGGACATTGCCGGGGACCCTAGCGAGGGAGGCCGGTGCCCGCCTAGAGTTCGCCGCGCAGCAGCCCCGGGGAACCCGCCGATGAAGATCTTCTTTGCCAATTTGGCCACCGAGACCAACACCTTCTCGCCGATCCCGACCGGGCATGCCGGGTTCCATGAGGTGGGCTACTACCGGAACGACGCCAGCCTGAAGCCGGCAGGGCATGGCAACATCGCCCAGATCGAGTGGCGCCGGCTGTGCGAGCGCGACGGGCACACGATCGCGGAGAGCATCAGCGCCTTCGCGCAGCCGGCGGGCACCACGCTGAAGAATGTTTACGAGGCGCTGCGGGCCGACCTGCTGGCGGATCTGAAGGCGGCGATGCCCGTCGATATCGTGCTGATGAAGATGCACGGCGCCATGGTCGCCTACGGCTACGACGACTGCGAGGGCGATACCTGCGCCGAAATCCGCAAGGTTGTCGGGCCAGATGCAGTGATCGGGCTGGAGCTGGACCTGCACTGCCACCTGACGGAGACGATGCGCGCCGCCTGCGATGCCATCATCACCTACAAGGAATACCCGCACGTGGATGTGGGCGACCGGGCCGCGGAGCTGTACGACCTCTGCGTGGCGGCAAAGCAGGGGCGCGTGAAGCCCGCCATGGCCTATTACGACTGCCGGATGGTGAGCATGTGGCGCACGCCGGTGGAGCCGATGAAGAGCTTCGTGGCGAAGATGAAGGCGCTGGAGGGCAAGGACGGCGTGCTGAGCGTCTCCTTCGGGCATGGCTTCCCGTGGGGCGACGTGGCCGAGGTGGGCGCCAAGATGGTGGTGATCACCGATGGCGACATGGCCAAGGCCGAGGCCCTGGCCAAGGAACTCGGCGAGGAGATCTTCAGGATCCGCAATGAGACCAACCCGACGCACGACACGATCGACGAGGCGATCGACCGGGCGCTGGCGGCGGCGCCGGGCAGCAAGCCGGTGGTGTTCGCCGATGTGGCGGACAATGCCGGCGGCGGGGCGCCGAGCGACAATACGGAAATCCTGGCGCGGATGGTGGCGCGCGGCGTGACCGGGGCGGCGATCGGCTGCTTCTGGGACCCGATTGCGGTTTCCTTCTGCCGCGAGGCCGGCGTGGGGGCGAGCTTCGACCTGCGCATCGGCGGCAAGTGCGGCGTGGCCAGCGGGCAGCCGGTGGACCTGCGGGTGACGGTGATGGGGCTTTCGGAGGACCACACCCAGGGCGGGCTTTCCGGCGGGCGGGCGCATCTGGGGGCCAGCGCCTGGGTGCGCGCAGACGGCATCGACATCATCCTGAACAGCAACCGCAGCCAGGTGTTCCACCAGGATGCCTTCACCGGGCTGGGCTGCACGCTCACCGACAAGCGGCTGGTGGTGGTGAAGAGCACGCAGCATTTCTATGCCGGGTTCGCGCCCCTGGCCTCCGAGGTGCGCTACGTGGCGACGCGGGATGGGGCGATCGGGCCGGACTTCGCCAACATCGCCTTCACCAAGCGCACCCTGCCCTTCTGGCCGCGGGTGGCGGACCCGTTCGCAACCAACAGTTGAGACCGCGCGCGGGGCTGGCCGGCGGCCGCGCGCAAAGCATGATGCGCAGCACGCGCGCCATTCACACGCGCTGACGCGTTACTCCCGCGCGGTGACGCGCTTCTCACCCCTGTCACGGGACGATCCGTTGCAAGATTTTATCGGATTCGCGACCGACGGGAGGGGTGCGATGAGCGTGATCGATGCGGCCTGGCAAAGCCCGATACGGCAGGCGCGGGCGCCGACCTATGTGGCGGCGGCACAACCATTGGTGTTGGTGGCCGAGGAGGCGGCGGTGCTGACGCCGATGGTGGAGGAGCTGTGCGGCTTCCTGCGGGTGCGCGCCCAGCGCGTGGCGCCGGCGGGGTTGGCGGAGGCGTTGCGGGGGCTGGGGCCGGTGGGCCTGCTGTGCCATGCCGAGCGCACCGGGCCGGTGCTGGCCGAGGCGCTGCGGGCGGTGGTGGCGGCCGATCCCGAGCTGCCGGTGATGGTGGTAACGGAGCAGGATGCCACCCGGCAGGCACGCCTGGCGGTGGCCGCCGAGATCATCCGGCTGGAGCACCTGGTGTGGCTGGAGCGGCTGCCGAATGTGCGGCGGATGGTGGAGTTCCTGTTCCTGGCCGAGCGCCGGGCCGTGCCGGGCCGCGTGGCCTAGGCCTTCACGCCGGCGCGAAGGGGCATTCGGCGCGGCGGCGCTTGCGGGCGGCGATGGCGTATTGGCCGGTGCTGCGGTCGCCGCGCAGGGCGGGGCCGGCGATTGCGGTTTCGTAATCCGCCCAATCCTGCGCGGCGAACTCCTCCAGGCGGCCGGTGGTGGCCATGGCGGCGAGCGTGGGCTCCGCATAGGCGGCGCGCGGCAAAGGCTGGGCCTGGAGGAAGGGCTGGTCCGGGCGCAGGCGCACGGGCACGCCGGTGCGGGTGAGGCGCAAATTGGTGAAGAGCGGGCCGAACCAGCGATCGGCTTCCAGCAGGCCCTCATAGGCCTGGTAGCCCGGCGCTTGCGGCAGGTTAGCGGGTGCGCGCAGCAGCAGGCTCCAGCCCGGGGCGGTGCGGGCGAACAGGCCGGTCCAGACCTGCACCAGGCCGGGTTCCGGCAGGGCGGTGAGCATGGGGGGCGCGGTGCCGCGCAGGTGCTCGGGTGCTGCGGCATCGAAGTGCTGCCGCAGGCCGGGGCATTGCGCGGCCTCCAGCGGCAGCCAGGACTCGTGGCCGTCCCAGGTCCAGTGGATCTGCTCGCCATCCCACAGCAAAGTGAGGGCCATGGGCGGGTAGAGCCACCAGCCGAAGGCGCTGGCCTGGGTGACGGCGTCGCAATACTGCGCGGCGCGGGCCGGCAGCGTGCCGCCGGCGGCGCGGTCGGCGCGCTGCGGCAGGGGGGCCTGCGCGATCACGCGATAGAAGCGCTCGATGGGCGGCTGCATGGGAATCCTCCTTCCGGGAAATGGCGGCCGGCGAAGCCGGCCGCCTGGCCGGGCTGCCTCAGCGCCGGATCGGGCCACCGACGGCGGCACCGAGGCGGATCAGGCCGGAATCGGCCACCGCCGGCGGGGCCGCGACGGGCGGCAGGGGGCGGGTGGCAGTGTTGGTCTAGGCCATGGGCTGTTTCTCCTGTTGCGCGGTGCCTGGCCTGCCGCGCAACGCACGCAGGCGCGCCGGGCCACCATGCGGTGGCCCGGCGCGTGCGGCGCAGCGGGACAAGGGGATGCCGATGGACGCACATCGCCCGCCGACATCGGGAGCATGCCGGGATTGCGGTTGGCGGGCAACGTTTTTATTCTCTTGAGGTGGATTTTTTTCTTTGGATGAGTCGGAATTTTTGTGCAAATCATTAACGAGATTGCGCGGCTCGCCTGCATGCCATAGTATGAAAGCGCCGTGATTTCGCACCCGGCTTGGCAGGGAGCACCGCGATTCAATCCGTTCGGGCAGACACCAGGCAGGTAAGTCCGTTTCCCACGATCAAGGGGCGTTCCCCGCTGCGGGTGCGGCTGGGGGCGCAGCTGGCGGCCCGCGGCGGCTTGGGCGAGGACCTGCTGCCGCGCAGGCGCAAGGCGCGGGCCATGCTGGCACTGCTGGCCCTTTGCAGCCCTGCCCCGTTGCCGCGCGACCGGCTCTGCGCCCTGCTCTGGAGCCGGCGGCCCGAGGCGCAGGCGCGTGCCTCCCTGCGCCAATCCCTGCACGAGCTGAACGCCGCGCTGGGGCCGGCGGTGCCGCTGCTGGTGGCGCAGCGCGAGCAGATCGCGCTCCGCGGCGCGGGGCTGGAGGTGATGCTGGAGCCCGTGGAAGGCACGGCGCAGCTGCTGGAGGAGCTGGACGGGATCGACCCGGCGCTGGACCGCTTCCTGGACGAACGGCGCACCCAGTATCGACAGGCGGCCTTGGCGCGGGTGGAGGCGGTGCTGGCGGGGCGGCAGGTGCCGCAGGAGCGGCTGGAGGCGGCCGAAGCGGTGCTGGCGCTGGAGCCTGGGCATGAGATCGCCTGGCGCGCGGCGATCATGGCGCGGGCGGAGATGGGGGCGCGGGCGGAGGCGCTGGCGACCTATGACCGCTGCGTGGCCACGCTCGCCGGCCGGTTCGGGGCGGCGCCTTCGATCGAGACCCAGGCCCTGGCCGCGGCGCTGCGCCGGGGCGCCTGCGCGGCCTCGGGCCCAGTGGCGGCAACACGGGCGGCAACACGGGCGGCCACACAGGCGGCAACACGGGCGGGCGTGCGGGTGGGGGTGGCGCCGCTGCGCGCGGTGGCGGGTGGGGCGCGGCTTTCCGGGCTGTCCCTGGGCCTGGCGGAGGAGATCACCACGGCGCTGGCGCGGTTCCGCTGGCTGTTCCTGATAGCCACGCCCAGCATGGCCGCGGTGGCGCGCGGTGCCGGGGCGGCCGCGTGGCGCGACCTGGCGCTGGATTTCCTGCTGGACGGCACGCTGCAGCAAAGCGGCACCCGCATCAGGGTCAGCCTGCGGCTGCTGGACATGCGCGCGGAAGCGGAGCGCGGCGCCCTGGGCGAGGGCGGCCAGCCGGCGGGCGAGGTGGTGTGGTCCGCCCGCTACGAGCGCGATGCCGAGGACCTGCTGACCCTGCAGGACGAGATCGCCGCCGAGGCGGTGGCGCAGATCGACCCGCAGCTGATCCAGCACGAAAGCCGCCGTGCCGGGCAGCGCTCCAGGGCGGGCGGGACCAACCCGACCGCCTATGACCTGATGCTGCGCGCCATCCCGGCGCTGTACCAGCTGGAGGAACAGGCCTTCCTGGCCGCCGGGCATGGGCTGGAACGGGCGGTGGCGCTGGATCCCGGCTCGGCCGCCGCCCATGCCTGGCTCGCCTACTGGCACATCTTCCTGGTCGGCCAGGGCTGGAATGCCGCCGCCGAACCGCCGCTGGCGCGCGATGCCGCGATGGCCCGCGCCGGCACGCTGGCGGAGCGGGCGGTGCGGCTGGACCCGGCCGATGCCCGCGCGCTGACCATCGCCGGCCACGTGCGCGCCTTCCTGCACCGCGACGTGCACGGCGCGATGGAGCTGCACGACCGGGCGCTGGGGCTGAACCCCAACCTGCCGCTGGCCTGGGCCTTCAGCGGCCTGGCCGAGAGCTATCGCGGGCGGCACGAGGAGGCGATACGGCGCATCGCCCAGGCAAGGCGGCTCTCACCCTTCGATCCCAACGCCTTCTTCTACGACACCGCGCTGATGGTGCCGCACCTGATGCTGCGGCGCTTCGGCCCGGTGGTGGAGATGGGCCGGCGCGCGGTGGCGCTGAACCCCACGCTGTCTTCCACCTACAAGCTGCTGCTCTCGGCGCTGGGGCATCTGGGGGAAGCAGCCGAGGCGGCCTCGGTGCGGGAAAGGCTGTACCGGCTGGAGCCCGGATACTCGCTGACCCAGGCGGCGGCGCGCAGCACCTTCCAGCGGCGGGAGGATGATGGGATTTTTCTGGAAGGACTCAGGTTGGCGGGGTTGCCGACCTAAGCAAGCGGTTCTTTTTTAAAAAAAAGAACCAAAAAACTTTTATGACCTTGCGCCCGTGCTGGGATCCCAGCACGGGCGCCATTCCGAAAAGTCTTTTTGCTTCTTTTTCTTCAGAAAAAGAAGACTCTTACTTGCTTGCTTCGTCCAGCGCCGCCACCTGCGCCGCGGATAGCGTGATATTCGCCGCCTTCACGAGATCCGCCAGCTGTTCCAGGCTCGTCACGCTGGCCAGCGGCGCCGTCACGCCCGGCTTGGCGGCGAGCCATGCCAGGGCGGCCTGGCCCTGGGTGCAGCCGGCCTCGGCGGAAACCTGGTCCAGCGCCGCGAGCACGGCGGTGCCCTTCGGCGTGAGGTATTTGGCCACGCTGCGGGCACCGCGCACGCTTTTGCCCAGGTCGGCCTCGCCGCGGTATTTGCCGGTGAGGAAGCCGGAGGCGAGCGAGGAATAGGGCGCCACGGCGACGGTGTTGCGGATGCAGGCGGGGATCAGCTCCGCCTCGATGCCGCGCTCCATCAGGTTGTAGAGCGGCTGCATCACCTCGTAGCGCGCCACGCCGAGGGCCTTGCTGGCGGCGAGTGCCGATTCCAGGCGGGCGCCGGTGAAGTTGGAAGCACCCAGCACGCGCACCTTGCCGGCGGTGACGAGCTTGCCGAAGGCCGCGGCGGTTTCCTCCTGCGGCACCGCCTCGTCGTCCTTGTGGGCGTAGTAGAGGTCGATCACGTCGGTGCCGAGGCGCTTGAGGCTGCCTTCGGCGGAACGGGCGATCCAGTCGGCCGACAGGCCGCTGCCCTGGTTCGGGATCGGCAGGCCACCCTTGGTCATGAGCGTGACGCGGGCGCGCATGCCGGGGCGGGCGGCGAGCCATTCGCCGATGACGGTTTCGGATTCGCCGCCGGTGTGGCCGGGCACCCAGGCGGAATAGACGTCGGCGGTGTCGATGCTGGTGAGGCCGGCATCCACCAGCGCATCGAGCAGGCGGAAGGAGGCGGCGCGGTCCACGGTCCAGCCGAAGACGTTGCCGCCGAAGATGATCGGCGGGGCCGTGAGGGTGGATTGGCCCAGGTTCTTCGATTGCATGGCGTGCTGCTCCCCGCAGAATGTCGGAGCGCTAGCGATAGCGGAAAGAACTGGCTTGGGCTACCCGGCCGCCATGGCGGGGCGGCGGCGGCGCAGCAGGCCGAGGGCGACCAGGGCGCCGCCGAGCAGGGCCATGGAGGCGGGCTCCCCGATCACGGAGGCCGCGCCGGAGACAGGGGGCGGCTCGGCCAGCAGCCAAGGCGGCACGTCGAAGATGAGGGTGACGGTCTCTTCCTCGTCCACGGGGGTGGCGGACGTGGTGGTCGTGGTTGTGGTGGTGGTGATGGTGGGTGTGGAGGCGATGGCGGCGCTGCGGGCGGGGGTGCCGGGAACATAGAGCGGCATGGCGTTGGCGAAGGTGAAGGCGGGGCCTGGGGGCTGCGGCATGGCGGCGCCACCGAGGCGGCTGGAATCCGCGTCGCGGTCGCGGCCTGGCGCGTTGTCGGGCTCCTGGGCGGCGAACGGGGTCCAGCTGCGCCATTCGCGCCACCAGGCGGCCCATTCGGCGTCGTCGAAGGGGGCGGAGGGGGCGGGGTCGTCATCGGCGAGGACGGATGGGCGGACGGCGTGGGGCACCGGGTCTGGCGCGTCGATGCCGATTTCGGTGAAGCCGTCGGCCGCGCGGGCGGGCGGCGCGAGCGCCAGGGCGGCCAGCACAAGTGCCGGCAGCAGGCGGGGCCAGGGCGGGTTGCGCGGCGGTTGCACCGGCGCAGCCTGCGCCGGAAACATTGAGATACGGTTTAGCCGGGCAGGTGGCGTTCCAGCGTGGCGAATTCGTCCATGCACCGGGTGACGATCGCGGGGGTGAGGTAGTGGTCCACACGCTCCCGCACATGGTCGATCAGGGCGGCATCGGAGGCTTCGGCGGACCAGTCTTCCCCGCCCTCCCCGGCCTGGCCGGCGCGGCGCGGGGCGGCGGAGAGCACGCGCCACTTGGCGCACCAGGTGAAGGCCCAGAGCCACATGGCGCGGCGCAGGGGCAGGTGCCAGTTGGCCGCCGGGGGGATGCCGGGCACAGCCTCCCACGCCGCGTAGAAGTCGGCGATCTGCTCCACCGTCAGGATCGCGTGGCTGTCCAGGTCCCAGGTGGTGGAGGTGTAGTTGGTGGCGTGGGCGAGATCGAGCGAGGCGGCGCCGTAGCGGCCCTTTTCCAGATCGACCAGCACCGCCTCCCCGTTCGGGCGGATCAGGAAGTTGCCGGGATGGGCGTCGAAGCTGATCAGGCAGGCGGCGGGGCGGGCCGGGGCGGCGCAGAGGGCGGCGAAGGCGGCCAGCTCGCGTTCCACCAGGGCGCGGGCGGCCGGCGCCAGGCGGGCTTCGGCGAGGTAGGCGCCCTGGGCCGCCACCTCGTCGCGCATGGCGGCCAGCGGGTCGGCGGGGGCGAGCAGCGGGGCGGTGGCGATGGGGGGCGGCAGGGCGTGCAGCGAGGCCAAGGCGCGGGCGATGGCCGGCAGGTCCTGCGGCAGGGTGGCGGGGCGGCCGTGGATTTCCTCCACCAGCAGGGCGCCCTGGGGCAGGCCGGGCTGGGGCGGCAGCACGCCGTGCATCGCCGGGGTGTGGCCCCCTGCCCCGGCCCGGCGGAAGCAGGCTTCCTGGTAGGCGAGGTTCTCGGCGGCGGGCAGGTCCATCTGGCTCTGCTTGGGGATGCGGGCAAGCAGGCCGGTGGCCCCGATGCGGATATGGTCGTGGGCGAGGCCCTTGTCGCGCAGCGGTTCCAGCACGGCACCGGCGAAGGGCGTGGCGGACAGCGCGGCACCCAGCCCGGCGCAGACCGTGGCAAGGCGCGTGGTGGTGGTGTCGTCCAGCCGTCCGGTCATCATCGCTCCGCGCGTGGTCTGGCAGGGAAGACCCAGCCGGAGCCTATCCGTGACACGGGCGGGCGAGACGATGCAACGAAGTGGTAGACGATTCCGCCTGCGTATGGTTTGACCGGTGGCGGCCGTGACACGCGCGGTTTGACCGCGACGGCCGGGCTTCTGCATGATGCGACGCAGCACGGGAAGGCGACCGGCGGCCGATGAAGGTTCTGGTGATCGAGAACTACCCCGGCGCCCCCGCCGGCCTGTTCGGCGCGTGGCTGGAGCGGGCGCACGGCGCGCGGCTGCATGTGGTCTCGCCCGAGGCGCTCGATGCGGCGCCGGCAGCCGATCTGATCGTGACGCTGGGCTCGCCCTCTGGCGCGTGGGAGGACATTGCCTGGGTGCATGCGCAGCGGCGCTTCCTGCAGGACCGGCTTTCCGCCGGCACGCCGGTGGTGGGGATCTGCTTCGGGGCGCAGATCCTGGCCACCGCGATCGGCGGGCGGGCAGCGCCGATGGGCGACCGGACCTTCTGCGGCTGGCACGCCAACGAGCACGTGGCGGATGACGTTTGGCGCGGCCCCTGGGTGCGCTGGCATGCCGACCACCTGGAGGTGCCGGAGGCGACGGAAGTGCTGGCGCGCGACCAGGGCACGGTGCAGGCCTTCCACCATGTTGCACCTTCGGGCGCGCAGGCCGTGGGGGTGCAGTTTCACCCGGAGGCCAGCGTGGCCGATGCCAATGTCTGGGCCACCAAGACCCCCGACATGCTGGCCCGTGCCGGCACCACGCCAGAGGCGGTTGCCGCCCAGGGCGTGGCGCTGCGGGGCCACGAGGCAGCGCTCGATGCGCTGTTCACCGAAATGCTGCGCCGCGCCGGCGTTGGTGGCGCCTCGCGCTCCGCTGCCGGCGTATCCCAACCCGCTTCAATGGAGGCCTGACGTGATCCTGACCCGCCGCCGCATCCTCGCTGCCTCGGCCACCACGTTGGCCATGCCCTACGTCGCCCGCGCCCAGCAGGCGAGCATCACGCTCGCCGCCTATTCCGGCATTTTCCAGGACAATTACGAGCCCGCGGTGGTGGAGCCGTTCCGCCGCGCCAACCCGGGCATCAAGGTGACCTACTTCTCCATGGGCAACTCCGCCCAGGCGCTCGGCCAGCTGCGCGCGCAGAAGGCCAACCCGCAGGTGGACCTGGTGATGATGGACGTGTCCGTCGGCAAGGCCGCCAGCGACGAGGGGCTGTTCGAGCCCGTCACGGCCGCCCAGGTGCCGGCGATTGCCGATCTCTCCCCGCGCGCCTTCACCCCGGGCGTGACGGCGCCGGCCGTCACGTTCGACAACCTGGTGCTGCTGTATTCGCCGCAGCGCGTGCAGCCGGCGCCGACCAGCTGGAAGGTGTTCTGGGAAGAGAAATACAAGGACCAGATCGCCATCAGCGGCGTGCCGGATATCGTGGGCCTCGGCTTCCTGATGATGGCCAACAAGGTGTTCGGCGGCGACGATTACCGCCGCCTGGACAAGGGGTTCGAGGCCGTGGGCAACATGGCGCCGAACGTGCTGAGCTGGGATCCGAAGCCGGATGCCTACACCATGATCACCCAGGGCACGGCCAGCCTGGGCGTGGGCTGGAATGCGCGCGGACAGATCTATTCCGACCAGTCCGGCGGGCGGATGGCCGCGATCCTGCCGAGCGAGGGCGCGCTGTTCCAGATCAACATCCTGGGCCTGGTGAAGGGTGCCAAGAACTACGACGCCAGCCGCGCCTTCATGAACCACGCGCTGGGCGCCGAGGCGCAGGCGGCGTTCACCGAGAAGATGTTCTACGCCCCGGTGAACACCAAGGCGAAGGTGAGCGAGGCCGCACTGGCCCGCACCGCCAGCTCCCCGGAGCGGCAGGCGATGATGCTGCCGGTGGATTGGCTGGAGGTGGCGAAGTTCCGCGAGGGCGTGACCGAGCAGTGGCGCCGCCGGATCCTGACACGCCGTTGATGATTGCCTGAGATGACCGAAGCCCACCTGGTTCTCGACCATCTGGAGAAGCGCTTCGGGGCGGGGCCGCCGGCGGTGGCCTCGCTGTCGCTGGAGGTGCGGAAGGGCGAGCTGCTCGGCCTGCTCGGCCCCTCCGGCTGCGGCAAGACCACCACGCTGCGCATGATCGGCGGGCTGGCCGAGGCCACCGCCGGGCATATCATGGTGGGTGGGCGCGACGTGACCACCCTGCCCCCGCACAAGCGCGACATGGGCATCGTGTTCCAGAACTACGCGCTGTTCCCGCACATGGATGTGGCGGGGAACGTGGCGTTCGGGCTGGAGATGCGAAAGCGCCCGAAGGCCGAAGTGCGCGAGCGGGTGGAGCGGGCGCTTGAGATGGTGCACCTGCAGGGCCTCGGCCACCGCAAGCCGCGCGAGCTTTCGGGCGGGCAGCAGCAGCGCGTGGCGCTCGCCCGCGCGCTGGTGATCGAGCCTTCGATCCTGCTGCTGGACGAGCCGCTTTCGAACCTGGATGCCAAGCTGCGCGACGAGATGCGCACGGAAATCCGCGACATCCAGCAGCGCCTGGGCATCACCACCATCTTCGTCACGCACGACCAGGTGGAAGCGCTGGCGATGTGCGACCGCATCGCGGTGATGCGCGCGGGGCTGCTGGAGCAGGTCGGCACGCCCTATGAAATCTACGAAACCCCGGCCACCCCGTTCGTGGCGGACTTCGTGGGGCGGATCAACCGGATCGACGGCGAGCGGGACGGCCATGGCGAGATCGTCGCCGGCCCCTTCCGCCTGCGCGCCGCCAAGCCAGGCCGCGCGGGAAAGGTGACGGTGATGGTGCGCCCGCACCGCATCCATGTCGCCACCGACGCCATCGGGCCGGAATGGAACAGCGCCACCGGCACGATCCGCCGCGCCACCTATGTGGGCGACGTGCTCGCCTGCGAGGTGGATTGCGGCGGAACGGTGCTGACGGTGGAGCGCCACACCCATCCCGGCCTGCCGATCCCGCGCGGCGGCGAGGCGGTGACGCTGGCGTGGCGGGTTTCCGATACATTGGCCTTCGATTCCTGATGCCGATCGCGAGCCGCATCGCCCTGGCACTGCTGCTGCCGGCGTTGCTGGTGAACATGGCCGTGTTCCTGCTGCCGATGGGCAACCTCGCCTTGCTCTCCTTCCGCCAGGCCAATGAGGGCGGGGCGCTGCTGGAAGGGATCACGCTCGCCACCTGGGCGAAGATGTTCAGCGACATCTTCTATGCCGAGCTGGTGCGGGATTCCGTGGTGATCGCGCTGGCCATCACCGGGCTGACGCTGCTGTGCAGCTACCCCATCGCGCTGTTCATCCACCGCGCGCCGGATCGCTGGAAGAACATGCTGGTGGTGATGTGCATCTCGCCGCTGCTGGTTTCCGCCGTGGTGCGCACCTATGGCTGGATGGTGATCCTGGGCGATGGCGGCATCATCGCCGCCTTCCTGCGCTGGCTCGGCATGGTGAAGGCGCCGCGCATGGTGTTCAACACCACCGGCGTGGTGGTGGGGCTGACGGAAATCCTGATGCCCTACATGATCCTCGCACTCATCGCAGGCTTCGGGCGGCTGAATGCCAGCCTGGAGGAAGCCGCCGCCAGCCTGGGTGCCAAGCCCTTCACCGTGTTCCGCCGCGTGGTGCTGCCGCTGACGCTGCCGGGCATCATGCTGGGCTGCCTGCTGGCCTTCGTGCTGGCGGTTTCCAGCTTCATCACGCCGAAGCTGCTGGGCGGCGGGCGCGTGTTCCTGCTGGCCACCGAGATCTACGACCAGGCGATTGTCACGCTCAACTGGCCGGTAGCGGCCGCCCTTTCCATCGTGGTGCTGGTGATCTTCGGCTTCGCGCTGACGCTGTACGGGCGCCTGGCCCGTGCCGTGGCCTAGGGGGGGCGCCATGCTGAAGCGCATCCTGATGCACCTGCTGCTGCGCCGCATGCTGGCTGCGCCCGCGGTGCAGCGCGTGCTGTTCCACACGCTGGTCGCCGCCATGCTGGTGTTCCTGCTGGCGCCGGTGATCCTGGTGATCCCGATGAGTTTCTCGGCGGACCGCGTGCTGATGTGGCCGCCCAGTGGGTTCAGCCTGAAATGGTACGCCCAGATCGCCAATGAGCGCGGGCTGATCGAGGCGGCGCGCAATTCCCTGGTGCTGGCGGTGATCGTCACGGCGGCCACCCTGGCCATCTCCCTGCCCGCCGCATTGGCGATCGACCGCTGGCGCTTCGCCGGGCGGGACGCGATCCTGGCGCTGCTGACCGCCCCGCTGCTGCTGCCCACCATCGTGCTGGCGCTGGCCCTGCTGATCATCTTCGTGGGCCAGGGGCTGCTGGGCACCTGGGTCGGCCTGATGCTGGCGCATATGCTGGTCACGCTGCCCTACGGCATCCGCGTGCTGTCCACCTCGCTCTCCACCCTGCCCGCCTCGGTGGAGGAAGCCGCGGCCAGCCTGGGCGCGCCGCCTTCCGCGGTGTTCCGCCGCATCACCCTGCCGCTGATGGTGCCCGGCCTGGTGGCCACCTGCGCCATCGTGTTCCTGGTGAGCTTCGATGAGGTGGTGATCAGCCTGTTCCTCGTCGGCCCGCAGCTGACCACGCTGCCGGTGGCACTGTTCCGCTACGTGGAAAGCCGCACAGACCCGCTGGTGGCCGCGGTTTCCACCCTGCTGGTGGTGTTCAGCCTGGCCATCGTGCTGGTGCTGGACCGCGCGGTGGGGCTGCGGCGGGCGGTGGGGAAGTGAAGTTCAAGCGAAGCGGTCACAGAGAACACAGAGGACCACAGAGGGGCACAGAGAAAAAAGCGAGCGGACGCACTGCGGTCTCCATATCAATGACCTGCTCTGTGCTCTCCGTGGTCCTCTGTGCTCTCTGTGACCACTTTGCTTCGGTGCCGCCTCGCGGTGTTTCCCGATAAACCACCAAGTCCGACAATCCAAGGAGCCCCGCCCATGTTCATCGTGAACCCCCTGCCCCCGCAGGTCGATCCGAAGCTGATCGAGCTGCTGGTGCGCGCCGAGCCCGCCACCATCGGCCACTTCCTCGATTTCGGCTTCGTCGATCCGCAGATCCGCGCGCTGTGGCAGGTGCCGCGCATCGCCGGCACGGCCGTGACCGTCCGCTGCGCCGGCAATGACAGCACCATGGTGCACTACGCCCTGGGCCAGCTGCGCCCCGGCGACGTGCTGGTGATCGACCGGTTCGGCGACACCCGCCATGCGGCCGTGGGCGGCGGCGTGGCCTTCGCGGCGCGCGAGGCCGGCGCGGTGGGCATCATCATCGATGGCGTGGCCACCGATATCGGCGAAATCCGCGACTACAAGGTGCCGGTGTGGTCGCGCGGCCTCTCCGTCGTCACCACCAAGCGCCCGTTCAACAACGGCGAGTTCTGCGTGCCCGTCTCCATCGGCGGCGTGGCGGTGATGCCGGGCGACGCCATCCTGGCCGATGAGAACGGCGTGCTGGTGCTGAAGCCCGAGCAGATCGCCGATGCCGCCCCGCGCGCCATCGAAATGCAGGCCGCCGAAGGCCCGCGCCTGAAGGAAGTGGCCGCCGGGGCGCGCCTGCCGGAGCTGAATGGCACCAACAAGCGCCTCGCCGAGATCATGGCGGAGCAGGCCAAGGGGGCTAAGGGCGGCGGGTCGATCTGAAGGAAGCAAGCGGTTCTTTTTTGAAAAAAAGAACCAAAAAACTTTTCTGACTTTGCGCCCGCGCCGGGAAACCGGCGCGGGCGCAAGCGTATGAAAGTCTTTTTGCTTCTTTTTCTTCAGAAAAAGAAGACTCTTGCTTACAGCAGGAAATCCCCCGCAGAGAGGCTGAAGGTGCCCTGCACCCGGATCTCGAACGCCACGGTGCCGCCGGTGATCGCGCCCTGGATGATGCTGTCCAGCCCCGAGACGATGTAGCGCAGCTCGCTGCCCGTGCCGGTGAAGGTGTTCTTGCCGATGAAGGTGAACGCCTGGTCGCCCGCCAGCCCGGCGCTGGCATCGATCGCGCTGACGTCGATGCGGTCCCCTTCGGCGGCGTTGAAGGCCTGGATCACGTCGCGGTTGAGGCCCACGGCGCTGTCGGACGGCAGCAGGAAGCGCATGCGGTCGATCGAGCCGGCGGTGCCCTTCAGCGTGTCGATCCCGCCATTGCCCACCAGGGTATCCCCGCCGCCGCCGCCGGTGAGCGTGTCGTTCCCGGCGCCGCCGAGGATGGATTGCGCCAGCGCGTTGCCGGTGAGGATGAGGCCAGTGGCGCCGGCATTGGCCTCGATCACCTCCACGGAAACGGCGGCGGGCAGGATGAAGTTCGCGCGGGCCAGCACGCGGTCGCTGCCCTGGCCGGCCAGCTCCACCACCACGTCTCCGGCGCCCACCAGGTAGCTATCGTCCCCGGCGCCGCCGGAGAGCACGTTGGCCGCACTGTTCTGCGCGCCGTCGATCCGGTTGGCGCCGGCATCGCCGGTGGCGGTGATCGCCAGCGTGCCGGTGAGCACGATGTTCTCGACGTTGCCGTAGCTGGCGAGCGCCAGGCTGATCAGCGCGGACTGCACCGTGTCGTTGCCCGCACCGGCCTCCACCACGATATCCCCGGCGCCGACGATGTAGGTGTCGTCCCCGCCCAGGCCGATCAGCGTGTTGACCCCGGTGTTGCCCGCGCCGTTCAGCACGTTGTCCAGCGCGTTGCCGGTGGCCGTGAGGGGCGCGCTGCCGGTGAGGGTGGCGTTCTCCACATTGGGGTTGGCCAGCAGGTCGATGTTGACCTGGGAGGAGGAGATCGTGTCGGTGCCGCCACCGGCCGCCTCCACCACCGTATCGCCCACGCCCACGCCGTAGGTGTCGTTGCCGCCCAGGCCGGTGAGGACGTTGGCCGCGCTGTTGGTGGCGCCGTTCAGCACGTTGTCCAGGCTGGTGCCCGTGGCCGAAAGGGCGAGCGTGCCGAGCAGCGTGGCGTTCTCCACCGTATTGGCGAACTGCCTGAGGTCGAGGGAGATCAGGGCCGACTGCACCGTGTCGATGCCGCCGCCCACCTCCTCCACGATCGTGTCGCCGGCGCCGATCACGTAGGTGTCGTTGCCGGAAAGGCCCGTGAGGATGTTCTTGGCCGAATTGCCGGCGCCATCCAGAACATTCGCACTGAAATTGCCGGCGGCGTTCAGCGGCAGGCCGCCCAGCAGCGTGGCGTTCTCCACGGCGGCGAAGGCGGCGAGGTTGATGGAGATGGTGGAGGAAATGGCGGTATCCGTGCCCTCGCCCGTGAACTCCACGATGGTGTCGCCGTCGCCCAGCACGTAGCTGTCGTTGCCGGCGCGGCCGGTGAGCACGTTGCCGGCGCTGTTCAGCGCGCCGTTGAGCACGTTGGCGCCGCCATCGCCGAATCCCGCCAGCTTCAGCGTGCCGTGGAGGATGAGGTTCTCCACATTGGCGAACAGGGCGAGATCGACATTGATCAGCGAAGACGTGGCCGTGTCCGCCCCGGCGCTGCCCGCCTCCACGATCGTGTCGCCGGCGCCCAGGATGTAGGTGTCGTCGCCACCGAGGCCCGCGAGCTGGTTGCTGCCGGTGCTGGTGGCGCCGTCGATCACGTTGGCGCCGCTGCTGCCGGTGGCGCTGTGGTCCAGCGTGCCGGTCAGGCGGATGTTCTCCACGTTCGCATAGCTGGAGAGGTTGATGGTCAGGCTGCCCTGCACCGTGTCGGTGCCGCCAGACAGCGTCTCCTGCACGGTGTCGCCCAGGCCGACGATGTAGGTGTCGTTGCCGGCGAGGCCGATGAGCAGGTTGGCGCCGCCGTTGGAGGCACCGTCCAGCACGTTCGCCTCGTTGGTGCCGGTGGCCGACAGCGCGGCGCCGCCGATCAGCGTTGCGTTCTCGATGTTCTGGAACGTGGCGAGATTGATGGAGAAGGCGGCGGTGCGGATGGTGTCGGTGCCCTCGGCGAAGGATTCGAACACCTGGTCGTCCGCGGAATCGAGCACGAAGAGGTCGTCGCCGCGGCCGCCATACATGTCGTCGCCGCCGCTGCCGCCATCCAGGATGTCGTTGCCGTTGCCGCCCACCAGCAGGTCTTCGCCGCGCCCGCCTTCCAGCCGGTCATTGCCGTTGCCGCCGTACAGCCGGTCGTCGCCGCCCAGGCCCTGCAGCACGTCGTCGCCGTCCTGGCCGCGGATCTCGTCGGCTACCGCGTCGTTGCCGAACAGCTCGTCGCGGCCGGCACTGCCGGTGACGATGCCCTGGCGCGGATCGATGATCTGCACGTGGATGTCGCTTTCCAGCGGCGCCGCGCCATCCTCGCTGCCGCGCCAGGCCACCGCCACGCGGCCATCGCGCAGGGCGGTGATGGCGGGGGCGGCGCCTGCCTCGCCATAGGCACTGACCCCAGGTATTCGCCGCCGATGCGGGTGCCGCCGGCATCGAAGGCCTGCAGCCACACGGCGCTGCCGTCATCCCCCTCGGTGTGCCATGCCAGCACCAGCCCGCCCGAGGGGAGCGCCACTAGCTTCGGCGCAATCTGGTCGCCGGCGCGGGTGGCGTTGGCGATGAAGCTGTCGCCCAGCGGCACCGGCATGGCGCTGCCGTTGGTGGCAAACAGGCGCAGGTGGATATCGGTGCCGGCATCACCGGGGCCGTCCTGCTCCCAGGCCACGGCGAAGGTGGTGTTGCTGAGCCACACCACCTGGGCGGCGAAGGCCGCGCCGAACGTCGGCACCACCACCGTGGCGGTGCCGCCCACCGCAGCATCGGCCGCGTCGCGCAGTTGCACGCGCAGGTCGGTCTGGTCGTTCCAGGCCACAGCGACGCGGGCGAGGTTGGGCGCCACGGCGAGGGCGGGGGCGCCGCCCTGGCTGGTGATGTCGATCATCGGGCCGTTGCCGCTGCTGTCCAGCAGGCGCAGCTGCACCACAAGGCCGCGGTTCCAGGCCACCGCGGTGCCCGTGCCCATCGGGGCCATCACGATGTTGGTTTGCGCCACACTGCCGGCCGCCACCACCTGCACGGGGCCCTGCACGCCCTCCAGCACGGCCTGGCTGTTGATCGCGCCGACGGCGTCTGTCCAGGTAACGAGGTAGCCGCCGCCGGCCACGCCGGCCACGGCGGGGTTGCCAACCGGCAGGCCGATGGTGCCCTCGGCGATGATCAGCGCGCCGGAGATGGCGAAGCCCAGCGCGTTGAATTCCTGGGCGCGGATGGCGGTGCCGCTGTCCTGGCTCTCATGCCAGACCACGACGAAGCCGCCATTGGCCAGGGCCGCGGTGCGCGCCTGGCCGCGGACGGAAGCGGTGGCGGTATTGGCGAGCGATTCCTGGCCCCAGCTGCGCGTTGTCATGTCGCCATCCCCCGTGGCACACGCCGGTTCGGTGCGGGCCCGGGGTCAATGGCTACAGAAGCATGAATTTCGCTGCAAGCGCTGGCGTGCGGCCCCGCCTGAACCGCACTACAGGGTGAAGTCGCCCGCCAGCAGGCTCGTCACGCCGGCCACGCGGATCTCGAAGGCCGGAACGGTGCCGGCGATGGTGCCCTGCACGATCACGTCCGCCCCCGCAGGCACCAGCCGGATCTCCCCGCGCGCGCCGGTGAAGGCGGCGGTGCCGCGGAAGATGAAGCCCTGGTCGCCGGCCAGCAGGGTGTTGTCATCGATCGCCGAGAGGTCGATGCGGTCGCCCTGCGCGGCCACGAAGCCGATGACGGAATCGCGCCCCGCCCCCACCGCGCTGTCGCTGGGCACCAGGAAGTCGAACCGGTCCGCGCCGAGGCCGCCGATGAGTGTGTCCGTGCCGCCATTGCCCACCAGAGAATCCCCACCGCCACCGCCGGACAGGATGTCGTTGCCGGCCGCACCCACGATGTTCTGCGAGAAGGCGTTGCCGGTGAGGGTGAGGCCGATGGACGTGGTGCCATTGCGCAGCGCTTCCACCACCGCCAATGCCGGCAGGGTGTAGTTCCCGGTGGCCATCACGGTATCAACCCCGCCACCCGCCACCTCCACCACCACGTCGGTGCTGCCGACGAAGTAGGTATCGTTGCCGCCGAGGCCGGTGAGGATGTTGGCGGCGCTGTTTGTGTTGCCGGTCAGCACGTTGTCCGCGGCACTGCCGGTGGCCTTCAGCGCCAGCGTGCCGGTGAGCATGATGTTCTCCACATTGAGGAAGGAGGCGAGGTCGATATCCATCACCGACGTCTGCACCCCGTCGGTGCCGCCGCCCGGCGCCTCGATCGCCGTGTCGCCCACGCCAAGGATATAGATGTCGTCGCCACCCAGGCCGGTGAGGATGTTGGCCGCGCTGTTGTTGGCGCCGTTCATCCCGTTGGCGAGGTCGGAGCCGCTGATGGAGAGCACCCTACTGCCGGTGAGGGCGGCATTCTCCACATTGGCGAAGGCGGCCAGGTTGATGGACACCACGTCGGACATCACCAAATCGAGGCCGCCGCCCACGGCTTCCACCACCGTGTCTCCCACGCCCACAACGTAGAAATCGTTGCCGCCGAGGCCGGTGAGCACGTTGGCCGCGGTGTTGGCGCTGCCATCCAGCGTGTTGGCCGCGGCCGTGCCGGTGCCGGAAAGCGGCAGCGCCCCCAGCAGCATCAGGTTCTCCACCAAGCCGTATCTGGCGAGATCGAGCGAGATGGTGGAGGAACGCACCTGGTCGATGCTGGTGCCCGATTCCCCAATGGTGTCGCCGAGTCCCACGATATAGATGTCGCTGCCGCCCAACCCGAACAGGGCATTGGCCGCGCTGTTCTTCTCGCCATCGAGCGTGTTGGCGCTGGCATTGCCGGTGGCGGCGAGCGGCAGGGCGCCGAGCAGCGTGATGTTCTCCACATTGGCGAAATTGCCCAGGTTCAGGCTGATCGTCGCCGAGCTGACCGTATCGGTGCCGCCGCCCACGGCCTCCACCACCCTGTCGCCGCTGCCCAAAATATAGGTGTCGTTGCCGCCCAGGCCGGTGAGGATGTTGGCGGCCGAATTGCCCTCCCCGTTCAGCACGTTCGCAACCGCGGTGCCGGTCGCGGTCAGGGCGTCGGCCCCGGTCAGCTCCACATTCTCGATGCTGGTGAAGTCGGAGAGCAGAACGTTGAGCCTGCTGGTTCGGATCGTGTCGCTGCCGCCGCCGGCCACCTCCACCGCCGTGTCGCCCACGCCGAGCACGTAGATGTCGTCCCCGCCGCGCCCGGTGAGCACGTTGGCGGCGCTGTTCTGGGAGCCGTCCAGCACGTTCGCGCCAGCATTGCCGCCGGCGGTCAGCGCACGGGAGCCGAACAGCAGCACGTTCTCAAAATTGGCAAAGTTAACGCTCAGGTCGACGCTGACCTCGCTGTCCAAGATGGTGTCGTTGCCCTCGCCAGCCAGTTCCAAAACGTCGTCCGTCGCGTCGATGTCGTAGACGTCGTCGCCGCTGCCGCCGCGCATGATATCGGCCTCCCGGCCACCAATCAGGCGATCATTGCCGGCGCCGCCCAGCAGTTCGTTGTTGCCCCCGCCACCCGAGAGCGTGTCATTGCCGTCGCCGCCCACCAGCGTGTCGTCGCCGTCGCCACTGAAAAGCTCGTCATTGCCGGCGCCACCCTCGAGCTTGTCATTGCCGTCGCCACCCTCGAGCCGGTCATTGCCGTCGCCGCCCACCAGCGTGTCGTCGCCGTCGCCACCCAAAAGGCGGTCAGAGCCAGCGCCGCCCAGCAACTGGTCGTGGCCCTCGTCACCCTCGAGCCGGTCATCGCCGGCACCGCCCACCAGCGTGTCGTCGCCCTCGCCACCCACGAGGCGGTCATTGCCGCCGCCGCCCACCAGCGTGTCGTTGCCCTTCAGGCCCATCAGGGTGTCGTTGCCGTCCAGGCCGAGGATCTCGTCGGCCAGCAGATCATTGCCGTACAGCGTCTCCGACCTGGTGCTGCCGGTGATCACGCCCTGGCGCGGGTCGATGATCTGCGTGCGAATCTCGGTGCCGTTGGGGTCGTTGAAGCCGGAAATGGTCTCCCAGGTCACCACCACGCGCCCATCCGCCAGGGCGGCGATGTCGGGCAACTCGCCATCCTCCTCCACGCTCACGCGGTATTCGCCGCCAATGCGCTGGCCTGCGCTGTCGAAGGCTTGCAGCCGCACAGAGCGGCCGGAACCGTCCGCGCCGCTGTCGGTCCAGGCCGCCACCACCCCGCCGCGGGGGGTGGCGGTGAGGCTGACATTATCCTGGAAGCCGGCGCTGGTGCTGTTCACCTGGAAGGCCGCGCCCAGCGGCACCGGCTCGGGGGCGTGGGCCGGGCCGGGCACGTACAGCCGCATCATCACCTCCGACCCCACGCGCTGCATCACCTGCGACCCCAGGGCGACGGGGGCAGTCTGGCTGCTGGCCCAGGCCACGGCGAACAGCCCGCCGGCCAGCCACGCCACCACCGGCGCGGACACAAAGGAGCCGCCGCCATTGGTCGGCACCACCGGCGCAGGCAGCGAGAAGCCGCCGCCATTGGCCGCTACCACCGCCGTGGGCTGGACGGACAAGCCGTCATTGGTCGCCACCACCGCCGCGGTGCCAAGGCGCGTGCCGTTACTATTGTGTAACTGAACCTTCACCTGGCCGAGCGTGCCGTCCAGCCACGCCACCACCATGTCGCTGCCCCCCCCCCTCTGCGTGGCGATGGCGGGGGTGGCGTTGAAGTCGGCCGTGCCGCTGGCCACAAATTGCTCGACGAAAACGGGGGTGCCACTGGTCGGCGTCAGCAGCAGCGGGCCCTGAACGCCCTGGCGCTGCCAGGTGATCGCCACCCCACTGTCCGTGCGCGCGATGGCGGCGGTATCGTCCTGCCGCCCTGCCAGCGGCGTGGTGACGTCGAAGTTGCGCTGCAGCTCAAAGACTATTGTATTGTTCCGCACCCGGGGGACGAACTGGGCGCTGGCGATGCTTCGGCCGCCGAGGTCGCCGGCGTTCTGGGTCTAGACCACCTGGAATCCGCCGCCATTCGAGCCGACCACGTCGGGGTTGGCATGGAAGACGGTGTCCGTGCCGGTGGCGACCGTGAACTCGTCCGCGAGCGGCTGGCCCGCCGAGTCGAAGATGCGGGCGCGGATATCTCGAGAAATCGTGTCGGTTTCGGTCCGGCGTTCGGCCTCCCACACCACCACATAGCCGCCGTCGTCCAGGGCGGCGACGCGGCCGCGAGACTGGTAACCCGCAATAGTGGTGTTGACCTCAGACTCCCAATTCCAGCGCAGCGTGGCCATCGGCGTTTTCCTCCCCTTCCCGGTTCACGGAAGCAGGCGCAAGCGCCGCCACCATGCGCGAGTATGCACAGAATATTCTCCAATAGTAAATATTGCCACAAGATGTGCTTCTTGTTAACGTTTAACGGTACTCGCACACCGATGCCGGGGCGGGTGGGCCGCCCCGCAGGCCGGGCGGGCAATCACCGAAACAGGGGCGATACGCCACACCCCATCCGCCCCCCTTCAGCAGCGTGCCGATGCCGCTGATCCGCTCGATCGGGCTGCCATCCGCCCGCACGCGCAGGGCGTGCAGCACCTTCGTCTGCACGTCTTGCGTATCGGCCCGGCCGGTGCGGGCGGCGCGCACCTTGGGGCTTGGCGCATGCGCCACCAGCTCCGGCCCGCGAATTCCCCCCTGGGGCCCGATGCGCGCCATGCCTTGCGCCATGCGTGCGCCATGCGCCGCGTCGTTCGCCGCGTCGTTCGATGGGCAGCGCGCGCGGCCCGCGTGGCGGCAAGGTATTGATATCATGATGTTAGTTTTCGTTATTGACACATTCTCCGATCCGTGCTATCTGGGACGCAGACCCCGTGGTTGATCCCCTAGACTCACCGCCGCGCCTTTTCGGCGGCCCCTTCAAGGGCCGGCGGAATGGCGCCGCGGTGCTGTCGATGTCATCCAGTACGTACAAGGGCACGGCGCGTCGTTTGCTGCATCGGGCGCCGGGGCCTCCGTCGCGCCATGCATCATTCTTCCTTTCCCCTTCGGGGGAAGAATGACGCACGGCGCGCCGGCACCACCGTACTGCGCTTGCAAGCGCCCAGCCGCGCCGCTATACGGCCCGCTTCGCGCGGACGGTCGCATCGTCGGCGTCACACTCCATGAGGCCCGTCATGAAGCCCGGTATCCACCCGCAGTACCACACCATCAACGTCATCATGACGGATGGCACGGCCTTCACCACCCGGTCGTGCTCCGGCAAGGCGGGCGACACCATTCGCCTGGACATCGACCCGAAGTCCCACCCGGCCTGGACCGGCGTGCAGCGCATCATGGACACGGGCGGCCAGGTGGCGAAGTTCAACAAGAAGTTCGCCGGCATCGGCATGCGCAAGGGCTGATCCCAGCCTTCTGCCACGCGCTGCGAAGGGGCCGGGGAAACCCGGCCCTTTCTGCGTTCGGGGGGCGGGAAGAAAGCGAAGCGGTCACAGAGAGCACAGAGGACCAAGGAGGGTCACAGAGAAGGTTCAAGCCTATGGCACCCTGCTTCTCTGTGGTCTCCGTGGCCCTCTGTGCTCTCTGTGACCGCTTCGCTTTGCTTGCTTCCTTCCCCCTTGAACCCGCACCCACACTGACTATCTCCAGAGCGCTCGCGATGCCCAGAAGGGGTCGCGGGGCCTGCCACGGTTCGCCCGTATGGGGAGCCGACCTGCCGTAACCTTGCTTCTTGAGAAGGTGATACAACCCATGAACGCCCTGAATCTGACTCCCCTGTTCCGCACCGCCATCGGCTTCGACCGCCTGGCCCGCATGCTGGACAGCGCCGCCACGGCGGACGTCTCCTACCCCCCCTACAACATCGAGCGCACCGGCGAGGACAGCTACCGCCTTACGATGGCGGTTGCCGGCTTCGGGCCCGATGACATCGAGATCACCGTGAAGGACGGCGCGTTGCACGTGGCCGGCCGCGTCCAGCCCAATGGCCAGGGCGAAGTGCTCTACCGCGGCATCGCCGGCCGCCCGTTCGAACGCCGCTTCGTGCTCGCCGACCACATGGTGGTGGATGGCGCAGACCTGCAAAATGGCCTGCTGCACGTGGCGCTGAAGCGCGTGGTGCCCGAAGCCCTGAAGCCCCGCCGCATCCCGGTGGGCAGCGCCACCCCGAAGGCGATCGACGCCCCGGCGGCCCAGGCCGCCTGAATCAGGACCGGCGGCCCAGGCCGCCTGAACCACGAAGGGGCCGGAGCAATCTGGCCCCTTTATTTTCCCCCCCTACCCCGGCCGCTTGAAGAACGCGTCCGCCGCCGCCCGGGCCGAGCCCTTGCGGGTGATCTCCGCCTCCACCCGCGCGATCTCCGCGCGCAGTTCCTCGATATAGTCAGCAAGCTCCGTCACCCCCCACAGATCCAGCTTCGGCGGCACCAGGCGGGCCGGCTTGGGGCGGGGCAGGTTGTCGTCGTCGTCGCGCATCCCATTCTCCTCAATACGTTGGTCTCTCGGGGCTGCCCCACCGTTGCGGCGCTTGACCGTTCATTGATCGAAGTCCATATGCCCGACTTTCCGCCCGCCGCCGCGCCGCGCGCCGCCCGGAAGCCCAAGGTAACGCTGCCATGACCCTGCCGCTGATGCCCAAGGCCACCGCCGTGTGGCTGATCGAGAAGACCGCGCTGACCTTCGAGCAAATCGCCGAATTCTGCGGCATGCACCCGTTGGAGGTCCAGGCCATCGCCGATGGCGAAGTGGCGGCCGGCATCGTCGGCTACGACCCGATCGCCAACATGCAGCTCACCGCCGCCGAGATCGCGCGCTGCGAGAAGGATGGCAAGGCGCGCCTCAAGCTGCTGCCCAGCGCCTCCCCGCCGCCCAAGAAGCAGCGCGGCGCCCGCTACACCCCCGTGGCCAAGCGCAACGACCGGCCCGATGGCATCGCCTTCCTGCTGCGCAACTTCCCGCAGCTCACCGATGCGCAGATCGGCAAGCTCATGGGCACCACCAAGGAAACCATCGACAAGGTGCGCAGCCGCACCCACTGGAACAGCGCCAACATCAAGCCGCGTGATCCCGTGATCCTGGGCCTGTGCACCCAGAGCGACCTGCACCACTCGGTGATGGCCGCCAATGACCGGCTGACGCGTGAGGGCCTGGCCGTGCCCATGCCGCCGCCGCCGGAAGCGGACGAGGCGGCCTAACCCAGCATGGCCACCGCCGCTGCGCTGGCCCCCTTTCCAGCGCTGGGGGGGCCACGCCGGGAGCGCGCGCTAGGCGTGCACGGAGCTGCGCGTGCTCTCGATCTCCTCCTTCAGGCGCAATTTCTGGCGTTTCAGCCGGGACAGGGCTTCGGCATTGGGCAGCGGTCGATGGTCTTCCTCGGCGATGCTGCGTTCCAGGCCGGCGTGGCGGGTCTTCAGGCTCTCCAGGCGGGATTCCAGGCTCATGGTACCTCCACAGGTTCAGGCGAAGACAAAGCTCCGTCCCGCCGCCCGGAAGAGGGGCCCATGGGGGCATCAATGGCCCCGCTGGGCCGCAATCCCGGTTGGCCGGGGCAGCGCGGCGTGATCTTGCACGCCAAACTGCAAAGAAAGCGTATCGCATCGCGCCGGCTTCGCGCTACTTCAATCGGATTGGCGCCTTCCCCCACCGCCACAGGCCGTGCTGCATGCTGAACGACCGCGATTCCCTGCTTCGCCGCCTGCACGAGTTGCGCAGCGAGCATCGTGACCTCGATACCGTCATCGCCCGCATGGTAGAGGGCGGGCCGGTGGACCAGCTGCATCTGGCGCGCCTCAAAAAGCGCAAGTTGCTGCTGAAGGATGAGGTCGCGTGGCTGGAATCCCGCCTGATCCCCGACAACATTGCTTGATAAGCCGTTGAACACGCAACAAAAGACACTTGTTGGCATCATCATGGGCAGCCAGAGCGACTGGCCGACCATGAAGCACGCCGCCGATATCCTGGAAAAGCTGGGCGTTCCGTTCGAGGCGCGGATCACCTCTGCCCACCGCACGCCGGATCGCCTCCAGGCCTATGCCAAGGGTGCGCGCGGGCGCGGCCTGCAGGTGATCATCGCCGGCGCTGGCGGGGCCGCCCACCTGCCCGGCATGGCCGCCGCCTGGACCAGCCTGCCGGTGCTGGGCGTGCCTGTCGAAAGCCAGGCCCTGCGGGGGCAGGACAGCCTGCTGAGCATCGTGCAGATGCCCGCCGGCATCCCGGTCGGCACGCTCGCCATCGGCCGCGCCGGCGCCGTGAACGCCGCCCTGCTGGCCGCCTCCATCCTCTCCCTGCACGACCCGGCTTTGGCCGCCCGGCTGGAGGCCCACCGCGCCGCGCAATCCGCCGCCGTGGCCGAGGAACCCGTCGACCTCCCGGCATGACCGCGCTTCCTCCGAACAGCACCATCGGAATCGTCGGCGGCGGCCAGCTTGGCCGCATGTCTGCCTTGGCAGCCGCACGCCTCGGCTATCGCTGCCACATTCTGTCCGACAGCCCCGGCAGCCCTGCCGCGATGGTGGCGGCCGGCGAGACGGTCGGCCCCTACGACAACCCCGACGTGCTGCGCGAATTCGCCGCCCAGGTGGACGTGATCACCTTCGAATTCGAGAATGTCAGCGCCGAAGGGCTTGATCTTCTTGCCTCGTTGAAGCCCGTCCGCCCCTCCCCCGCGGTCTTGCGCATCAGCCAGGACCGCGCGCTGGAAAAGAGCTTCCTCAACGGCGCCGGCATCGCCACCGCCCCCTGGCGCCTGGTGGAATCCCTCAACGACCTCCACGCCGCCGCCGAAGCCCTGGGCCTGCCCGCCATCCTGAAAACCACCCGCCTGGGCTACGACGGCAAGGGCCAGCGCCGCATCAACCCCGGCGACGACCTGGAAGACGCCTTCGCGGCCCTCGCACCCAAGCCGCTGGTGCTGGAAGGCTTCGTCGATTTCGCCTGCGAGGTCTCCGTCGTCGTCGCCCGCGGGCTGGACGGCACCACCAGCGCCTTCGACGTGGTGGAAAACCGCCACCGCCACCACATCCTCGATCTCACCCTCGCCCCGGCCCGCATCCCCGAGGAAACCGCCGCCCGCGCCCGCGTCATGGCCAACACCATCGCACAATCGATTGATCTCGTGGGATTGCTGGCCGTGGAGATGTTCATCGACGCGCGCGGCCAGGTGCTGGTGAACGAAATCGCGCCGCGCCCGCACAATTCCGGCCACTGGACGATCGACGCCTGCCCCGCCAGCCAGTTCGAGCTGCACATCCGCGCCGTCGCCGGCCTGCCTTTGCCGCCCGCCACCCGCCATAGCGACGCCGTGATGAAGAACCTCGTCGGCCCCGAGGAAACCGCCCTCTGGCCGGAAATCCTCGCCACCCCGGGCCTGATCCCCCACCTCTACGGCAAGGCGGAAGCCCGCCCCGGCCGCAAGATGGGCCACGTGACGCGCCTGTTCCCGCGCGGCGCGCTCCCCGGCGCGTTCGGCATCCAGGACGCCCTGGGCAGGCTGGCCCCGCCCGAGGGCTGAACGCCGGCTACAGCACGAACCAGGTCGCGTCGGGCGTGCCCACCGGCCGCACGAAAATGGTGAGGTCCGCGGCGAAATCCCCATTGGTGTCGCCGAGGATCGCCACGCGGGTGCCGTCCATCGACCACACCAGCGAGCCCGGCCCGGAGAACCCCGCCCCGATCACCGGGTTGAACACGAAAGCGTCGTTGGCCAGCGTGCCGGCGATGGCGTCGATCGCCGACAGGTCCAGCTTCTCCCCAATGCCCGGGTTGAAATCCTGGATCGTGGTCGCGTTTGTCGCACCGTTGCCGATGGCCGCCGGCAGAAAGCGGAAGCTGTCCTGCCCGCCATTGCCGGTCACCGAATCCAGCCCGCGACCCAACAGGAACAGGTCTGGCGCGGTGCCGCCGGTCAGCGTCTGGTTCGCCGCGGTGCTGACGAAGTCGTCGTTGAAGATGATCCCCTGCGCCGTGCCGGTGCCGATCTGAGCGCCCCCGGTGGGGTTGGCGAGCGTGACCGCGAAGCGCTCGCTGAGTTCCTGGGCCTGGTCGGCGCGCACATTGAGGGTGATGGTGCGGGTGGTCTGCCCCGCCGCGAAGCCGACAGTGCCGGTGGGGAACACCCCGTTGGCGAAATCGGGCGCCGTCGCCGGGGCGGTGCCGTTGCCGCTGGCGCCGGCCACCGCAAAACTCACCCCCTGGGCGAGGCTGGTGCCGCCGGTGCGCGTGACGGTGAAGGTGAACTGCGTGGTGGCGCCGGCCGGGCCATTGCCTTCGGGCTTGCTGGCGCTGGCGGCCGCGATCGAAAGGGTGGAGTCGTCGCTCTGGATCGTGGCACCCAGGCTGGCCCCGGTGATAGCAGCCCCGGTGGCGCCGGAGAGCACGAGCTGGAACCCCTCATCCGCCTCCTGCACGGTGTCCCCGGCCACGTTCACGGTCACGGTCTTGCTGGTCTCGCCGGCCAGGAACGTCACCGTGCCGGAGGGCATCACGCCGCCCGCGAAGTCGCTTGCCGTGGCCGGGGCGGCGCCGCTGCCGGCCACGGTGAACTGCACCGTGCTGGTGCCGCTGACATTGCCCTGGCGCTGCACCAGGAAGCTGTACGCGCGCACGCCGGCATTGCCCTCGGCCTGCGCCATCGCGCCCCCGGCCTGCACGCGCAGGCTGGTGTCGTCGTTCTGGATGATCCCGTGCGCCAAGGCGGTGCCCAGGGTCGCCCCGCCGGTCGGGTTGGCGAGCGTGACGGCGAAGCGTTCGGCTGTTTCAACCACCGCGTCGGCGGCAACCCGCACCGTGAGGGTCCGGCTGGTTTCGCCGGCGGCGAAGCTCAGCGTGCCGGCGGGAAGCACGCCGCCGGTGAAATCCGCCGCATCGGCGGGCGAGGTGCCGGTGCCGGCGATGCCGGCCACCGACCACGCCACGCTCTGCGCCACCCCCGGCGTGCCCGCGCGCGTAACGGTGAAGGTGAACGCCGTGCTGCCGCCAGTGCCCTCCGGCTTGTTGGCGCTGGTGGCGGCGATGGAGAACGCGGTGTCGTCGTTGAGGATCGTCGCGGTGGGCACGGCGTGGCTGGCGATCACGCCGCCGGTGGGGTTCGAAAGCACGAACCCGAACCCCTCGCTGGCCTCCTGCGCGCTGTCGCCCACCACGGCGACCGTCACCGTCCGGCTCGCCTGCCCCGGCGCGAACGACACCGTGCCGGAGGGCAGCACGCCACCAACGAAATCCGCGGCAGTGGCCGGGGTGGCACCGCTGCCCTGCACCGCAAACGCCACCGTGCCGGCGCCGCTGAGGTTGCCCACCCGCTGCACCGTGAAGGTGAAGCTGCTTGTGCCGCCGGTGCCCTCCGCCAGCGCGCCGCCGCCCGTGGCGGCATAGGCCGCGTCATCGTCCAGGATCACCGCCGTGGCCGCGCCGCCATCCACCGCGGTGGTGCCCGATGGCACGGCGAGGGTGACAACGAACACCCGTTTGGATTCAACCAGCGCATCGCGCAGAACCCGCACGGTGATGGTTTTTTCCGTCTCCCCCGCCAGGAAGCCCACGGTGCCGCTGGGCAGGGCGGCGCCGAAATCCAACGCCGAGGCCGGCTGGCTGCCGGCGGGCAAGGTGCCAGGCCCGCCCGCCGCGCTCCAGCCCACGGTCTGGGCCAGCGCGGTGCCGCCGCTGCGGGTCACCTTGAAGGTGAAGTCGGTGGTGCCGCTGCCGGTGCCCTCGGCCAGCGACGGGGTGAGCGCGGCGATGGCGAAGCCGGTGCTGCCGCCGAGGGTGATCTTGGCGTCGCTGAACTGCAGGATTTCGATATCCCTCAGCGTGTCCTTGCCATCCGCGCCGGAGACAATGAGCGCGCCGGCCGGCCCGGCCGTGACGGTGTAGCTGGCCGAGGCACCGGAGAACACGGCGGTGTCGATGCCGCCATTGCCTTCCAGCAGGTCGTCGCCCAGCCCGCCGGTCAGCACGTTGGCGCCACCATCGCCCACCAGCGTGTCGGCGAAGTCGGTGCCGACGACGTTCTCGATGTTCAGCAGCGTATCGATGGTGCCGAAGCCATCCGTGCCGGTCTGGGACTCCAGGCTCACCAACACACCCGCCAGCCCGCCCTGCCCGGCATCGCGGGAATAATCGGTGGTGTCGCTGCCGCCGCGGCCGTCGATCAGGTCGTTGCCGCGCAGGCCGCGGAAGAAATTGTCGCCGCCATCGCCGTACAGCAGGTCCGCATGGATGGTCTTGCCGTCCACCGAAATCGACCGCGGCTCCAGCGAGTTGGTGCCGCGGATGCCCTCGATGCCGGACAGCTTGTCGACCAACCCGGTGCCGAACCCGTCCGTGCCCGTGCCCGCCTGCAGGTCCACCATCACCGAGTTGGTGCCGCCATAGGAGGAGTCGCCGTCGTAGCGCACCTCGTCGATCCCGGCGCCGCCGATGATCACGTCGGCCCCGGCCAGGCCCTGGAACTGGTTGTCCTGCCCGTCGCCGGTCAGCGTATCGGCGTTGCGGGTGCCGCGCAGGCTTTCGATGCTGGTGAAGGTATCGAAGCCGCCGAACGGGTCCGACACCGTGCCAAGGCCGAGGTCGAGCACAAGCCCAGCCACCCCCGTGTAGTCGGCGTAGGAGAGCAGGTCGTTCTGCGGGCTTCCGGTGATGGTGTCGTTGCCGGCGCCGGGCTCGAAATACACCCCCTGGCTGCGCGCCTTCAGCGTATCGTTGCCGCCCAGCCCGAGCAGCGTGTAGCGGTTGCGAAACTCCAGCACGGCGTCGCCGCCGGTCAGCGTGTCGGCGCTTTCGGTGCCCCCTACCCGTTCGATCGAAATCAGCGTGTCAGTGTTGCCGAAGCCGTCCGTGGCCGTGCCAGTACCGAGATCGACCACCACGCCTTTCGTGCCGCCGTTGCGCGCATCGCGGTCGTAACGTACGGTATCGAAGCCCGCGCCGCCGTCCAGCGTGTCGTTGCCGGCCAGGCCGCGCAGGAAATTGCCACTGGCATTGCCAATCAGCGTATCCGCGTTGCGGGTGCCGCGCAGCCCCTCGATCCCGCCGGTGATCGTGTCCGTGCCGCCATAGGGATCGTTCACGATCCCCGTGGCGAGGTTCATGATGGCGCCCTTGGTGCCGGTGTATTCCTGGTAGCTGACCTGGTCGTTGGCGCTTGCCCCACCGGTGATGGTGTCGTTGCCCGCACCCGGCTCGATATACATCTCGAAGCTGCCGGCCTTGATCGTATCGTCGCCGCCATAACCATAGGCTTCGTACGAGAAGCCAGACAGCGCCTTGTCACCGCCAATGATGAGGTCGGCCTGTTCGGTGCCACCCGCGCCCTCGATGCCGGTGAAGCTGTCCTGGTCGCCGAAGCCGTCGGTGGCGGTGCCGGTGGCGAGGTTCACCGTCACGCCTTTGGTGCCACCGTAGCGCGTGTCACGCAGGTAGGAGACGGTGTCGAACCCGCCCAAGCCCGAGAAATTGTCGGCGCCGGCCAGCCCCTCGAAGCGATTGGCGCCGGTGCTGCCGATCAGCGTGTCGGCGAAGCGCGTGCTGCGGATGTTCTCGATGGAGCTGATGGTTTCGGTGTTGCCCCAGGGATCCAGGAAGGTGGAGAAACTCAGGTTGACCGTGATGCCCTTGGTGATCGTGGCATCGCCGTTGGCCGCCGAATACGACAGCATGTCGAACCCGTTGCCGCCGTTGATGGTGTCGGCGCCATTGCCGGGGTCGATGTAGTCGTCGCCGTCGAAGCCATTGATGGTGTCGTTGCCCCCGGAGGCGTTGAAGCTGTCGGCATTGGCCGAGCCCTGCATCAGGTCGGCGCCGGCCGTCAGCGCCAGTTCCGGGAAGGCGGAGGGGCCGAACCAACGGTTATACAGGTCCACCATCGGGGTGCCGGCAGAGGTGTAGGAGGCGAACAGAATGGTCTGCGAGCTGTCGAAATGCTCCACGGAGTCGATCAGGCCGCCGAGTGCCACGCTGCCGGAAAACACGAACCCGCTGCCCCGGATCACCACGCGCGAACCGTCGGGATTGATATACAGCAGCTCGGTGCCGATCGCGCCCGCCAGGGTTGCCGCGGCGCCGAACATCGTGCCTTGCGCATAGCCCGCCGGCGCCGCGTTGGTGACCGTGTAGGTTGCCATTTCGAGACTCCCGGCGGATCAGGCGCTACGATATTTTATTATCGGAACGATCATAATGTGGTAACGGCCCCCGGCGAAGTAACTTTTTAGTAACTTTTGCGACGCCGCTCCCCTCGACACCGAACCTGATCGCGCCCACCGTTCCGTGCCACAAGAAGGGACAGCACCCATGGCACACGCCATCATCGTCACCGGCGCCGCCAGCGGCATCGGCCGGGCCATCGCCCTGGCACTCCACGCCGAGGGCCACCAGGTGCTCGCCGCCGACCGCGACGCCAATGCGCTCGCCACCCTGCCCTCCGCCCTGCGCACCGTGGTGGCCGATTTCGCCCAGCCCGACAGCTTCGCCCATGTCGCCGCCACCGCCCTGGTGGCGTTCGGGCGGATCGACGTGCTGGTGAACAATGCCGGCATCGGCCAATACGCCGTGCGGCCGAACCAGCGCACCCACCCGATCCGCTTCTGGGAGACCACGCCGGAGCAATGGTGGCGGTTCATGACCATCAACGGCGCCGGCCCCATCAACATGGCCCGCGCCGTGGTGCCGCACATGCTGGCCGAGCGGCAGGGGCGGATCATCAGCGTCACCACCAGCCTCGGCACCATGGTGCGCGCCGGGCACCTGCTCTACGGCAGCGCCAAGGCCGCCGCCGAATCCGCCATGGCGGTGCTGGCGGCCGATCTGGAAGGCACCGGCGTTACCTCCAACGTCCTGGTCCCCGGTGGCACCACCGCCACCGCCCTGGTGGGCGAGACCGCCGGCGACCCCGCCCGCATGCTGCAACCGGAAATCATGGTCCCGCCGCTGCTCTGGCTGCTGTCGGATGCCGCCCGCACGGTGAACGCCAGGCGCTTCGTGGCGGCGGATTGGGATGCCGAGCTGCCGCCGGCGGAGGCCGCGGCGAAGGCCGGCGCGCCGATTGCCTGGGGCGGGATCGCACGTATGCCGATCGAGCCGAAGTAGCGCGCGGCACCATCCCAAGCGAAGGGGTCACAGAGAACACGAAGGGCGAAGGAGAGCACAGAGAAGTGCGACGGCCCTGTCCGCTGGTGCCGCCCCCCGGACATCTCTGTGGCCCTCCGTGGTCCTCCGTGTCCTCTGTGACCCCTTCGCTTGCGACGCCCGAAGCTGGCCCCCTATTCCTCCTTCACCCTGTCCCTCAGCCGCCGCCGCCCGAAATCCCTGATCTCCACATCATCCGGCGCCATGGCCCGGATGCCATCGTGGAACTCCGCCCGCTTCTCATGGATGGAAACCAGGATCGGCCCCATCGCCACGCCGAGGTCCACCAGCACGGCCTCGCTGAGCTGCAGGCTCGCCTCGATCGTCTCGGGCACCGCGCTGGTGGCGCCCAGGCCGTACACATGGGCCGCGTGCCGGTCGTCGCGGGCGCGCACGATGATGTGCAGGTCCCCGCGGGCGGCGCGGGCCAGGCTCACCAGCGCGTCCACCGCATCGGGGTCCGTCATCGTCACCACCAGGGCGCGGGCGGTATCCAGGTGCAGGTGGGCGAGCAGCTCGGGGTTGGCCAGGTCGCCCCAGAACACCTGCCGGCGGCCCTGGCGGCGCAGGGCGGCCACCTCATCGGGGTCGGCATCCACCGCGATCCAGGGAATGCGGTGCGCATCCAGCAGTTCCGACACGGTGCGCCCCACCCTTCCGTAGCCGCCGATGATCACGCGCGGGGTGGCGTCCGCCCCTTCCTCCGGCAGCAGCAGCTCATGCGGCACCCGGGCCATGCGCCGCGCCAGCCGGTCCCCCAGGCTGCCCAGCGCCGGGATCACCGCCAGGCCCACCGCCACCACGATCAGCGCCAGCGCCCCGGCCGAAGGGTCGATCAACCCACCGGTGATACCCAGCCCGATCACCACGAAGCCGAACTCCCCGCCCGGCGCCAGCAGCAGCCCGGCCGGCAGGGCGGCGCGCCAGCCCAGGCGGAAGCCCAGCACCAGCAAGCCGATCACCACCGCCTTGGCCACCACCAGCACCACCGACAGCGCCAGCACCTGCCAGGGATGCGCCAGGATGCGGCCGAACTCCAACGTCATGCCCACGGAGATCAGGAACACCCCGATCAGCAGCCCCTTGAACGGGTCGATCACCGCCTCGATCTGCCGGCGGTATTCGGTTTCGGCCAGCAGCAGCCCGGCCACCAGCGCGCCGAGTGCGGGCGTGAGGCCGGCGGCGGCGGCGATCAGGCTGGTGCCCAGCACCACCAGCAGGCAGGCGGCCACGAACAGGTCGGGGCTGGCGGTGCGCGCAACGGAGCGGAACAGCGGCCGCAGCACCAGCCGCCCGGCCAGCAGCAGCGCCAGCACGGTGGCCACGGCACGCAGCGCCATCCAGGCCAGGGCGGCCATCCCCTGCTCCTCTCCGCCGCGCCCCAGCACGCCAATCGCCACCAGGATCGGCACGGCGGCGATATCCTGGAACAACAGCACGCCCAGTGCGGCGCGCCCCAGCTTGCCGTTCATCGCCCGCCGGTCGGCCAGCACCTGCAGCACCACGGCGGTGGAAGACATCGCCAGCGCCAGGGCCAGCACCGCGGCACTCGCCCAGCCCTGCCCCAGCAGCAGCAGCAAGCCGCCCACCACGGCGCTGCACAGCCCCATCTGCAGCGGCCCCAGCACGAACACGAAATGCCGCATCGCCCGCAGCCGCGGCAGGGTCATCTCCAGCCCGATCATGAACATCAGCATCACCACGCCGAGATCCGCGATCGGCGCGATCGCCTCCGTATCCGTCAGCGTGAACCAGCCCAGCCACGGCACGGTCACCGCCAGGCTGCCCAGCCCGGCCGGCCCCACCACCAGCCCCACCAGGATGAACCCCAGCACCGGCGAGAGCTTCAGCCGGTGGAACACCGGAATCACCACCGCGGCGGCGCCAAGCACCACCAGCGCGGGCCGGAACAGGGAGGGATCAAGGGGGGCAGCCATGCCGCAAGTATCGCCGCATACGCCCGCGCCCTCTACAGCCCCGCCCCCATTCCGCGCTAACGTGACCGGGAATTCTTCGAGGATCCCCGCCCATGCGCATCGCCGTCCTCCATTTCTCGCACGAGACCGTCACTTTCCTGGCCAACGACACCACCCTGGCGGATTTCACCTACCCGGGCTCCCCGGCCAAGGGCGACGCGGTGCTGGCGATGCAGCCGCGCGACTACATCGGCGGCTTCGTGCAGGTGGCGCGGGAATACGCGGATGTGGAGCTGGTGGGCATCGAAAGCCCCGGCTTCCCCGTCACGGGCACCGGCAGCGGCTGGATCACGGAGGAGGCGTTCGAAACCTTCGTCGGCAAGATGATCGCGGAGCTGAACGCCTCCGGCCCGTGGGATGGTGCCTACCTCGCCGTCCACGGCGCCATGGGCGCCCGCGGTGTCGCGCGCCCCGAAGCCGAGCTGGCCCGCCGCGTGCGCGCCGCCATCGGCTCCACCGCCATCATCGCCGCCACCTTCGACCCGCACGGAAACGAGGACGAGGAGTTCCTGAAATACGCCGACATGGCGTTCACCGTGAAATACTTCCCGCACTACGACGGCCACCTGCAAGGCCAGCGCGCCGCCCGCCAGATGGTCCGCGCCATCCGCGGCACCTACAAGCCGGAAGCCGTCACGGTGAAGGTGCCGATCATCTCCCCCACCGTCCTGCAATGGACCGGCGCCTCGCCCTGGTCCGACCTGGTGCAACGCGCCCTCACCTGGGAAGCCCGCGAGCCCGATGCCTATGTGAACGTGTTCTTCGGCTTCCCCTGGAGCGACGTGCCCGATGTCGGCATGTGCATCCAGGCCATGACCAACGGGAACAAGAAGCTGGCGCAAACCATCGCCGACGACATGGCCGCCTTCGCCTGGCGCAAGCGCCACGAGCTGCTGCACAGCACCAAGGTGCATCACATGAAGGAAGGCGTCGCCCTGGCGCTCAAGGCCCAGCAGGCCGGCGAAACCCCCATCGTCCTCGGCGACCACTCCGACCGCTCCGGCTACGCCACCTGGCTGCTGAGCGAGATCATGGCCCAGGGCCTCAGCAACACCCTCATCGCCACCGTGGCCGACAACGCCCTCGTCACCCGCCTGCTTGCGTCCGGCGCCAAGGCGGGCGATGCCTTCGATGAACTGGTCGGCGGCGAGGCCGACGAATCCGCCGGCCCCAAGGTGCGCGTGCAGGGCAAGATCCACTCCGTCAGCGCCGGGCGCAGCCGCACCGGCGGGCAGAGCTGGGTGAACGTGGATCTCGGAAACGGCAACGTGCTCTGCATCAGCCCCTATCTGGTGCAGGTGATCGAGCTGGACCATCTGCGCCAGTTCGGCTTCGACCCGGCCCAGTTCCAGGTCTTCGCCATCAAAAGCCGCGTCCACTTCCGCCGCGGCTTCGATGACAACGGCTTCGCCAAAACCATCCTGCTGGTGGAACCGCCGGAGCCGTTCCTGGGCACCACGCGGCTGGACGGGCTGCCCTACACCAACGTGGATATCACCAAGTTCTATCCGTACGGGGAGGTCAGCTTCCCCTAAGAAAGCAAGCACCTTCTTTTTCTGAAGAAAAAGAAGCAAAAAGACTTCATCCGTTTGATGCGGAGCGATCGCATCTCACCGCATCAAACGGATAAAAGTTTTTTGGTTCTTTTCTTCAAAAAAGAACCGCTTCCTATGCGCGGCACGCATCTTGCCTGCCACCGGCTTGAACCTCGTCGGGACTCCCCATGGCCCTGCATGTCGCGCTGACCCACCGCACCAGCTATCGCTACGACCGCGCCGTGTCGCTCGGCCCGCAAACCATCCGCCTGCGCCCGGCCCCGCATGCCCGCACCCCGGTGCTGTCCTATTCGCTCACGGTCGAACCCAAGCCGCATTTCCTGAACTGGCAGCAAGACCCGCAGGGCAATTTCCTCGCCCGCGTGGTGTTTCCGGAGAAGGTGACGCAGTTCGCCGTCACGGTGGACCTGGTGGCGGACATGGCCACCATCAACCCGTTCGATTTCTTCCTGGAACCGCAGGCGGAGGAATTCCCCTTCGCCTACGACCCCGTGCTGGTGCACGAACTCGCCCCTTTCCGCCGCCTGGATGAGCCCGGCCCCGAACTCGCCGCCATGATCGCCGCGGTGCCGCGCACCCCCCGCCGCACCATCGACCTGCTGATCGACCTCAACCGCGCGGTGCAGGCGCGCATTGCCTATATCGTACGCATGGAACCGGGCGTCTGGTCCCCGCAGCGCACGCTGGAGGAAGGAAGCGGCTCCTGCCGCGATTCCGCCTGGCTGCTGGTGCAGATGCTGCGCCATCTCGGCTTCGCCGCCCGCTTCGTCAGCGGCTACCTGATCCAGCTGGTCGGCGACGTGAAACCGCTGGAAGGCCCCGAAGGCCCCGAAGCCGATTTCACCGACCTGCACGCCTGGGCCGAGGTCTACCTGCCCGGCGCTGGCTGGATCGGCTTCGATGCCACCTCGGGCCTGATGGCCGGCGAAGGCCACATCCCGCTCGCCGCCACGCCCGATCCGCAATCCGCCGCCCCCATCTCCGGCGGGGTGGAAAAGGCGGAGGTGGAATTCGGCTTCGACATGCAGGTGAAGCGCGTTCTGGAAACGCCGCGCACCACCAAGCCCTACACCGAGGCCCAGTGGCAGGCCATCCTGGCCATGGGCGCCGAGGTCGATCGCGCGCTCGACCGCGGCCGCGTCCGCCTCACCATGGGCGGCGAGCCCACCTTCGTCGCCGCCACGGATTTCGAGGCGCCGGAGTGGAACACCGCCGCCCTCGGCCCCACCAAGCGTCGCTACGCCGGCACCCTGCTGCGCCGCCTCGCCCCGCTCTGGGCCCCCGGCGCCGCGCTGCACACCGGCATGGGCAAGCAATATCCCGGCGAGCCGCTGCCGCGCTGGGCGCTGTCCGCCCACTGGCGCACCGATGGCGACCCGGTCTGGACCGACCCCACCCTGCTCGCCGACCCGGACCGGGACCGCGGCACCGCCACCGCGGAAGATGCCGCCCGCTTCACCCAGGCCCTGGCCGAGCGCCTGCAGGTGAACCCCGCCATGGCCATCCCGGCGCATGAGGACGTGCACTACTACCTCTGGCGCGAACACCGCCTGCCCGCCAATTTGGTGATGCAGGACAGCAAGCTGCGCGACCCGCTGGAACGCGCCCGCATGCAGCGCCTGTTCGCCCAGGGCCTCGCCTCCCCGGTCGGCACCGTCCTGCCCCTGCGCCGCGTGCTGGAACGCGGCAGCCGCCGCTGGCAAACCGGCAAATGGCACTTCCGCAGCGATACCCTCTTCCTGCTGCCGGGCGACTCCCCCATCGGCCTGCGCCTGCCGCTGGAAAGCCTCCCCTGGGCCGACCCCAACGAGATCGAACCGCAATTCGAACGCGATCCCTTTGAAACCGCGGTAAAACTCCCACCGCAAGCCGCTCTGCGCGCCGCCCGCGCCGAGCCCGCAGGCTCCGGCGTCGAAGACTGGCGCCCCCAACCCGAGCCCCTGCCCGAAGCCGGCCGAGGCGAGCCCGACCTCGTCCGCACCGCCCTCGCCGTCGAACCCCGCGGTGGCCTCATCCACGTCTTCTTCCCGCCCCTGATGGCCGCCGAGGACTGGCTCGACCTCGTCGCCGCCGTCGAAGCCACCGCGAAGGAATTCGGCACCCCGGTGATCCTCGAAGGCTACCTGCCCCCCTCCGACCCCGGCCTGCAGCACTTCTCCGTCACGCCCGACCCCGGCGTGATCGAGGTGAACATCCACCCCGGCACCTCCTGGGCCGAGCACATCGCCCGCACCGAAACCCTCTACGAGGAAGCCCGCCAGGTCGGCCTGGCCACCGAGAAATTCATGATCGACGGCCGCCACGTCGGCACCGGCGGCGGCAACCACGTGGTGATGGGCGGCTCAACGCCCGAGGAAAGCCCGTTCCTCCGCCGGCCAGACCTGCTGAAATCCGTGCTCGGCTTCTGGCACAACCACCCCAGCCTCTCCTTCCTGTTCAGCGGCCTCTTCATCGGCCCCACCAGCCAGCACCCCCGCATCGACGAAGCCCGCGACGACGCCGTGGCCGAGCTCGAAACCGCCTTCGCCCAGATCAAGCGCGATGCCCCCACCCCGCCCTGGATGACCGATCGCATCTTCCGCAACATCCTCGTCGACATGTCCGGCAACACCCACCGGACCGAATTCTGCATCGACAAGATGTACGATCCGGCCGGCCCCGGCGGCCGGCGCGGCCTGGTGGAATTCCGCGCCTTCGAAATGCCGCCCCACGCCCGCATGTCCGCCGCCCAGATGCTGCTCATGCGCGCCGCCGTCGCCGCCTTCTGGGAGCGCCCCTACGAACGCCGCCTCATCCGCTGGGGCACCCGCCTGCACGACCGCTTCCTGCTGCCCACCCCCTGCTGGGAGGACCTGCACGACGCGCTGGAGGAACTCGGCGCCCACGGCTTCAAGCTCGATCCCGCCTGGTTCCGCCCCCACGCCGAATTCCGCTTCCCCAAGATCGGCGAGGTCAATGTCTCGCGCATGCGCCTCGAACTGCGCGAGGCGCTGGAGCCCTGGCATGTCCTCGGCGAGGAACAGGCCGCCGGCGGAACCGTCCGCTACGTGGATAGCAGCGCCGAGCGTGTTCAGGCCCGTGTGACGAACTGGGTGCCGGAGCGCTTCATCCTCGCCGCCAATGGCGTCGCGGTTCCCATGCAGCCCACCGGCCGCGCCGGAGAATTCGTGGGTGGCATCCGCTTCAAGGCCTGGGACCCGCCCTCGGCCTTGCACCCCTCGGTCAGGGCCCAAGCGCCGCTCGTGCTGGACGTGCATGACCGCTGGACGGGGCGTTCGCTTGGCGGCCTTGCCCATCACGTGGCGCATCCTGGTGGCCGGGCCTATGAGGATTTCCCGGTCAACGCCAATTCGGCCGAGGCGCGCCGTCGCTCGCGCTTCTTCGCCCATGGCCACAGCGCGGGCGCCGCGCAGCTGGCCGAGCCGCGGCCGAGCCTGGAACACCCCTGCACCCTGGATTTGAGAGCCTTTGCGCATGGCTGAGCACCCCGCCGGCGGACCTGATGAGATGGTCTCCGGCGAGGGCCGCATCCGTCCGCATTGGCGCGGCATCATGGGTGTGGTGGGCAGTCTTGGCCGCGCCGGCCTCGCCGAGCGCGCGGAAAGGCTGGCCCGCGCCATGGCCGATGACGGCGTGGCCTCCTTGCTGCCCGGAACCTCGGGCGCGGCCCTCTGGCGGCTTGACCCACTGCCCCTGCCCATCCCGGTGGAGGAGTTCGAGGCGCTTGCGGCCGGCATCACTCAGCGCGCCCGGCTGCTTGATGCGATCCTGGCCGATCTCTATGGCGCGCAGGAGCTGCTGGCGAGCGGCCAGATCCCGGCACCGCTCGTTTTCGGCAGTCCGGCCTTCCAGCGAACGGCACGCCGCAGCAAGGGCCAGCCCCGCCGCCCGCTGCTGCACCTCTATGCGGTGGACCTTGTGCGCGGGCCCGACGGCAGCTGGGTGGTGCTGCAGGACCGCACCGGGCTTGCCTCCGGCCTCGGTCAGCTCCGCGAGAACCGGCGCCTGATCGGCGCCGCCATGCCCGAGATCGCCCGGGCCGCCCTGCCGCGCAGCATCTCCCCCTTCTACGAGCTGTGGCAGGAGGCGCTGAGCCGCCTCGGACCGCATGGCATGAGCGATCCCGCCATCGCGCTACTCTCGCCCGGCACGCGCGACCCGCATTGGTTCGAGCATGTGGTCCTCTCGCGCGAGCTTGGCTGCGCCTTGGTCGAGACAGGTGACCTCACCATGCGCGGCGGCGGGCTCTTCC